>NZ_AUBR01000137.1 GCF_000429345.1 Desulfovirgula thermocuniculi DSM 16036 | reverse complement strand
CCTGCCGCCCGGCCCGCGCAGCGGCACCCACGCGGAGGGCACCTTGTGAACCACCGCCAGGCCCAGCGCGCGGTACCGGGCGTTGGCCACCCTCACCAGGTCCTCCAGGGCGCGGCCGCGGTTGGCGAGGGAGGCCGCCGCGGGGCTACGCCCGCCGCCCGCCATTGGTCCTCCCGCCCGCGGCCCCCCCGGCGAGCGCGAAGAGGGAGTTGGCCGCGCACCTCACCCGGTGCACGGCGCCCTCCAGCAGGCCGGCCGCCCGGCACGCCTCGGCGTAGCCGAACCTCCCGGCGGCCAGCGCCTCGGCCTCGGCTAGGGCCTCCCGCACCGCCCCCAGCGCCTCCCGGAACCTGGCGCGGTCGGCGCCCGCGATCTCCCGGGCCGCCCTGAGCGCCTCCTCCGGCCCGAGCCGCTCGATTAACTTCTTAGCTGCCATGTGCAAGGCGTCCACGACCGTCCCTACACCTCCCGGTTTTCTTGTATAGCATCTTCGACCGCCCTCAGGTAGCGCCTGTAGGCCGCCGCCCTGCCGCGTAGTCCGGCGGCCAGCAGGGGGTCCCCCCGCGGCCTCCCCACCTCCCAGGCGGTCCGGTCCTCCACTTCGCGGAGGGCCGCCCCTATCTTCTCCGCCAGGCGGCGGAGGATTTTCTCCGCGCGCATGGAAAGACACCTCCCCCGGCCACTTCCTTCTGCACGCCCGGCACCGGGAGCCGGGGACTACCCTCCAGCCCCGCCAGGGCAGGACGGTCACGCACGCCTCCGGCTCCAGCGGGCCGCCGCAGGACGGGCACGCCTTCCCCCGCACGGCTTTCCCTCCCCCCCTTGAGAAGGCACTCCCCGAAGAGAAAGGCCACCGGAGTTCAGGGCGCGGGCGCCCACGCCTCCGGGGGCCACAGCGCGGGCTGGCCGCCCCGCAGGGCGTAGCTCCACCACGCCGCGAACCGGGCCAGACGGTCCTTTCGCCAGAGCGGAAATGAGGAATCCGCCGAGTCCGCGCCACAGTGCACGGCGTGGAGCAACTTCCC
>NZ_AUBR01000136.1 GCF_000429345.1 Desulfovirgula thermocuniculi DSM 16036 | reverse complement strand
GAGACGGCGAAGATCGCCGTGCAGGCGGCTCTCACGGGCCACCTGGTGCTGTCCACCCTGCACACGAACGACGCGGCGTCGGCCCCGGCGAGGCTCGTCGACATGGGCGCCGAGCCGTACCTGGTGGCCTCGTGCCTGCTCTGCGTGGTCGCCCAGCGGCTGGTGCGGAAGGTCTGCCCGGACTGCGCGGAACCCTACGAGCCGCCCCCCGACTCGCCTGTGTGGGGATTTCTGGGCAACGGTGCCGGGAACGGCGCCGCGTCTTTGCGCCGCGGGCGGGGCTGCCCCTCCTGCGGCCGGACGGGCTACCGCGGCCGCACCTGCGTGGCCGAAGTGATGGCGGCCTCCCGCGCCATAAGGGACCTCGTGAGGAGGAACGCCGACGCCGACGCGGTGCGGGACCAGGCGATTAGAGAAGGGATGGTGCCGCTGGTGGAGGACGCCAGGAGGAAGGCCCTGGAAGGTACAACCACGCCCGAGGAGGCGATGAGGGTTGCGGCATCTGCGGAGGACTAGCCTGAAGTGCGAGGTCTGCGGGAAAGAATCCCGCGACTGGGAAAGCTTCGTTTTCCGCTGGGAGTGCGACTGGCGCAGGAAAGAGTTCCGCGGCTTCGAGGTGCGGTGCAACGCCCCGGCCTGTTTCCCGAAAGTCCTGGCGGACGGCGTGATCGAAGGCTGGCACCACGCGCCGCACTTCCTCTCTCTCGGCGCCCTGGCGGGCTTCCTCGGCCACCTGCTGGTGATGCTCGAGGCGGGCTTCGCGCTGGCGGGCGCGCACAGGGCGGCCCTGGAAAGGTACCTGGGAACCTTCCTGGAGGAAATGGCCGGAAAAGGCGCCGCAGAAAGAAAGGACGGTGGGGCGAGTTGAGGCGGGTTTCGTTCGCCCTCAACGACGACCGCGGCTTCTCCCTGGCATCGGTGGTGGTCGCCATGGCGCTCCTCGCCGTGGCGGCCGCGCTGGTCGGCGCCCTGCTGGCGGGCTCCGTAAAGGCCCACAGGGCATCGGCGGAGGGCCAGACGGCCGCCCACCTGGC
>NZ_AUBR01000135.1 GCF_000429345.1 Desulfovirgula thermocuniculi DSM 16036 | reverse complement strand
AAGTTCGCGGAGGTTTTCCCGCCCGCCGCGGGGACGCCCTTCGCGGACTACCCGGTGCCGGGGGAATACGACATCAAGTCCGACGGCAGGGTGGTCCTGGTGACCGAGGACGAGAGGGGAGTGAGGGAAAAGGAAGTCCTGCCCGCGCCCGTGGCGCTCGCGGCACACCTCGTGCCCGCCGACGGCCAAGAGGACGACGTGCACTACGAGGTCTGGTGGTGGCACTACGAGGGCGGGTGGCGGCGCGCCCAGTTCCCCGCGGGCGTGCTCTTCAACGCCAACAAGTTCGATTTCCTGGCCAACCGCGACATGCCCGTCGACAGCAACCGCAAGAACGCCCTCGTGGCTTGGCTCGCCGCCCTGCGCGACCTGAGGTACGAGTTCCCGGAGGAGGCGAGGATGCCCCAGAGGGTGGTCGTCTCCCGCTCCGGGTGGCACTCCCTCCCTAGCGGGAAGGAGATATTCGCCGTGGGGAAGGACATCTTTTCGGCCTCGGGCCGCCTGGCCGGCGAGGCGGGGGGCGTGCGGGACGACGTGGACCCCGACGACCCGCTGACCGAGTGGCGCGAGGTCTCCGTCAACGAGCGCCAGCTCCTGGAGCCCATCGCGGCGAAGGGCACCCTGGAGGGCCAGTTGCGGACTTACCTGCGCTGGATGGAGAAATACCCCCTGGCGGGGTTCTTCGCGGGCGCCGCGGCCGCCGGGCCGCTGATGCGCACCCTCGTGAAGCACGGCCTCTCCGAGGTCTGCGGCTTCGTCGTGGAGAGCGCCGACCCAGAGGCGGGGCACGGTAAGACCCTGGCCAACCGCTTCGCGGCGGGCGTGTGGGGCGTGCCCGAGGTCGGCGAAAAGGGGATGATACGCACCGCCCACCGCACCACCGTGCACAGCGAGATACTGTTTGGTGTGCACTGCGACATATCGTGCCACATAGACGAGTCCCAGCTGGTCAGGCTCGCCGACTCCCTCGCGGAGATGGTCTACTCCCTCGGCCTCGGCTCCGGCAAGGAGCGCGGCGCCAAGCACGGCGGCGGCCGC
>NZ_AUBR01000134.1 GCF_000429345.1 Desulfovirgula thermocuniculi DSM 16036 | reverse complement strand
GCAGTCGTAGACGACGACCTCTCCGTGCGAGGCGAAGAACATAAGCAACCCCCCTGAAAATGCGGCACGTATTTTGAAAAAAACGGCCCAAAAAGAGGGGGTTTTCCGCGGGGGGATTATTCTCCCCTGGAAAGACCCCCGCCTCAGAAGCGGCGGTAAAATTGGCGAAAATGGGGTTATCTGGCAGATCAGGCTACCGCCCTCCCGCGGCCGCCGACTTTTCCTGTTGTCGCTGCTCCTTGGGCCGGGTGTCGAACAGTTCCAGCAGGTACGGCGGCTGGGGGTCGACGTGCAGCAGGCCGATACGCCCTTCGGCGTCCCGGAACACTGCCGACCCGGAGACGAGGTTGCGGAAGAGATTGACATTCAACTCCCCTGCACCCGCCCCGAGGAACTGCAGGTTCGCCGCCACCTCGTCTTCGTCGTTGGCCTGGAAGCAGAAGACATTGCTCACGTTGTTCACGACGACCTTCGAGGTGGCAAAATCGCCGGCGTTCTGCGAGATCAGCACGGGGATCAGGTTAAACGTCCGGCCTATGCGCACGACTTCCTCCAGCAACCGCTGGCCCTCCGGCACGGCGAAGAGCGCCCACGCCTCGTCGAAGACCAGGCACTTGAGCAGGCCGCGCGGGAGGCCGAAGGCCACCTCGCGCGCCATGGCCGCCGCCAGGTACATCAGCGCCAGCCCCTGCCGCTCGCTCTCGGTGATCCGCGACGGGTCGGCGCCCCTGCGCGGGAGGGGGAGCTCCTTGAGGTTGACCACGCGGATCACCTCGCCGCCGGAAAGCGGGCCCGCCCCGGAGATCCCTTCTCCGAACGCCATCGATCCCACGTCCGACGTGCGGAGGTACTCCAGCAGGAGGGCGCACTGGCCCGCCTCCTCCCGCACCGCCCGCTGCTGGCTCTCGGCCGCCAGCTTGCGCAGGGCGGCGAGGCAGTAGCCCAGGTGCCGCTTTTCCGGCGGCAGGGAGGCCACCATCTCCACGGCCTGCGCCAGAGCCACCCGGCGGGCTTCGTTATTTCCCGCGTTGAGCGCCAGGCAGAG
>NZ_AUBR01000133.1 GCF_000429345.1 Desulfovirgula thermocuniculi DSM 16036 | reverse complement strand
ATCGGGAAGTGGATCCAGAAGGCCTACGAGGAGGCTCAAAAGGGTGCTACTGTGGTGTGCCTGCTCCCCTCCCGCACGGACACGGCATGGTGGCACGAGTACGTCATGCGGGCCGCGGAGGTCCGCTTCATCCGGGGCAGGCTTCGCTTTGGGGGCGCGGAAAACGGCGCGCCTTTTCCTTCGTGCGTTGTGGTTTTCCGGCCCGGCTACAGCGGGCCGCCCGTAGTGAAGAGCATGGCCGCTCGGTAGGGAAGAAAGCCGGGCGGCTTTTGTTTGCGAGGAGGGTGCTCGCAGCATGTTTTTGGTACCCGACTGGGACGGCCAGTTCCGCTTTTCCGACACGCCGCCCGGGCCGCCACCCTCGGTCAAGCACTTGGAAGTGCGGCCCGTCCCGTACCGGACAGCGCGGGCGTTCGTGGAGCGGCACCACTACCTCGGCTACGCCCCGCCGGGGGCGCGGGCTTGCTTGGGTGTCTGGTACGGGGACCGCCTGGTGGGGACGCTGATGTTCGGTAGGCCTTCGGCCAGGCTAGAGGATCAAGAGCACACCATGGAGTTGACCCGCATGGTCCTGCTGAACGAATGTCCGCGCAACAGCGAGTCCCGCGTCCTGGCCCTGGCGGCAGAGTGGATCCGGAGAAACATGCCCGAAATCCGGCGGCTGATCTCCTACGCCGACCCAGGCAAGGGGCACCGAGGCACGGTGTACCGCGCAGCGGGGTGGCGGTTCGCCGGAAGGACGAACGGCGGCAGGTGGTCCTACCCGAGCCGCCCCCGCCGACGGGACGCCGCCGTGGGACCGAAGCTGAAGTTCGAACTGATTCTCGGCACGCCTTAGCGTTGCGGCGGGAAAGGGGAGTTCGGACGGTGTGGTTTTCCTGATAGGCGACACGTGCGACCGCCGCGTGGTCGGAGTGGCGGCCTCGCTCGGCTGGGGGCGGATGTTCCTGCTCAAGCCCCCGCGCCCCTACCCGGGCGAGCCGTGGGGCTTCGACAACGGCGCCTTCCGTTGCTACCTGCGCGG
>NZ_AUBR01000132.1 GCF_000429345.1 Desulfovirgula thermocuniculi DSM 16036 | reverse complement strand
GACGGGTAGCACGGCGGCGTTGAGGAACGGCGCCGTCACTTCCCACGCCGAGCTGAGGGCGGGCGACCCCTTCGGGGAGTACGTCCTGCGCTTCGCGCTCGGCCTCGGCCCGGCTTCCGTCACCGTGGAGTCCTGCCACGAGGGGGGAGCCTTCGACTTCGGGGTGCTGGAGAGGTCGGCGCTCTTCGCGGCGGGGAAGCTGGCGGAAGGGCTTGCGGTGGCCGTGCGGAAGTAGGCCAGGGCGGAGGAGCGGGCCCGCGGGCGGCAGACCCGCGGGTTCGTCCTTTTTTGTGGTAAAATTTTGTTCGGAAAGGAGGTGGAAAGCGAATGCGGAAAGGTACAAAACCCCTCCTGCGCGCGCTCGCCCTGGCGTGCCTGGCGGCACTGCTCCTGTCCCTGGTCCCGGCGTGGGCCGGCGAACCGGGCAATACCCAGCAGGCGCAGGGAACCCAGCAAGCTCAGCAGGGTGCCGGGAGCACCGACGCCACAAGCGTGACCGGCAAGGTCTACGGCGGCCAGGAAAAGCAAGAAAAGCTGGAGCAGAAGATCGCCGAACTCAGGGCCAAGCTGGAGGAGGCGGTGAACGCCGGGCGGTACGCCGAGGCTTGGGCGCTGCTCCGCAAGCTACGCGAGCTCCAGGGCCGCGAGGAAACCGCCCAGAAGGTGCTTCAGCTGAGGGAAGAGTTAGTCGCGGCGCTCCAGGCCAACGACCTCGACAGGGCCGAGCAGCTTCTGCTCCAGATCCTCAAGCTGGAGAAGAACCGGAAGGGTCTCTATAAGCAGCTCGGCAAGATCTGGCGGGAGCGGCACCGCGTGGGCATGCCCGAAAAGGTGAGCGTGTTCGTCGAGGGCCAGCCGGTCAAGTTTGACGTTGAACCTGCCATCATCGATGGCCGCACCATGATCCCTCTGCGGAGGGTGGCCAACGCCCTGGGCGTGCCGGACGACAGAGTTAAGTGGGACCCCGCCACCCAGACCGTGACCGTGGAGAACAACGGTACCGCGGTCACGCTGAAGGTGGGCGACAGGACGGCCATCCTCGGCAACCGCGCGGTGACCCTCGACGTGCCGCCGCAGGTAGTCAATGGCAGGACGCTGGTGCCACTGCGGTTCCTGGGCGAAGCCTTCGGGAAGCAGGTGGAGTGGTATCCCGAGGGCAATATAGTGGCGGTCGGCCAGCAGTAGGCCGGGCGGAGTCAGCGCCGGGGG
>NZ_AUBR01000131.1 GCF_000429345.1 Desulfovirgula thermocuniculi DSM 16036 | reverse complement strand
ACGCCGCAGAGCGCGCCCGCCGCCGCGGAGGCCGCGCAGAGCGGCGCGGCGGACGCTAGGGCGCCAGAGAGGAACCAGGATAGGCCGCCCGTCACCGCAGAACCGACCACCGGAGAAACGACGAACACCGACGTACGCAAAGAAGATCGACCTCCTTTTCCAAAAAATGTCTTAACGCCAGAAGACTTCGAAAACAATACCTACCGTACCGCCTTCCCTCTCGAAGCGCGGGGCGAACTTGAGATCCGCCCCCTCGGGCGCCGTCAGGCCGCGGGCCGCTATGACGCCCTTGACCGCCGCGTGGCACGCCTTCGGGCCGCACGCCCGCAGGACGGCCCTCCCGTACTTCCGCAGCACGGCGGCCACGGCCCCCGCCAGCTTCCGGGGATCGGTACAAGAAGAAACCCTCAGGACTTCCACTCCGCGGCGCAAAACCCCCTTTCGGAAAGAAGTACCTACCAGACCTCGCTCTGGCTGATTACCCGCGCCGTGTGGACGGGCGCGGAGATCGTCCCGAAGTCCACGGCGTCGTTCTGCTCCAGGACTACGCTACCCCTAAGGTCGCCGCCGTTGATCGTGCCCGCCACCAGGGCACCGTACTTCAGGGTGAACGAGGCGTTGCCGCCGCCCGTCTGCCTCCAGCCCGCATCGCCGCCCGCCACCGCCAGGGCCACGGAGGTGTCGCTGGAGTTCCTGAGCGCCAGATTGCCAGCCGTGATCAGCGTCACCCCCTCGGCCTGCAGGGAACCCGTCACGCTTATGCCCTTCACGGCCACGACGGCTGCCCGGGCGTTCGTCACGCCGCCGGGCAGGTAGGCAGTGCCCTCGACGAAGTACGTGCCGCTGAGGCCAGCCAGTTCGGAGGCGGTGAAGGTTTTGTCGCCGGGGAAGTAGTGCTTCTTGCCCGTGGCCTGCTCCTGGGCCTGGGCTATGTAGCGCGCCAGGCCGACCAGCGCGTTCACGTCGCCGATCTCAGGAAAGGGCACGGGCGGATCCCAGTAGGGGTTCTTCTTGCCGGACACGTAGCCGATTATCGCCGAGGTCGCGTAGACGTCCCCGAAGATGGTCCCCTTGTTCCCCGCGTTCACCAACCCGTCGGCGTAGACGGTCCTCCTGTTCGACGGCATCCCGATCCAGCCGTTGCCCTGTACCGCCAGGGGGCCGTTGACGAGCACGTCCGAGCGCACCCACGAGTTGCCCCCGGCGGTGAGGCCGA
>NZ_AUBR01000130.1 GCF_000429345.1 Desulfovirgula thermocuniculi DSM 16036 | reverse complement strand
TCCCTGAGCCGGGCGATCTCCTCCCGGTAGCCGCGCGTGGACTTTTCCACCTCCCGCCTTATGGCCTCGCCGAGGGGGTCCGCTCCCCGCGCGCTCAGGGCGTGTTCCCGCAGGTATATCTCGTACCGGAGCCGGGCCGCCCCCTCATCGAAACCCGGGGGCAGGGCGATTCTTTTCCCCAGGGCCCTGCACAGGAACCTCGCCGCGTCCACGTCCCTCCCCTCACGCTCGGCGGCCGCGACCGCGGCCCCGGGATCGCCCTCCCCGAAGCACTCGGGGAAGACGTAGAAGGCCAGGCGCCTCAGCCGCCTCCTGAACCCCGGCGAGGGGAACCTGGAGAGGACGTAGCGCACCAGGGCGGCCTCCCCCAACCTCCTCTTCTTCGGGGGCACCCTGGCCAGGTAGAGCAGCCACTCCCAGTTGTCGAGGCGCTTGGCCGCCGCCACCAGCCCGGCCACCGCCCTCTCCGCAAAGCAGAACCACCAGAAGTCCTCTTCCGGAAGTCCCACCTCGACCCCGCGCCTGGCGCACTCGGCGCGCAGGAACTCCAGCCACCTACCGGGGTCGATCCTGCCCCTCTCCAGGTCGAGGCCAGTATTGGCATACGCTCCCACGGAGGTCACCCCCGGAAAAAAAGGGCGTAGGGAAAATCCCCTACGCCCCCGCTGCCAGGGTTCCAGCGAGCAGTTCTCCGCCCCGCCGGAACTCCTGGAGCGCCCACTTCCCCGTCCCGGGGGCGGCGTCGAACCCCGCCGCGCGGAGCCCGGCCGCCATCTCTCCCAAGATTTCCGGCGTGTGTAGACAGGGGACGACCGTAGTCCTGATGTAGCCCCCGGGGAACTCCAGCGCCAAGCACAGGCTCTCCAAAACGGCGTCCGGGCTTTCCGCGCGGATCCACTCCCGGTAGAGCCGTAGCGGGGCCTTGTAGTCCACCGCCAGGCAGTCCACCAGGCCCTCCCCGAGAGCCCGGCGCAGGACGCCCGGGCGGGAGCCGTTGGTGTCGAGCTTCGTTGCATACCCCATGCGCTTGAGCTCCCGCAGGAAGTCCAAGAGGTCAGGCTGGAGGGTCAGCTCGCCGCCGGAAACCACCACGGCGTCGAGAAGGCGGCACCTCCGCTCCAGGAACCGGAGGACTCCTTCCAGCGGCACTTCCGGAACGTAGCGCGCCGGGTCCACCAGGCCGGGGTTGTGGCACCAGGGGCAGCGGAAGTTACAGCCCCTGGTGAACACCACCGCGGCGGGGCGGCCCGGGTAGTCGGACAGCGAGAACTTAAGTAGGCCGCCGACTACCACCCCGTCTTCACCGCCCGA
>NZ_AUBR01000129.1 GCF_000429345.1 Desulfovirgula thermocuniculi DSM 16036 | reverse complement strand
CTCAACCTTGTGAGGTTCTTGTGCTGGTTCGTACCGGAAGGATGCGTCGAACGCGGATGCCCGAAAGTGGGGTGGTGCCGCGGGGGATGCCTGGGCCAGAGGTTCCTCCACTATGCCAGGGACGAACTAATCAGGTGGCTCGGGTGCGTCAATCCCATGGTGTACGAGGGCAGGTACGGAGGCACAGACATCGCGGCATGAGTTCGAGTTCCGGGGAGGGGTGTGGGGGTGTTGGACAGCGCTGTCGTCACAGGTCAAGCCGAGCGTCCGGGGACGCCTGGGGAAACTGGTGGCCGCCCCGTCCGCCTGGTGCTCGTGGGGAAGGCCGGGGCGGGGAAGGACACGGTGGCAGCCTACCTGGCCGCGAGGTACGGCTTCGCCCGCTACGCCTTCGCAGACAGGATCAAGCGACTGGCGGCGGAACTCTTCCCGGAGGCCTACGGGGCGTCGCCCAAGCCGCGCGCCCTGTTGCAGGAGGTCGGCACGGCCCTGAGGCGGGTCGACCCGGACGTGTGGGTGCGGCACCTGCTCCGCCGCGTGGAGGCCGAGGGGAAACCGCGCGCGGTAATTACCGACTGCCGCTACCAAAACGAACTGGGGGCGTGCCTGGAGCGGGGATTCGTGCCCGTGGCCATAGAGTGCCCGGAGGAACTGCGCTTGGCCAGGCTCCTCCTGCGGGACGGCGACGCCCAGGCGGGGACCCTCGGCCACGAGTCCGAGGCGGGCGTGGACCTGCCGCCGGGCACCCCCGTGCTGGACAACTCGGGTACGGTGGAGGACCTCCACCGCCAGGTCGACGCCCTGATGGAGGGATTGGGGGTGAGTCCCGCGCCGCCGCCCGACGAGAGGCCTGGCTGGCACGAGACGTTCATGAGGGTGGCGCTGGTGGTGGCGGAGCGTAGCACGTGCCTCCGCAAGAAGGTCGGCGCGGTGCTGGTGAGGGACAGGCGCGTAATCGCCACGGGGTACAATGGCGCGCCGAGGGGCCTGAGACACTGCGCGGAGTTCGGCTGCCTGCGGGCGGGCGAACCCACGGGGGTCGGCCTGGCGGACAGGTGCCGGGCGGTTCACGCCGAGGAGAACTGCGTGGTGCAGGCGGCGGTCTTCGGCGTGCCCACCGTCGGGGCGGAGCTGTACACCACAGCGTTCCCCTGCGCCCACTGTGCCAAGACACTGGTCAACGCTGGGGTGGCGGCGGTGCGCTACCTCGAGGGTTACCCCGACCCCCTGGCGGCGGAGGTCCTGCGGGAGGCGGGCGTGGAGGTGCGGCAGGTGGTCCTGGGTTGAGCGCTTTTGGGAGTTGCTCTTTCACGCGCTACAGGGAGAGGAACTCCCGTGAAATGTAATCTTTGAACATTGGT
>NZ_AUBR01000128.1 GCF_000429345.1 Desulfovirgula thermocuniculi DSM 16036 | reverse complement strand
GTTCAAGCGCGAGCACCGCGTCGCGATAAGGTGGCGGGTTGTGGAATTTTCCCGACCCCGCCAGGAAAAAGACCCGTACATGTCGCCGCTGACGACGGCAGAGGCCGAGAAGTTGCTCGGCCTGATGGGGATAGGCTTCTTCAAGGTGCTGAGCACATACGTCGCCGGGTGGGAGAGCCTCGTGGACCGCGACACCTGCCGCGTCCCGCATCCATATGCCCACTGCGTGGTGGCCAGGGTGCCGTCAGTCACCCGCTACAGGGATGGGAAGGGCAGACTGGTGTCGGAGGTGCAGACGGCGGCCAACATGCACCTGTTCTTCGTGACGGTCGGCGGGAAGTGGCGCCTCGTCAAGGCGGCTGTGGAGAGAGAAGTATAGGGAAGTTGGGCATTAGTGCCAACGCCAATCTCAAAAACAAGTGGAAAGGAGCGGATATCCAATGGGAGCGAAGTCTAAGAGCCTTTTCCCCGCGCTCGAGGGTCAGGAGGGAACCGGGGAGGTCGCCCTCGTCCCACAAGGGGAAACTCAATCCGGGTTCAAGCTGGCAATTTACGGTGCTGGGGAACAGCGTAGTTTGGAAGAGTTGATCAGGACGAACTTCGGGGATGCCGAAGTCGGTTCCCTGTTCACCAAGGTTAAGTTCCCCACCGGCGGCGCGACGAAGTTCAAGATCCCCAGCGAGGACGACCCCGACGTAATGGAAGAAGTGCAGGAAATCGTGGGGGTCATACTGGATCACCACCGGGTGAACGCCCTCTGGCTCGAGGAGTTCCGGGGAGAAGGCAACCCCCCGCAGTGCTTCTCCCCTGACGGCAGGCAGGGTTTCGGCGACCCTGGCGGATTGTGTAAGTCATGTGAGTACAACCAAATGGGTAGCAAGGGAGAAAACAGGAAAGCCTGCAAAAATATGTGGCGATTATACATCCTGCGCTCCGAAGAGTTCTTCCCGCTGGTACTCTCCCTGCCGCCTACATCCATGGGTTCCTTCAGGAAGTTCCTGAAGAACCTCACGGGCAAGTTCCTCGACATCCACCAGGTGGTAGTTAAGATCACCCTAAAAGAAACTATGAGTACAAAGAAAATACCCTATTCCAAGGCGGTCTTCACCATCGCAGGAACATTACTGGAAGACGAATACGCCTGGGTGAAAAGATACGCTCAGGAATTCAAGCGCGTCCGCGAAGGATTCTTGGCCAAGAGGGATAAAGAAGCGGCCGTCGAACTCGACATAGCGGAAGAGGTCGCCCAGGGAGATCCGGCCTTCGAGGACTTCCCCTTCTAGGTGCCAGCCCGCCCGGCGGCCGCGGGCACGACGCGATTCTGTACCGCGGGTGCGCCGTGCAGGTCGGTCGGTGCGGCCCTGCCGAAGTAGTATCCCGCACGCCGCACCGGAGGGGGCAGCCGCGGACACGGGCGGGATCTCTTCCGCCGGGGTTTCCGGAGTCAGGTTCCGGAAAC
>NZ_AUBR01000127.1 GCF_000429345.1 Desulfovirgula thermocuniculi DSM 16036 | reverse complement strand
TTTCCCTGCTCCCTCAAAACTTCACAGCGGAGGCACCGCCGGAATCAAGCCCTCGACCTATTAGTACCGGTCCGCTCAACCGGTTACCCGGCTTACACGCCCGGCCTATCTACCTGGTAGTCTTCCAGGGGTCTTACCGGATTAACTCCGCGGGAAACCTCATCTCGGGGCGGGCTTCGCGCTTAGATGCTTTCAGCGCTTATCCCTCCCAGACTTGGGTACCCAGCTGTGCCCCTGGCGGGACAACTGGTACGCCAGCGGTCTGTCCATCCCGGTCCTCTCGTACTAGGGACGGCCCCCCTCAAGTTTCCTGCGCCTGCGGCGGATAGGGACCGAACTGTCTCACGACGTTCTGAACCCAGCTCACGTACCGCTTTAATGGGCGAACAGCCCAACCCTTGGGACCTGCTCCAGCCCCAGGATGCGATGAGCCGACATCGAGGTGCCAAACCTCCCCGTCGATGTGAACTCTTGGGGGAGATAAGCCTGTTATCCCCGGGGTAGCTTTTATCCGATGAGCGACGGCCCTTCCACTCGGTACCGCCGGATCACTAAGCCCGACTTTCGTCCCAGCTCGACTCGTAAGTCTCGCTGTCAAGCCCCCTTATGCCTTTGCACTCTACCGCGCGATTTCCAACCGCGCTGAGGGAACCTTTGGGCGCCTCCGTTACCCTTTAGGAGGCGACCGCCCCAGTCAAACTGCCCACCTGACACTGTCCATGTGCCGGCTTCCACGACACCCTGTTAGAACCCCAGCACCACAAGGGTGGTATCCCAAGGCCGGCTCCACCAGAGCTGGCGCCCCAGCTTCTACGCCTCCCACCTATCCTGTACATGCAGTACCAAGGTCCAATGTCAGGCTGCAGTAAAGCTCCACGGGGTCTTTCTGTCCCGCCGCAGGTAACCCGCATCTTCACGGGTACTACAAGTTCGCCGAGCCCCCCGTTGAGACAGCGCCCAAGTCGTTACGCCTTTCGTGCAGGTCGGAACTTACCCGACAAGGAATTTCGCTACCTTAGGACCGTTATAGTTACGGCCGCCGTTTACTGGGGCTTCGGTTCAGAGCTTCGCCAGAGGTCTCCCCCCGGCTAACCCCTCCCCTTAACCTTCCAGCACTGGGCAGGCGTCAGCCCCTATACCTCAGCTTTCGCTTTCGCAGGGACCTGTGTTTTTGGTAAACAGTCGCTTGGGCCTCTTCCCTGCAACCCCCTCGCGCTCCAGCAGCTCCGCACCTTCACGCTAACGGGGCACCCCTTCTCCCGAAGTTACGGGGTCAATTTGCCGAGTTCCTTAACGGGGGTTCTCTCGCGCGCCTGAGGATCCTCTCCCCGCCTACCTGTGTCGGTTTGCGGTACGGGCACCGGCCAGCCATCGTTAGAGGTTTTTCTAGGCAGTGTGGGCTCGGCCACTTCGGTACTTATACTTCCCTCCCCATCACCTCTCGGGCTTCACGTGAGGCGGATTTGCCTGCCCCACACCCTAC
>NZ_AUBR01000126.1 GCF_000429345.1 Desulfovirgula thermocuniculi DSM 16036 | reverse complement strand
GAGCAAAATGCAAAACTTAGAGCTCTTGAACCCGAAAGATTTTAGGACCTAAGGGGTAAGCTTTACCCACTTCCTTAACCTGCTTTTTGTAACACATTTACTTAAAAGAAGAAAGGACTTCCTCCTCTTTGTGTCGAATTTAATCGAAAAACCCCAAAAAACCACAAAGGGAGGAGGAAGCCCTTACATGGTGTATATTCAACAGCCAACGCTTTTTCCCTTCGAGGTTTTTGTTCACTCCGGCTGCAGTCACCAGCACTTTTTTTCGGCCCTCCTTTCTATCGATGTCGAGCCAATAAGGAAAATGTTTCCTTTGTACCAAGGAACCGGCCGCCCAGGCTACGACCGTACGGCCTTATTCAGAGCCCTCGTGCTCAAGACGATTCTGGAGCTTCCTAGTATCGAAGCTCTGGTCAAATGCCTTTCCTGTTCAAAGGAGCTCATGTACTACTGCGGCTTTGATATCAGGAAGCCTCCCCCCTCACCTAGCGTTTTCTACCGCTTCCTTGCTGAGCTGAGAAAGATGGAGGGGCAAAAACTCCTCGGCCAGGTTGTACAGGAGATGATGGCCAAAGTGGCTGAAGAGGCTGCCCCTGAGGGGAAAGTGGTAATAGATACTACAGACATTCCGGCCAGAGAAAGGCCACCTAAAGGTGATGCCGGCAAGGAGGAATCCACTTCCCTTGGTTCTGCCTGGGGATACCGCACGGCTTCTTCCCCGGAAGAAACACCGCTTTTCTATGGCTACAAGCTTCACGTGGCCATGGCACCCACCAGCATTGGGCCCATACCCCTGGCTTTGCGGATAGCCCCGGCCAATGTACCGGAAACAGAAATTGCCCCCATTCTCATGAGAGAAGCCCATGCGGAGCACAAAAACCTCTTTGGCATTGCGCCGGAGTACTACGTGATGGATGCAGGCTATGATGCCCGGTGTATCTATGAGCAGGCACTAGCCCTTGGTGGTCAGGCCATTATCAAGCTCAATATGCGGAACCGCAAGAAACCATTCCCTGGTTTTAACGAGGACGGTACACCCCTTTGCCCTGCCGGCTATCCTATGGTCTATTGGGGAGCGGAGAAAGAACGTAAGGTTCTTAAGTTTCGCTGCCCCAAAGCTGCAGGCCGGAAAGTAGAGTGCGACGGGCAGTGCGCTTGTGCCAATCCCTACGGTCTTGTCGTAAGGGTACGGGTAAAGGATAACCCGCGCCTGTTTTGTTATCCTCACCGGGGCAGCCCCAAATGGCAGGAGATTTACAACTGCCGCAGTTCCATAGAACGGTGGTTTGCTCTCCTAAAAGAGCACCTGCGGCTGGACAAGATGACACGGCGAGGTATTGACAACGCTTTCATAGATACAGTCCTTTGTATTACTACTTTTCTTGCCGGCACTCTTGCGGCACTAAAGCTGAGAAAGAGGTATTTTATGGCAGCATAGCCACTCTGCTCTTCCTCTCATGCAAGGCACATTATAGCAGCGTCTATAAGGGGG
>NZ_AUBR01000125.1 GCF_000429345.1 Desulfovirgula thermocuniculi DSM 16036 | reverse complement strand
AACGCCCCCTGCCCCTGCGGGAGCGGGTTGAAGTACAAGAAGTGTTGCGGGAAGCTGGAAGGCTAGCCTTCCAGCTTCCCGTTTTTTTTAAGAGCGTTCTTTTTTCCCCGCCCTGCGGGGCAAGAGTTGTGTTTCCCCTGGCAACAAGCCAGGGCAAGGTAAAAAGTTTTCTCCCCGCCAGGGGACGAGAAGGGGCTTCCCTGGCAAGCCCGCCTGCCTCAAAAAAAAAACTTTCGGAAAGGAGGCGCGAGAAGTGGCGGGCGGCCAGGGCGCCCGCCGCGTGGAGAGATGTGGAGCAGGTGTATTGTCTGCGGAAAGCTCAAAAAGGATGGGGAACTTGCAACCATTACCCTGTACGGCCGCAGGGCCGAGGCATGCGCTACGTGTGCAGGGGAGGCAGGCCTCTCCGGGCCTGAACACTTCTCCGAACGTCCGGAACTCGTCAAGGGTTTGGCAAAGCACTGGAAAAAAGGCAGGAAAGAGAGATGTCTGGCCAGGCTCGAAGCGCTTAGGGACGGCCTCTTCCCGGAACCGGAGCAGGTCCGGGAGTGGGCCACTCTGGCGAAAACGGACTTCGAGAGTTTCAGGGCGAGGCTTTCCGGCCTCCCGTTCCTGGCGGACAAGCTCTCGATCCTGATGGACGCGTGCGGCTTGAACGGCTTCGACGCCTGCGCCGTGCTTCTCGGATGGCAGAAGAGTTTCGACGAACCCGTTGTCATGTACAAAGAGAGGATCATCAAAGCAATACAGTTCCTTATCAGCCACGGCTTTCCTGAAGAAATGGCAAAGGGCATGACAACCAATTCCTTAAAATGCTTCGCCCCGCTCTACCGGAGAGTTGTAGAGTGGGAGGAGGTAAAGAGGAAAGAAAAGGAAGAAGCCGCACGCCGTCGGGAAGAGGAAGAAAAGAGGCGGACCGAAAAGATCTCCCGGCTGGGAGCGATCCTGGAAGAAATCCCTGGTTGGGCGTCAGAAGCAACCGAACTCCTCTTCAGAGATCTGGAAGCAAAAGCCTCGTGCAGGCCCCGCACCAAGGGGGAGGCGGAGGTAGCGCTACGGGCTTCGCGGCTCCTAAGCGTGCTAGAAGACCCAAACTCCACCCGCGGAGACTTGTTAAAAGCCTTGGCCGCCTACGCCGGAAAGAGGGAAAAAAATCTGCCGGAGTGGGCGACAAAGGTGGCCCAACTAGGGTACAAAGTGTTCGTGGGGCCGGAAGTCCGCAGGGAGTTTGAGAGAAAGGCCAGGGAGCGCGAGGCGCAGGCGAAATTCCTCGGCGAGTTGGCCGCAGAAAAGGAATTCGTCAAGGCTTTGCGCCACCGCCTCGACGCCCTCGGCGTGACCGAACCCTTGACTTCGGACAGGTACGAAAAGTTCCGCAGGATGTTGCCGGAAAGGTTGGCAGAACTCTTCAGGCTCAAGCATCGGTACCACCTCTTCGGCTGGAGCAACTCCGAACCGCCGTGGGCGCGCGAAACCCCCGATGAAATTGTCCTCGCAA
>NZ_AUBR01000124.1 GCF_000429345.1 Desulfovirgula thermocuniculi DSM 16036 | reverse complement strand
CGCGCCGAACTGGAGCAGCACGCCCCGGTAGCCCGCCGGGACGACCACCCAGAAGCGCAGGGGGAAGAGCAACAGGAGGACCAGCACCGCCGCGACAGCGGCGTAGATGGCTCTACTTCCAGGAAGCCTTGCACTTTTGACCGCGCGTCTGAACTTTCCTGCGTACCGTTCCGGCACTCCACCGAAGGTATTTTCATCATAAGTCACTTTTTTCGCCCTCCCAGCATCGAAACGGCTTAACAATCTCTACTCTACTCCTAACTCGCGGAAAACTTCCTCGGTAGGCACACCGACGTCCGGATTCCGCTCCAGTTCTTCCACCATTTCCTCCAGTTCCCTCCTCCGGGCCAGGATGGCTTCGTTCGAACACCCCCACCATATGGCCTCCCACAGGATGTGGGCCGCCGCCTCCGCGGGAGAGAAGGCCGCCAGCGCCTTTTCGGAGACGAAGTGCCCGGCCCACTCGTCCAGCAGGGACAGGCCCATGCCGTACACCTGTTCGTCACCCGGTTTCCGCGCGTGCACGTCCCAAACAACTTTCCCTTCTTCCTCGTCGAACCAAGAATCGATCTCGATCACCCACCCCTCCGGGTTCGGCTCCAGCTCGCAGTTCCTTATGAAGTGGAAAGCCTCCCGGAGGCCGGACAGATCCCCTGCCTCGTCCCCGTACCGCTCCAACAGGACTGCTTCCACTTCCTCCCACCGCACAGCGTGGAAGAGCTCCTGTACCGTCAGCAAGGACGACACCTCCCAAAACTGCTCGCTTTTCTTCTCGGCGCATTAACGGCACCACCACGACTCTCTGACTAAATCTCCCGGCCAGAAGATGCCTTCCCTCCTGTCCCTGGCGTAATCTTCCGTATACGGCAGGGCAAGTCTTTCCCAACCCTCTGGCCAGGGGTCGTCCTTCCGGATGACCACTATGCTGTATCCTTCGCCATCGGCCACAAAAACACCATCGGCCTCTCCCTTGCCTTGTTCCAAGGCCTTCTTGACCGCTTCCAGCAGGGCCTTTAACGCCTGCCGGTTGCCGATTATGAACACGTCGTCGTGCCAGGCAAACTGGCCGTAGACGTGCAGGAGCGGAATAGATTCGCCGTTTCTGTCCTTCCTGCTCACTCGTGCACCATCCCCTCAGAACATCCGACCACACCACCACGCACCAGTCCTGGCGGGGGTCACTAAGCACACCGTAACCAGATATAGCGTGCCAAGACCATCACATGCACGGCGGTGAAAAGAGCATAACTCCCAAAAACAAAGCGGAACCAAAAAGGTATTTCATCGATTCCCAGGCTCCCCAGCACTAGCGCTACCGTACTCAAAGCCACAGTTGCCAACACCTGAAGCCACATGAAGCTTAGACCGAAATCGGTGTCTGGATACCACACGGCTCTTAAAATTTGCTTAAAAAACCTAGCCATAGTACCTTCCCTCCTGAACTCATCATACAACCACGCACCAGTCCGGCCGCAGGAACATCAGCCGCACCGAGTTGAACAGGTACCTGTACAGCACCCGCTGGGCCGCCAGGTAGACCTTTTCCGG
>NZ_AUBR01000123.1 GCF_000429345.1 Desulfovirgula thermocuniculi DSM 16036 | reverse complement strand
TTAGCTTGAGTTTTGGTGGTTTTTTGGGAGCGAGGTCTCATTTCTTTTTCAAGGGGCTTATTCCTTTCTGGCGCCTACTGAAATTTTACACGGCCCACGGCAAAACTTTAAGCATGGAGCTTTAATTACCCTCACCTGCCCCAGGGCAGTTGCAAAATCTATGCGGGCGCACAACTTTAGCCAGAAAAATCGGGTCTGCCAATAAAGCCTGGATTAAGCTCTATTCCACAGCCTCCAAAGCCAGGACCGCCTGTTCCCCCCAAAGGGTGGGAACTGCGGCAACTCGATCCAGGTTAAGTTTCCTTAATTGTGCGGATAAACCAGCACAACTACTCAACCGCAAGCTGGGGAAAGTTCTTGACTTCCTCCACAAGTCTTTTGATGTCCGGGCGCCTCATAAAAAGCAATACCGCTTCTGCAACCTCTTCCGGAATTACCTGCTGCAAATCCCTTTCATCCAGCACCAGGTAGGCAAGGGGAATTTCGTACACATCGGCTAACTTTTTTAAAATTTCCGGTGAAGGCCTGCGTACCCCCCGCTCGTAACCAGATAGCGTGCTTACATGAAGCCCCATCATCTCCCCCACGTGCCTTAAAGTTAACCGCTTGCGCTGCCGAAAAAACGTAACCGCTCTCCCAAGCGCATTTTCTTCGACTCTCCTCAACATTGGTACGTGAGCGCACTCCAAAAGCGATTGGGCTAAAATCCTACATAAAAACTAGAAAAGCCACAGGGAGACAGGCACAACACGCCCTCCTGCGGCTGCCCCACCTCCCTTGCAACCCAGCCGTCATAGCCTCCCGGCGTGACTCCCGGGAAACCTTAGACCTGTGGCTTTGCGTCCCCGGCTTTCGCCGGGTTTGCCCTCCGGGAGTAATTATAGAAGCGGTTACGTTCATCAAATACCACCACAAGAAGGAAAACCTACCGCCCGACTTTCCGCAGCACCCGCTACTTATGTACCGTTTTTTCCGCTAATTTCTGCACTCCCTTCAACGCTTTCTCCACTGCGCTCCTCACCCTCTCCTCCTGAAAAGGCTTAACTATAAAGTCCAGCGCCCCGTACTGTATGGACTTGAGCACAAAATCTTTTTGGCCCATCGCGCTGACCATGATGATTTTTGCACTAGGGTCAACTTCCCTAAGCCTTTTTACTGCCTCTACGCCGTCCATTCCCGGCATCGTTATGTCCATAGTCACCAGGTCCGGCCGGTGCTTTTCGTACCTTTCTATGGCCTCTAACCCGTTTTCCGCTTCGACCACCTCGCACCCCATCTTTTGCAAGATGCTCCCGAGAACTGTGCGCATGAACTTCGCATCGTCCACCACTAGAACCTTCACTTTTTTATCCTCCCCCAGCTAAAAAGCTTCTCGGCTACTTACTCACAGGAGGACGGTGTCCTCTCCTCCGCGCGCAATGATAATTTCGCCTGCCTCGTCTAGGCGGCGGATGATCTGCACGATACGCTGCTGCGCCTCCTCAACGTCCCGCAGGCGCACCGGGCCCATGTACTGGATTTCCTCCCGCAGCATCTCCGCCGCACGCTTGGACATATTCTTGAAGATGCGCTCGTTGACTTCCTCGCT
>NZ_AUBR01000122.1 GCF_000429345.1 Desulfovirgula thermocuniculi DSM 16036 | reverse complement strand
ACACGCTGGCGGAAATACCCGGACACGGCAGAGACAAGATCAACTCCGCCTGCGCCCTGGGCGGGCCGGAACTGGCCAGGGAGGCGGTCTCCCGGCTGCTGGGCGTGGAAGTGGACCGCTACCTCGCCTTCCGGTGGGAGGGCTTCGTGCGCGCCGTCGACTTTCTCGGCGGCGTCGAGCTGGAGGTGGAGAGCGACATGCGACACCACGATTCCTCCGCGGGGGCGCTCTCGGAGATAGACCTCAGGGCCGGGCATCAGAGGCTGGACGGCCTGCGCGCCCTGCAGTATGCCCGCTGGCGGGGCGACGGCAGGGGCGACATCGGCCGCGTGGAAAGGCAGCAGAAGCTCCTGAAGGCCCTGGCCGCGCAGGCGCTGAGGCCGGAGAACCTGCCGCGGTTGCCGCTGGTGGCGGCCGAGGTGCTGCGCTGTTGCGACACCGACCTGCCCGCCACCGAAACGCTGGCCCTCCTGGGGGCTGCCCTGGCGAGGGGGATTCCAGCTATAGGAGTTGCCACCCTGCCTGGCAGGGCGGAGACGATAGGCGGCGTGAGCTACTGGGTGGTAGAGGGGCGGGAGGCGAAGCAGTTTGCGGAGAATTTTCTATATGGCCTGGGGGCGGACGCCGCACGCCCATCTCACAGCAACATCTCCCCCGTTTCAGGGGGGCAAGTATAGTCAAAGACAGTCAAAGTCAGAGGAGGCGCTGTCACCGTGCTATGGAACTGCACGGAGGCCGTACTCCGTGAACTTTTGCCCGAAGTACTGGGAGAATTCCTCAAGAGGAATCCGGGGGCCTGCATGTGCCCGCGGTGCACCGAGGACGCGCTGGCCGAGGCACGAAAGGGGAAGGGAGCCTTGGTTTCCTACCTGCCGTTGAAGAAGTTAGATGTCGTGGTCGAGTTCGGCGGCCTTACGGGGGACTGCCTGGCCCTCTCACGGCTCTCCGTGGGGCCGGGCGGGCGCGCCGAACTGGTACTGACCCCGGCCTGTTTCGTGCGGTTCGCGGTCGAGGCCAACCTCGGGGAAGCCTCCGGGCGGCCGGGCACGTGGGAGGACGCCGCGGGCAAACCCCTGGCGGTGAGCGTGCTGGTGCACGCGGGGGGTAGGGTGCTGGCCCTGAAGAGGAGGGAGCACCTGGCCGTGCAGAGCGGCCTCTGGACGGCCAGCGTAACGGGCACGGCAGTCCCGGCCGACGCGGCGGGTCCCGACCCGCTGGCGGCGGCTGCCCTGCGGGAACTGAGGGAGGAGGTCGACCTCGCCGCGGGGGACGGCGAGCTCTCCTTCCGGGGCCTGGCGCTGGCGCCGGGCAAGGCACAGGCCGTGGCGCTGTTTGAGTTCGCCGCGTCCCTGCCGCCGGAGGGCCTGCTTGCCCGCGCCCTTTCCTGGTCCCGCTTCGGGGAGGAGCACGCCGGGGCGGAGGTCCTGCCGCCGGAGCGCGCCCTGGAACTGCCCCTCAGTCCGGTGTCGCGGCTGGCCGTGGGCCTCCTGCTGGGCGCGCCCCCGCCGCCGGGGCACTACCGCCTGGCCGAGCGCGAGAGGGAGGCCCTGCGGCGGCTGGCCTCGCTCGACCCCCTCACGGGCCTGCTCAACGGGCG
>NZ_AUBR01000121.1 GCF_000429345.1 Desulfovirgula thermocuniculi DSM 16036 | reverse complement strand
TGGTGTCGGAGGTGCAGACGGCGGCCAACATGCACCTGTTCTTCGCGATGGTCGGCGGGAAGTGGCGCCTCGTCAAGGCGGCGGTAGAGAGGGAAGTATAGGCTTCGGGGTAGGTGGAGGAACGGTATGAACATCGTGGCCCTGACCGGCAGGCTCGCCAGGGATCCAGAACTAAGGGAAACAGACTCCAACGTGCCTGTCTGCCGCATTGTGCTGGCCGTCAGGAAGCCATTTTCCAAGGATCTGGCGGGATACTTCGACTGCTACCTCTTTCGGGAACAGGCAAAGATTGCAAAGGAATACCTGGCCAAGGGTCGTCAGGTAAGCATCACGGGGTGGCTGAGGGAGCGGATCTACGAGGACAACCAAGGAGTGCGCCGCAGGGCGGTTGACATCATGGTTGATCGTTTCGAGTTTCTGGACGTTGACAGAGTGGCCGCCAGCAACACAGTAGAAACAGCAGGAGGATTGAACGCAAACGAAAGCGATCTTCCGTTTTAATCCTTAGAAGGAAGGTGTTAGCAATGCCGATCAAAGGATGGACGGATATTCCGGTGAGGTTCCCGCGGCTCGGTACCATAGCCCTCGGGGTGAAGAACGAAGAGGGTTACCCAGTCGCCGTGGATTACTTCGTCGTGCCGCCCGAAGTGCAAGCAGTCTACGGCCCACAACCGCGGGAATTAGATGTGATGTTCCCCGCGGAAGACTTCAACGTGATCGCTTCGGCGTGGTTGAAGCGCTACGGCGATCAGTTCGGCCTCATCTGCCGGGGCGACGGAGAAACGGCCACCCTGGCCGGGAACTACGGAAAACTTGAGGAGTACGGGGTAACGGTCAGAGGTGGCGTTTACAGGATGCGGGGCAGGGAGGAAGCCGCACTCGAGACGGAAAAGAACGGCGGGCGCACTTGGGTGAAGATCCCCTGCACGTATCAGCAGTGCCGTTTCTACGCCGCCGGGAAGTGCCGGGAAGTGGTCATCCTCAGCGTGATACTGCCCAAGGTACCCGGTGTCTTGGGGGTTTACTCCTTAGATACTGGTAGCATCAACAGTTATCGGAACATCCGGGACGCCTTGATGATGCTCAAGGCAATGATAGGTCGCTTCTCTTTCGTCCCACTAAAGTTGCGCGTGCGGATGGAGGAGAAGCGTCCCATGCTGGCGGATGGGCGGCAAGTGCGGCGGAAGGTACCCATACTGTACATTGATATGGGCGATATGACACTCCTGAAGATGTTCGAGTTGGCCCGTACAGGCCAACTAACGACTTCTATCGTCCTGCCTCCTACGCCCTCCAATATCGAAATAGAACCTCCCGACGAAGACAAAAAACCCGAACTGCTCTACGAACCTTTAGAAGAGCCGCTCGAAATAAGCGAGCCAGAACAACATCGCAAGAAACCGGAAACGGACAGGAAGGGTGAAGAAGGATTGTTTTCTAACCTTCAGCCGCCAGAAATAGAAGCAGATGGCTTCCCCTTCTAGGTATCAGCCCGCCCGGCGGCCGCGGGCGCGGCACAATTCTGTACCGCGGGTGCGCCGTGCAGGTCGGTCGGTGCGGCCCTACCGAAGTAGTATCCCGCACGCCGCACCGGAGGGGGCAGCCGCGGACACGGGCGGGATCTCTTCCGCCGGGGTTTCCGGAGTCAGGTTCCGGAAAC
>NZ_AUBR01000120.1 GCF_000429345.1 Desulfovirgula thermocuniculi DSM 16036 | reverse complement strand
CGCGCCGAACTGGAGCAGCACGCCCCGGTAGCCCGCCGGGACGACCACCCAGAAGCGCAGGGGGAAGAGCAACAGGAGGACCAGCACCGCCGCGATCGCGGCATAGATAGCTTTGCTTTTGGGAAACCCTGCATTTTTGACCGCGCGTTTAAACTTTTCTGTGTACCGCTCCGGTACTCCACTGAAGGCATTTTCATCGTAAACCATGCTCTTCTACCTCCCAGTAGTGAAACGGCCTAACAACCGCTACTCTACACCCAACTCGCGGAAAACTTCTTCGGCAGGTACGCCGATATCCGGACTCCTCTCCAGCTCTTCCGCAAGTTCCTCCAGTTTCCTCCTCCGGGCCAGGATGGCTTCGTTCGAACACCCCCACCACGTGGCCTCCCACAGGATGTGGGCCGCCGCCTCCGTCAGAGAGAAGGCCGCCAGCGCCTTTTCGGAGACGAAGTGCCCGGCCCACTCGTCCAGCAGGGACAGGTCCATGCCGTATACCCGCTCATCGCCCGGCCTTCGCGCGTGTACGTTCCAAACAGCTTTCCCCTCTTCCTCATCGAACCGGGTGTCGGTTTCGATCACCCATCCCTCCGGGTTCGGCTCCGGCCTGCAATCCCTTATAAAGTGAAAAGCCTCCCGGAGGCCGAACAGATCCCCCGCCTCGTCCCCGTACCGCTCCAACAGGGCTGCTTCCACTTCCTCCCACCGCACGCTACGAAAGAGTTCCTGTACCGTTAACAAGGCCAACACCTCCCAAAACCGCCTGCTTTTCTTCCCGACGTATTAACGGCGCCATCATGGCTCTCTGAACGCAAGCGGGAGGCCCGAGGCAATCGATGCTACTCCGTGCCAAAAGCAAAACCCATGAAACGCTCTCACTACTTCATCAGATCTCCCGGCCAGATAATGCCTTCCCTCCTGTCCCTGGCGTAATCTTCCGTATACGGCAGGGCAAGTCTTTCCCAACCCTCCGGCCAGGGGTCGTCCTTCCGGATAACCACTACGCTATAGCCTTCGCCGTCGGCTACGAAAACACCGTCAGCCTCTCCCTTGCCTTGATTTAAGGCTTTTTTGACCGCTTCCAGCAGGGCCTTTAACGCTTGCCGGTTGCCGATTATGAACACCTCGTCGTGCCAGGCAAACTGGCCGTAGACGTGCAGGAGCGGAATGGATTCGCCGTTTCTGTCCTTCCTGCTCAATTGTCCATCACACTCCTGGAACTTTCGGTTATAAAACCGCCGCGGGAAGACCCACCTCCTTTAGGGGGCGGGATGAAAGCGGCGGCCAGGTTTTTGTGCTACAATTAACTCGAGTGCCGTATTCCAGAGGAAAGAGGTGAAAAGCGTGGCCTGGAGCAATAAGTCGCACCCTCACCGCCTCCTGCTGACCAAACAGTTCCCGCTGGGCCTGGAAACGCTACCGATTTTCCAACCCGTCATGCAGGCGGCAAACCGTATCTGGAACTCCTGCGTCTTGCACAGCCGCGAAACCTTCAAGCAGGAAAACTGCTGGCCGACGGAGGCAGAGCTTAAGGCAAAGTTCAAGTCCTTCGCCGCGTGGAAGGAACTGCACTCTCAATCGGCACAGGCGGTGGTGGAGGAGTACTTCGAGGCCGTGTCTGCCTACCGGAAGCACAGGGAAAACGGCCACCTGGAGATGAACCCGCCGAATTTCAAGCC
>NZ_AUBR01000119.1 GCF_000429345.1 Desulfovirgula thermocuniculi DSM 16036 | reverse complement strand
ACCTCGGCGTTCTCCAGGTTCATTTTCACCCACTGGATTTCGCTGAATTTGGCCAGGCTTTCCATGAGGCGGTCGAGTACGCCGTTCTCCAGTAGCTCTTCCACCCTCCCCAGGGTGGCAATAACCTGCTGGCGTGATTTGCCGTTTACGCGGTAAGACTCCACAATCTGGAGGTATTCTCTCCTGGTGCCGTCTTTGTTGATAAAGACCTTCTTTCTGACGAACATGGCACCTCACCTTGTGGGTGGCTGTACACTTCGATGCTACCACAAGGCAAGGCTAATATCCAGGTATATATTACCAACGTGGCACTACGGATTTTTAAAAATCGCATGATTTTGCTATTCTCTTCCAAATAGAGTGCTGATTTTTCAAGGCTTTTCGGATTTTTAGAAGGTAATATGTGGATTTTGGCTTCAAACGTGAGCGTGAAAAAGGTATCCTCATCCGGCTTGGTGAAGAAAATCAGTTGGCGGATCTTATGCGTATCCGTTTACTTTTTGAAGAAGATAAGAACAGAAAAAGCGGAATTGCAACTGATATTAATAGTTGGCTTTCAGGAAAATTACCTAACTCGCCTGGCTTTTGCTGGTGTTCATTAGGACTTTTTCTTCCCATGAGAAGATTTATTGGTCAAGTGTGGTTGGATAGTGAACGGATAGAGCAGCTAAGGGAAGCAGTTGAAAAACATCAGATAGGGAAAATCCGCGTCTGGACCCAAAATTGGACTCCATTACCCATTAAAGAGTCTGACCCTATTAGAAAAAGAGACTTAAGGTTGATGGCCGCATTAGATTCTCTTGTTTTTTCAAAAATAAAACTCCGCCGCAGCGAGAAAAGTGTTCTTTTTTACCCTGATCCAGTTGACCCACAAGGAAAACCTTTGGGATTAAAGGGGCCCGATCCAAAGTTGATAGGAGGAGGGTTTCAAGTCTGGTTTGATGTTAGAGGATATATGCTTGCTTCAGTAGGTCTCCCTTGGAAACCTGACGGTGTTTGGGCAGAAGACATCCTTGGTATTTTTTATTCGATCCTGGATCTTTTTACCCAAAGACAAGTTAAGGAGTGTTTTCCAGATTGCCTTTGGGAAAATGGCAAATTTACGTTATTCGCACAGGTTAGCCAGTTTCCTGGAGTAGTTAAGACTTTGATAGATTGTGAACTACCAGAGAATTTTCCAGCAAAAGGTTCATCGTGGAACGGTCCTCACGAAATCGAAGTAGTGGATACTCTTGAACCGGAAAAATTAGCAAAGGAGTACACTTCGAGATTTTTAGCCTGGGCGGGTTTTTTGCACTATGAAAATAGTTTACAGAAATTTGATGTTAAGGGGTGGCTGGGCCACTTATAATCCTAGAAATTCGAGACCTTGCGAAACTACCAGGGTAATACTACTGAGACTGTCGCAAAACCCCTTGAAGCCCAAAACCATCAGCTTGACCTGAGCGCTTAATTGGTTAGGAAATCTGTCCTTCTGGCAAGAAATTTCCTACTTTTGTCGAATATTTCCCTCCAAAGGCCTTTTTGGGGGGTTGGATTGATGTACCGCCGCGATAAAGAACTACAGCTGGACTTTTACCACCCGGATATTGCCTGCCCGCATCTCTTCCCGGAAGGCAACTTTTACCGCGTGCTCAAGGAAAAGCTGGACCGCTGGGTAGGTGAGCTGGACTTCCAGCCGCT
>NZ_AUBR01000118.1 GCF_000429345.1 Desulfovirgula thermocuniculi DSM 16036 | reverse complement strand
CCGCATACCCAGCCGCGGTACACCTTCCCGGCCTTCTCCGCCTCCACCCAGTCGCCCTTGCGGAAGAAGCCGCCGTTGGCGGTGCCCCCGAAGCGGGGGCGCACGCCGCCCCTCTGCGGGTTCTGCCGGAAGAGGCTCCGGCGGGCGTACCTCAGCCTGCGCCACACGAAGAAGGGCGCCGCGGGGTTGTGCGCACACCCGG
The DNA here is from genome assembly GCF_000429345.1 of Desulfovirgula thermocuniculi DSM 16036. Classification (GTDB taxonomy): domain Bacteria; phylum Bacillota; class Desulfotomaculia; order Desulfotomaculales; family Desulfovirgulaceae; genus Desulfovirgula; species Desulfovirgula thermocuniculi. The sequence goes on along the minus strand of NZ_AUBR01000118.1, from coordinate 1,489 downwards.
TGATGCCCATCAGCATGGCCGCCGCGTCGTTGGCGTGCGTTTCGGGCACCTGCTCGCATTTCCTCTCCGTGCGCTTCTCCAGGCCGAACCTCTCACGCCAGGCGTCCGTCTCGGAGACCTCGACCAGCCTCAGCTCCGCCAGCTTGCGGTACTCACGGTAGGTGAGCGTCTTGCCGATTTCCACCGTGGAGAAGTATCTGCCGTTCCGGTCCCTGGCGTGATTGAACCGCACGTCCTCGGTGACGATGAGCCGCACGGGGTAGATCCGGCACAGTTCCCGCACCACCTTCAGGCGCGCCTCCACCTTGGACCGCTGGGTGGGGGCCAGCCAGTAGCCCTTCCTCCTGCGGTTGTCAAATCTGGCCGAGCGCCGGGGCGTCTTGCGGTACCTCCTGGCCCGGCGCAGGCTCCGCCGGGTTTCCATCTTACGCGGCACGTCGTCGGGTAGAAACACCATGGCCTTCAGCTCCACTCTTCGGTGGGAGGCCACGGCCACGCCGTCGTACTTCGCCCCCGGGTCCACGGCCAGGGCCACGGGCTGAGTCCTTACCCCCACGGGCCGCAGCATCTGGACGTAGAAAAGCCCCAGCTTGTTGCGCCGGGGCACCGCCAGGCCGTCCCTGATGAGCAGCCTGGCCTTTCGCGGCGTGGTGGGCATGAGCGGTCTGCCGTCCACGCCCACAACGGGCACTCTGGTGATGCTGGTGGACATTTGCCGATACACGGCCTCCTTTCGGAGTGATTGTCGCCTCGGCGCCGTCCGCAGGGCTTAGGCCGGTCTTTGCCGGCCGCGGCATTGAGCGGTTCTGCCGGAGATAGTCCGGGCTGGCGAAACACCCGGAAGTCCTTGGTAGCCCCGCGGACCCCTGCCCGGCGGCACCTCCTCCCGCGCCGCCCGCCGGGCCGCCTGGTCAGCCAGTTGCCCCCGGCCCCGCCAAACCGGGCCCCCAACTCACGCCAGAAGCAAGCCTCTGACTTCAGTCAGGGGTGGTTGACGGCCTCCGCTATACCCAGTAAGCGCATAGAAATACTCCCCCCGAAAGAGAACGCTCCCAAAAAAAGAGAACCCGGCCAGCCGCCCGGGCTCCCTCCCCGCTGGATAAGCATGTCGGAGAAAAAAGTCAGACCTGCATTTCCCCGTAGCACGGGGCAGTTGTCACCACCGATTCATACCCGCCCACCTTCTTTTGTAGCTCCTCGATTGCCCACCCCACCACGGCGTCCCACACCCTGCGCTGGAGCGGCGTGAGCCTCGGCGGCCACAGCGACGCCTGCACGCCGCTGCCCGTCAGTTCGATCCTCCCCGCGAGTCGGCACCCCTCCACTATCGGAGGTTCTTCCGAAAAGAAAACCTGCACGCAGGGAAGGCCGTCGTACCACCTCGTGGTTTCCAAGAAGAGCCACGCCCTGAGCACAGATGATATCCCCCTTTCCCGACCCATCAATCCCTCAGCGCATTGGCCAGTTTCAGGGCGAACCACTCGGGAGA
>NZ_AUBR01000117.1 GCF_000429345.1 Desulfovirgula thermocuniculi DSM 16036 | reverse complement strand
GCGGCCGCGGTCAGCACGGCCAGAATAAGCCTGGTTCTCCTGCGCACTTTCTCATCCCCTCCCGCCAATAAATTTTTGCCCGGAAAGCTGCATCCGGAAAAAAGCGACCCCGGCCTACCGGCTCCCACCTCCTTTTTCGCTGCTGCCACCGGGCAGCCGGCCGCCGGGGTAAGTTCCCGGCTTTCCTCCCCAGCAGCCGGGCTGCCATAGCGGCTCGACCGCCTTAGGCCCCGTGGCTTTGCGCCCCCGGCTTTCGCCGGGTTTGCCCTTGGTGGGGATCTCACCAAAAGTGTACAACAAATCTTTGTCCTCTGAAAATGGAGTTGCCTGGACTCAGATTCCTTTTGAGAGAAACTTCGGCATGCCTTTCTCTTCCTGAAGGGGCTCGGTCGCCAGCGGCCGCCGGGAAGGGCGGCCGAGCACTCCCCCGGGCCGCCCGCGGAGACCGCACGCGGTGCCGCCGTCATGCCGAGGGCACGGGTTCCCCGTAGGCCGTGCCGTCGGCTGTCCGGTCCGGCGGCACCCCCTCCGCCACCCCCAGGGCGTTTGTGCAGTAGATGTCGTCGGGCGTGCCGGGCTGGCCAGACAGTGATGGAGGTGACCGTCGGCGATGAATGCTTAGTGCCCGAGCCTGTACAACGAAAGCCCTAATGCAAAGCTAAAGGTTGCTTAGCTTTGTATGGAAAAAGTTGACCTTCCCCGCCCGAGCCCGTTCTCCGAGGCCACCTTCCTCACCGCCTCGACCAGCTCCCTCTCGAAGCCCGCGGCGAGGAACTGCTCCGCGGGCGCCCCCCCGCCCGCCGACTCCAGCCTGTACGGCCTCCCCTCCAGCAGTGCTGTGAAGCACTCCACGCAGGCCACCACGCGGCTCAGGGGGTGCAGGTCCCCCGCCCTCTTCCCCCTCGGGTAGCCGTCCCCGTCCCGCTCGTGGTGCTCCTCGATGACCCTCAGCACCACCCACGACACGTCGGGCACCCTCTCCCTCACCAGCCGCGCGCCCACTATGGGGTGCATCCTGATGATCTGCCAGTCCTCCTCCGTGAGGGGGTACTTCGAGACCAGCTCCCTGGGCCACGTCACCTTGCCGAAGTCGTGGAGGAAACCCCCCAGGCGGGCCAGCTCGGCCTCCCTCTCCGGGAAGCCGAGCGTGCGCGCCGCCGCGGCCGCGAGGTCGGCCGTCACGAGGGAGTGCCGGAAGAGGTCCTCGTGCCATGAGCGCATCGCCGCACCCGCCTCCCAGAGGTCGCGCCGCGCCGAGAGGACGTCTGCCATCTTCAAATCCCCGCCACCTCCCCCGTCACAGCCTCACCTCGGGCGCGGCGGCCGAGTGGACCTCCACCTCGACAGTCCCCAGCCCCGTGGCCAGCCTCCCGAACGGCCCGAGTCCGACCGGCGCCGCGATCTTCGCCGCCACGCCGGGCTGCGCCAGCGTCACCGTCCTGTCGCCCGTGTAGTAGGAGAACGGGGCGGGGAGGGAACCCACCCGCTTCGCGTCGTCCGGGTAGTTCACCACGTAGAAGAACACCACCCTATAGTCCCCGTCGACCAGGCGGCCCCTCATGGGGGTGTAGTTGGCCCCGAGCACCTCGTCGAAGCTCGCCCTCGCCCTTGCGGGCACCACGACCATGCGCGAGCCGGAGGGGTCCGCCAGGGCGTCGGGGTCGATCTCCGCCGCGGCCGCCCTGACCGCCAGGTTCAGGGCGTGGCGGCTGGCCACCTTGGCGGCGTAGAGCCTGCCCACGTCCCACGCCATGCTCAGCATGCAGGTGAAGAG
>NZ_AUBR01000116.1 GCF_000429345.1 Desulfovirgula thermocuniculi DSM 16036 | reverse complement strand
GCGGGCATGAGCTCGTCCAAGGTCATCGTGGCCATCAACAAGGACCCCGAGGCCAACATCTTTAAGGTGGCCGACTACGGCATCGTAGGGGACCTCTTTGAAATCGTGCCCCTTCTGACCAAGGAGTTCAAGAAGCTCCTGGGCAAGGAATAAAAAAAAGCAGGTTTTTGTAACTAGAATTAGGGTGTGCAGTGTCGGACAATAGCCCCATTTGGGTGGGGCTAATTTTTTTGTCACGTTTTGCCAAGGCGTGGCATATGCTGGTATCAAAACCAATAAGAGGGGAGAAAGGTATATGGCCATTAAGCCAGGCAAGTGCCCGCAGGGCAGGTGCCCAGAACCGACGGAGAAAGATTGCATTGAGGTCTTCAAAGTTTACGACATGTGCGTGCAGGAGGACGAGGTCAGCGGATGTATCAACGTCACCCAAATTGGCTGTCTGGATCCCTTGCCGCCGGGCGCTACGGTCAGGTGCACGGTGGTGCCGGACAGCGCCCAGTGCCTTGTGTTGGGCTTCGGCCCTTTTAACCCGCCCTTTTTCCGCAACGTCATCCTGCTACAGACCGTTGACGTGAAGGTGGAAGTCCTTGTGGACACCACCGTAATCTGCAGCGGTACCATAACCCTGGACAACATAAAGCAGGTGTTTATGTGGGCGCCTCCGGGCACTTTCGTGCAGTGCCAGGTCTTGAGCGTGGGCAATTGCAGCTGCCACATCATACCGGGCAACCCCTTGCAGCAAATCCCCACGCGCATCTGCTGCAGCGTGCCGGTGTGCAAGGAAGTTCAGATCAAGGCCCTCGTCAAGCTGCTCGTGCCCAGCTACGGCTTCTGCGAAAAGGTGCCCTGCGTCCCCGGCAGGGACGGCTTCGAGTGCCCGCCCGACCGCAACTTCCCGCCGCAGCTGTGCCAGGACCCGCCCGTCATCAGACTGCTTAACGCCGACGGCACGGGCATTGCCGGTGTTACCGTGAGGCTCACGCGCAGGGTTGACGGCACGGTGACCATCACTAGGGTAACCGGCGCCAACGGCGAGGCCGACTTCGGCGACATCGGCGGCTTTGCCGGCAGCCTGGACGACATCGAGTTTACGGACCCGCTGACCCTGAAAACTGTTACCTTCCATGTGCCCCTTGAGTTCACCGACGAAAACGGCGTCCTCCGGGACAGCCAGACGGCCTGCGACATCCAGTTCAGGAGAACTGCTTCCGGCTCGAGGATTTTTGAAGTCACCATTGACGGCTTCAAGCTCCAGGATACCATTGACCCCTAAAAATAACCCTCCGGGACATGAAAAAAGCAGCGGTCAATCCAAACCGCTGCTTTTTTCGTGCGGGGGATTCATGACCTGGTTCAAAGAACCCGACCGTTTTGAAATCCCAGTCAGGCCGGCCCCCAGACCAGGCATTCGCCTCCTTTCCGGATACTTGATTTGCCCTCCGAGGGGCAGGGCGACAGGGGACCTAGGCCCGGGAGCCCCACCCGGACGGGAGTGCTGCACCGGAAGACCACAACCGGCACGGACCGCTTAACAGCGGAGAAGCAAAAGCTTCCACCAGATTGTGTTCACCTCCCGGCGGAGGGTTAACCCCGCCTCCCGCGTCCTATTAGGACCGCCTACCGGTTTGTCCGACACCGGCTAAACGGGGTCACCGCAGCGCCAAGGCCAGTTCCCTGAAGTCGTGCCAAACGGAGTAAAACGCCTCCTGCTGCTCCAAAGTGAGCCCGTTGTGTACCGCCATCTTCCGCTCCAGCCGCCTCAGGCAGGCCTTGACCCTGCGGATCATTCCTTCTCCTTCCCTCGGTATGTCGGGACTGACCTTTGGGGCCAGGTGCTGCTTAATTCGGGTTACCAGTTGCCTGAGCTCTTTGGTCACCCGTTCCCTGAAACCCATCGCCCGGCGGCCTGTGACCAGCGCCGCCGCGCAGTGCACCGGAACCGCGT
>NZ_AUBR01000115.1 GCF_000429345.1 Desulfovirgula thermocuniculi DSM 16036 | reverse complement strand
TTCGAACATGGTGCGCCACCTCTCTCCCCGCTACGGTTTTGTGACCGCTTCCCTCTGGACATCGTTGAGTATGTTCAGGTTAAACAATCAACAACACTACCCTTTTCAGGCCTTTTTAGGAACCCTGGAAAATAGCAGGTTTATCTCATTTCGTCATTCCTCACGTTCCTTCGCCGTACATCCAAATAACGACCGCCGTTGCACAAACAGCGAACGAAAGACAGCCAGGAATCTACTCTCTACACCGACGGGACGCAGACCATCGCACAACCATGCAGCCCCACAGTAGAAGAGCGCTGTGCAGGCTTTCCTGATAAGCTCCAAGGCACGCCCGTAGCACTCCCCTTCAGTACCCGCTGCCCAGTACGCATAGCTGGCACAGCTTAACAGCATCGTCGAAATCTCCTTTACCGTCTTAACAGCCAGCTCGTACCTTTCCCTTCCTACCACCTCGATCAGAGGGGCCAGGAGCGAAGTGGTTTCGCCCTTCTCAATGTTCCCGGAGACCTCCAGAAAGGCCTTGACCAGGCGCTCAAAAATTTCTACTCCCTCCCGTGCCTCACTGGCGATCCCGAAAGCCGTGTTGACCAGCCTGCGAAAACTCAAAACGCAACCGTCACCGGTTCCGCCGGAGGGGGGATCAAAAAGCCACTTCGCCAGCGCTGTCCTGTTGTCACTATACCACGCTAGGGACTTCAGGAGGCCGGCTACCTCCCGTTCCGCCAATCTCATCACCGGAGCCCTGTCGGATACTTTAAGTGCCAGCTCCGGCTTCTGTAGACACAACTCCCTGCACTGGCCGCACCTAAAACCCCCTCCTTCCATCCCTGCGGCTTCCTGTACGTGCACCGGAGGGAGGGGAAGCCCACTCACCGTCTTGGGAGCATCCTGTCCCCACAGACAAAAATGAAATGCCGTAAGTGCCGACATACCGGGAAAGTAAAGCACCGCAGCATTGGGATAAGCATTGCCCCATGCGTGCGCCAGCACACACCAGGCAGTTTCCCATGAAAACCCCGCGCGATCTTCGTCCCATTCCGGGTCACTAAGAAAACTCCGTGCCTTTAGGGTTAGTTCGGAGAAAAAATCTCCCGGACCCATGAGCACCGATTCGTCCTTCCGGCGCAGGGCCCTGACCACCTCTACGTATTCCTCAGGCGACAGGACGTTTTGAGATGTACGCATATACCAGTCTCCTTCCCGCGAAAGTTCTCCTAAAAAGCTAAAGGCCGGACCTTCGCAATCCGGCTTCACCCCATAAAAACCGCAACTATACTTTATGTTTTGACCTATATGTTCGCAAAGTACAGTTTGCATTATTGCACACCTTTTCGGCTAACCTTTGAAATTCCTGCATTTCTCCCTACACCACCGTCTTAGCGTAACCTTCAAAATCACCTTCGCTCTCACTTTCTTCTTCCGCCCACCTACACAAGCCACACGCCACCACCAGTACAATCGCATTCGCCACCAAAAGCCCGCAGAACAGCGTGAAAACCATTAGCGTGTACGCCGTAGCCGGTGGCCGGGATGGCGCTACTCCCTCTATGAAAACTGCAACCCCGATAGCACGAAGCGCCGCGATAACGACAGCAACCACAAAGAGAAAAGCCATCTCCGCCAGCGTAAGCAAAAAGGCCATCGCGCACACTTTTTTGAGACCTGGTATTGAAGGCCGCACCACAATTCCCACAGCAGTCAGCCAGCTGAAAACCATGACCATCCGCGCCACTATGTCCACAACACTAAAATCCTTGACCTCCAACACCGCCACCCGCCCCGCTCCTCCTTTGTAACCATCACGTTTCAAAATCGCCCTACTGGACCGCCTTTTCATTCCCCCCAGCGGCTGTCTCGACGCACCGGACTTCCGCCTCGTACTTCTCGTACTCTTCCACCGCCCGCGCCAGGGAGAGCGCCAGTCCCTTCGCTACCAGCGGCGGCATGTACACCCAGCAGACGGTCGAGCAACCCGTCTCCGGGTTGTTCAGCGTGAAATGGATCGCGAAATCCGCCAACCCCACCTGCACCCCGCCGCCGTTGGCGTAAAAGATCCGCACT
>NZ_AUBR01000114.1 GCF_000429345.1 Desulfovirgula thermocuniculi DSM 16036 | reverse complement strand
GGCGCAAGTCCGACGTCACCAACTCGAACCTCGGCAGGTCGCTGTTCTTGACGTACTCCACCGTGCCGAAGAAACTCTTGACCGGGAGCCGGAGTTCCTCGTACAGCGCCATGGCCGGGGTAGCCGCCACAGCGAGGACGATCAAGATCAGCAGGGCAACAAACAGCTTCGACTTTGCGCGCACCTCCGTCACCTCCTTTCTCTTCGGCCTAAAAAAAGTAAAAAAGCCAGGCGCCTTCCGGAAAACGCCCAGCACCAAAAAAGCTCAACTTTGGATCGCTCGCATCCAGAAAATCGGCAAAAGCCGCACCGCCCTCTTCACGGATACGTGCGGCTCGCGCCAAGTGCCGGGACTGCCCTCCAAGCGGTATCCCCAAATCAGGTACAGCCAGCCTGGCCGCAATTCGGTGCCCTCCGGTACTACTAGTGCATAGGTCTCCTTAACCAGATAGCACCTGGAAGGGAGAGAGCTCCCGAGCGTGCAGATCCGCCCCCAGGTGATCAACTTCCAAGGTGGTTCCGCCGCTTCGCCGCGCGCCACCACACCCACCAGCTTGACCGGCTCTCCTACGGCCCACTCCCGCGGCGTAGTTTCCCTTCCCGGCCGCAAGTGCTTCGGGAAGTTCTCGGGGAGAAGGTGGGGCATGTCCGCCCGGATGCCGCTGCTGACGAGCCTCCCGTCGCCGATCTTTCTGGCAAAGCACCAGTACCCGCTCATCTCGTCCTTGACGATTGTGTAGCCGTCTACCGTTTCCCACCCGTGTGCCCACTCGTCGCCCCACTGGCGGGCAAAGAACTTCGCGCCGTCGGGCTGGATCAGCTCCACCGCCCCCGGGTAGGCGGGGACGCCGCAGGCCGGCCGGGCCAGGGCGAGGACCAGGAGAACGGCGAGGAAAAAGGCACTACCCTTTTTGCGCATGGTTTTTGGCCCCCCTTTCCAACGCACGCAGGCAAAAAAAAAGCGGGGCGGCCCGACCGCCGACCGCGGTGGCCGCCCCGCCCTCCGCCCCGCTACAGGCCCGACAGCGCGCGGGAAAGTTCCCGCAAGCTTCGTTCTGCCTCGCCGGTCAGGGCGTCCAGCGGGCCCGCGCTGCCGGGGCCGCCGCACGGGACGCCCAGGGCCTTGCACGCCACGGCGCAGCCCCAGTCCGCGGCCTTCCAGAGGGCGCCGGGCTGGGACAGGAAGGCGAAGGCCGCGGCGGCGGCGACGGCGTTGGCCGCGAAGCCCGCAAAGCGCCCGAGGACGGGGGACAGCAGCGCCCACAGCAACGCCCGGAGCGCGGCGAACGCCAGCGCCAGCACCGGCAGGGCGAAGGCCAGCTTCTGGAGCTGGTAGAAGGTGCTTAGAAGGTCAGAGAGACCGAACACGTCGCCCACTCTCTCTCACCACCTTTCCACCAGGGCTTTCAGCCAGGCGCAGCCCAGAAGGCTGACGGCCGCGCCAGACAACATCACGAAGGGCCACGCCAGCCAGGTGAGCCACGCGGCCCGCGAGGGCTTTATCTCCCGCAGCCAGTGGGCCGTGGAGAAGACGCCGCCGCCCAGGACGACGGCGTACCAGGTCAGGAACCTCTCCGGCCCCGCGGCCAGGTACGTCGGCCCCGCCAGGAGGCCGAGCACCGACGCCAGGGCCAGCTCGCGCTTCTCCGGGGACATCTCCGATCACCGCCTTTTGGAAAAAATGGAAGGCTACCATTTTGGTGCTTTCCTTTCTACCGGAATACGCGGAACTTTATGGCCGTCAGTTCGGTACCGTCTTCCCTCGCCAGGGTTTCCCACTCGGGCACCATCTTGAGATCGTAACCCAGCGGGGCCACCAAGCCCCTCGCCACGGCCATGGCCTTCACAGCCTGGTTCACTGCCCCGGCGCCTATCGCCCGGAGCGTGACTTCCCTCTTGCTCCCCTTGAGCACGTGATAGATTGTCCGCGCGAGTTTTTTGGTATCGGTCTTGGCCGAAACCTTGAACATTTCCAAGGATTTTTCCCCCTTTTTTCTGAGCGCTGTGTTTCTATCGATAGTCCTCCAGCAACCGTACAACGCGCCACGCCTACTTGGCTTCTTCCAGCCTAGCTTGCCAGTTCCATTACTATCGGCGTTACCCACGCCTCCAGGACCGCCGCGGCGGCCAGGAGCGGCAGGACAGCCCGCAGGAAGAGGTCCTTCTTCTCGCCCGCCGCGGCGCCCGCAACGCCCGCCCCGCAGGCGATGAACAGCGCCGAAAGCTCCGGCACGCCGTGG
>NZ_AUBR01000113.1 GCF_000429345.1 Desulfovirgula thermocuniculi DSM 16036 | reverse complement strand
GGGCAGGGGACGGCCTATGTAAATGAGCGTCCTGTGAGCCTTGATGTGCCGGGCAAGATAATCAACGGCCGGACGATGGTACCCCTGCGCTTCATTGGCGAGTCCTTGGGAGCCGAGGTGAGCTGGGACGATGCGACGCGCACGGTGATCGTTCGTACGGGTGCAGGTGCCCAGCAGGATAAAAATGCGGTTGCCGAATATTTCTTCACCCCCCAAGGAGAGGTTCAGAAGAGGATAACAGTTACAGAATACTTCGTCAAGCCCAACGGAGAAATTGAAAAGCGCACAGTGCGGGTGCCCTCTCCGCCCCAGAGGGTGATTGTTACAGGAAGCTACCAGGCGGAAATTATAAAGGCCTTGGGGCAAGAAAAAAGGGTTGTTGGTGTTTACGATTACACAAAGAAAAACCAGAAGTGGCTTGGCTACGTTGAAAACGTACCGGGTATAGGTAGCGCGTCTACACCTAACGTGGAATTGATCATTTCTCTTAGGCCCGACCTAGTGTTGGATTGGGCCATGAAGCCGGAGATCAGAAGCCAGCTCGAACGCGCTGGAATTCCGGTGCTGCGGATATACGGCTATAACCAAAATTTTATGTGCGACGAGATCCGTACCTTAGGATTAATTTTCCAGTGCCCGGAGCGGGCAAATGCTTATGCAGATCTTATCGAGAAATATTGGGCGATAGTAAAGGAAAGAACTCGCAATTTGCTACCAAACCAAAGAGTCAGTGTCTACTGGGAGAACTCGATAAGAGAATGGGGGAGTACCGGCCCTGGTTCTGGCGGTCACACGATGATCGAGTGGGCTGGCGGGACCAATATAGCAGCATCGCTTGGCTTAGCTAACCCCACAGTTACGCCGGAGTGGGTGGCGGCAAAAAACCCGCAAGTGGTGGTTAAAAACGTTTCCCCTGATTATGAGGGAGTAACATCAAGCGGTATCGGTTTCGAGGCAACGACGACATCGGAGTTAGAGTCATTACAGCAAAGAATAATGGTACGGCCTGCCCTTAAAACTACGACGGCGGTCAAAGGGAAACGAGTCTATTTGATTTCGTCTTCGATCGCTTTTGGTCCGCGTAGTGTAATTGGGCTCTGCTACCTTGCCAAATGGCTGCACCCGGAGCTCTTTCAAGACATAGACCCGGAGGCGGTGCACCGGGAGGTACTCAAGAAGTTCTACGGGGAGGAGCTTAGAGGCATATGGGTTTACCCACCGCTGAAGTGAATAGTATGGCTTGGGAAGACCATGTTGCCGCGATAAAAGCCACCTATTCCCGCCATATCGGTCGCAAAGTTTTTGGGGTTGCAGTCTTATTTGGCTTGGTTACGGCTACAGCTCTAATGGCCACCTCTGTGGGGGCAGCGGGAATAAGCGTGCCTGATGTTTGGCGTGTGATATTGGCACACTTGGGTATAAAAGCGGCCCCAGTGAGCGACCTTGCCGAGACGGTGGTCTGGGAGATCCGCCTCCCCCGCATTTTGCTGGCCACCATCACCGGGATGAGTCTGGCGGGGGCCGGGGCGGTGATGCAGGGGGTGTTGCGCAACCCGCTGGTTTCCCCCTATACGATGGGTCTTTCCAGCGGCGCGGCTTTTGGGGCGGCTTTGGCCATTGTGCTGGGGACAGGCCTGGTGGGCGGGAGTTACCTTGAAGTGTCGCGGTGGCTCATTGTTACCAACGCCTTCGTTTTTGGAGGGTTGACCACGCTCCTGGCCTTCTCCCTGGCGCGGTTTAAGGGAATGTCGCCCGAGACGCTGGTTTTAGGCGGGGTGGCCATTGGTTACCTTTTTCAAGCTGGTGTCTCGCTTTTGAAATACGTTTCCAATAACGAGGCGCTAAAAGAACTTGTCGTCTGGCTGATGGGCGGCTTCTGGGGGGCAGACTGGCAGACGGTGATGCTTCTTACCCCGGTGGTGCTGTTCTGTATGGCCGGGCTTCTCCTGTACGCCTGGGATCTCAACGTGCTGGGGGCCGGGGAGGAGGTGGCGGCCAGCTTCGGGATAAATGTGGGGCGCCTGAGGGTTTGCACCCTCACCCTTGCTACCCTTGCTGCTGCGGCTACGGTGGCCTTCACCGGCATCATTGGCTTTGTCTGCCTGGTGGGGCCGCACATCTGCCGGATGCTTGTGGGCAGTGACAACCGGTTTTTGATCCCTTGCTCCTGCCTGATGGGTGCGGTGCTTTTGCTTTTGGCCGATACTTTGGCGCGGACCATTGTTGCGCCTGCGGAGATCCCGGTGGGAATTATCACTGCGCTCATGGGGTCACCATTCTTCATCTACCTGTTAATCAGGAAAAAGCGGCAGTGGTGGGGGTAAGCGGGAAAGGTACGGGGTGTGCGGTGAATGTTGGTACTGGTTGGAGTTAATGCCTGAT
>NZ_AUBR01000112.1 GCF_000429345.1 Desulfovirgula thermocuniculi DSM 16036 | reverse complement strand
ATAATCGAGGCCATCGACTTCGAGCTGTACAAGGGTTATCCCGACAACACCCTGCGCCTGGGCAACGACATAACCCGCGCTGAGTTCGCGGCGGTTCTGGCCCGGTGCATCGACGTTTCCGGTGAACCCGGCCCGAACTGGTACGACTCGGCGGTGGACGGCCTGGTGAAGCTGGGCATCATCCCGGACAAGTCCGGCGACTGGGACGCGCCGATAACGCGGCTGGAGATGGCCCAGTGGCTCGGCAGGCTGGCCAGGGTGTACAACCTGCCCGAAAAGGACCTGGGCGCGGCCTTCAGCGACACCTACGACGAGGACGCTCTCAGAGCTGCCCGCGCGGGGCTGGTGAAGGGCGTGTCCGCGGGCGTCCTGGGCGCCGACCAGCACTTAAACCGCGCGCAGGCCGCGGTGCTGCTCTTCCGGGTGGCCAGGAGCGTGGACACGAATTTGCCGAGCGATGAAGAGCTGATCCAGGCCCGGAAGGAGGCTATAGAGGACGTTAACGCCAACATTATAGACTTCGAGGCACGGCGCAATTTGGACTTGGGATTCTACGACAAGCTACCCTACAAGCGGGTCACCAGGACGTACTTCGAGGCTGCACGAAGGGCCATGTATCTTACTAGGGATGATGGCAGGAAAAACCATCCGATAGTGAAGAGCGAAGTGCGGATAGCTGAAAAGCACAATTCTATTGCTTATGTAGTAACGATGTTCAAGAATGCTAATGGTGGTAAGGGTTATGTTCTGTCCCGTTTCAAGAAGATAGACGGCCGGTGGATGATGACGCAAAGCTCTTCGGTTGGGCAAAACGGGAACTTCGAGTACGACTTCCTGAAGAAGGTCGGCTGGTACGGTGTTCCCTTCCCGACTGACTTCTAGACTCTCGTCTTGAAAAGGAGTGGTGTGCTATGAGAAGAAAAGCCTTTCTCGGGGCTTTTCTCTTTTTGTCCGTTTTTCTGTTGCTGGTGGCGGTAACTCCGGCTTTGGCTACTGAGGAAGGGGGTTTCGTGGGTAAGGGTGATCCCCGCGACAGCCGCCACCCTAACTCTGACGGTGTTACCATGTACGTCCGCCAGGTGCCGGTTATCATCTACGACATGAGTGCGGTGCAGTTCGACACGGAGAAGACGGAGTACTACCTGGACAACGCCATGCTGGTGTGGGGCGAACTGTGGACGAAATCGGAGTGGCTCGACCCGGAGAACCCGGACTCGCGTTTCGGCTACAACACGCTTTTCATTCCTTACAGGGAGAGCATGAGTCCGGCATCTCCTTCCGGGAAAAACCTGGTGGCCGTGCCTATAGACCCCAAGGCCGCTGAAACTGCCGAAACTCAGAACATCAAAGAGGGATTGGTTACGGTGGTCGTCAACGGGGTGGCATGGGGCAAAGACTCAGTACCCGCACTGTTGATGGATGTGCCGCTCCCTTCCAGGGAAGCTTTTCTCGCCCAGGACGTTGGGGTGAACGCCGAATTAGCCCAAAGAGTAGCCAGCGTGCTCGGTCCGCCTGTGATCGGTGCTGATGGCGCTACCCAGTACTACCGCGCCATGAGCGCTTACGACCACGGGGCGCTGTATTATTACAGCATATTCCTTAACGCTGGTGACCAGAGCTTGAACTATGAGGCTGCCCACTATACACCGCCCTACTATGATGAGAAAACACCCACGGGTAAGGGCTTTTACCGGGGTCGCGAATGGTCGCAACCGCTTGAGAACAGCGGCAACCCCGGTGCGGTGCCGGGCATGATGACCGCCGTAATCGGCGGTTTCAACCTGAAGCTGACCGGGCCCACTGAGATTGTGGGTTTTCCGGGCGAAGAGAAGGAAGCCACCTTCCAGGCGGAGAGCGCGGCCTCGGCGGAAGTCGTGACCCAAATAGGCACAAAAAGGGAGGGTGAAGAGCAGTACCAGCAGGCTGTTGGTGGGCTTGTTCTCCCCGCCTGGGGAAAGGTGCCTGTTACGCTGAAATTTAAAGTAGAGGACAAGCCTTACAAAATTCGTGTTAAGATTAACCCTAATGAGTCTTTGCTGGAGTCCGATTACAGCGACAACTACGTGGACGTTGTGGTGAAGCCGCTGCCGCCCGACTTCTACATCAAGATCGACCCGCACCAGGCGAAGGCACAGCCGGGCCAGGAACTAACCTTTGCGGTGACGGCAGGACTGAAGTCGACCTTCCCGCAGCCCTGGAAGGCGTTGGTGAGGGCGTTCCACGTGGTTAACGGCGTGGAGTACCCGGCGCCGCTGACGCTTAACGGTGTGCCTGTTGCACCCGACCAGCCGGTGGAGTTCCAGCCCGGTGAGGAGAAGCAGGGCACGGTTACGGTGCACGCGCAGAACGTCGGCACGACCGTGGTGGTCAAGATAAACCCGGTGGACACGTCCGAGGACGCCGACTGGAGCGACAACCGGGACGAGGCGCGGATAATCACGCTGGTCGATGTTGCCGTGAAGGTTTGGCCCATCAAAAATCTCTATGTCATGAGCTGGTACTCCTCTTCGCTGACGCCGGGCGTGAACGTCCGGGTTTACCGGAAGGACTATGGCGAACCCGTACCGGTGAAGTTGACGGT
>NZ_AUBR01000111.1 GCF_000429345.1 Desulfovirgula thermocuniculi DSM 16036 | reverse complement strand
ATTAGTTCTACTCTACACCTATATACGCCCTCTCACTAACGCTGCCACGACCGATGAGAGGATTTCTTTGAAGTCTTCTAACTCAGCCTTGCCCAACTTTTTTATCACGATCCGCTCATCGATGGTGAAGAGTCGGTGAACCCTTGCCACTGTAGGCTTCGGAAGCCCTGCTTCCTTCCACTGCTTCAGCGGGACTTCGCTTCTGGCTTTAGGGGAGGAAGTCAGCATCACGCAGACTAACTCTCCCCATCTTTCAGCCACAGCCAAAACTAAAGCGGGGCGCTTCTTCTCCCCGCTCAAGTTGCTGAACGGAAACGGCACCAGAATGATGTCGCCTGGGCTAAAGCTGGTCATACACCACGTCCTCCTCGTTCTCCCAATCAGAGAAGGCGGATTCGGCCAGCTTCAGCCAACCCAGCAATTCTATCCTGTCCGCCATTTTGTTCAGCAACTCCTGCAATTCTACGGGTTCAAGTTTTTCTATCTCCTGGTACAAGCGCTCGACTCTTGTCGTCACGCTCATCACCCCAGGAGTATTATAACACGCCAGCATATCTTAAAACAGGTACTCGCGGGTCCCCGGCGGCCCGCTTTCCCCAATCACGCCCCTTTCCGCGATTGGTTTTTGCGGGCCGGATCCGGGCGGCCTTTTCAACTCCTCGCTGGTCGGCTTGGCCCCCGTCGCCGGGCGGTGCCCCGTCCGTGCGGTGTCGCCCGGTCGGGCGGGGATACTCCTCCGTGGCCTGGCGGTGCCCCGGTCCGAGCCGGTGTCGCCGGGCGGTGCGGCTCCTGACACATCTTTTTATGGCCGACTAGCACACTCCGGGCAGAGGAACCCCACCAGGTTCCCCTCCCGGTCGAGATCCGCGTGGACCTCGAAGCAACCGTACCGGTCTTGCTTGGCCCACTCCCGCGCCGGGCGCAGGCAGGCCTCGCAGTAACCGCTCCTCCCGAACTCCAGGGCGTCGTCGCCCTGGAGGTAAATAATAGTTTCTTTTTCTTTCATTATGACTGGGGGCGGGTTCCCGGTGCCTCCCGCCCCCGTGCACCTCCTTGAAAATTTTCGGGGACGGGTTACCGGGTCGCCCGCGCGGCGCGCGCCTGCAGGAGGGCCCACAGGCCCACCCTGGCGGCCGCGGCTACTAAGATCAAAGTTAGTAGCAACAACACCACCGTCGGCGCGGACTCCCCCGTCGGCCCGCGCCTCCCTCCTTTCCAGAAGTTTGGAAAGCAGGGACCGCGGGCCAGGGGGAGCGGCCCAGCTACGGCTCTACCGGGAAACCTCTTGCTTCAGCCTCTCGGCGAGCCGTCTTCTTAGTTCTTCCTCCGAAATGGGGCGGACGTCGCGCCCTTGGAAGACGTAGAAGTCCCTGTATTCGTTCTTCCAGGAGCCGCCCGCCCTGATCTCCAGGAGGTCGCCCTCCCGGAGATCCCGGAGGGGCACCTTCACCACGACCGTACCCTTCGGGGCCCCGGGGAAGCGGTAATCCTTCTTCCCCAAGAATTCCCGTTCGTACCTGTAACGAACGGGATCGGGTCCCAAGATGCGGGCGATGTAGGCCCCGCCTTTCTTGATTTCTCCCCCTGCGATGAGGAGTTCCCCGTCGAGGGGGTCATCGATGATTTTGATCATGCTCCAACCCATCGTCGAAATGCCCGCGGGCCTCCCGGCGCTGGCCCGCGGGCAGAACACCTCCTCGAAGGTGTTTTTCTGCGGGCCTGCCGGGACGGCCCCTACTCGCCCCGCCAGGTGCGGGGGAAAACTTTAACCTCGCCCCCGTGAGGGGGGAACCCAAAACTCGCCCCCGTAATGGGGGGAAGAAGTTGGACTGGAGGTATGCCCTCCCCCGGACCCGCGGGTGCATCCGCGGCTCCGGGGCAGGGCACGCTCCCCGAAAAAGCGAGGAGGCCGCAAGAGCTACGGCCTCCATTCTCTTCCAGTATATATATACCCCGCAAAACCTGTAACCGGGCCAGCGAAACCCGCGCCGGGACTGGCTTTGCGGGATCGGGTCTTTTGTAACCTACCTGTAACCTGCCTGTAACCTGCCTGTAACTTCTTGTAACCGACATTTCTAGGAATTTGTTGTATTTTTCGCTGCGACTTTTTTCAGTTCGCGGCCGGTGTTGTCATCCTCTTCCAGTATATATATACCCCCCTCAAAACCGGTAACACGGTCCGCGGGCCCGCGTGGAATCCGGCTTCCGGCGGTCCGGCCACCGGTAACATCACCGGTAACACACCGGTAACATACCGGTAACACCGGTAACATTCAATTTTTCCAGCAATTAGAAACCTACCAGATCGCCTCGGGTAGGATCGTACCGGACAGAGGGGCAACTCCACTCTTTTTATCGGGGATCTCGCCCCGCCTGGCGCGGAGGAAACCTCACACTCGCCGCCCCGAGGGGCGGGAAAGTTTCAAAATTAGAATACCACATCCGAGCAAAACGTTCAACTACCTTCCAAACGGCGTGCGAAGTGCCATCCCCGCACGCCCTTCCTCTTCGCCTCGTCCAGCACCGCCACCAGTTCCCTCTCGGCCACCAGGAGGGCGAAGACGGCCCGGTCTACCTCCGCC
>NZ_AUBR01000110.1 GCF_000429345.1 Desulfovirgula thermocuniculi DSM 16036 | reverse complement strand
TCGTCGCCCTGCCCCTCGGAGGGCAAATCAAGTATCCGGAAAGGAGGCGAATACCTGGTCTGGGGGCCGGCTCGACTGAGATTTCAAAACGGTCGGGTTTTTTGAACCAGGTATTGCAGGAGACATGGCTGTTTTGCTGAGCGGCCCGACGCCGACAGAGGTGGTACGCGCCATCCAGGACTACCTTCCTGCCCTTTACTTTGCCTTTGGCCGCGGCAGGGTGGAGATGCTGGCCGAAGAGTTGGGCAGGGACTGGGACTTTCTCTCGGTGCAGGAAAAAAGGGAGGTAAGGCGCCTGATCAAGGAGGCGGAAGAGGGCTACCCCGGGCTCTTCGGCCCCCGCCGCAAGAACCTGCGCCGGCTCCTGCTCCGGGGCATTGGCTACCACCACGCCGGGCTTTCCCCGGCCTTAAAAGACCTGGTGGAGCGGCTGTACGAGTCCCAGCTGGTTTACGTCCTCTTTTGCACGGAAACCTTTGCCGTGGGGGTCAACTTCCCGGCGGCCAGCGCCGTGTTTGATGCCTGCCGCAAGTGGGACGGGCACGAGTTCCGCCCGCTCATGGCGCGGGAATTCTTCCAGATGGCGGGGCGGGCGGGGCGCCGCGGCTTCGACCCGGTGGGGCGCGTGTTCGTGCGCATTGACGAGCGCTTCCCGGAGCAAACGGGGTTTTACCGGGAGGAAGAGGTGGAGCCGGTGCGGGGCCGCCTTGTCCTCTCCCCCAACACGGTGTTGAGCCTGCTGCATTGGAAGAGCGATGAGGAGATCCAGCGCTTCCTGGAAATGAACCTGGCCACCTACCAGAGCAGCCGGGAAAGCCGCCAGTTGCAGGGGGAGGTGGAAAGGCTCAGGCAGCAGGTAAAAGAGCTGGCCCGCTGTTTTTGTGACGAACGCGGCCAGCCGTGCTGCGAGCTCTTTCGCCTGAAAATAAAAAAGGAGTTGCGGCGCATGAGAAGGAACCGCCGCGGCGTTAAAGGAAACCGGGAACGCCTGAGGGCGCTCCAGGACCTGTTAAAGGCCGGGCGCAAGGACTGCTCCTACAGGGTTTGCCTGGAGGCGGAAAAGGAAATCCGCCGGCTGGAGGAGCAGCTGCACGTTTTGCACGCGCGGCTGCGGGAAATCAAGGCCCAGAGCCGGGACTACCCGGAGGAGTTCCGGCGGGTATGGGGGCTTTTGGAGTCCCTGGGCTACGTGCAGGGAAGGGAACTCCTGCCCCGGGGCAGGTTTGCGCTGCACGTGCACGTCCAGGAGATCCTGGTTACCGAGCTGGTCTTCACGGGGATAATCGCGGACCTGCCGCCGTGGCAAGTGGCCGGCATCCTTGCCGGGGTTGACTACCTGCCGGGCAGGGACGAGGAGGTGGTGGAGCCGCCTTTCCCCACGGAGCCCGTAGAGGAACTGCGGCAGTACCTCTTCAAGAGGGGGGTCCCCGAGAGCTTTTGCCTTTGGTCGCCGGTGCCCTGTGCCCTGGCTGCGGCCTGGTACCAGGGAGCCTCCTTTAACGAGCTCCTAGGCATGGGCAACCTCCAGGAGGGGGACATCTACTCTCTCCTGCGCCGGGAGATCGATCTTTTGCGCCAGGTGGAGAGGGCGGCGCAGGCAACCGGTGATCAGGGTCTAGCGCGGCTGGCCCGCGAGATCCGCAACCGCCTGGACCGGGACGAGGTGGCCTTTGTGGGCGTGTAGGTTACGGCGGTGCTGTCTGGGGCACCGCCTCGTTTTTGGGAATGGTAACCGTAAAGGTAATGGGCGGGAAGGAAACCTTTATCTCTCCGCCGTGCTGTGCCACCGTCTCCTTGACAATGGCCAGCCCCAGGCCGCGACCGGGACCCTTGGTGGAAAATCCCGGCTCAAAGATCCTTTCCCGCCACTCCTCCCTTATTTCCGGCCCGGAATTGCTGACCACAAAGATGAAGCTTTTCTCGTCTTCCCTTATTTCCAGCTTGACGAAGCGGTCCTGGGGCTCCAAAACCATTACCGCTTCCATGGCGTTGTCCAGGAGGTTGCCCAGGATGCGGTTTAAGTGGTAGGGGCGCATGGGAAGCCCTTTCAGCTCGCTTTCGATGGAGAGGGAAAAGGCAATGTTCTGGTTGGCGGCCTGGATGCCCTTGCGCTGGATGAGCGCCGCCACTTCGGGCATGTTGAGGCGCAGGGTCTGGGTGCTCATGCGGGCCTCGCCGGCCACCTCGGCAATATACTGCCGGGCGTTTTCAAAGTAGCCGAGCTGCAGCAGGCCGTAGACCGCCTGCAGGTGGCTGATAAAGTCGTGGCGTTGGGAGCGTATGTTGCGGATGAGCTCTTCCATGTGCTCGATGTACCTGGCCTGCTGCTGGGCAAGGAAGGCCTGCTGTTCCAGGGAGATAAGCCGGTGCATGAGCACCAGGCTCAAGATCACGTTTCCCCCGACTACCAGGCCCATGAGGGCCATCCACCCGGCGGGGATGTCGTAGCCGTTTACAAAGAGGTGCTGGACGAGGATGGCCACCACGAAGGTGGGCCCCAGACTCACGGCGGCCAGCAGGTGGGGGGAGTACGACGTGCCCATTTGGTTTCCCGCTCCCCGTTTATGTGTACTAGGTCTTCCCGTACCTGGAAAGGGCACGGGGCTGCCTTTCCCTTTCCCGGCGCGCGAGGAATTTTTCCAGGGGCAGGGAGGCGAGCCAGAGGGCGGCGGCGGCGGCCAGGGTGGCGGCAAGGGAAAGCCAGCCGTGGTA
>NZ_AUBR01000109.1 GCF_000429345.1 Desulfovirgula thermocuniculi DSM 16036 | reverse complement strand
TCCGGCTACGAGGACAGGACGTTCAGGCCGGACAAGCCCGTGACGCGGGCGGAAGCCGCCTCCATGATCCTGCGGCTGCTGGAGAAAACAGGAAAGTAATCATTGAACCCTGAAGGGGGCGCAAAGCAAATTGCGCCCCTTTTTTGCTATAAAGGTTGGTCCTCTCTTGAGCAACTTTTTAGACATTTTGCGTAGAATTATTATTTTTTAGGTTGCAATCTGGTACCCGAATGTTACAATTTGCAACAGTAGTACCATTGGAATAGGAGAACAAGTCAGCCTAGACCGTGTCTCAACGACTATAAGGAAGAAATGCGCCGGCAGGAGCCAGAAGATGTACGGGTATCAAGAGTTATCGCAATGATTTTCGCAAATCGGTGGAACAAAAATTGCAAGTCAGTTCAAAACAAATTGTCAGGCAATTCCGCAAACTTCTACTGGAGTGTTGTGCTGAACTATGACATGTACGGGGAGGGGATAGTAGCGTTTAGAGTTAAAGATACTTTAAAAGTAACTCAAAGTAAAATCCTGACACATGGAAGGAGGAAGAGGATGAGCTTGAAAAGAGCAAAGCTAGTGGTACTCCTGACCATAGCTTTTTTTGTAAATATGGTATCAAGTGCCTGGAGTGCAGATTCCGACATAAAGTATGTTTATTACACGACAAAGGATGGCAACGTAATCAAAGCAGAGGTGCCAAAGGCCCTGCGTTTGGCATCAGAAGGTAATAGCACGATGTGGGAAAGGCTTAGAGCAGGTTATGTCGAAGCTTTATTGGATCCAGGGGCTACCATAAAGATTGAGGACAAAAAAGGCCGTGTGTATGACTGGAGTGTGAACTTGAACTCAGTAGAGCCTCAGCAGTGGTCATCCCTAAAAATGGAGATGAATACAAATCCGCTTAAGAACACAAAACTGCAAATCCATCCTAATTTCCTGCTGGGTGAGGATGGAAAGCTAAAGGTTGCCTCTTATCCTTTGCAACAAGGAAAAATCATTGTAGATGGCATAGAACGCATCTACGACTATTACGTTCCCACCTCATACGATGGAAAGAACCCTGTTCCCTTGGTGCTGTCTTTCCATGGGTTCATGAGCAATGGTACTGGGCAGCGTAATCTCACCGGACTTGACCTGCTAGCCGAAGAAGAGGGCTTCATTGTTGTCTTCCCATACGGTAGGCCGGTACCCCCCGAGCTGGCTCGGATGTTTACAAGCAGGACGGATCTCTTCCCTGGCTACCAAGGAAGATGGAATGTTGGCCTACCGCCCTTTTTAACAAGCGATGCGGACGACGTGAAATTTATATGTTTTGCCACTGGCTGGCACTTAACCTCTCTGGCAAACTTGCAGCCATCGTGGGTGTAACGGGACCTTTGACTGTAAATATGGCTGTATACGAGCCCCCGCAACCCATCACGGTAATCCAGTGCCAGGGCGACGCCGACCCTGTTGTCCCCTTCGCAGGAAGAGAGAACGCGTATCTCTCAGCATGGGATACGGTGAGAAAGTGGGTTTACTGGAACGGTACGTCTGCAGACCCGGAAGTTTACGAGTACCCGAAAATTGCGGCAGAGGATCCTACTACTGTCGTTAAGTATGTCTACGGCAATGGCCGGGACGGCACAAAAGTCATTTTCTACCATGTGAAAAATGGTGGCCATGCATGGCCTGGTGGTCCCCAATACCGGCCTGTAGAAATGATAGGTTGGGCATCGGAACAAATCGCGCTTTCTAGGGAAATATGGGAAGACTTAAAAGAGGTGAGGTTAAGTAGCGCTCATTAAAGGAGAAACCAAAGTCACTGCGCCGGCGGTTCAATTTTTTCAGCACTCTAGCGCTCCGAAAAGGAAGGAGGTCATATGGTTGTGGGAAAAGGCTTGCATTCAGGCAATAAAACTCCTTTTCTGATACTGGCCTTAGGTGTGCTGGCGTGTCTTCTATTGGCCAGTCCTGGCTTTTGCTCTGAACTCCCGATATCATTAACCGTAGTATGGGACCCAGTGCTCGACAGCACAGTAGTAACGGTGACCATCACAGATGAGAATATCGCCGAACAGGTTACAGGAGTGTACGTAAAGTCAGTATCAGCATCGCCGTTTGGAGACCGCAAGTGGAGAGCAATCTTGGATGGAAACGTCCCAATTGGAAAGGAAGATATTCGCTTGGTTTTTGAAAGTTCAGCCACAATCGAGGTTACGCCGGTTGACGGCGCAACAGTGCCTTTCGGGACTTCTCTCGAAGACGCTACTACCCCAGCAGCACCGGATAAGGTGGAAAAACCCGTGCAAGAGGCGACTGCTACCGTGGTTGACATACCTGAAAGAGTAAGGGTCGAGGTGCCGCCGGGAGCGGTGAGCGGAGCTAATGCCGTCATCAAGGTGGGGGTGGTGGGTGACGAGAAGGCCTTCGGTGCGGGGATGACCCTTCTGAGCAAGGTGGTGAACATCACTTTATCCAACGGTACCCTAACCGGCAAGATCAATATTTCTCTCTACTTCGACAAGACTAAACTGGGAAGCAACCAGGAACCGGCAGCCTTCTACTACGACGAAAAAGCCAGCAAGTGGGTGCGCTTGGAGTGCATGGTGGATCTGTACAAGGGTACAGTGATGTTCTCCGTTAACCACCTTACACTGTTTGCCGTCTTTGCCGTAGACAAAGAGGTGCCCAAACCAGAGCTTGTGCGCTTCAAGGACATGGCCGGTCACTGGGCAGAGACCACCGTGGCCAAGCTGGCGGGCATGGGAGTGATCTCGGGCTACGAGGACGGCACTTTCAGGCCCGACAAAACCATCACGCGGGCGGAAATGGT
>NZ_AUBR01000108.1 GCF_000429345.1 Desulfovirgula thermocuniculi DSM 16036 | reverse complement strand
GCGGCCTACGCCGCCAGGGCCTTCCTGGCGGGCGAGGAACTCTGGCTGCCGCGCGCCCACTCCGTGTGGGACCCGGCGTCGTTCCTGCGGCAGCGGGCCCTGGGGTGGTTCGCCGCGAGGCTCGCCCAGAGCGGGGGCAGGGTGTCCGGCGGCACGGCACTCTTCCCCAGCGGGGACGCCCTCCCGGTGGCCGTGCTGCCCTTCGATGTGCTTCCGCCGGGCAGGTGCGTGGCGGTCGTTGCCGCCGGCGCCAAGGCCGGGAACCTGCCGCCGGGGTATTTCTGGTGTCGGGAGGAGGACCTGGAGATCTCCGGCCTGCCCTCTTGCATGAGGTATATAGGATGAGGTAAAATTTTAAAGAAAGTTTCCCGCCCCTCGGGGCGGCGAGTTCCCGTTTCCCCCGCGCCAGGCGGGGCGAGATTCCCGATAAAGGGTTTCCGGCAGGTTTCCGGCAGGTTTCCGGTCGGTTTCCGGTAGGCCGGATCGCTGAAAGCCAGAAACCACGCGGGCTCAAAAGGATCGGTTTCCGGTTTTCCAGGGGGTATATATCCACTGGAAAAGGATGGTACTGGAAGAGGACGGCAATCAACACCGGCCGCGAACTGAAAAAAAAGTCGTAGCGAAAAATACAACTAATTCCCAAAAAAGGCGGTTACAAGAAGTTACAGGCAGGTTACAGGCAGGTTACAGGCAGGTTACAAAAGACCCGATCCCGCAAAGCCAGTCCCGGCGCGGGTTTCGCCGATCCGGTTACAGGTTTTGCGGGGGACATATGTACTGGAAGAGAATGGAGGCCGTAGCTCTCGCGGCCTCCTCGTTTTTTCGGGGCGCGTGCCCTGCCCCGGAGCCGCGGGCGCGCCCGCGGACCCGGGGGAGGGCGCACAGACTCCGGAAAGCCCTCCTTCCCTTTCCCCCCATTACGGGGGCGAGGCTCAGGTTCCCCCCCTCTTTGCGGGGGCGAGATTAAAATTTTTCCCCGCTTCCAAGCGGGGCGAGCAGGGGTTTTCCCGGCAGGCCCGCAGGAAAAACACCACAAGGAGGTGTTTTGCCCGCGGGCCGGCGCCGGGAGGCCCGCGGGCCTAACCATGAAAAAAGCGATGATCATCAATCTCACCCCCCACCCCGTGACCGTGGTGGGGGAGAACGGTACGGTGACTTTCACCGTGCCACCGAGCGGCCGGACCCTCCGGCTGCCGGAGGCGGTCTCCCCGGCTGGCGATGTCGGGGGCGTCCCGGTAGTCCGGAAGGCCCTCGACCCCGCGGCGGATCTGCCGCCGTACCAGGAGGGGATCTACTACATTGTCTCCCTCCCGGTGGCACAGGCCGTCCGTCGGGAAGACTTCCTCGTCCCGGACGATCTGGTCCGGGACGAGAAGGGCCAAGTTGTAGGCTGCCGCCGCTTCGCGGTGGTGGCTTAGGGCCGCCCAGCTATACTGCCAGGCAGGTAACGCGGCCAAGACTTTTCCTCCCCCGCCCGGTGGTGGTGGGCAATCCAAAAAGGGCGGGGAGGAAAGAAATCAACCTGCCGCAAAGGGGGTTGAGGCAGATCGGCCCCGGATAAGTCGGGGTCGGAGGCGGCCGCCTACCCCACTAGGCAACACACACCGGGAGGGGCTAAAGCCTAGTTGCCCCGTCGAATCGGGCCATCCCGGCAGGCCCGCCAAACCAATACCAGAATAAGGAGGTGTTGGTGCGGCGGGCCGCCGGGGGCCCGCCGCACCTTATACTATGAAGATTATTCAAAGGATTTTTCCTAACGACCGACTGCATGAACGGTTGGTCGACCTGAAAGATCTGCTTAAAAAGTATTTTCTGGTCGTCAGGAGCCATGACGACCAGGGAGTAATTGCTCCTTACACGGCGTCTTTTTATTCTAAGATTTCGTTGGCCTACAAAGAGGTCAACGAAATCCATATAGATGTTGATTCCCCGCCAGATGATGACGACATCTTCTACGACTGGCGGGGATATGTCTATAAAGACGAAGCAGGTGAGCCCTGCGTCGTCGTCTATGTGAACGATAGGTTCGCGGGGCTATATCTGCCCCGCCTCCGCTCCCTCTACGCGACCGACTGGTCGCACAACTGGAAGAGCGTCCAGTTGGCGCGGAAGGTAATCCCCCGCCTCGCCTCCGCTCTGGGGTTAAAACCCCTCACGGAGGCCGAGAAAAGAAAAGCTTTGAGAGAGTTTGCAACAAGCACTCTCTCAAAGAATTCCCGGGTCACCGTAGGGGGTGACCCGGAGTTTGAGATGTGGCGGGGGAACACCCTCGTTAGTGCCGATGACTACCTCGACATGGGAGACAGCATTGGCACGGACGGGGCGAGGAACCAAGTCGAGCTCCGCCCCGCACCGGGAACCCCGTCCCAAGTGGTGAGATCTCTTCGTGAACTCATCAAAGAGTTCGCTAAGAGGTTCCCCAAATATGACTTAGACGCCGCGGGGCACAAGTACCCCTGCGGTGGCCACATTCACATCGGGGGCATCCCCGACAGGGAGCCCCCCGGGGAGCTCTTGGAGCTCCTCGACGATTTCATAGGAAAACCCTCCCTCCCACTCTCGGGGGAGGCGCGCGGAGACTACCGCCGTCTCTCCGCCTGGGAGGACAAACCTTGGGGGTTCGAGTACCGCACCCCGCCGGCCGCGGTGTTCTCGAACCCCCGGGTCGCGAGGACCGTGCTTAAATTGGCACGGAACCTCGTGACCAAGTTCTACTCCGGACGGGCGCTCGAGTACAACGACCCGCCCGGAGTAGAAGATTATATCCGGGTGGGCGGCCTCACCGAAAGGGAAGCCGCCTACTTGGTGGAGTTCTTCCGGCAGGGCGTCCCCAGGAGCCTCCGCATCCGGGCCGCCTGGGGC
>NZ_AUBR01000107.1 GCF_000429345.1 Desulfovirgula thermocuniculi DSM 16036 | reverse complement strand
GGCGTAAGCCATTTTTACCTCGCAGGTCCTATTATACCACATCCCTGACAAATTCACTGACGAATTTCACCTGACATTTTCACTGACTCTTGACAGGGCCTTAAAACCAAGTTACAGGTGCAATTATACTTTCCTCAGCGTCGGTCAGTTGTTCAGAGCTTGAATCGGGGCGGGAATGCGACCGCCCCGGGCAATGAAGGCAGCCGAACTGAAACGGTATACCGGCATCACGGGCGCACGTCCCAAAAGCCCTCCGAATTCCACCCAGTCTCCCGCCTTTTTGCCCGGGGCCGGGATAATGCGCACCGCCGTTGTTTTCCTATTCACCACGCCGATAGCCGCTTCGTCGGCAATGATGGCAGAGATGGTTTCTGCAGGTGTATCACCGGGAATGGCGATCATGTCCAGCCCAACGGAGCAGACGGAGGTTAGGGCTTCCAGCTTGTCTAAAGAGAGAGAACCTGCCTTTACCGCCTCGATCATGCCCGTGTCTTCGCTGACGGGGATGAAGGCACCGGATAACCCACCTACGTAGGAAGAAGCCATGGCTCCTCCCTTTTTTACAGCATCGTTTAAAAGGGCCAAGGCGGCAGTGGTGCCGTGGGTCCCACAGCTTTCCAGGCCCATGGCTTCCAAAATGTCCGCCACGCTGTCACCGATGGAAGGAGTAGGAGCCAGGGACAAGTCCACAATGCCGAAAGGGACGCCCAGTTTCTGGGAAGCAGCCCGCCCCACCAGCTCTCCCATCCGGGTGATCTTAAAAGCGGTGCGCTTTATCAGGTCGGAAAGGGTCCCCAGGTCCGCATCAGGGTACTTTTTTACGACGCTTAGCACGACTCCCGGCCCGCTTATTCCCACATTGATGACGCATTCCGGTTCCCCCAAGCCGTGAAAGGCCCCGGCCATAAAAGGGTTGTCTTCCGGTGCATTGCAGAACACCACCAGCTTGGCGCACCCTATACCGTCCCGTTCTGCAGTAAGTTCCGCCGTCTTCTTTATGATCCGTCCCATCAGGGCTACGGCATCCATATTTATCCCGGCTCTGGTGGTGGCTACGTTGACGGAGGAACACACCCTCTCGGTGGTTGCCAGTGTTTGGGGAATGGCGTGGATAAGGTTCCTGTCGCCTACCGTAAAACCCTTGTGTACGAGAGCAGAGAAGCCTCCTATGAAATTGACCCCCACTTCACCGGCAGCCCGGTCCAGCACCCTACCTAGCTCCACGTAATCCTCTACATCCAAGCCTTCAGCTATCAGGGCAATGGGGGTCACCGAGATGCGCTTGTTGACAATCGGTATGCCGTAGTCGCGCTCGATCTCTTCGCCAACCTCTACCAGCCGGCTGGCGTAGCGGGTGATCTTATCGAAAATTTTTTGCCCTATTTCCCGTACGTTATCTCCACGGCAGTCGCGCAGGCTTATGCCCATTGTAATCGTCCGGATATCTAGATTCTCCATTTGTACCATGCGGATAGTTTCCCAAATCTCTTGACTGCTGAAGGAAAGCGGCACATTGATCCTCCTCTAACCTGCAAAGTAGCCTAATACTTCAAATGGTTAAATGCGGTGCATGAAGTAGAAAACCTCTTCGTGCTGGGCGTTGACCTGAACGCCGATCTCTTTTCCTTTTTCGGCCAGGCGCTCTTTCAACGTGCCGAAATCCACGTTGCACTGGGAAATGTCCACCAGCATGACCATTACCAGGAACTCCTGCATGATAGTCTGGCTGATGTCCAAAATGTTTGCGTTGGCAGCGGCCAAAACGCCGGTAATCCCTGCGATTATACCCACTTTATCCTTGCCCAGGACGGTAACAATAACCCGGTTGTTCTTTGCCGCGTTCAAAAAGAACTCCCCTTCCTACTGCTCGTTTCCCCACATAATCATGCTACCATAGCCACCTCCACTGGGCAATCCTCAGAGCTGAGGGTTCGCCCCAAGAAGTGCCAAGCATTTCCTTAAATTTTTCTTTTAAGCACGAGCTATTTGGCCAAGCACCTTTCTTCTTTTCCGGCCATAGTATATAGGCGTGCGAATCCTTTGGGGGAGGGGTACCATGGGGCCGGCACTCTTGGCGCTGGTAGCTTTGTCTCTCATCAACGGCTTGGTCATCCTTGTCTGCCACATCGCGCAAAACAGCTTTCCCAAGCCGCTTTCCGAAGAGGAGGAGGCCTACTACCTCGCCAGGTGGCGGGCCGGCGACGAGGCGGCGCGGCAGATACTCATTGAGCGCAACCTGCGCCTGGTAGCCCACATCATTAAAAAATTCGACCACACGGAGGAAGACTTTGACGACCTCATCTCCGTGGGGACCATTGGGCTGATTAAAGCCGTAGACACCTACGACCCCGAAAAGGCCAGTCGCCTGGCCACCTATGCTTCCCGCTGCATTGAAAACGAGGTGCTCATGTACCTGCGGGCGCGAAAAAAAACGCGCGCGGAGCTTTCCCTGTATGACCCCATAGGTACGGACCGGGAGGGAAACGAGATCAGCTACATCGACGTGCTGGGCACCGACCCCGAGGCGGTAAGCGAAATGGTGGCCGGCCAGATGGAGCATGACCGCCTGTGGCAGCAGCTGGCAAAGCTCACGCCGCAGGAGCGCAAGGTGCTCGTCATGCGCTTTGGGTTAAAGGACGGCGCGCGGCGTACCCAGCGGGAAATCGCCCGCCACCTGGGCATCTCTCGCTCCTACGTCTCCCGCATCGAAAAAAGGGCCCTGAGCAGGCTTTCGGAAAAATTTGCTTTTATAGAAAACCCCGCCCGCCCGCTGACCTGAGTGATCCCCAGCTTTTAGAAGGAGATATTAAGCGAAAAGGGCAGGAAAAAAGGATTCTCCCCCCGAAAATTAGCTGTTAAGGGAGGAAACA
>NZ_AUBR01000106.1 GCF_000429345.1 Desulfovirgula thermocuniculi DSM 16036 | reverse complement strand
TTTCAAGGCAGGTTCCTCGAGGCGTTCGTTTGGGTGATGGGGTCTCATAAGGGAAATTTTCTTGTGAGGGCACCTACTGAATCTTGACACGGACTTTGCCGTGTCATTTAGTTGTAGCATTTAGAAGAACTTGCTATTATTTTTTTATGTAGGGTAGGAGTGGTAACCAGATAGTATTAAGTGAGCAAGGCAGGAGTTAAAAAAATTAGTTTTGGAGGGAGGCCAGGTGTAATGCGCTTCTATAGGACCATCGGCGGTAGGATCATGGCCTGGTTTTTAATCCTTTCCCTTGTGCCGTTAATTGGCGTGGGTGTTGCCTTTTACCTTGTGACCGCCTCTAACGCCACAAAAGCTGCCAACAGTTACCTGTTGGAGATGACGAAGATAACTGCTGCGGCCATGGACGAGTGGCTGCAGGGCCGGGCAAAGAAGCTACAGGATTACGCCAGAAATCCCGTGCTGCTGAGCGGGGACGCCGCGCAGATCCAGGCCTTTTGCAAAATGGCCACCGAGAACACGGTGGACACGGAGATGATCCTCTTTGCCGATCCGGCGGGAAACGCCATTCTGCCCAACGGGCAGAGGGTCAACATTGCCGACAGGGATTACTTTAAAGCCGTAATGAGCGGCAAAGAAGTGGCCATTTCCAGCCTGCTCATCAGCAAGGCCACGGGGAACAAGGTGATAGTGGTGGCGGTGCCGGTCAGGGGGCCGGCAGGTACAGCGGGGGTGCTGGCGGGGACCTTTGAGCCCAAGACCCTGTGGGCCAGGATAGCCAACTTAAAGTACGGTCAAAGCGGCTATGCCTATTTAATCGACTCCACGGGCCTAGTTATGGCTCACCCTGATGAATCGAAGATCATGAAAGAAAACTTCACCAAGACAAGCTCGGAGAGCTTAAACCGCGTGGCCGAAAAGATGATCAGGGGCGAGCCGGGGACGGACAGGTATACCTACGAGGGCGTGGAAAAGCTGGTGGCCTACGCGCCGGTTAAAAGCGCCGGCTGGGTGGTGGCCTTAAATGCCCCTGTTAATGAGGTATACGCTCAAACGCGTGGCATTGCTGCGAGTATGCTTCTGGTTATTGCTATTGTGGCCGTCCTGGTAGTTGTAATGGCCATTTTTGTTGGCCGCCAGATCTCGCGCCCCGTGGTGGAGCTCGCCCGGCAGGCCGAGCAGATGTCTACCGGGGATCTGAGGCTTGATATCGCCACCGGCGCCTTTGGGGAGCTGGGCGTCTTGGGCGAGGCCCTGAAGAAGATGCTGGGCAACACCGTAGGGATCTTGCGCTCCATCGGCGGAGCCATTTCCAACCTGGAAGTGGCCGTGAAGGAGATTGCCGGGGCGGCGGAGGAAACGGCCCGCGCCTCCGAGCAGGTGGCGCAGACCGTCTCTCAGGTGGCCGCCGGCGCCCAGAACATGGCCCAGGACGTGAGCCACATCAGCAGAAACACCGAGGAGACGGTGCGGCGTACCGCGGAAGGTGAAAGGATCATGCAGGAGCTGGCAGGCATGATTTCTCGCCTGGCGGAGAAGTCCCGCTCCATCGGTGAGGCCATGGAGAGGCTCACCGGGCACGCGCGGCAGATCTCGGGCATCACGGACGTCATTGCGGGCATTGCCGCCCAGACCAACCTTTTGGCGCTGAACGCGGCCATTGAGGCGGCGAGGGCCGGGGACGCCGGCAGGGGGTTTGCCGTGGTGGCGGAAGAAGTGCGGAAGCTGGCCGAGGAGTCCCGGCGCCAGGCAGAGGAAATTGCCCGGCTGGTAGAGGGCGTGACCGGGGACGTGGAGGCATCGTCTTCCATGATCAGGGAAGCAATTGCCCTGATGGAGGAAGAAGCGCAGATGGGCGAGAAGACGCTGGCGCACTTCCTGGAGATTGCGCGCGGCGCCCGGCAGGTGGCGGAGCTTTTAAACAATGTGGCCGCGGCTTCCGAGGAAAATGCGGCCTCAGCGCAGGAGATTGCCGCTTCGGCACAGGAAATGAGCTCTGCCGCCCAGACCATCAACGAGCAGGTGAAGAACCTGGTGTCGTTAATTGAAGCACTCAAGGATCAGGCGGCGAGGTTTAAGATTTAAACGCAGGCATTAGAAAAATAAACGCGTGTGAGGAGGCCGTGAGCGGCGGGCCCGCGCCCTGCCTTGCCTTTCTCCGCTCTAGGTGCTATGCTTATGGTGTGACAAATCACCGGTGCTGCCGGGAGGCAGCCTTAATTTTTCCCTTTGCGGGGGGGCGCCTGATTCTACCGTGCACCTTGTAGTGGGGCTGGGCAACCCGGGAGCGGAGTACGCGCGGACCCGGCACAACGTAGGCTTTATGGTCGTAGACAGGCTGGCCGCCGACCTGGGCATCGAGGTGGGCCGGGTGTGGCTGCGCTCCCTGGTGGGACTGGGTTACCTGGACGGGAAGCGCATTATTCTGGCCAAACCGCTTACATATATGAATAGAAGCGGCGAGGCCGTGGGGCTGCTCCTGCGCTGGTACGGCCTTACCCCGCAGGAGCTCCTGGTCGTTTCCGACGACCTGGACCTGCCCGTGGGCCAGCTGCGCCTGCGGCGCTCCGGTTCCTCCGGCGGGCACAGGGGCCTGCAGTCCGTCATCGAGCGGCTGGGAGGGGGCGACTTTGCCCGCCTGCGCGTGGGCATCGGGCGGCCCCCCGAAGGGGTGGCGGTGGTGGACTGGGTCTTAAGCGAGTTTGCCCCGGAGGAGCTGCCCGCGGTAGAGAGGGCCGTGGCCGAGGCCTCCCAGGCCGTGCGCTTGGCCCTGACGGAAGGGATGGAGGCGGCCATGAATCGCTTCAACGCCCGGCGGGCAAAATGAGGCGGGAAGGCCGTGTAAAATTTCAGTAGGCGCCAGAAAGGAATAAGCCCCTTGAAAAAGAAATGAGACCTCGCTCCCAAAAAACCACCAAAACTCAAGC
>NZ_AUBR01000105.1 GCF_000429345.1 Desulfovirgula thermocuniculi DSM 16036 | reverse complement strand
GTCCTGAAGCGCTGGGCGTACCTCTTCATTGTGCCCGGCTCCGTATCGGTCGAAGTCCGGCGGGAGGGCGACAAGGCGGTGGCTGAGGTGCGGGCGAAACCCAGGGTGCGGCGGCTTTATCTGTACCAGATGCCGGAGCTGGTCAGGCGGGCCTCCTGTACGCTGGAATACAGGTTCAGGCATCCGGAAGAATTTTCGGGTTGAGGCGGGGCGACGGCTGGATCGCGCGCTCCCGTTCTTTTTTTGAGGAGGTGGTGGCACCTGAAGGGCAAGTTTCTGCTGATCCCGGTTTTGGCCGCGCTGTTCCTGCTGGCCGCCCCGTCCCTACCGGCGGGGGCGGAGATCTTCAAGAGTGCTACGGGGGCGACCTTCTATGTTTGGTCGGACGCCCTGGTATGGGCGGAGGGGAGGGCCGATCCTTGGGTGACGGTGGTCCGCCTGCCGGACGGGAGTTATAGTACGGTGCCTGTAGAGAGGTGGGCGGAGGACGCTACCTGCGAGGCATGGCGTCCCGAGCTGGCGAAGCGACTGGAGATGCTTTTGGTAAGGCTGATAGAGGCAGGTTTGGATCCGGCGTACTTCCGAGGTTTGCGGATATACCTGCTTCCGGCCTATTCTCTGCGCTTACCCGGCACCTTTTCGGTGACGGGGGAAGTTGTA
Source organism: Desulfovirgula thermocuniculi DSM 16036 (assembly GCF_000429345.1). Classification (GTDB taxonomy): domain Bacteria; phylum Bacillota; class Desulfotomaculia; order Desulfotomaculales; family Desulfovirgulaceae; genus Desulfovirgula; species Desulfovirgula thermocuniculi. The sequence continues at coordinate 2,491 of NZ_AUBR01000105.1, read as the reverse complement.
GTGGGAGTATACTGGCCGGGTGAAGGTACCATTGCTCTGGCCGGATTAGGTGGGACGCCGGAGCCGGAGCAGGCTTTTCTGCATGAGCTGGGGCACTACCTGGCAGAGAGGGTACTCGGCGCACCGGGTTACGGCTGGAACCGGGTGAACGCCCTGGGCCGGGAGTACCTGGTGTTGCGGGGTTACCCGGGAGACCGGGCGCTGGACACCTGGAGCCAGGCGCGGCTGGCCTGGAAGGACCGGGCGGCCGAGTGGTTTGCGGAAGACTTTGCCTACTGGGCGGCGGGTAAGGCGGAGAAGTGGGGCCTGCGGGATAATTACTGTGCTGCCTGCGGTCCGCCAGATGAAAAGGTGCTGGAGTGGCTTGATGGCCTGTTTGCCAAAAGTTTGTCGAAATACGAACTCGGGGGTTTTTAAATGCAAGCTCTAGGTTTGTGGGTTTTGGTGCTTGTTGGACACTTCATCATGCTTTACATTCTCTCGGCGCCGGGGATTGTTGGGGTTTCATACCTCAATCTTCTTGGCGCTGACCATTTCGAGTACCTGTTTTTCTGCAAGCGAAAACTTGTACCATTTCGCAAGCAAGATTCTGAAATCTGGAAAATTCCAGCCAAAGAAGTTTTTCCCTGTTTTCGCGGAAAGAAAAAAAGCGTCAACAGCGTGGTGGATGGAGGCAAGCCTGCTTATGCGGATTCTCGAGATTCCTGTGCCGGGAATTTGTCCGTCTCGGAAAAGCCAGGTTTCGAATTCTACCTTAATCTTGGGGAGTTTTGCCGGATCGACATTTCTAACGATGGCAAGAGTGGCCACTGCAAGTTCGTGTTTTATAAACCTGCTGGGGTCTTCAGACGCTTCATAGATGCGGTACGCCAGGGGCGATATGTGAAGTTTCCATTTGACTTCCTCCCCAAAGCTAAAGCTCGGGGATTCCTTCAGGCGGCTTACGCCGCCATCCGGCTGCCGCTCGTCGCATATAGCGTACCGGCGGCAGATTCGAAGCGGCTTACCCACCGATGGCGGTTCCACCGGAAGGCAAGCGGCTTCTGGGGCGTGGCCTCCGCCCCGTGCCCCTTCGAGGAGCCCAAAAGTAGTATGTTCAAGGCCGCGTTGGCGTCTGCGTGCCAGATGCGGCCGCAGTTTTCGCACACCGCCTTGTGCCGGATGGGACGCTTGACCGGAGACCCGCAGACGGCGCACCGGGAAGAGGTCCCGCGCGGTTCGACGGGAACGACCTTTATCCCGGCCCGGGTGCAGGCAGCTTCGATGAGATTTCTTAACATCCTGAAGGCCCAGAAGTTGTGGACGAGGAGGTTGCCGGGTCCGAAATCCATGTCCTCACGGATACCCGTTAGGTCTTCGAAGAGCAGGGTGCTCACGCGGTGTTGCTTCAGGATGCGTGCGATTTCTGCGGCCAAGGCAACAAAGGCATGTTTGAGCCTGCGGGCGCGAACCTGGTAGAGCCTCCTCAGCTGCCGGGAAGTTTTCCGTCCGGCCCGGTTCAGCCTGGACTGCTCTTCAGCGATGCGCTTTGTCCAGTACAGGAAGTCTTTCCAGACTTTGCGGCCGGAGAAGAGGATTTGGCGGTCCAGGCCTTCGACGGCTAGGGCAGCCAGCACCCTGGCACCAAGGTCTAAAGCAGCGTATTTCTCAGGTTTCGCTTTTCGCTCCGGTTCCGGCACTTCCACAACCTGGTGGGCGTACCAGCGCTTCTTCACCCGGTCGTACCTGAGTTCCAGGGTTTTTGGGGTGCCGGAAAAGCGCAGGACGCCCCTGGTGTACAGGACCAGGCGGCCGTTGCCGTCCCGCAGATCTGCGGGTAGAGTTAGGGAAAGCGTTCTAGTGTCCAAGAAGTAGGATCGCGGAGACTTAACCGGGATTAGCTTGGCCAGCCTCTTCCCCGTACGGCGGTCTTTCCAGTACCTCGGGAGTCCGGGCCGCTTTTCCAGTTCGCCTTTTTTCCAGAGCCGCAGGAGGGTGAAGAAGGAGTTCCATGTCTTCCTGAGTTTTTTGAGGATCTCCTGCGCGATGTCTGACGGCAGGGCTTTGTACGCGGGGTGGTTTTGGAACTCCGCGCACAGGGTGGCGTAGGAAGGCACGGGTTCCCCCTTCAGGAACGCCTGGCGGCAGCGGAAGTTGGCGGCGTTCCAGAGAGCAGCACAGCGGTCTCCCAGGGTTTCGAGGGTTTTAGCCTGCTCTTTTGAGAAGAGCACGCGGACGACATTGCAACGCTTCATGGTTTTATGATACCACAATTTGGCCGAAAGAAAAAATTACCGTGCCTTCCTCCCCAGGCTTAAAAGCCGGGGCCTCCGGCACGGAAAGGATGGTGAGATAGTGCTGGCGTTTCGATCTTCGGGCAGCGAAAAAGGCTCCGTCCTGGTCGAGCTTGTCATGGTCTGCCTGGTGCTCATGGTGTTCTTCTTCGCCTGCGTCGAGGTCGCCTGGCTCATCCGCGACGACGTGTACCTCCAGCGGGTGGCGAGGGACGCGG
>NZ_AUBR01000104.1 GCF_000429345.1 Desulfovirgula thermocuniculi DSM 16036 | reverse complement strand
CCGACGGCCGCACGCTGATGGAGGCCATAGCGCGCCGTGACATGCTCAAGCTGAAGCACGAGGTGGCGAAGGAGCTGGCCGACGCCGCCGTGGGAGCACGGGACTTCCGGGTGACCCGCTCGGAAATCAAGTTCGTGCCTACCGTGGACGTGGCCTACTGGCGCAGGAAGGCCGACGAGTACGCGAAGGCCTACCGGGAACTGGACGCCGCCATCCAGGCGGCCAACTGGAGCACCGACCTCCTGGAGGAATAGGGAAATAAGGCGTAGCCGGGAACCGGTGCTGGGGGCGTCCCCCGGGGTCAGGGGGTAATCTGGCCCGCGTCTGTGGGGTCCGTTTGAAACGGGCTTCTTGCAGGTCGGGTGAAGGGGTATCGGGCACTGAGTACATGCGTACCGGGTACCGGGCATTGCGTACTACCGGGCGCTGGCGCCTGTTTTCGGCGAGGGTGGGAAAGCGGGATTTGATTTCAAAAAGCACCTGACGGCGACCGCGCGGAGCGGATTCTCCGGCTTGCAGGGGAGGATCTGTGCCGCGCGGTTTTCCTTTTCCGGAAGGGAGGTGGTCTCGCTTGACCAAAGCCGAGCTCGTGGCCGCCGTGGCAGAGAAGGCCGGGCTGAAGAAGGCCCAGGCCGAGCGGGCGGTAACTGCCGTGCTTGACGCCGTCCGGGAGGCCGTGGCGCGGGGCGAAGAGGTCCGCGTGCCCGGCTTCGGCACCTTCGCAGTGCGGGAGCGGTCCGCCCGCAAGGGCAGAAACCCGCAGACGGGCGAGGAGATCGTCATCCCCGGCGGCAGGGTCGTGGCGTTCCGCGCGGGCAAGCAGCTCAAGGCGGCCGCCGCGGCGGCGAACGGCTAGGGTGAACCGTCGGGTTGGAGGGGGACCGGGGCCGGGCATTTCGGCTCCGGCCTCCTACTGTTTTTTGGGAACGTTGCTTTCATGCCGCCGCTCCTGGCATGGCACCTGGCCAACGCGGTCCTGCGGGTGGAGGGGCTGACCGCGGCGGAGCCCCCGGGTGTGCTGGAGTTCTACGCCCTGCGGCCCCCTAGGTGACCTATGGTGGGATTGAAAGGGACGGGAGGGAACATAAGGAAACGCCTTTTTTGGTTGGGGTGAGGAGGTTCCTATGGTGGGATTGAGCGGATCTCGGGAGCTTTTGGGAAAGGAGCAGAGAATAGTGGCGGTACCCATTTCTGAACTGTCCGGCCTCGCGAACCGGGAACTGGACACGCTGGTGGTGGAGAGGGTGCTGGGCCTAGAGGTGGTCGCGCGGGACTGGCCGTGCGGGCCGGAACCGGAGTGCGGGTTGTGGAGGGCTTCGCCGGAACGGGAACCCGTTGCCCCGTGGTACCACACGCCGTCGCCTGTAATTCGCCTACCGGACGACAGGTGGGTTGACGAGAGTGAAGACCCACTCTTCCGGGGCGTGATGGCCAACTACGCGGAAGAGCTGGACGCCTGGATCGTCCCGGTGCCCTTTTACTCCGTCGATCCCGGCCTGGCGGCGGCCCTGGTGGAGTACCTGCGGGCGGCGGGGTACGAAATCCGCATCGAAGCCCGCGGTGGGGGCAGCGGTCCGGCCTACAGTGTGACCGTGCGCGGTCCTGCCGGGGGACGGGAGGTCCGCGCGGCGGCTAACACCTTCGCGCGCGCCGTATGCGAGGCGGCGGTGCTGGCGGTACCCGGAAGCGGGGTAGCCAAACACTTCCAAACTTCGCCGGCGCCTGCGGACCGGGAAAGCGGCGGGAGATGAGGATTTTGGGCACCCACCGCTTCATCGTCGGCCACGTCCTGGATGCGCTGAAAACCCTGCCGGATGAGAGCGTACACTGCGTTGTGACCTCTCCCCCATACTACGGCTTACGCGACTACGGGCTCCCCCCGGTGGCCTGGCCGGAAGTGGAGTACTCCCCGGTGCCCGGGCTACCGTCGGTCAGGGTTCCGGCCTGGGAGGGCCAGCTCGGCCTGGAACCGACGCCGGAGATGTACGTCGGTCATTTGGTGCTGGTGTTCAGGGAAGTGCGACGGGTGTTGCGGCGGGACGGTACACTATGGCTGAACTTGGGGGACAGTTACGCCGGGAGTTGGGGCAACTACGGCGCGCGGGAAGGAAAGCAACGCGAGCGGATTGCCGAGCGGTGGCACCGCCCGGCTTACGAGGATCCGCGGCACGGGTGGGACGGCTTGCCGCCCACGGCGAAACCGACTGGCGGCCTAAAGGAGAAGGACCTGATCGGGATACCCTGGCGCGTCGCTTTCGCGCTTCAGGCGGACGGGTGGTTTCTCCGGTCGGATGTGATATGGGAGAAGCCAAATTGCCTGCCGGAGAGCGTGAAGGACCGGCCCACGCAGTCGCACGAGTACGTTTTCCTGATGGCCAAATCTCCGCGGTACTTCTATGACGCCGAGGCCGTGAAGGAGCCTGCGAGTCCCCATTTCCGAAAAGGGGGCAAAGCGCCTTACTTGGCAGGGGGAAGCGCTACTCACGGGCTGGGAAGCCGAAGCCTGCACCAGCCTGCCGGGGAGATGGGCCGCAACCGCCGCTCCGTCTGGGAGATCTGTACCGAACCGTTCCCGGGGGCGCACTTCGCGGTCTTCCCCCGTGCCCTAGCCGAACTGTGCATCAGGGCGGGCACGAGCGAGAGGGGCTGTTGCCCGGAGTGCGGCGCGCCGTGGGAGAAGGTAGTTAGAAGGCAAAGAACACTAAACGGGGAGGAAGCGGTCTCCGGCGGTTGGCCCTCCAGCGGGGAGCAGCGTCTCGGCCCGCAGGGCGTAGGCCATTGGCGCTTCTCCACCAAGGCGGAGACGCTGGGATGGCGGCCCACCTGCACCTGTGGTGCCCCGCCTGGCGTGGGACCGGAAGACCTGGAAACTATCTTCTCCCCGGTGGGGAGGGGCAACGGGGAAGATCCCACCCTTTTTATCGGGAGGGCGGGCTTCAACCGCCCGCGCAAACCCCAGGAGGGCGTCAGGCCGGTGACCCGTTACGAACAGCGGAAGTACGCGGAACAACTGCGAAACTCCCCTTACCGACACTTGATGGAAGCCGAGGCGGGGGGCGCGTTCGAGCACTACATACGCACTGACTGGAACGGGGCACGTCCCATCCCGTCCGACCTGCTGGAGAGATGGATAGAGCGCGGGTGGCTGGAGCGTGTGGAACTGCCGCGGTGGGATCCCCCCGACCCCGTCCCCTGCGTCGTACTTGACCCCTTCGGCGGGGCGGGCACTGTCACGTTGGCGGCTATGAGTTTGGGGCGCGATAGCGTGTACATCGACCTGAAGCGCGAGTACGCCGAACTGGCCCTTGAGCGGTGCGGGTTCAAGGGTAGTGGCAAGCTCTTCGACGACCACGAATGGTCGCTGGAGGAGATGCCTTCCAGCGGGAGTCCCCGGTTTTCCTCCCCGGAGGGAGCGACAGCAACGCTATAGCGTACCCGGAGTTTGGGAGGGATGATAAAGTGTCCAATACTTACACGGATGTCGCGGCCGTGCCGGGGTGTGCGGGCGACCCCCTCCCCGCCGCCCGCGCCGGACTGCGCGCGGCGGTGCGGGAGATCCTGGCGGTTGCACGGGAGGCGGAGCGGGAACTAGCCGCGCCCGAGTTCGCCTACGGCGAGGCCGCCCGCCTGGTGGCCCGGCTGGAGCAGGCTGTGTGCCGGGTGCGCCTGGCAGCGAATTCGCTGTACTACGTCGAAAAGCGGTGAAGGGTATTGTGTTACCTTGATGGTCAAAGTTAGTCAAAATTAAACCATGCTGTAGAAACCGGACCGGAAGAAGAGGAGAGTATCGATGAACTGGTGCGAGTTCAAGGCACGCCTGCTGGAGGATCCGGAGTTTACAGAAGAGTACTACGCCTTGGAGCAGGAGTATCGATTGCTCGAAACGGAAGCGCAGCGCTACATGAGGAAAGCTGAGTCCGAAGCTGGCGGACTGCTTTTCAACGGGGAGGAGGCGCTGGCGGAGATGGCGGCGGATGAGAGGCACTATGGTTACTACGGCGAGGACGCCCCCGGCTTCCCGGCGTGGTTG
>NZ_AUBR01000103.1 GCF_000429345.1 Desulfovirgula thermocuniculi DSM 16036 | reverse complement strand
GCTCGATGCTCTCGGGGCATGACCCTGGGAGAAAGGGGAGCGTGGCACCCCCAAAGGCCAAGGTGATGATCCGGGTCATCCGGGGAATGCTGGCTAACCTGCGGCGGAAACGCTGCCATCCCACGACGGGATGCCCCCCAATTTATTGGGGGGAGGATGTCACGAGTGGGCATGTTTTGCCTCACAGCAGGCGGCCGAAAAGCCGTCAAGGCTGTTTTTCAAAAGATGGGTGGATTAGCTTGGGGGCATTCGGTATTCGAATTGCTAAGGGCCTTATCGCAAAGGGTTGAAGTAAGCGGGGAACTGCTGGACTGTGCCCGTACTCTGGACAGGTACTATATATATCCCCGCTAGATATCCTAACGGTTTTGATTCAGGGAGCCCCTTCGAATACTTTACCCTTAAGGAGGCTCAAGATGCGCTCTTTTGTGCGGGAAGAATCGTGGAATTCTGTGAGGGTGTTCTGGCTCGAGAGGGAGAAACTCCTCAAGGCCATACGTAAAGAAGCCATGCGTCTCGGCAGGGAGAATAAAGCCGTCAAGAAAATTGTCCTCTTTGGATCTTTGGCCCAGGGGCGAGCGGTACCTGGAAGCGACGCCGACCTTTTAATTGTCCTTACCGAAAGCGACAAGCCCTTCCTGGAGCGAATAGCTGAGTGGTCTTCAAAAATCAAGATCAACTTCCCTGTAGAGGTCTTTCCCTACACCCAGGGTGAACTCCACACCCCTCTTGCCCGTACCGCCCTGGAAAGCGGGGTAACGCTTTTCGAAAGGTGACTGCAGGATAAAGTAAGCCGAACAAAAAAACGAGGTGCAATGCCTTTGAGTAGGAAAAAAACGCCCGAGGAACTTTCCTTAGAAGGAAAGAAGTGCCTTGAAAAGGGAGACTTCCGAGTCGCAGAGCGGCTTTTTGCCCGGGCGCTGGCCGCCGAGGACCACCCTGCCCACCGCAACAACCTGGCCACGGTTCTTTTTTACGCCGGAGAACTTGAACGCGCCCTTGCCGTCCTGGAACCCTACCTGGAGGACGGAGATCCCTTAAAGGTCAACCCCTACTCGTATGCCCTCGCCTCCCGCATCCACAGCGCCCGGGGCGAAAAGGAGAAGGCTAGGGTGCGGCTGACCGAGGCCGTGCAAAAGTATGAAGAGCTGCGTTTGGCTGCCCGCGGTCGGTTGTCTCCCCCGGAAGAGCGAAACATTAGAGAGTACACGGTTATTATCATGGAAGCAGCAGCCGATCTCGAAGACCACCGTCTGGTCTTTGAGCTCTACCGCCGCTGGGAAACGGACCACGTCAGCTACCAAAACAAACATTTGGCTGCCGTGGCCTGCTTTAACTTAGGCCGCTACAAAAGGGCGGCCGGCCTCTGGGCATCCATTGGCCATGTGCACGATATATACAGCCATTTGCAGGGCATTGCCCTGCTGGCCGAGCAGGGCACCATTCCGCCCTTCACCCTCGCCTACGACCTGCCAAATCCGGAGAAAGTTATTAACATGCTCAGAAAAGCCGGTGTCGCTCCTGAAGAGCAGGAGCACCTGTTTATGCACAGCCACGTCCGCCTTTTTTCTCTCATCATGCTCCTGCAGAGGGAAAACCCCGCAGAAAACACCTATGCAGCTTATCACCTGGTTTTTTTCGGTGGGGAGTGGGGGAAAAAGCTGGGGTTTTCCATCTTAAATTCGCCGGTCTTTTCTACTGAGGCCAAGATGGGCGCAGCGCAGGCCCTCATGGCCCGGGGCATTTTAAAAGAGGGTGACCCTGTACCTATGTACGTGGAAGGGGAAAGGCGGCTGGTACAGCTGGTAACTTCGGAAGCAGTCCTTCACTATGACCAGAAGCTGCACGAACTGGTGCGCCGGGCAAGGGCGCTTCGCAAGGCAGGCAAATTGGATGAGGCCATCGAGCTATTGGAAGATTTATGGGTGAAGAAAAAGAAGCTCTATCCACCGGCCCTCTTGGAGCTGGCCGAATGCCTATGCCACCAGAGGAAACACCAAGAGGCACGCCGGATTATGGACATACTTAAGGATATTCTGCCCGACAATCCAGTAACTCTCTATAATTCCTGCGTGCTCCACCTGGAAATGGGCAACGCTGCCGCAGCCCGCGAGGATCTGGATGCGCTAAAGGAGTTGGACAGGGAAGCACTGGAAGAACTGGGCAAGGACTATCAAGAACAGCTTGCCCTTTTAGAAACCAAAGTTGGTTTGGCCGAAAGGATTGAACTGCTGAGCAATCCTTCGATAATCGAAGGTGTGGTGCAGTATGTTGAAGAAGAAGAAAAGCGCCGCGAGGTAGAAGAAAAACCCCTGTCCATAGATGTACCCCTTTCGCGGGGGCTAAAAAACATGCCTGTGCACTGGCTGGAGGCTGCCCTCCTCTCCTTTGGCCTTGCACCCGCGCGCATACGCCGGGAAAAAGAAAGGCAGCTAAAGGAATTTCTCAGCAACCGCGAAAATTTGGCCCGGGTAGTACAGGCATTGGAGGAAAAAGAAAAGGAACTCTTAGAATATTTACTTGCACGGGGAGGATTTAGCCGCCTAAATGCCGTAACCCGGAAATTCGGCAGTATGGAAGGGGATGGCTTCTTCTGGAACGAAAAGCCGCCTTCTTCGCCGCTGGGGGTGCTTTGGTCGCGGGCGCTGGTAATGGTGGGAAAGGCTGTGCTTGAGGGCAGGAACTGCAGGGTGGCCGTAATTCCCGCCGACCTGCGCCCGCTGCTGCGGGAAATTTTAGCTCATTCCGCAGGCCCGGCAAGTTTCTCAAAAAGTACATGACGCCCGGCGCCACGCCGCCGGCTTTTCTGTTAGCCGGTACCTTTTTGTTTTCCGGGTGCACGCAGCTGTGGTAGAATACGAATAAGATTACAGTCAAAGGGAAGAGGGTAAGTGATAAAGAACAGGTACTTCCTCGGACCAGAGGAAAAAGAGGTAGTGGTGAACTGCTTAAGGGAGCAAACTAAGCTTAGACAGGAGGTCGTCTTCGCCCTCCTCCACGGGTCTTTTTTATTGGACGGCGAACCTTTCGGGGACATCGACCTGGCATTTTTCGTGAACTCGGCTATAGATAGAGATATTATTGACTGCGATTTAAAAACTGGAGCCGCTTTGGAAGAGGTTATTCGTCTCCCGGTGGGTGTGAGGGTTCTAAACCGTGCTTCCATCCCGTTTTCTTACAGCGTTTTAAAAGAGGGCAAGCTCCTGCTCTGCAGAGACGAAGACGCATTCGCTAGTTTTTTCTCCTACGTTCTTCTTTCATACTTTGATTTTGCTCCCTACCGCAAACGCTACCTAAAAGAGGTGCTCGGCTTTGAAGTTTAATGCCGACAGGATGAAGCGAAGCGGGGAAATGACTATGTTCTCGCGCGAGGAGGTTTTGCGCGCGCACAATTTCCTTTGGCAGAGGGAAGAGAAGAGGCGGTGGGAAAGAGAAAGGCGGCGGCAGGAGATTATACAAGAGGTGAAGAAGGCCGTGGAGGCGGTGGCGCCCTCTTTTGCCGTGGAAAGGGTGTATCTGTACGGTTCCCTTTTATACAGCCGCTGGCGGCCCGATTCAGACGTTGATCTGGCGGTGGATGGAGTGCTTTCTTACGGTGATCTGCTTGCCCTGTGGGCAGAGCTCGATGCTCGTGTGGACCAGGATGTCGACCTGCGCGACCTTGCCAGGCTGCCCTTCAGGGAGAAGGTGGAAAGGGAAGGAATCCTGGTCTATGAAAGAAAAGTTGCTCGTCCTGCTAAGTGAAATTGAAAGGGCAAACCACCGCCAGGAGCGTTTGTACGAAAAGCTGCAGCAAAGCTGGGAGCGCCACCAAAAAACTGGGGAGTACGGTTACCTGGTGGAAACGGCATTTTATCTAAACCAGCTTTATTCCGGGTATGAGAGGATATTCTATGAGGTAGCCGGGGTTTTTGAAAACACCCTGGACGCCTTACACTGGCATAAGAGCCTCTCTCAATAAGGTCCCAAAATCTCCACAAAACTCTTTAAATCAGCCTTTTTCATTTTTCAAGGAAGATGGTGATTGATAATAATACCCATATACGTCTATGTCTGGAAGTACGTGGTGTAAAGTTCTCTTGGGGCTGCTCACGGAACAAATTTTTCGCGCGCGTTAACACCCCCACACCTCGCCCTGGTGATGTACCCTCTCATGCCTCCCAGGGTGCCGTGTACCAGCCGGCCCCAAACTTTCCTTCGTCCCACCTGCCCAGGGGTGGAGGCTGCCTTGCTTTTGGACAGGGTCCTATTGGCCCTCATGGCTTCTTACTTCCGGCTCTCCACGCTGCACGGTTCTCAAGGAACGCCAAGCAAAGGCACTAAGAGCTCACTACAAGCGTCAATTTGCTGCTGCCATCACCTTCCGCCTGCAGCCCAGGGAGACGGAAGGAAAGTTCAGGAAGAAGAACAGCCTAGGCA
>NZ_AUBR01000102.1 GCF_000429345.1 Desulfovirgula thermocuniculi DSM 16036 | reverse complement strand
GGCGGCTCCGCCTCGATCGCACCGGAGATGCCGTTGAAGCCCTCCCGAAGGAGTGCCTGGAGATCCCACCCGCAACAGTAATTTCCAAGGAATCCCAGGTCATGCAGGTGCAGGCTACCGTTAACGTGTGCCTCCCGCACCTCCCCCGGGTAAATCCTTTCCAACCAGTACCGGGATGCCAGCGTTCCGGTTAGGTAGACGTGCAGGCCCTGCACGCTGAAGCCGACGTTCGCGTTTTCCCGCACGCGCCAGTCGGCCTCTTCCAGGTACCGATCGATGAGATCAACAGAGACGAGCGACCTCATTTCCCGCGCCTGGCGCCGCTGTTCCCGGTAGAGGATGTAGGCCTTCGCGGTCCTGTAGAAACCCATCCGCATCAGCGTCTCTTCTACAGTGTCCTGCACCTGCTCCACTGTCGGGACTTCCACCCCGGAGAGCCGGTCCAAGACGCGCCGAGCCACTTGAACCGCATCACCTGCTTCTCCAGTGGCACCGAACGCCTTCCTTACGGCTGCCTCAATCCGCGCTGGGTCGAACGGAACCATCCGCCCATCGCGTTTGATAATACTGGACAGCATATACGTACCCTCCTGTTTTTATCGAGGCCCCTGAAAAACCAGCTCAAACACAGAGATCTCGTGTACAGAACTTCGACACCCAAGTCATACAGCTTCCACGAGTCCCCGCTCGATTAACTTTGCCTTGACAGTGGGGAAAAGATCCAGGTTGGTGTGGGGGAGAAACTTGCTGCCCACAAATTTGTTCATGAAGGTCTGGTTGGCGTTGAGCTCAATGTAGGTGATATTGCGGGCAATGGCCTCGCCCTCCCGGCGTATGGCACCAGACAAAAGGGCCAGCCTGGCCCCTTCCCCGGAGGCGTTGCCCAGGCGCACCATCCGCTCGCGCGGAAGGTCGGGATAAAGGCCAATGGTGATGGCAGACTCCAGGTCCAGGTACTGGCCAAAGGCTCCTGCGGCATAAAAATACTCAATGTCGGAAAGGGAGAGCCCTACACTTTCCAGCAGGAGCTCCAGGGCGGCATTTACTGCCCCCTTTGTGCGCATGAAATTGTGGATGTCCAGCTGAGTAACCGCAATTTCCTTACCTGTGGCCGATTCCTCGGCTGAAACCACCACAAACCTATCCCGTCCGTCCTTGAACCGGCCCGCACGGTCAATGATGCCCGCCAGGAACATCTCGGCCAGGCAGTCCACCAAACCTGAACCGCAGATGCCCACAGGAGGCGCCCCGCCAATGGTGGTGTAATGCACCTCTCTCGTTTGGGGGTCAATCCTCACGCGATTCACCGCTCCAGGCTCGGCCCGCATGCCGCTGGCGGCCACGCCGCCCTCCAGAGCCGGTCCAGCGGCCCCAGCGCACCCTAGCAGCCAGTCCCGATTGCCCAGGATGATCTCCGCGTTGGTGCCGATGTCCACAAAAAGGGAAAGTTCCGACCGGCGGTGCAGGCCACTGGCCAGTACTCCCCCTACCACGTCTCCGCCCAAGTAGCTGGCCACCGAGGGGAGGCAGTAGACCGGGGCACGGGGGTTGACCATCAGGCCCAGCTGCCCAGCTGAAACAAGGCCCGGGTTGTTGGTCACCGGAATATAGGGAGCCATGCAAATCCGGGAAGGATCCAGCCCCAGGAAGAGATGCACCATGGTAGTGTTAGCGCCTACGGCCACGGCGCTGATTTCGCGTGTTTCAAGTTCATGGCTTTGCGCTAGTCGCTTAATTAACCCGTTTAACGTATTTATCAAAGCTCTCTGGAGTTGCTCCAGGCCTTCCGGCGTCCCGGCCAAGCAAATGCGGGTAAGAAGGTCTTCGCCCGCACTCACCTGGCCGTTATAATCGGCTGCTGCCCCCAGCACCTGCCCGTTACGCATGTCTACAAGGTAGGCTACTACCGTAGTGGTGCCAATATCCACGGCCAGGCCGAAGTGGCGCCGGGTGGTGTCTCCGGCTTCCAGGTCCACCAGGTTCCACAGCCCGGGTGCCAGAAAACCAACGGTGGCCGTAACCTGCCAGCCAGCCTCCCGCAAGACACTTGGGACCCGGCGCATCAGGTCCAGGGGCACTACAACCGGGCCCCCGAGTTTTCCCTGGAGAGCTGCAACCAGGCGGTCCACGTCAGCCCGGTTGTCGGCCAGGCTGGGCTCGGCCAGTTCCAGGTAGACTTTTCGGGTCAGAGGGTCAAGCTCCAGCTCTAGCACGTCTGGCCTTTCGGCGAGAATCACTCCCTTGGCTGCCATAACCTACACCCCATTCTTTGGTGCAATACGGTTGTAATAAGCAAAATTGCTCAACAACAGGACCACTAAACTACCATCCAGAACACGCGTGTTTATCATTGACCAGTATATTAGAAGTCACCTTGGCTCAACTTGCTGAAACGGTCGTTGTTGTATAAAAGAGATAAACTCTTTAACCACAGGTACGTGGGCTCGGTTTTCCCTAAAAATGATGTAGAAGTTTCGAAGTAAAGAAATGTCCTTGATCTTAACAGGTTTTAGCGTGTGCAGCTTTAACTCTTTCTGCACCGCCCATGTGGAAATGATACTGGCTCCGAAGCCAGCTTCCACAGCTTTTTTTACTGCTTCGGTACTACCTAATTCCATTACAACGTTTAATGCAGATAATTCTACACCCGCTTCCTTGAGTCGTTCTTCGGCAACTTTCCTCGTACCAGACCCCTTTTCCCGCAACACCAGCGGAAGCGCAACGAGTTCATCCAGCGAGATAGATTTTCTTCCGGCTAAAGGATGATCTATTGGGAGTATTACAATTAACTCATCTTGCAAAAACGGTTTTACAACTAAATCCTGATTATCCTGATTATCTATGTGACTTTCAATCAACCCTAGATCCAATGTGCCTTTTAATACACGTTTCGCAATTTGTTCTGTATTAGTCACCTGCAGAAAGACCTTCACCAGTGGATACTGCGTCTTAAAACGGCCTATTACCTGGGGAATTACATACTCACCTAAAGTAAAACTCGCACCTATGGACAGAGTACCTCTCACACAACCGGTAAGGATAGATATTTCCTGTTCGGCCTCATCTATCAAAGTCAGGATCTTTTCTACATAGTTATACAGGATGCGGCCCGCCTCAGTAAGATTCACCTGGTGAGTATTCCGCTCAAATAACCGCGTCCCAAAATGCTCTTCCAGGGATTTAATCTGCATACTAATAGCCGGCTGCGAAATAAACAAAACCTGCGCAGCTTTAGAGAAGCTCTTTTTATCAGCTACGACCTTGAAGATATGCAACTGGTGAAAGTTCATCGTGATTGTTACCTGCCTTTAACGATTAGCACAGGAATTTCAGATGCTTCGACCACAGCTTCTGCAACGCTCCCCAGGGCTATTCTTTTAATTCCCGTCAAACCCGTATCGCCCAAAACAATTAAATCTGCCCCCTCTCTTACAGCCACATCTATAATCTGCCTAACAGGGCTACCACTTAGCAGGCACTTTTTAACATCCAATCCATTTATCCTAGCATACCTCTGCGCAAGCTCCAGCCCGGCCAACCCGTACCGAATCCTCTTACTTTTTTTTGCTAGTTGTTCCCATTGCTCTTCAGTGATGACATCATCTTCCCTGTCCGGTTCGACAAACACAGCTATTATTTTCGCGCGATGCCACCTAGCCAAACCCACGGCGTACTTAGTTGCTTCAACGGCCGGAGCCGAACCATCTACTGCCAGGACGATTTTTTTAATAGAAAAATCTGCCGCCTCCAATTGAGCTTCCCTTAAAATTTGTTCCGCCACCCCACTTATCATTTTAACACCTCCCTAGCTAAAAATGAGCAACACGAACCGCCAGAAAACCAACCACTGATATCACCAAGGATCCAAGCAGGCCGATAAGAAATGATTTTATTCCCATCCGCTTAAACATCACCATATCTACGCTGAGACCCATACCAGCCATGGCCATAGTCAAAAATAAACTGCTCATTTGTAGAAGTAAAGAAACAAGCCCCTCGGGAATCAAACCAATTGTTCTAAGGCAACTCATTCCTAGAAAACCAAAAAGAAACCATGGGATCGATGAGCTATACCACCTGTTAATTGGAGACCGTCGCAAAACTGAGGGAAAACAGCAAGTTATAACACTTTAACCAAGTATAATTAACAATATATGGCAATCAGGCTTTTATGGAAGAGCTTACCACAGCAAATCGCCACCTTTAGTACCAATATAAAGTAACCAAGTCCTTGAAAAAGGCAGAGAAACTCCTTATTCCTAGGCTGCCGCGGTTTTGACTGCCCGCTTGGCAGCAATTGCCAGGTACACCCATCGCTTGAAGTTTACCGCCAGGGCAGTGAAAATGGCCTGAAGCCTAGTCTTTACTAGCCCCCAGTAGCGGGCGCGTCGTAGCCCGTGCCAGCGGGCCAGCTCACCGTTTTTGGGCTCAATTAAGG
>NZ_AUBR01000101.1 GCF_000429345.1 Desulfovirgula thermocuniculi DSM 16036 | reverse complement strand
ACAATATCGTCTTCCAGAAGCTGTTCGGCACCGGCCCGGCCCTTGCCCACCCGCTGGCCGTGCCGCGCATCACCGCTCCCTCCACCTGGACTTCCCGCCTGCTCCCCTACCAGCACTTTGCCTGGGGGCTGCCGCCGGCGTCGGAAGCGGTGCCGATTCCCCAAAGCTTCGCCACCCCGCGGTACCGGTTCGTGGTTCTCCATACTCCGGGCCACAGCGACGACCACATTTGCCTCTTGGAACCAAACGAGGGGTGGCTGTTTGGCGGCGACCTCTTCCTCTCCGAGAATGTGCAGGTGCTGCGCCGCGATGAGGACGCCGGCCAGATCCTTGCCTCCCTGCGCCGCCTCCTGGACCACGACATCAAGGTGGTCTTTTGCGCCTCCGGGCGCGTGGTGACGGAGGGCAAGAAGGCCCTGGCCGCCAAAATAGCCTACTGGGAGGAACTGGCAAAAGAGGCCTGCCGCCTGAAAAGGGAAGGGCTGCAGCCGGAGGAAATCAGGGACGTATTGCTGGGGGAAGAGGGAGCCATGTATAGCCTCACGGCAGGAGACTTCGGCAAAATTCACCTTATTAACTCGCTGCTGAAAAATTTCTGTCCTGCCTAGCACAGCGAGAGCCTCATTAATTCGGATGAGCCAACTGCTGATATTCTCCTTGTGACGTTGGTTTTTAGGGGAAGGTTTCCCGGCTAGTCAGCAAGAACGAAATTGCGAAGGGGGCTGTCTCTCGTGGGCCATTTAATCAACGCCAAGGAAGAGGTATACCGGGCACTGGCCGAGCGCTTAAACAGAAATCCGGTGGGGGCACCCGTGAGCGAGACCCTCATGGAGATTCTCTACCGCCTCTACACGGAAAGCGAAGCCATGGTGGGCAGCAAATTTCCCCTGGTACCGATGACGCTGGACAAGATAGCCGCCATCACGGGGGTGCAAGAAGAAGAGTTGGCACAAATCCTGGATAATATGGCCAGCAAGGGGCTGGTGCTGGACCTGCCCCGCCGGGACACCACGTACTACATGCTGGCTCCCGTGGTGGTGGGCTTCTTTGAGTATACCTTCATGAGGGTAAGAGAAGACGTCGACATGAAGGAGTTGGCGGAGCTTTTTGAAAAATACTTTCAAAGCCCTGAGGTGAAAGAAGAGTTCTTCGGCGGCGACACCAAGATGTTTCGTACCTTGGTGTACGAAAGCCTTATCCCGGCCATCGTGGAGACCGAAGTGCTGAGCTACGAAAGGGCTTCCGAGATCATCCGCCAGTCCGGTGGCGGGGCACTGACCATGTGTTCCTGCCGGCACAAGGCAAGTCACCTGGGTAAAGCCTGTGAAGCGCCGCTGTACGTGTGCACCTCTCTTGGCAGCGCCGCACAGTGGGTGGTCCGCCGGGGCTTTGGGAAGCCGGCTACGGTGGACGAACTCCTCCGTGTGCTGGAGCAGACGGAAAAGCTGGGCCTGGTTCACATGTGCGATAATGTGCTGAACAGACCGGCCTACATATGCCATTGCTGCGGCTGTTGCTGCCACCTGCTGCGTGCCATTAAGGAAGCCGGTAAACCCGTTGCCGCCCACCCGAGCAACTTCCTTCCGGTGCTGGATACCGAGAGGTGTATGCGCTGCGGCACCTGCGCCGAAAGCTGTCATATTGGGGCCATGACAATACAGGACCCTGGGAGTGAACAGGGCTTTCCGGCATTAAACCGGGAGCTTTGCATAGGGTGCGGAGTTTGCGCTGCCGCCTGTCCCGCCGGCGCGCTCACCATGACCCGGCGGGCGGTCTTACACGTTCCCCCGGAGGACAAAAAGCAGCAGATGTTGCGTATTGCCAGGGAGAAAGGTCGGGCTTAGTTCTCCTTTTAGTTCTCCTTAACATTGAAGATTTACAACCCCTTGGCAGGGAACGTACGTTTGGTTTACGATAGTACAAAACAAACGTTCTCTGTCGAGGGGTTTTCGCTTTGGAGGGGACCATTCTCCTTGCCGACATGAACTCCTTTTTTGCCAGCGTTCACCAGGCCCTGGACCCTTCCCTGAGGGGGAAACCGGTTATCATGGGCGGCGAAAATCAGAGATCACCTGGAGCGGCTGATGCCACTGTCCAGGTTACTGAAGGGAAAAGGATAATCTTTCGGAGTACCGTCTCCTTCGACAAAATCCGACAGGTTTTTTCTTGACGCTTCCTTCCGGCGATGGTATAACCTGGATTGGCGGGCTTTGGCGAAGGGGAGGGGATTTTGTTTTGGACCCGGTCAGAGTGTTGCTGTTACTGGAAAGGGCCAGAAAAAGCTAATGGCCGTCGACCTCAACGACAAGGAAAAACTTCTAGCGGTCAGCAGAAAGGTGGACAGGTTGGGTGTGAAGTACCATCGAGCGAAGTTTGGTTCCGGAGTAGCGAGGCCGATTGCGGAAAAGTGATTTGGGTTCCGCTTTAGAAGGGAACCCGTGTTTAAGTAATAAAAATTAAAGTCCAAAGGTAAACTTCAAGCGGTGAGTCCACCTGGATACTGCTTCCAATCGAGCAGCCAAAGCTGTGGTGGCCTAGAGGTAGGGTTTTTCTGCATTTTTCCAGGGCTTGGTTGCCTGAAACTGAAATCAAAGGTGGCTATATAGTGCGGGAAACCCTTTCGTAAACGCCAAATTGCCACATAATGTTATTTCTGCCTGCTTAATACGTTGGGATTAAGAGTTTTCCCCCGGTTTTGCAACGGTTTCATATTTAGAAGGCTGGCGGACTCTACAGCACAAAAAGGGTGTCAAAGTGTTTGTAAAAGGGCGAGAAACTCACGCTTGATGCCGAGCCATTCGTCGAAAACGGTTGCACTATGGTACCAGTCCAGGCGATAGCAGAGGCCTTGGGATTAGAGGTGGACTACAAAGACAACATGATTACCATCACGAACCCGGCCAACGGGGAAGAAGGTGGTCCTGCGCGTGGGTCAGAAGGTAACCCTCGATGCACCTGCCCAGGTAATCCCACCCGGGCGGACGGTTGTTCCGCCGCGGTTCGTGAGCGAAAACCTGGGAGCTAGCGCCGATTGGTTTGGGGAAGTCCAGGTAGTAGCGGTCAACGAGAAGTATGAATGGGAACAAAGCCGGGCATCCTTTTCCGGGATGCGGATGCCCGGCTCGTGTTTGATTACGCAATCCGGAACCGGTCTACCAATTCTTTTAACTGGCCGGCCACTTTTTTCAGTTCGGTTGCAGAGGCCGAAGTTTCTTCCACGGCAGCGGTTTGTTCCTCAACGCTGGCGGCCATATTCTGCACTGCCTCGGCCATCTGCCCGGCAGCACCTGCTACGTTCTGAGCTTTCTGGCTCAGGTCCTGCACCAGTTCGATGATAGCCATCAACGACTGGCTTACTTCCTGCACTACCTTATCGCCCCGGGCTGCGCTTTCCCTGCCGCTTTCCATATCTTTGACCGCCTGGATCGATTGTTGCTGCACTTCGTTGACTATGGCGCTCACTTCCCTTGCCGAGCGGGCGGAGTTTTCGGCCAGCTTTCGCACTTCTTCTGCCACCACGGCAAATCCTCTGCCGGCTTCCCCGGCCCTGGCGGCTTCAATGGCCGCATTCAGAGCCAGAAGATTGGTCTGCTCGGCGATGTCGTTTATGGTGCCCACAAACTGCCCTATTTTTTCAATGGCCTGACTCAGCGCGCTTACGGAAGCAGCCACGCGTCCCGCCGCATTGTCTATTTCCTGCATGGTTTCGACCACGTTCCTGATGTTTTGCTGACCCTGGGTGGCCTGCCGGTTGGCTTCTGCCAGTTCCCCGGAAACCTCTTTTATGTTTAGGGCCACGCTGTCAACGGTGGCGGCTATCTCGCTGACGGTGGCGGCTGTTTCCGTGGCCGCATTCGAGGTTTGCTCCATTTGGGCGGCCAGCACATCAGCGGTACTCGACACCTGGGTGCTTGCCTGAGCGATGCTTTGAATTAAGTTCCGCAGCTGCTGGCGCATCTGCTCAAAGGAGCTGGCCAGGAGGCCGATTTCGTCGGGGGTGTACACTGCTACCGCCGCCGTTAAGTCTCCCTGGGCCAGGCGGCCGGCTGCATCAACCATTTGGTTTATCGGCCGGGAGATGCTCCGTGAGAAAAAGAGAGCTAAGAAGAGAGCTATGACCAGGGACCCGGAGAGGGAAAGGAAAACTACGAGGATGGTCTGCCTGACTTTGGCTCCGGTTTCCTGTCTTATTTTGGCCACTTCCCTTTCAACTTCATCAATATATATTCCAGTGCCGATTACCCAGTTCCACGGCTTGAACAACTTTACGTAGGAAAGCTTGGGATAGCCCACAGTCTGGTCCTCGCCGGGCTTGGGCCAGTAGTACTTGACGTATCCTTCTCCCCTCTCAGCACAGACCCTGTTCATTTCCACAAAGAGGCGGGTTGCCTTGACATTTTTCTGGATTGTTTCGCTGTTTTTAGCGTAGACCTGTCCCTCATAAAACAGGGATTGTACGATGGAAAAGTCTTCTTCCACGGCTAAGTCCTTGCCTTTCATTTCCGGCTTTATAGGGTGCATAAGCATTACCGGCCGCTCCCCTGCGGTGTGAACCCAGAAATAGCCCTCGCCGTTGCTGTAGCGGAGGACGCTCAAACGCTTCAGGGCCCGGTCCTGCGCATCATCGAGGGTTAACTCGCCGCTTTTAACCCGGTTGTTGTACTCTTCTACCAGTGTGCTGGCGGTTTCTACCAAGGACTTCAGGTAATTCTGGTAATCGGCCATCATCTGGGAACGCATTCTTTCCACGCTGCTTTCACCGAACCTGGTGACCCGCCATACCTAAGTTTGACACCTAAACTATAAAAATCCCGAAAACACAAGGCTTCACGAGGAAAAAAGATAGACGTACCACAACATTTACCTTATTGTGGC
>NZ_AUBR01000100.1 GCF_000429345.1 Desulfovirgula thermocuniculi DSM 16036 | reverse complement strand
CTGCCCCTCGGAGGGCAAATCAAGTATCCGGAAAGGAGGCGAATACCTGGTCTGGGGGCCGGCTCGACTGGGATTTCAAAACGGTCGGGTTTTTTTGAACCAGGTTGAAGTTTTGAAAGACGAACCCAATGAGGCGGTTGCGCACGCGGGCCAGCTCTTCCCTGGAGAGCCCGGTGACGTCCCGCCCGCCCAAGAGGTACTTGCCCCCGTCGGGCCTGTCCAGGCAGCCCAGGATGTGCATGAGGGTGGACTTGCCCGAACCCGAAGGACCCATGATGGCCACCATCTCCCCGGCGCGCACGGACAGCGAAACCTCGCGGAGGGCGTGGACGGGGGTGGCGGTGCGGCGGTAGGCCTTGCTCACGCGCTCCAGCTCGATGAGGAACCCGCTCACCGCTGCATCCTTCCTCCCGGCGCTCCCGGCACGCCCGGCAGGGGAGCCTGCCGCTGCTGCGTGGTGCGCGAGCCGCCCGTGGCGCCCGGCGAGGCGGCCTGCCTGCCGGCGGTGGCGGAACCGATAACCACCTTTTCGCCCGCGCTCAGCCCTTCTAGGACTTCCACGTACTGCCTGTCACTCAGGCCCGTCCTCACCCGGCGCGGCACGGGCTTATCTCCCTCCAGGACGAGCACCAGCTGCCTTTCCCCCCCTGCCGGGGAGCCGCCTTCGCTCCCGCCGCCTCCCCGGAACTCCCGGCGCCCGGGGCCCAAGAGGCCCGCCCTGCCCTCGCGCAGGTAGGAGGAGGCGTAGCTTAAGGCCACCTGGGGCACCACCAGCACGTTTTCCCTCTTGGCCACCACGATGCTGGCCGTGGCCGTCATGCCGGGGCGGATGAGGCCTTCAGGATCCGCAAAGTCCACCAGCACGTCAAAAACCTGCACGTTGGAGACGGTACTCCCCTGGGGGTAAATGCTTTTAACCCTGCCGGAAAAATTGCGCTCCGGGTAGGCGGCCACGGTGAAGCTCACCTCCTGGTCCGGCTTCACCTTCCCGATGTCCGCCTCGTTAACCGCAAGGCGCAGCTGCCTTTCCTCGCTGATGAGGGTGATGAAGGCGCCGTCCCCCGAGGAGGCGCCGCTCCGCTCGCCCACCTCGCCGCCAACCTTGCTCACCACCCCGGCAAAGGGCGCCACCAGTCTGGCGCCCTACAGGCCGCTCCGCGCCGCCTCTACCTGGGCGCGGGCGGCCTCCACCTGGGCGCGGGCGGCCTCCACGTCCTCGGGGCGGCTGCCCTTGGCGAGGGCGGCCAGCTCCTGCTCGGCGCGCTCCAGGGCCGCCTCCGCCTTGGTGAACTCGGTCTCGGCCTTTTCCAGCTCGGCAGCGGGGACGGCCCCGGCGGCATAAAGCTCCTGCGTGCGCGAAAGGTTCCGGCTGGCGCTCTCGTAATCGGCGCGGGCCGACTTCACGCCCGCCTGTGCCTGGGCCACCTCTTCCGGCGTGGGGCCGTTGACCAGCGCCTGCCACTTTGCCCTGGCCTGGGCGAGACTGTTTTCCGCCTGGTGGAGCTGGGCCGCAAGCTCCGCTTCGTCGAGCTCGGCCAGCACCTGCCCGGCGGCCACCCTGTCACCGGGCTTAACGTAGATTTTCTTTACGGTTCCGCTGCTCTTGAAGTTAAGCCTGGCCGTGCGCACGGGCTCCACCACGCCCGCGGCCTGCACCGCGTCGATTACGTTGCCCCTGGCCACCGTTGCCGTCAGGTAGCCGGCCCTGCTCCCCCCGCGCCACCTGGTCCAGCCGTAGTAAGCCCCGCAGAGGAGCAACAAAAGCGCCAGCAGCAAAAGCACCAGCTTGAACCTGTGCCTGACGAGCCGGGAAGCAAACCCCTTAAGCTGCCGCACGGCAAATTTTCACCCCGCTTACCCCATTAAAGCAGACGCCTGTTGCAGCAAGGTTAAAAAATTGTTACAGTTTTATAGAACCGCCGCGGGAAGACCCGCCTCCTTTGAGGGGGCGGGATGAGAGCGACGGCCAGGTTAAAAAGCAAAAGGCTGGGTTGTTTTTTCTGCCTAAGTACCGCCGCAAGATTCTGGTGGGTCCAGTAGCCGAGGAACTGGAACGGCTGATTCGGAAGGTCTGCGATGAAAGGGAGGTAGAGGTACTCAGCCTTTCCATACCAACCCGATCACGTACACCTTTTTGTTTCAGCTCCTCCAAGGCATGCCCCTTTTGTCCTCATTAACACCATTAAGGGATACACTTCCCGCTACCTGCGCCAGAAGTTTCCGGAGTTGAGCAAGCAAACAGGGCCACGGCTCTGGACCAGAACGTACTACGTGGGCACCGCTGGCACGGTATCCGCCGAGACCATCCAGCACTACATTGCAGAGTGTCAAGATGAGTAGGTGGAATACATGGCCTGGAGCGACAAGTCCCACCCCCACCGGTGTCTTTTAACCAAACGATTCCCGCTGGGCTTGGAAATGCTCCCGCTTTTCCAGCCCGCTATTCTGGCGGCTAACCGTATCTGGAACTCCTGCGTCTGGTACAGTCGGGAAACCTTCAAGCATGAAAGCCGCTGGCCGACGGAGACGGAACTGAAAGCAAAGTTCAAAACTTTCACCTCCTGGAAGGAACTGCACTCCCAGTCGGCCCAGGCGGTGGTGGAAGAGTACTTCGAGGCCGTGTCCGGCTACCGCAAGCACCGGGAAAACGGCCACCCCGAGATGGACCCGCCAAACTTCAAGCCGAAGGGCCACCTCCGCACTGTGACCTGGAAGAGGCAGGGCTTTAACGTCGGGGGCGACACCCTCTATCTCAAGCTCTCCCGGAAGAAGGAACCCATCAAGGTTGCACTACCCGAAGGATGGGATGCGGTCACCCTGCCCGATGGTACGAAAATGAAGGGTACCCCGGTCGAGGTCAAAGTGAAGGCGGTCGTCCGCCGCCGCAAGGTGGAAAACCTGGTGCTCCACGTGACCTTCGACCTGGGAGTTGTATCCGTTTACCGCGCAGGCGCCGTTTCGGCATACGACTACAACTCTGCGACTTTCGCGCGGGCCACGTCAAACGGTACCCTGGACCTCTTTCTATGCCGGGAACTCCTGGCCTTGGTGCAGTACAGGAACAAGGTCCTGGCGGAATTTCAGGAAAAAATGAGCCGCTTAAAGGAAGGTTCCCGCAGGTGGAGGAGGTGTTTTTCTGCAAAGGCCTGCAGGCTAAAAAAGCTCGACCGCCGTATCCGGCAGATGGAGCACGCCCTGACGAAGCTCTTTGCGGAGCTGGACGGAGCAGAAGGCGTGGCCTTCGCGGTGGTAGGCGACCTGAGCGGCCTGCGCCGCTCCACCCACACCGGAATGAAAGGCAAGAAAGCCAGCCAGAAGATCAACCAGATGGCCTACGACCGGCTGCACACAGAGCAACGCTACAAGAACCTCATGAGGGGCGTGCAGGCCGACACCTGGACGGAGAGGAACACGTCCTCCACCTGCTGCACATGTGGCTCCCGCAATCCCACATGGCGGCAGCACCGCGGCTTGTGGATATGCGGGAGTGCGGGACTTACCTTCAGGCCGACCTCAACGGTGCGGCCAACCTGCTGAAACAGTATCTCTTTGGGAGCTGCACCGGTAGGGAACTACCTTTTGCTTTTGGGGAACCCAGAGTCTGGCGCTGGGACAAGAGGTACAACAGGTTCGTGCAAGTATCGCCGAGGGCCGCGGCTTAAAAGGCCCGGAACCTGGAGTAGTTTGGACGGGAGTGACGGTCCCCTCCGGGAGACCCTAAAAGGGTCGCTCGCACCGGTGTAACCCGGCAGGTACGTGCACCTGCCGCCAGGAAGCCCTACCCCTTCAAGGGTGGAGAGGAAGTCACAGAAAAAATTCCCGCCCCTTAAACTTCAGGGCGGGTCGACTTCTTTCTTCCCCTCCAGCTCCTCCAGCATGGCCAGGAACCTGTTCCTGTACTCCAGCATCTCCTCTTTTAAGAGCTGCAGGTCCCGGATCATCTCCTCAATTTCGGCTATGCGCCGCTCCCCATATTCGATGGTTTTCTTTAGCTGCTCCTTCTGGGTGGGGTCCACATCGTAGAGGTCCAGCATCTCCTTTATCTCCTGCAAAGAAAAGCCGAACCTCTTGCCCCGCAGGATGAGCTTAAGCCGCGCCCGGTCGCGCCTGGTGTAAAGGCGCTGGCCGGACTCGTCCCTCCTGGGGGCGAGCAGCCCCACCTCTTCGTAATAGCGGATGGTGCGGGTGGTCACGCCAAACTCCTGCGCCAGCTCGGATATGGTGTAGAGCTTTTCCTCTTTCTTAGAAGAATTTTTTAACATCCTCTTTTAAGACCTTTCCGGTAGGATTCCTTGGAATAGCAGAGGCAAATTTTATGAGGCGGGGAACTTTATAATCCGCCAAGCGCTGGCGGCAAAAATCTTTTATTTGCTCCGCATCAGGAGGATCCGACTCATCGCGCGGCACCACAAGGGCTGCCACCGTTTCTCCCCATTCAGGGTGAGGTACGCCCACCACTGCCGCATCAGCCACCTGAGGGCAGGCGGTAAGAACATCCTCTATTTCCCTGGGGTAAACGTTCACACCACCGGTAATAATTATATCTTTCTTACGGTCAACTATCCACATGTACCCAGACTCATCCCGCCTGGCCATGTCGCCTGTATATAACCAGCCTTCTTTCCCAACTTTGACACCAAAGGCCCTTTAAGAGCCCTATTAAAAGCCCGGAACCCAGAAAAATCAAGGGGCTAAGCTCTAAAAATTTAATTTTTGTTGTGCCACGTATTCCAATATATGTTTTGCATCATTGCCGAATGTGTGCTAATATGGTTGTGCTATGTATATCAGAACCAAAACCTTCACCAACAGGGACGGCTCAAAAAGAACATACATTCAAATCGTCAAAGGTGTGCGGGAAAACGGTAAAGTACGCCAGAAAGTGGTCGCCAACCTTGGGCGCTTGGAAGAGCTCCAGAAAAAAGGGGGCATTGACCGTTTAATCGAAGACCTGGCTAAGTTCTCCCACAAGAAGTGGGTGCAG
>NZ_AUBR01000099.1 GCF_000429345.1 Desulfovirgula thermocuniculi DSM 16036 | reverse complement strand
GGGAAGCGCATAGGCCAGTTCAGCCCGAGGAAGGTGAGGCTGCTGGCCAGGTCAACGGGATTCTCGTGGAAGGAGGTGGCGGCGCATTCCTCCTCTGAATGAGTTCAGGGGAATCTTGCGCCGGAGAATCGTGAGCGGCGTATGAGGAAGTGGCGCGCCCGGAAGCTGAGGGCCGCCGCGCGCTGCGCCCTGGTGAGGCAGGCGCAGGGGAGGGCGGCCGATGCGGTGCGCCGCCAGGGGGAGTAATTACTGGCAACCCTGCGGGATTGGGTGCGGGCGCTGCGGGCAGCGGATCTTTCGCCACGCGCGGGCCTTGCCGCACGCCGCCCGTCGGATACCGTGCCCGGCAGGGGGTTCCCGCAATGCCATTTGCGGGAGGCGCGGGAAGGACTCGGGAAACAGGGGTGATTTTCGTGGACGGCAAGATCTATGAGCGCCAGCGGAACGCGGCCGGCACGCTGCCGCCCGAACTCGAGGATTTCGATTTCGACAGCGACCACACCCATGACTGCGATTTCCCCAATGGAGGCTACCGTTGTCGAGAGGAGCGGGCCCTGCCCACGGGGGCCGGGGAGGAGGGCCGCCCCGCCCCCGGCGGGCGCTCCCTGTAGTGTAGCGCGGGCCGCGGCAGGGCAGGGGGGCAATCCCCGGCGTCCCTATCCCAGGCTTTTCCGGAAGGGGGTGGCTCCCGTGGCACCGGCCAAGCCGCACGCGCTGGAGCGGCTGAGGCGGGCCGAGAAGGGCGAGGTGGCCCTCTTCTGGTCCCGCTACGGCGGGGCCGGGGAGGGACTCATCTTAAAGGCCGTCTGTGCTGACGGGGGGGAGGCTGTCGGAGTGGGTACGGGAGATGGGCCTGCCGGAGGGGAGGGTTTTCAGGCCGGGGACGGCGATGCCCAGCATTACCCTGACCGGGAAGGCGGCGGGGGAGGTGCTGGGTAGGGTGCTGGTGAAAAACGGGGGCCTCCAGCAGGGAGCGACTATTAGTTAGGAGGGAGATGTACGGAGATGCCTGAAAGGGAAAAACCCACAAGGGGCCGCCAGGCACTGCTAGCTTTGCTCGTATCCGCCGTGCTGGCGGCGGGCGGGTGTGCGGAGGCGACCGGGCCGGGGGCGGTCCCTCCCAAGGCGAAGGACCGCGCCAGCTACCAACAGCAAGAGGAGAAGAAAAAGGAGGACGAGGCCGCCCAAGCCGTCTCGTCCGGGCGCGCCGGCTCCGGCGGGTGGTACTGGTTCTCCAGGACGCCCGCGCGCACCGGCCCCGCGGAGACGGCGCCGGGCAAGGGCGCGCCCGGTCCGCCGAGGGGCAGCTCCCTCGGTTCCTCGGCGGCCGGGAGAGGGGGGAGCGCGGGCTGATGGAAGCGGTGCCCTTCTCCGCTTCGCACTACTACCTCGAATGGGAAATGGTGGCCAACAGCCCGCGGCTTAAGTACTTCAGGTGGCCGGTGATGTACGGCCGGCAGTACCTGACCACGGAGCCCTACCTCGTGAGCGGAAGCATGCTGGCGGAGGTGAG
Source organism: Desulfovirgula thermocuniculi DSM 16036 (assembly GCF_000429345.1). GTDB lineage: Bacteria > Bacillota > Desulfotomaculia > Desulfotomaculales > Desulfovirgulaceae > Desulfovirgula > Desulfovirgula thermocuniculi. The sequence goes on along the minus strand of NZ_AUBR01000099.1, from coordinate 3,759 downwards.
GAGGGCGTCCGAGGCCTGCGGGCGCATCTACCGCAAGGCAGTGGCCCTGGCGTTGAAAAGCAGGGATTTGCTGGTATTACTGGGAGTACCGCCGCATATAGTGGATGTGGTGCAGGCCGCGCGCTACGACCCCGCGGAACCCGTCACGGTCATCGGCAGGTTTGATTTTGCGGTCCGGCCGTCGGGTTCGGGCTGGCGGGTGAAGCTGCTGGAGTTCAATGCGGACACGCCCTCCGGGATGGTGGAAGCGATCGAAGTCAACCCGCTGGTCTGTGAAATGCACGGCCTCCGCGACCCCAACGCGGGGATGCCGGAACTAGTGGGCACCGCTTTCGGCGCTTTCGTCAAAAGAGAGTACCGGAAACCGTTTTCACCTCACTCGGCTGGCACGAGGAGGACAGGGGCACGACCCTGGCGGAGATGGACTACTCCGGCCTCCCGGCGAGGTACGTGCCCCTGGACGGGCTCACCGTGGCCCCCGGGGGCCTGTACGACGACATGGGGGAGAGGGTCGACCTGCTCTACCGCCTCTACCCGGTCGAGTGGCTTGCCGACGAGGAAGACGGGGTCAGGCTCCTGCACCTGGTGGCCGAGGGGAAGTTGGACATCCTGAACCCCCTGTCGGCCTTCGTGGCCCAGTCCAAGGCGCTCCAGGCGGTGATATGGGAACTGGCGGAGTCCGGTTCCGGTTGCTTCACCGAGGAGGAGAGGGAAACCGTGCGGGCCTACTTTCTGCCCACCTACCTGGAGCCGGAATGCCTCGCCGGGCGGCCCTATGTGGCCAAACCCGCCTACGAGCGGGAAGGCAACGGCGTGGGCATTTACGACGAGCACGGGGACCTGGTCGCCGGGGCGCGCTACGGGGGGAACGACCTCGTGTTCCAGGCTTACGAAGAGTTGCCGCGGCACAGACTACGCACCTTGGAAGGGTGGTTTACGGGCAGGCTCCTGGTGGGGGCGTTCCTGCTGGCGGGCCGCTTCGGGGGCGTCTTCCTCCGCGTGGGTGGGGAGGTAACCGACAACCTGGCCTACTTCGTACCCTGCGCCGTCGGTTGATCAGGGTTTATGCCCGGCATCCCGCCGGGCCTTTTCGTTTGGAAGCCGCCGCCTTTCCGGGAGGGGCGGCGGTGGCGGGGTTGACTCCCGGTGTTTTTTGCCCGGGCGGATTTCGGGGTAGGGTCCGCCTTTCTTTTTTTTCGGTGGTTTCCGTGCTCAACAGGGGCCTCTTCTCCTCAGCTTCCTCCGAGTGGGAGACGCCGCAAAAGTTTTTCGAGACGCTGGATGTGGAGTTCGGCTTCACGCTGGACGTCTGCGCAAGGCCCGAGAACGCCAAGTGCCCGCGCTACTTCAGCCCGGAGGAGGACGGCCTGCGGCAGGAGTGGGCGCCTGAGGTGTGCTGGATGAACCCGCCCTACGGCCGGGAGATCGGGAAGTGGATCCAGAAGGCCTACGAGGAGGCTCAAAAGGGTGCTACTGTGGTGTGCCTGCTCCCCTCCCGCACGGACACGGCATGGTGGCACGAGTACGTCATGCGGGCCGCGGAGGTCCGCTTCATCCGGGGCAGGCTTCGCTTTGGGGGCGCGGAAAACGGCGCGCCTTTTCCTTCGTGCGTTGTGGTTTTCCGGCCCGGCTACAGCGGGCTGCCCGTAGTGAAGAGCATGGCCGCTCGGTAGGGAAGAAAGCCGGGCGGCTTTTGTTTGCGAGGAGGGTGCTCGCAGCATGTTTTTGGTACCCGACTGGGACGGCCAGTTCCGCTTTTCCGACACGCCGCCCGGGCCGCCACCCTCGGTCAAGCACTTGGAAGTGCGGCCCGTTCCGTACCGAACCGCGCGGGCGTTCGTGGAGCGGCACCACTACCTCGGCTACGCCCCGCCGGGGGCGCGGGCTTGCTTGGGTGTCTGGTACGGGGACCGCCTGGTGGGGACGCTGATGTTCGGTAGGCCTTCGGCCAGGCTAGAGGATCAAGAGCACACCATGGAGTTGACCCGCATGGTCCTGCTGAACGAATGTCCGCGCAACAGCGAGTCCCGCGTCCTGGCCCTGGCGGCAGAGTGGATCCGGAGAAACATGCCCGAAATCCGGCGGCTGATCTCCTACGCCGACCCAGGCAAGGGGCACCGAGGCACGGTGTACCGCGCAGCGGGGTGGAGGTTTGTAGGGCGCACCGCTGGCGGGCGGTGGACCCGCACCGGACGGCCACGGAAAGATACCGCTACAGGACCGAAGCTGAAGTTCGAGCTGATTTTTTAGCGCGCCGCGAAGCCGGGCGGTTTTTTGTTTTCAGGAGTTGGCTTTGTGCGGGAAGGGGGGAGGTCGGGAGACCGGTGGTTTTCCTGATAGGCGACACGTTCGACCGCCGCGTGGTCGGAGTGGCGGCCTCGCTCGGCTGGGGGCGGATGTTCCTGCTCAAGCCCCCGCGCCCCTACCCGGGCGAGCCGTGGGGCTTCGACAACGGCGCCTTCCGTTGCTACCTGCGCGGCGAGCCGTTCGACCGCGACGGCTTCCTGCGGCGGCTGGAGAGGGCCTACGCGGCGGGCAGGCCGTACCTGGCGGTGGCGCCGGACATCGTGGCGGGAGGCTTGGAAAGCCTGGAGTTTTCCCTGCGGTGGCTGGAAGAATTGCCCCGCGACTGGCCCTGGTACCTCGCGGTGCAGGACGGGATGGGGTTGGCCGACGTGGAGCCGGTCCTGCACCGCTTCGCCGGCATCTTTCTCGGCGGCACCGACGCTTTCAAGGCCACGGCCCCGCACTGGGCCGCGCTGGCCCGCCGCCACGGCAAGAGGTTCCACTACGGGCGGGCGGGCACGCCAGGGAAGTTGCTCCACGCCGTGCACTGTGGCGCGGACTCGGCGGATTCGTCGTTCCCGCTGTGGAGCAAGGACCGTCTGGCCCGGTTCGCGGCGTGGTGGAACTACGCTTTGCGGGGCGGCCAACCCGCGCTGTGGCCCCCGGAGGTTTGGGCGCCTGCACCCTAGGAGCGATTTAATGGACGGCATCTCCGTCCGCAAAAGCGAGAAAGTTTTCTGGGGGTGATGGGTATGCAGAAAATTCTGGAGGCGATGAAGGACGCCGAGGAGCGCGCGTGGGAAGCACTTTCGGGGTACAAGTTCTGGATGTTCGGGTACCACGCCGCCCGGTGGGTGAACTACAATCGGTTGTTGGACAAGCCTTTGCAGAACCCGTTCCGGGAACTGGTGATGGTGGCGAGAAGGAAAGTCGATGGAGTGAATGTAGATAGCTAAGAGTGCACCAGTCCGCGGGCCTCGGTGGAAAGGGAGGTCGTGCGGCGGGCGCGGGAGGAAATGATGGGGACGGCTTGTCTGCGCTGTGACTCCTGGAGGTTTGGGCACTTGCACCCTGAATCCGGTGGCTTTTTTTTTTCGAGAGCACTTTCGCAAGAGAGGAGGATGACTGTGCAGGAGAAGTTATGCCCGTCCTGCGGTGACCAGCTAGAGCCGGAGGCGTGCGTGGTCATTTTGCCCGGCCAGGGCTGGAAGGTGGTCCCCGGCTTTCGGTGCACCGCGTGCAGGGGGAAGCGGCCGTCGAGCGGTGCGGGGGAGGGCGGGAGTTGTGGCCGTGCTGGCCGGAACTGAGTGCGACTTGGTAAAATTGCTCGCGGGAATCGCGGTTTTCAGCGTCACCGGAGCCGCCATTGTAATCGCCCTGTCTCTTTCCCGGGCGCCCACCCTGCGGGAGGCTCTCCACCGCGCAGCTTTCCTTTCCGCCCTCCAAATAGCCTTCCCGGTAGTTGTAGTGTGG
>NZ_AUBR01000098.1 GCF_000429345.1 Desulfovirgula thermocuniculi DSM 16036 | reverse complement strand
TTGGGCCTGCTCTCCCGGCCCGGTTTCAAACCGTATGTAAGCCCGCCTGGGCCGCTGTTCTCTCAATGTGGCCACGTACCTTTTGACCGTTTCGTAGGAACCGGTATAGCCCTGGTTCCGGATCTCTCTGAAAAGCCGCGTGGCGGTGAGGTCATACTTGTTCAACCGCTCCTCTATGTACGGCTTGTACGGGTCCAAAATGGAGGGTTTCTTCTTTCTCTCCTGCGGGTAGGAGTCCTGCTGTAGGGCACGGCTTACCGTTTTCCGGTCTATGCCCAGCATTTCAGCGATGCGGCTTTTGGGCACTCCCTGCTGGTGGTAGGTGTGGATCATGGCCCAGGTCTTCACCCCTATCATCTTGGCAGTCACCCCGTGCACTTTTTCGAGCTCTTTTTCCCGAAAAAGTAGCACGGGAGCTGTCCCTTTTTCTTTACCAAAAATGAGGATTTTTCTTTACCACTTTTGACCCTGGGCCATGACCAAAAATGGGGATTTTTATATGACCAAAATCGTCCCTTTTTAGATTACCACCTACAGTGAAAGAGAGAATTCTCGAAAACTGGTTGGATAACTGTAACGAAAGATCCCTTGAGGTGCCCTTTTGCTTCATGCTTCTCTCTCAAGGGTATGCCGTAATTCACATGACCCGTCATAGCAGCATGGAAATGGGTAAGGATATTATCGCTATTGACCCCCAAGGAGTTCCTTGTGCGTTCCAGCTCAAGTCGCCTCAGGGGAAGAGGATTACATTAAACCAGTGGCGAAAGGAGATTGAGCCTCAAGTTCGTGCTCTGCAGAGCAAAATCGTGCACACGTCTCTTTCATCTTCCACACATCACCGCTCGTATTTGGTCACAAACCGATACCTGGATGAAGAAGTGGTCCGTGCGATCGATGATTTAAACCGGTTTTGGGAGGGTCTCGGCCACCCGGAAGTTCGGCTAGAGACAATTGTGCGGGGCCAACTGTTGAAAATGGCGCTAGATCACATACCTTGGCCAGAGGAGCTTACCGATACCAAGATCCTACTAGAACTCTTTCTTGGCGACGGTCGGAGACCGCTACCCAAGGATAAGGTGTCCCACCTCCTGGAGACCACTATGGGGTTACACAGTAACGCAACCCCCTCCAAGGAGCAACTGGTTCGCACAGCAGCAAGTTCTGCCCTGCTCTGCGCGCTTGCTACACAGCCATGGTCACAAGAAGAAAACTACGCTGCCGAAATCGAAGCATGGGTAATATATATCGCCGCCTTACTTGCGGCGTGTGAGAGATGGGGGTTAACCCAGGATGATCGAATACGTAATAGCCTGGAAATAGCGAAAGAGGCAATCTTTCGTTTGCTCGGCAAGCTGTGTGAGGAACTACGCACACGCTCGCATCTAGTAGAAGGCAATGCCTTGGCCGATCCGCCGGTGCGCCGGGTGCGTGTAACTCAACTGGTTGGCCTGATGAGTGTCTATGGCCTATGGCAAAGAACTCATGGCCGCCAAAATAAGGACCACTTCGACTTCGTTCGTAATTTCTGCCTGACGAAGGGACCTCAGATGGTGGTATGGGGTGAAGGGGCAGTTCCACAGTTTTTGGCCTATTACTGGTTCCTTAAAGAGATTGATGGATCTTCTAACAGCGATTTTATGCTTATGCGCCTACTAAAACTCATCGCAACCCAAAATAGTAAGCAAGGGCCTTCGCTCGCAGACCCCTACCAGAACGCCGAGGACGCTTTACTAGAGGTCCTTGGCTTCTCATTAGAAGAAGAGAGTAAGGATTTAACCGAGCCTTCCGGCGTCTCTTACATGGCCAAAGGACTCCTACACCTGGTAGCCAAGCGGAACTGGAAGCAGCATCTGCGGGGCATATGGCCCGACCTGACCCGGCTAGCATTTCTGGAGTTCGAACCAGCAGAGTGCTGGCAGTATTACCTGTGGCGATCCAAGTACGGTACCAACGTGAGTGAATACCCGCCCTTAACCAAACACTGGGAAGACCTTCGGAAAGAAGCATTTGACTGTCAGGACAATAACCTTCCTACAATCCTGAAGCAGGATCCGGTTTTGATGCTTCTGTTCATTATGACGTACCCCCATCGTACCACGCCGGAGGCTGTGAAATGGTTAGACAAGATGTTCCGGAAGTTCTGAGTCTTCGGGCTTGTCCTACGAGTTTTTCCTTGGAAACAGAATAATTTTGAGAGGTGAGTTCGGCGCTCTCATTGTGCTGGTAATGTTACTACTCAAACAGAGAGAATCAACTTCTTGCTTCGCCTGTTGATCGCAGCGAGGATAACCCAGCCAGCTTAATGCCCTGTCATCTGGCTGATTGAATCTGAGTTTTAAAACTGAACGCTGAAAGCCCCGTCACTCCTGAATCTCTCGCATAGCACTATTGGAAAGTCCCGAGCACATGGCCCGCTGTTCCGGGCGCTTCTGCTAGCCTACCCGGCAGGGCTAAGGGGGGTTGAATTTTGATGAACAATTTGGCCCGGTTAAGATTTGCCGCCTTAATCATCTTTCTGGCCTTTGCCTTGGCTTTACTTGCAGGCTGCGCAGGGGGCGGACCGCCCCAGGCCGCCCCGCAGAAAGATCGAACGGCCCAGGACCAACCTGCCGCCCAAGCCCCCGTCCAGACGCAGCAACCACCGGGCACACCAACCCAGGCCGGAATCCGCACGGTCCAGGCAACCGTCATCTCCGTCTCCGACGGCGACACCGTCCACGTGAACTTCAACGGCCGCGACGAGCGGGTGCGGATGATCGGCGTCAACTGCCCGGAGATAAGCCACCCCGACCTGGGCATAAAGGAGGAGCCCTACGGCCGGGAGGCCAAGGCGCACACCGAAAGGCAGCTCTCCGACAGGCAGGTCTGGCTGGAGTTCGACGTCCAGGAGAGGGACAACTACGGCCGGCTGCTGGCCTACGTCTGGCTGGAACCGCCCTCCTCCGGCTCCGAGGATGAGGTCCGGGCCAAGATGTACAACGCCCGGCTCCTCCTGGACGGCTACGCCCAGGTAATGACCGTGCCGCCCAACGTGAAGTACGCGAACTTATTCGCCAAGTTCCAGCGGGAGGCCAGGGAGGCGGGCAAGGGGTTGTGGGGCCTGTCCCCCGACCCGGCGACTGGCGACGCCGGGAAGCAGGCCAGCGGCACCCAATAATAGACAAAGCCCGGTCAAAAGTTTTCCGCCTGCCCACGTAAGAGTAGGCACCGAAGATAGCTTCGCAGAACCGGGTGGAGTTAAGAGCAGGACAAATAATCGTCATTTACTTAACGTAATGGCAGCCAAGGTCTTCAAAGTTTGCATGTTGCTCGTGCAATGAAAGAAAGTGAGGGGAAAACAAGATGCGAATTCCTCAACATACTACTGCTGATATATTAATGGCTGTTCAAGATACATTAAAGACAGCAGAAAAAGGTTAGAGAATTTAATTAAAGGACCGCCAGAAAGAAAACTGCTAGGCTTAAGAAACTTAATTGTTTTCGGTCGTGCTGTTACTAATGTTCTTCAAAATCTTCATTCTACTGAGCCAGAATTTGATGCATGGTATGAAAAATGTTGCACATAGTATGTCATGCTGATTTAGGTGCTTGTTAAAAACGAATTCTTTGAAAGGAGTTCCAAAATGGATACACGCGACTATTATATATCCGGTGACTTAAAAATTCCAAAGAAGAATATTCACGACCTTTTAAAGTTACTAAAGGAAACGTACGGAGGAAAAGAATTTCTTACTCGAGACATATTAGCTCAATACATGGGTCATTATCATAGTGATAGAGGACAGCCACCAGGCAAATCATGGAATGCAAACTTCGGTAAAATACTAAAGCAATGCGAAAAAGAAACAGGAATGATAAAAGAGATTAAAAAGCGAGTGTACACAAAAGATGATTCCGGAAATAAAACACTAAATTCACTATGGAAAATTAAATAGAGACCGTCGCAAAACTGAGGAAAAACAGCAAGTCATAACACTTTAAGTAGAGTAGGCCCTGGCACAACCAGGATTCAAGCAAAAGAGCAGGAGCAGTACAGATCTTGTGAAGCCAGGCCGTTTCTCCCCTTTCGGGCGAGTGTCCCCCTCAAGCGGGTCATCTGCGCCGCCGCTAATTGTATCACCCCGACAGTCCCAGTCTCTAAGAAAAACCTGACCACAATATCAAAATAGGGAGTGAACCAATTGGCTATGTCGATCAAAGTAGCAGATGAGGTATGGATTGGTTGTGCTCTGCTTCATTACGAAAATCCGCACCGCGAAGATTTTGCAACCGAAGAAATTGTGGATAGGGTAGCCTTGGAAAATATTTTTGGGACCTTACGTCCTGGCGTAAGGGTGCATGTTAATCAACACTGTGTGGCCAACAGACCAGCAAATCCCGGTAATTACCGAATGCTTTACGAGACCCGACCGGGTTACAGGAGACTGTGGCGCCTGGGGGATGACTTTCACCCCTCAAGGGAATCTGGCAAGATCCTTCCAGCAGCTTCAGATATTCCCGACAAGTACCATTTTTTGCTTGAATGGTACCGGAAGTGGGCTACGGGCACGGGACCAAGTTCTGTATCCAGGGGTGTTTGCCTCCGAGAAAATATAATGACTTTGTCGCGCCATCGGGCTGCACCACTGAAAGACGAAAGTGGCGCTACTGAGGTTCGCGCTTCTGAACTCGCAACAGTTAGCGAAGCTCAGGAATTTGAAGCTTATGCTCGCAGGAGGATGAGCGAATTCTTCGGGGTCGAGTTGAATCCGGGAACTTATCCGAACATACCAAGAGACCGTCGCAAAACTGAGGGAAAACAGCAAGTTATAACACTTTAACCAAGTATAATTAACAATATATGGCAATCAGGCTTTTATGGAAGAGCTTACCACAGCAAATCGCCACCTTTAGTACCAATATAAAGTAACCAAGTCCTTGAAAAAGGCAGAGAAACTCCTTATTCCTAGGCTGCCGCGGTTTTGACTGCCCGCTTGGCAGCAATTGCCAGGTACACCCATCGCTTGAAGTTTACCGCCAGGGCAGTGAAAATGGCCTGAAGCCTAGTCTTTACTAGCCCCCAGTAGC
>NZ_AUBR01000097.1 GCF_000429345.1 Desulfovirgula thermocuniculi DSM 16036 | reverse complement strand
AGGGCGGCCTCGCCCGTGGCGAGCAGTTCGACCTTCCCGCAACCACCCGCCAGGGCCTTGGCTACCGAGCCAGCTACTTTTGCTGGGTCGGAATCTGACGCCACGGGGGCGCGGAACACGAGCGAACCCCGCACGGCCTCCAGGCCGTCCCCGGCGTGCCCTTCCCCTCGCGTGGGTGTGCCTTCATTGTCCTTTCGGCACGTCCCTGCCGCCGCGGGGGTAGCCGCCAATAGCTTGGGTGGTCCCAACCGCGGCGGCGGATCCATAAAGTACGGCCTAAACCTCACGGGCTCCTGCCCCTTTAGCTTCACTCGCGGCATCTCTAACCACCTCCTTAAAAAAAAGGAAACCGGGAGGACCGGTACCGCCCACCCGGTCATTTTACAGCGAGGCTCTTCCGGGCCTACGGCCAAAGCCTGGAGGTAAGTCCCTGGCTTCACGGGTTTTTTATTTTTTGTCGAGTGACTTCCTCCCTACACCTCAAGGTGTAGGGCTTCCTAGCGGTAGGCGCATGCGCCTACCGGGTTACACCGGTGCGAGCGACCCTTTTCAACCCGTTGCTGGAGGGTCTCCCGGAGGAGATCATCGCTCCCATCTCGATTACTCCAGGTACCGGGCCTTCTAAGCCGCGGTCCTTAGAGATACTCGCACGAATTTGTTTGGATCCAGCGCGATGGGCAGGGATTTGAAAAAAGACACGTCTTGTGACTAGTGAGACGCACTTGGCGATGCCATCTTTGCATGAGGACTGGCGAAGGAAGGCATTACTACCATAGTCGTCAAAGTAGCGACTTTTTGGATTAAGGTATGGCGTAATCGAGTGCTTCCCTAGGACGATAGAAGCGGGGCGGGGATAAGCACTTGCCCCCCCGCGTCGCGGACGAGTATCCCTTTCTGTTGATGTTGAGCGGTTTTAGCCGAAAACCGTTTGCCTTAACTCATAGAGATCATATAGGTGAGCAGATAACCAAAACTCTGTCTCTGCAATCGGAAAGAGTTCTGTGAGGGTCCTTAACGAATCCGAGGAAGGTACGGGCCAGCGCTCGGTTACTATACTTTCCAGTAACTCTCTGAGTCGTTGGTGCTCCCTACTGGCAGGATTTGAGAGCAAGTTAGCCAGATCTTGCTCATTGAGGGTGTTCCAAGTATTTTTGAGCGCTGGATCGTCGATTACGGCAGGGATAGGTATGTCGAAACGAGCTAGTCCACTAATGCTGGACCACACAGAGGGTATCTCATCAGCTAACTCTCGCCGGAGCCAGAGGAATGCCGAAAGGATTTCTTTTGCAACCTGATCGTCTTCTTGAATTACATCGCTAAACAGATAAACGCAAGAAACGAAATCCGGTCCATGTGCTAACGCAAACTCCAAACCGCTTTGGGGTACGATTTGCACTCTCTTCACTGCCCCGATGACCCGGCGCAGAAAATCGAACGCAACATCGGGTCTTGCTATTCCTTCCAGACCTTGGAGAGATGGGTGAACGAGACGTCCATACTTGAGAGGGGGAGCTACAGGGCCATCCAGCAACACCCAATCGTCGGGATACTGTTGTCTCAACTCCCAAAGCACCCCTATCTCGAGGATCCGCAATAGCACTTTTGCCCGATTCAGGGCTTTTGACCGCACTTCACCGGTGCGAACGAGATCTCCTGCTTGGAGTAGTGGTGTAACTCTACCCCCCCGTTGCAATTCCAAACCCACAGATGTGTCGGAATAGTACTGTGATCCCCCGCTTCGAATCGCTTCGTAGATACACACTCCTGCACCGAGTTCTTGCCCAGGTGGCCTTGTCACAGGAGAAACACTACTGGTTGCCACTTGAAGTGCTTGCAAGGGAAGGAGAAGGATGACAGCCTCCCGTTTCAGCACAGGCCTCAATCTCCCTTCCACGCGTTCCATTGCTCCGGCAACCAAATGCGTAATATGAACAGGTACCCTTACATTCCCAACTGGTACTTCCGTCACGGGTACCGTCCGTTGAACACCATCAACGAAAAAGCGAAAAAGGGAAGGAGTGTTTGGGAACGCTGAAATCGGAACCCGCACCATCTCCGTTGCTGGGGAAGAGTGCGTTGCCATATACATATCTGGTGCTCGTTCTTCTGGCACATCAACAGGGGGAAGGGGACTGGCTCCGATACCTTTCAAGTACTCTCCGAACTCACGGAGCCGGTGGGGTACAACTCTCACTTTTACTGTACACCTCCCTGTTGACCCGAATCTGAGGGCGCTATGCATCTGCTAGGGATCAACTCATGCAGAGGGGTCGGGAACCAGAAAATCAGCGGCGAAGGGTACAGAGGATGGCGAAGAATTAGCTGACCTTTTTTTAGGTTGGGGATCAACTCACGGAGATCCCCGAGGTATTTGTAGATGGGTTCTCTTACCTCGGACTCGTCAGAGTAGCCGACCACCTTGGTGGCTGCGTTTCCGTATACTTCCCCGTCCACTTCAGAAGCGAACTGCTGCGCTCCGACTAAGGTCAGCTGCAGATCCCGGCCGCGGGCAACAACGTCGATAATTTGCTCTTTTATGGGTGAAGTTCCGCTCGCGGGGGCGAACTTGTTGAGTTCGTCAGCGACGACTATAACCCGGTCAACCTGCCTATCGGGGGCCTCCAGCCCGCGGGAGAGTTCCCGGATAACCGCGCTGACAACGAGGCGCTTCTCCGCATCTGTCAGCCTGTTGAGTTGCACCACATGCAGTCCACCAGATTCCAGGGCGGTAAACCTTATCGGGCTACCGCGGGGGTTGCCTCTTTCGATAACCGCCGACGCGCGGTTGAGAAAACCCCAGACCCTCCGGCGTAGCGCCGGCGGCACGGAGCTTGCCCAGGTGCCTGGTATCCCGGGAACCATCACCTCGTTACCGCTACTTCCTGCTCTTGAAGTATTTCCTAAATCAGTTAACATTTGATTGAACGAAACTCCAGTTCTCGTAGTTCCTTTCTTTGCCTCGAGGTAAGCGTTTAGCAAAATAACCTGGGGTTCGGTAGGTTGGTACGTCGTGAAGAGCGCGGTTTCGAAATCTTCCCTTTCCAAATCTTCGAATCCGTAGCTGTAGAACTGCGCCCCTGGCATGAAACCCACATCGGGATCGCCTTGGTAAGTGAAATACCGAACGGGAGGGTTGAGAGCCACGGGGTCGATCCCGAGTGCTCTTGCCTGTTCCCACATAGCTTTAACGCGACCTGCTAGCGCAAGATCACCTACGTCATTTGCCCATTGTTCTATCCATTTTTTCGCTTCTTCCCAGTCCGGGGGGATGTTGTGAAGGCGTAAGAAATCCCGACGTTTTACATTAAAAAGGACCACAGCCACACGTTCACCCATATTTTTAGCCCACGCTAAAACGGAATAGCACAGGAACAAAGCGTAGCTACTCTTGGTGGCCAGACCGCTGGTCCCTGTAATGTTGATGTGGGCTCCCTCAGGCCCTAGGAGGAACTGGGCGTGCGCAAAAACAGGTAGCCAACTTTGTGGGTTATCTTCTCTTGATCCGACTTTGAGGAACCCCGCCAAAATTCTGTACTTATCTGGAATGCGTTGCGCAAGAAGGTTAACATCTCCTGGTGTCGCAAACCTGACCCGCCACCTTTCGGTAGGCGAAGAAACAGTAACGGGGTCACGGTACAGCATCCTGAGCTTAGCAAGCCTGATTACCGTCGGCTTGGTCGGCGGGTCTGAGTCGGGATTCCCGTAAGCACTCCCGTAGAAATCCAAAAGGTAGTTTTCAGTGGCGCTTTTGCTTTCCATGTCCTCGACCAAGGCTAGAACCTTTTCTCCGCCGCTGCCTTCTGTGACCAGCAAGGTGCCAATTTCCACGTCAACGGGGACATCGTTGCGGAGCCAGCACCAAAACTCATAAGGTTTTGCCGGCTCTTGCTTGGTGAGTAGTACGCGTCCGATATACATCTCCGAACCCCCTTTTCCAACATTTTTGGATTGCCTGGAGTTCTTGTTGCGAAAGCAGTTCTAGCCCGAGTTTTTCCTGTATTTCCAGGAGTTCAGACAGCAACTGCTTCCGCAACGATAACTTCAACCGCCCCGGTTTACCATCGGGCCGTAAAACCCTCAGATCGGGACGAGCGCCAAGATCTTTGAGCTTTTGCCTGAATTCGAGGAGGGGTTTGAGATAATTCCAACGCGGAAGCGTAGTGATTTTTTCCATGGCTCGATCCTGCCGAACTACCGTACACACCCAGCAACCAAAACGAGTCTCGCGTCCATTATAGACGCTCTCCTCCAGATTTCCTGTCGGATATCCGAGCAAGGGAGCATATAGCTGCAAAAAATCCCACACACTGCATTCGCTCCAACTAAATATAGGGGCAAGGTAAGTAGCCCCTAGCCGCGAGCTATAGTTAAGCCAAGCCCCTTGACCGCATTCCCCACCCCGACGGCAGGAACGGTACAATCCTATGTTGCGGTTGGCAGACTCGCCTACCCTCACTCCGGTAAGAACGGCTGTTTTTCTGGGATGGGATACCGACCGCAAAGCGTTCTCGACCGGTTCGATTTTTAGCCGCCGCGTACACCAGCGAAACCGTTGATGGGGAGGAGGGTAGCCTTTGCCTAGAAGACATACCCAGAAACTTTCTTCCACGCAAGGAGTGACCACGTGGTAGTGGATTGGTAGCTTTTTGATGCGGGGGAAATTTTTTAAGTAGTCCAAAAAGCTAAGCGCGTATTCCCGAATTGCGGGGATTTCTACTCCAGTATCCGCGTAGACCACATCTATCCGATCTGGTCTAGTAGTGCCACTCAGAGCAACCTCCAGAGCTAAGATAAGCACTGTGGTTGAATCTTTACCGCCTGAAAAGGTCACCACCCAGTGAGTGTAACCCCTTTCAAGCGTCGCTTCGAGAAACGATTTTGAATAGTCAACGAATAGCAGAAAAGGGAAGTCGGCCTTCCAGTTTCTAGCGACCGTTTCGGCAAATTCTACATCTCCAGAATCCGGCGAGTCTGGACATAGAAGACCTTCTACTAGTTCTTCAGTAACCTTCATCATTTCCACCTCGAATACCTGTATTTTCACCACTTTCCCTGAAAAATCCTCCAACAAAATGAGGAACCTCGCCAGGGCGGCCTCGCCCGTGGCGA
>NZ_AUBR01000096.1 GCF_000429345.1 Desulfovirgula thermocuniculi DSM 16036 | reverse complement strand
ATCAGGGTACAGGGGCCGATATGGTAAAATGTGCTATGGCCCGGCTTTATAGGGAGTTGCTGAAGCGCGGTTTGGAGGATGTGAAGTTAGTGGCCACGGTGCACGACGAACTCGTGCTGGAAGCCCCGGAGGAACTGGCGGAGCAGGTGGCAGAGCTTTTGGGCGCGGCGATGGAGTTGACCGCCTCCCGCTTCCTGCCAGACGTCCCGGTGGAGGTAGAGGCGGCGGCGTGCGAGACCTGGGCGGAGAAGTAACGCGGTTCCTTGACGGATCCGGCTTCCGGCGGCTATATTGGTGGCGGAAGAGTTTTCGAAGTACCTATGGTGGGATTGAAAGATGGTCAAGGTAGTCGGGAGGCGTAGGCCGTGGGCGGGGAGCGTCTTCTCGCGCGAGTGGGAGGGCTTCCTCGATGGGTTGTCAGCACTGCGCCGTGACGATACGTTCGTGCCGCGGGGCGTGTGGCGCTTTCGTACATGGGAGGAGTTTGCGGGATGGAGCGTGAAAATGCGGGCGGGGGCCGCCCCTTCAGCAGGCCCGCGGGACTCGGCGACCTGAAGGAATTGTGCCGCCGCCTCAACGAGCAGGGGGTCCGCTATGTGCTGGTGGGCGGCTGGGCGGTGGCCTTCCACGGGCGTCGACGGGCTACCGACGACATAGACCTGCTCGTCGACCCCGCGCCGGAAAACGTAGAGCGTCTGAGGGAAGCCCTCTCTTACCTGCCCGACCGGGCGGCGCTCGAGGTGGACCCCGGAGACGTGGCTTCCTACGTCGTGGTGCGCGTTGCTGACGAGATCGTGATCGACCTGATGGGCCACATCGGCGACGTGACCTACGAAAACGCCGGGAAGGTTTTTGCCGACTTGGAGGGCGTGCGTGTGCCGATGGCGGACCTGGACACCCTCATAGCCACGAAGAGGGGGGTGCGCCCGCAGGACCGGGCGGACTTGGAGTTCCTGCTGGAGAAGCGGGCCGCCGGGGTACGGGAGAGCGGACAACGTTCGTGATCTCGGAGATCTCCTGGCCGCCCGCGCGGCTTCCTTCCGTCCGGGGTCGGGTTTTCCGCCCGGGTGATCCGCCGGGTCGGCGGCGTGCGGTAACCGGACGGGGAAACAGGACCACCTTCCAACTATTCAGGTGGTTATCTTTTTTTCTCTCTATAGGTCAAAGACAGTCAAAGTCAAAGAAGGGGGCGGTCTGCGTTGGTTTCCGTTTCCGTCGAGTACCTGCCCAAGAGGGGCGAGTGGCTGGCGGTGGGCGCCGGGGAGCGCTTCCGCAGGGAGGCCGCCCGGGCGGGGATGAGGGTGGCCGCCGAGGTCACGGTCGGCGGCGCCTCGTCCCCGGAGCCGGGGAGGGTGCTGATGGCGGCCTTCGCGGGGAGCAGGAGATCCGCGGAGAGGCTGTTACGCAGGCTGAAGGCGAAGGGGGGCCGCCGCGGTGGGTAGCGCGTTCCGCAGGCTGGCGCAGGCAGTCGTGCTGAGGGCGCTGATGGACGTCGAGGGCAGGGGGCCGTTCACGGAGGGCGAACTCCCCCGGAAGGTCAGGGCCGACGCCCTGGAGTTCCTGCGCCGCGCGGTTTCCCTTTTTCTGGAAGGAGGTGATTTGGTTTGACCAAGGCCGAGCTCGTGGCCGCCGTGGTAGAGAAGGCCGGGTTGAAGAAGGCCCAGGCCGAGCGGGCGGTAACTGCCGTGCTTGACGCCATCCGGGAGGCCGTGGCGCGGGGCGACGAGGTCCGCGTGGTCGGCTTCGGCACCTTCGCGGTGCGGGAGCGCGCGGCCCGCAAAGGTAAAAACCCGCAGACGGGCGAGGAGATCGTCATCCCCGGCGGCAGGGTCGTCGCGTTCCGCGCGGGCAAGCAGCTCAAGGCGGCCGCCGCGGCGGCGAACGGCTAGGGTGAACCGTCGGGTTGGAGGGGGACCGGGGCCGGGCATTTCGGCCCCGGCCTCCTACTGTTTTTGGGAGCGTTGCTTTCATGCCGCCGCTCCTGGCCTAGCACCTGGCCAACGCGGTCCTGCGGGCGGAGGGGCTGACCGCGGCGGAGCCCCCGGGTGTGCTGGAGTTCTACGCCCTGCGGCCCCCGTGGGTGCGGGACGGCCCGTGGGGGGCGAGTTGCTCGGGGCGGCAACCGCTCTGGGACGGTAGTGCGGTTGGCGTTGGGGGAGGGAAACGTGAACAATCTGGACTGCTACGGCAGCAGGCGATTCGCCAGGCCTGTGAGTCCGGGCCCGACGAACCGCGGTTTTGGGAAACCCACAACAGGGTTGGGAAGGTAAGCAATATGCGGAAAACGGGGAGGGCATGAGGAGGGGGGTGGGAGTTATGCATGTGCTTGGAAAAATGGCATCCCAGCGCTTGCTGGAGAGGTGACCGGGCCCGATGAACCGCCCGCGGGCGGGGAGGGCGCGGGTTTTTCCCTTTTCCCGAGCAGGCAAAGGTTTCGCGTCAATTGGAGTCCGGTGGATCTCGGGAGCTTTTGGGAAAGGAGCGGAGAATAGTGGCGGTACCCATTTCTGAACTGTCCGGCCTCGCGAACCGGGAACTGGACACGCTGGTGGTGGAGAGGGTGCTGGGCATGGAGGTGGTCGCGCGGGACTGGCCGTGCGGGCCGGAGCCGGAGTGCGGGTTGTGGAGGGCTTCGCCGGAACGGGAACCGACCGCCCCGTGGTATCACACGCCTTCGCCCGTGATTCGTCTATCGGAGGATAGGTGGATCGACGAGAGCGAGGACCCGCTCCTGCGGGGCGTGGAGGCCAACTACGCCGAGGAGCTGGATTCCTGGATCGTCCCGGTACCCCTCTACTCCATCGATCTCGGCCTAGCGGCGGCCCTGGTGGAGTACCTGCGGGCAAGGGGGTGCGGGATCCGCATCGAGGCCCGCGTGAGTGGTGGTCCCGCCTACGCGGTCGTCGTGTGCGATCCGTCCGGGAGGGAGGTCCGCGCGGCGGCGGATACCTTTGCGCGTGCCTTCTGCGAGGCGGCGGTGCTGGCGGCACCGGGCCTGCCGTGCCGCGGGACCGGCGGTTCCGGCGGGGGAGGAGGCGCTGGCGGAGATGGCGGCGGATGAGAGGCGCTATGGTTACTACGGCGAGGACGCCCCCGGCTTTCCCGCGTGGCTGCGGGAGCGCGGCCTGGGGCCCGGCACGAGGGTGCCCGTGCCGAGCCGGTTCAGCAAGATTGCGGTCTCGGGGCCGATCGCCGAAAGGGGCGGCATAGTCGAGTACCGCCTCGCGGCGAAGTCCCTGGAGATGGTGCGGGAAGAGTGCCGGCGGCTGTTCGGGGAGCGGAGGAAGAGGAGGGGCATCGCTTTGCGCGGCAGGCCGCTGGCCGCGGCCGCGGCGGCACTGGCGAGCGGAGAGGACGCCGGGCTCCCGCTGGCGGACCCGGAGGGGGACGGCTGGCCGGAAGGAGAGCCGCTCCCGGACGGAGATTTGGAGGAGTTGGGGTTGGGAGAAGAAGGTGGTTTTGAGGAGGAAGACTGACCGTGTTGCCCGACTACAAGGACATCACTTCCCGGCTGGGCGAGCCGCTGTGGTACGACGGACGCGGTGTGGGCTATGACCCGTTCCGGCCGGAGATGTGCGACGCCTACGCGAATTACGTGGCGTTTGCCGAGGTAAAGTGCCAGGTGTGCGGGAGAAGGTTTTCGGTGGCGGTCGAGGTGAACAAATACGACTGGCTGAACTCGTTCGGCCGGGAGGTGCAGTTTCCTGGTGCCGCGGACGAGGGCGATTTCCACTACGGCGACCCGCCCAAGCACGAAGCCGGCGGCAGTTTGTGTCCCGGTGTCACGATGTCGTGCACCACGCGCAAAATAATCGAATTTTGGGTCCGGGATACTTCCACCGGATACAGGTGGGTACGGAAGTCCGAGTACGAGTTCGAGTACCGGGGGGAGGGGTGCGGAGATGGCGAGTAGTACCGTCGTCACAGATCACGCCGCGCGTCCGGGGGCGGCTGGGAACACCAGCGGCCGCCCCGTCCGCCTGGTGCTCGTGGGGAAGGCCGGGGCGGGGAAGGACACGGTGGCAGCCTACCTGGCCGCGAGGTATGGCTTCGTCCGATACGCCTTCGCGGACAGGATCAAGCGGCTGGCGGCGGAACTCTTCCCGGAGGCCTACGGGGCGTCGCCCAAGCCGCGCGCCCTGCTGCAGGAGGTCGGCACGGTCCTGAGGCGGGTCGACCCGGACGTGTGGGTGCGGTACCTGCTCCGCCGCGTGGAGGCCGAGGGGAGGCCCCGCGTGGTGGTCACCGACTGCCGCTACCAGAACGAACTGGAGGCGTGCCTGGAGCGGGGCTTCGTGCCCGTGGCGGTGGAGTGCCCGGCCGAACTCCGGCTGGCCAGGCTCCTCCTGCGGGACGGCGACGCCCAGGCGGGGGCGCTCGGCCACGAGTCCGAGGCGGGCGTGGGCCTGCCGCCGGGCACCCCCGTGCTGGACAACTCGGGCACGGTCGAGGACCTCTACCGCCAGGTCGACGCCCTGATGGGGGAACTAGGGGTCGGGCCCGCGCCGCCGCCCGACGAAAGGCCGGGCTGGCACGAGACGTTCATGAAGGTGGCCCTGGTCGTGGCGGAGCGCAGCACATGCCTGCGGAAGAAGGTCGGCGCGGTGCTGGTGAGGGAAAAGAGGATCATCGCTACCGGGTACAACGGCGCGCCGAGCGGTTTGAGGCACTGTTCGGAGGCCGGGTGCCTGCGGGCGGGCGAGGCCACGGGGATCGGCCTGGCGGACAGGTGCCGGGCGGTGCACGCCGAGGAGAACTGTGTGGCGCAGGCGGCCAAGTTCGGGATCTCCGCCGCCGGGGCGGAGCTGTACACCACGGCCTTCCCCTGCGCCCACTGCGCCAAGACGCTGGTCAACGCCGGGGTCGCGGCGGTGCGCTACCTGGAGGGCTACCCCGACCCCCTGGCGGCGGAGGTCCTGCGCGAGGCGGGCGTGGAAGTCCGGCAGGTGGTCCTGGGTTGAGCGCTTTTGGGAGTTGCTCTTTCACGCGCTACAGGGAGAGGAACTCCCGTGAAATGTAATCTTTGAACATTGGTTCGGTAAAGTCGTACTTTCCACGCCCGCGCTTTTCGATTATGCCTTTGGATGCGAGGAAGTTCAGGGCCCTCCTGACTTCGTTGGGGTGGTCTCCCCTGGTATAGGTTTTTTCGCCCCCGGCGAGCCTCTTTAGGATTTTCGGTAAGCGGGGGTTTTCGCTGATTTCGTCGAGCATTCTGTCGTAAAGCGGGGCAAGCATGTACAGGGCGCGCTCGTATCCGGCCCTCACGGCTTCGAGGGTGAGCGTGCTTTC
>NZ_AUBR01000095.1 GCF_000429345.1 Desulfovirgula thermocuniculi DSM 16036 | reverse complement strand
TGGAATCGGCCCTTTACAGGTGCCTCAAGCTGGCAGAAAGCAAGGCGGAGTACACCTACCTTCTGCGGGACTTAAAGAACCTGAAAGCCGTGGAGCTTGTCTTAGAGGGCGTGAAGTATCTTTGCCGCACCGAGTTGCCTGGGAATGCCTATGAGGCCTTCCGAGTTCTCGGGATAAGACCACCTTCTGAGGTATCTGTAATAGAATAGTGGTATTGCCACAATAAGGTAAATGTTGTGGTACGTCTATCTTTTTTCCTCGTGAAGCCTTGTGTTTTCGGGATTTTTATAGTTTAGGTGTCAAACTTAGGCTTAAAGAAACCCTCGAGAGGGTGGGCATGAACCCCTGCCTGGTAAAGGCTTCCCTTGCGGCGGGCGGGGTGGTGCTGTGGGAACCGGTGATGTACGCGGCACACATTCCACCGGCAGAGGTAGGTGCATAAAGAGAGCGTGCGTAAGTTGATGGAACGGTTCTATAAGGCCAGCGTACTGGAACTGCTGGAGGAGTTCCCGGAGTTGGACGGGAAGAAATGCTCCGCCCGCCCCAGGAATCTCCTTTTCTCCCGGAAGTGCGGTTCGGGGTGACTGTTTCGGGCGGGACTCCAGAAGCTCGCGGTCCGCCCATCCCGCTGGCCGGGTGGACGGGTTCACCCGGCCTCTCGGAGAGCGTGAACTTTCGGCCTGCTTTGCTATCAAGGTGCCATCATCTGACAGAAATTGGTAGCAAAAATGAAACAGACCGCTTTGGCACACGAAGAGGTGAGGCGCTGGGTTTCATGAGCCGGCGCTTTTTCTTTTTTGTGGTCCCCGCATTTTTCGTGGAAAGTCGTGAAAGACTTTCTGAAAACCGGTAGAAAAGGGGGTATTTGTTATGGAAAGAAAAGGTAAAAAGGTTTGCGTCGGTGACGTAGAATACGAGATCTATAAAGGGGTCGGTTTCGTAAAGCTGGTGAGGGAAGAGCCGGTTCACAGAATGCGGGTAGAAAATGTTTTTCATTCCATGCCTGATTCCCGTAGCCGAATGGTGGCCTTCAAGCACCAGGCAGCACGGCTTGTGGCGGAGGCAATCGAAAAAGACAATATATAGGCCTTAAGGAGGCGGTAGCTCCTTGATACCGGTAGCTGCCCTGTACAGAGTTTCTACGGCAAGACAGGTTAAAAAGGAAGAGGAAGACAGCATACCGCTTCAGGCGAAAGCCATCCGGGAGTTTGTAGC
Organism: Desulfovirgula thermocuniculi DSM 16036; assembly: GCF_000429345.1. Taxonomy (GTDB): domain Bacteria; phylum Bacillota; class Desulfotomaculia; order Desulfotomaculales; family Desulfovirgulaceae; genus Desulfovirgula; species Desulfovirgula thermocuniculi. Next base: position 4,085 of record NZ_AUBR01000095.1, on the reverse strand, counting down.
CAGCCACCCCGACTGGGAGCTGGTGGCAGAATATGCAGAGGAAGGCGTTTCCGCTTTCAAGTACAGTAAAGACGACAGGGACGTGTTGCGGAGCGTGATAGCCGACGCCCTGTCGGGGAAGTTCAAGATCCTGCTGGTGTTCAAGTCAGACCGGCTGTCGCGCAAAAGCCTCGAATACCCGCTGGTACTCTGGCAGTTACAGGTAGCCGGGGTGGAGGTCATATCCGTAGCCGACGCCCCTGGTGGGAAGAAGCTGGAACTCAAGGACCAGTACGACAAGCTGTTGAGGTTCATCGAAGGGTGGCAGTCGGAGACGGAGAGCGTCAACACCCGCATCAGGGTATCTCACGTGATGCGGCAGATGGCGGAGCAGGGGAAGTGGACGGGAGGCAGGCCGCCTTACGGTTTCAGGCTGTCCGACTCCAAGAAGGGCCTCCCTTTGGAGATAGACGAAAGAGAAGCGGCGGTGCTGCGTGAGATGTGCAGGCTGTACCTGGAGGAGGGGTTGGGTAGCAAGAGGATAGCGACGATTCTAAACGAGCGTGGGTTAAGGACCCGAGAGGGTAAGCTTTGGAGCGACAGCAGTGTGCGCCGTGTCCTACAGAATCCCATTATTTGTGGGCTGCCGGCGTACAACAGGACGAAACCCGGGAACACGCCGACTTCCCGCGTCCGCATAAGGGGCTACACGGACCTGGACAACTTCATCATACCGCGGGACGCTGAGGGCAACCCGGCGCCGGTACCGGAGTACGTAATAATACCCCTTGAGGTCTGGCGCAGGCTGATTGCAAAAATGCAGGAAAACGACCCGAACCGGGATAAGAAAAAAGACATTGTGCATCTTTCCCCTTCCGCCAGGGCACTGGAAAGCGGCGCACTTCTGACCGGGTTCCTCGTCTGCGGCCACTGCGGTAGGGGATTCATCAGTTCAGGATGCAACCAGATGAAGCGGAGGGGCAAGGTTTACCCCTACCGCAGGAGGGTCTACCGCTGCGTAACGCACGCCAGGGTAGGCGGTGGGGAAAAGTTATGTAACGGCCAGGGTTCCTATTCACAGAAGAAGGTCGACGCGGTGTTCCTGGAAGAATTGAGGAACTTCCTCTCCGGCATTAATGCAGGAGAACTACTGAAGTACGTAGAGAGAAGGCGTGCGGACTACCTGGCGGACATCTCGACCAAGATAAAGGCCCTGGAAGCAGAACTGAAGAAGAACAAAAGGGTATACGAGGCTTGGGTTAAGAGACTCGACGAATATTTTGCTGACCCTGCTTCGAGCCTGTACACGGAGGAACTCCTGGCCGGGAAGGTGAGGGAATACAAGGAGATAATCGACTCGCTCGAAGAGGAACTGGGTGAGCTGAGGAAACAGGCGCGGACGGAGGACAGCAGGAAGGAACAGTTGCTTGAGTTCTCCAGGCGCGCCCCGGAGTGGCTCAACCTGTTCATGGAAGCCCCGGTTCCGGTGAAGAAGCGGATGCTGGCGCAGATAATCAGCAAGGTCGTGCTCTACCGGGACAAGATGGAGATCCACTACTGCGTGGACCTGGCAGAATTCCTCGGCCGGAACAGGACAGTGGAAGAAGAAGAGAGGTTCGAACTCCGCGTGCTTGCACGATTTTGATTTTAGGAAGAAATGTTGCAGCGACTATCGCACTATCGGGGTGCCCATCGCCGTGGCCGCGAGATACAGCTTTATTGCCGAAACGGCCAGCATGACCATTCACCCCATCCGCTTGAACGGCCTGGTTATTGGCGTGCCCCAGACGTACGAGTACCTGGAAAAAATGCAGGACCGGGTGGTGCGCTTTGTCACGCGCCACTCCCGCATCAGTGAAGAGTCCTTTCGCGACCTCATGTTCCGCACGGGCGAGCTGGCGCGGGACATCGGCACCGTGTTGATTGGGCGCGAGGCGGTGGAAAAGGGCCTCATTGACGAGGTGGGCGGGGTGGGGCAGGCAGTGACCAAGCTGCGGGAGTTGATTGAGGAGTGGCGGAAGGAAGGAAGGAGGACGCCGTCTTGATTTTATACACGCCCATGCAGCTGGAGCTGGTGCTTCAGGGGCTGGAAGAAATGCAACACGTGCCCACGCGCCGGGCATACATTGACGGCGTGCCGGTATTGATCCAGGATGTGGGCTTGCGGGAAGGAAAGGTGGTCAGGGTCCTGAGTACCGACCCGCGGGATTACCTGCGGTCAGACCTTTACCCCGGGGCGGTGGTAAGGTGGTAACCCCCTCCCTTCTTTTAAAAGCCCCTAGTTGGTTGTTAAATACCCGTGGTATAATAAAGGGGCTGAATGAGGCCAGAAACTGAAGGGGGAGCAGTGAGGCAACTTGAATCTCTGGCAGGCGGCCCTTCTGGGGGCGGTGCAAGGGGTCGGCGAATTCCTGCCCATTTCCAGCTCGGCCCACCTGGTACTGGTGCCGTGGTTTCTGGGGTGGCGCTACGAGGGCCTGGCCTTTGACGTGGCCCTGCACATGGGCACCCTTATGGCCGTGGTGGCCTATTTCTGGCAGGACTGGCTTGTTCTCCTGCGCGACGGCCTTTCGAGGCGGCGTAGCGCCGAAAAGCGCCTGTTCTGGTGCCTGGTGATCGCTACCGTGCCGGGGGCCGTCTTCGGCTACCTGCTGGAGGAGAAGGCGGAGACTGTTTTCCGCGAGCCCCTCCTGATCGGCATCATGCTCATGGTCATGGGGCTTATACTCTACCTGGCAGATACAAGGGCCCCCGCCTTTAAGTACCTAGAGGATATTGGCCTCAAGGAAAGCCTCTGGATAGGCCTCTCGCAGGCCCTGGCCATTATCCCCGGGGTTTCCCGCTCCGGCATTACCATGGCTGCCGGGCGTGCAGCCGGCCTGGACAGGGAAGCGGCGGCCCGCTTTTCCTTCCTCTTATCCACTCCCATTATTTTCGGCGCCGGCGTGCTGCAGTTGCCCAGGCTGGCTCCGGCCGATCTTACCGCTTCCTTCTTTGTGGGAGTGGCCACCTCGGCTGTGGTGGGATTTCTTTCCATAAGGTTTCTCCTGCGTTACCTTACCCGGCACAGCTTCGGCATATTTATCTGGTACCGGTTTTTGCTGGGGCTGGCGGTAGTTGTGCTGGCCGTTTTGAGGGCGGCGTAAATTTTTTCTGCAGGGGTAGGGAGATGAAGGGATTTAAACCTGTTAAAACCAGGCGCACATCGGAGAGCATTCTGGAGCAGATAAAGAGCCTCATCATCGAGGGGCAGCTGGCACCGGGGGACAAGCTGCTCACGGAGAGGGAGCTTTCGGAAAAGCTCCAGGTAAGTCGCGCTTCGGTGCGGGAGGCCCTGTCGGCCTTAAACCTGGCCGGCATACTGGAGATAAAACACGGCGAGGACATCTACATAAAGAGGCCGGCCCCCAATGCGGTCATTGAGCCGCTGGTTTTCATCCTCCTGCTGGAGAGGGACAAGCTGCAGAACATCCTCGAGGTGCGCAAGGCACTAGAGGTGGAGGCGGCGGGGCTGGCTGCGGAAAGGTGTCCCCCCGAGCTCCTGGAAAGGCTGGAGAAGATCATCTCCGGGATGGAGGAGGTCCTTCCCCAGGGAGAGGGCGAGAAGGCCGCCCAGCTGGATTTGGACTTTCACCTCACCCTGGCCGAGGCCAGCCGCAACCCCCTTTTGAGCCGCCTGATGAGCACCATCCAGGAAACCGTGGGCCAGACCCTGCGCATCACCCGTGCCCTCTGGCTCTCCGCCACCGCCGGGACCACGCAGCGGCTGTTTGAGGAGCACCGGGATATTTACCTGGCCGTGGCCGCCGGTGATAAATTCCGCGCTCGGGAAATTATGTACCAGCACCTCTGGAAGGTGGAGGTTGAGCTGGCCCGCCTGCTGAAGTCTACATAAGGTGGCGCGCAAAGCAAAAAAAATTTTTACAAAAGCCCCGCCAGATGCCCCCGATTTTTAATCGGGGGATGAATGGCGGCTTGGTTTTTCTCTCCGGTCGTGCTATAATTTAAGCAGGCCGGAGGAGATGTTAAATGCAGACGGTAACCCTCAAAACAAAGCTCCTGCCTCCCAACAAGGGCAAGCTGGAAAAGATGACCCGCATGCTGGA
>NZ_AUBR01000094.1 GCF_000429345.1 Desulfovirgula thermocuniculi DSM 16036 | reverse complement strand
AAAGGCCAAGGTGATGATCCGGGTCAGCCGGGGAATGCTGGCTAACCTGCGGTTGATCAGCCGCCATCCCACGACGGGATGCCCCCCAATTTATTGGGGGGAGGATGTCACCGTAACTCCTAACAAACTCTTTGCCCGGAAAGTTCTTGCGGAAGGAAGGCGGCTCTTTAACAGCTGGCAGTTTGCCGCTGCCGAAAAGGTACTGGAGAGTTTTCTCGGCAGGTTTTCGCCGGGACTGGTAAGGCGTTGGTTTGCCGACCTGGAAGAGCTTTATCTCCTATGTAAGGCTTACCGGTTGTGGGATGCGTTCGACCACCTTGCGACCAGAGAAGCATTTGAAGCCATAGGCAGGGTGGTGGTGGAACGCTGGCCGGAGAAGGTGAAAGAGAATAAGGGCTGGGTTAATCAAATTGCGCGTAGGTTGAGGGAGGAAGAGCCTGCAAAGAGGCTCTGCGCGGAATTATTGGTGGACCTGTGGGCAAATGCCTTTCGACGCTTGGAGGAAAGGCGGTTTATCGATGCCGTTGCACGGCTGTACCGGCTTGCGGAAATGATGGCGCAGTACAGGCTCTGGCACGGCTACGGTATTGATACGGGCAATGTGGATGTGGAGAGGGTGCCTGACGGCGCGCGGGGATGGCTGGAAACCTATGGGAATGAGCGCGGCAGGGTGCAAGTTCCCTTAAAGGCTGCATATGAGCTGCTGGCGGCACTTGGTGACGAGCTAGGCAGAGCTTGGGAAGATCTGGGATTAAGGAATGCTCTGCGGGCTCGCAACGAGTCCATTGCCGCTCACGGACTACAACCGGTTAATGAGGAAGTAGCCTTGCGGCTTAAGGAGGCCCTGGAGCCGTTGCTCCTAAAGGTAGTGCCGCAGCTAAATGCTTATCTTAGCAGGGCCACCTTTCCCGTTTTAGATTAGGAGATTTTCTGCGGGCTGGAGCCCCACCGCCGCCCAAAGCGCGGTAAAAAGCTGAAGGCGGCTGTTTTAGGAAATTTTCCTCGGGGAAACAGGAGCGCAGTGGGACCACGGTATATGTTACACGCCACATCCCTTTCGGGTGGGGGGAAGCATGAGCGTAGCGTGGTATTACCTTTCTCATACCGCCACACCTATTGGGTGATTTAGAGGGGGAAGCATGAGCGTAGCATGGTATTACCCAGCCTCACCTGTCCGCGTTTAGATTTCAGGTAATTTTTTCGGGAGGGGCGAAAGGCGGCTTTCCCCAGCAGAGGTTTAAAAGATGTTCCAGGCGTGTTATTATTTTTTGTGATGGCCGTCGATCAAGCTGTTTCCCTCCTCCTGCGGGATGTTCCCTGAAAGGTGCAAAAGGAGAGGTCTAGATTTTACGCGCGATCCAACGAGGATAGTGGTGCCGTCGTTTCCCGTGGGAGGTTTTCCTACCGGGGATCGACGGCAAACACTAGCCTCAAAACCCTCAAAAATCGTGCATTCTCTTCCTTAGTTCAAATCGAACCATTATGGGATTGAAAATTTTCTTCCTGGCACGCCTTTTGCTTTGGCGAAAATGTTCAAATCGAACCATTATGGGATTGAAAATTTAAACGCACGAGAATGGCTTCTGAGGGGTGTTTCGGTTCAAATCGAACCATTATGGGATTGAAACTAACGGGAGCGCGGCGAGTAGCGGGAGAAGAAAATGGTTCAAATCGAACCATTATGGGATTGAAACGCCCTTCGCTGGGCTGCACGTCCTGGATGCGGAAAGTGCGTTCAAATCGAACCATTATGGGATTGAAACGTACCTAAAGGCCAAGGTAGTGGTCGAAATCGACGTGGTTCAAATCGAACCATTATGGGATTGAAACTTCTGCAAAGAGTTTGCAAGCTAACTGATGGGGAATGTTCAAATCGAACCATTATGGGATTGAAACTCCCGGGGTGGACGCGGCGAAAGTGGTTGCCACCACCCTCATGTGGGATGAGCCCAAAACAGGGGCCTCCCCTTCCGGCATCGTGACCAAAGGTAGCGGAGGTTTTTTCATCCAAAGGAACCTCCAGAAAGGCCTTTGTAAGGTATAATAGGTTTTGAGTGTTGTGGGTCCGGGAGGACTACGGTAGCTGTGCTCCTCATCGTGAACGCCGACGATTTTGGTTATACCCCCGGTGTTAACCGGGGCATAGTGCAGGCCGTGGCCTTCGGCATGGTGAGCAGCGTCAGTTTGATGGTGAACATGCCGGGTACGGAGGAGGCCCTGGGGCTTTTACGCCGTGGTGCGGTGGGGGCCTGCGGCGTGCACCTCTGCCTGACAGCGGGGCGGCCCGTTTCCCCGCCGCAAGAAGTGAGCAGCCTGGTGGACGGGGAAGGCCTCTTTAAAAAGAAAGAAGCCCTCTTTGCCGCAGGGTTTAACGTGCAAGAAGTGCGGCGGGAGTTCCTCGCCCAAATAAAAAAGGCCCGGGAAGGCGGGGTGCTCGTAACCCACCTGGACACCCACCACCACGTGCACGAGCACCCCCTGGTGTTAGGGGTGCTGGCGGACCTGGCCGTGGAGTACGGGCTGCCGGTGCGCGCCACCACGGCGGAGGTAGCGGGCTATCTTTCCCGCCGCGGCGTTTCCGTGGTGGATTTTTTCTGGGGTTCCTGGTACGGCGGGGGTGCTACCGAGGAGGGCTTCTGGGAGGCCGTGCAGGAGGGCCTGCGCCGCGGGGCCCGTTCCATGGAAATCATGACCCATCCGGGCCTGGCCGACGGAGAACTGCGGCGCCTGAGCGGTTACGCCCTGGAGAGGGAAAGGGAGCTGGCCGTTTTGTGCCGGCCTTCCCTTAAGGAGCGCCTGCGGGAAAGCGGCGTGACCCTGGGAAGCTACCGAGATTTAGCCGGGTTGAAAGGGGGCTACCCTGCTTGAAGGAGTTGGAGGTGAGCCTGGGAGCAGCCTTTGTGGCCGGGCTGCTTTCCTTTTTTTCTCCCTGCATCCTGCCCCTGGTGCCCTCCTACCTGGCCTACCTGGCCGGTTCTTCGCTGGAAGAGCTGCTGCGGCGGGAGTGGGGCGGCGGGCGCTTCGAGCTGCTCGGGCGCACCGCTTTCTTTGTGCTGGGCTTTTCCCTGCTCTTCGTGCTTATGGGGCTTTCCGCCGGCAAGCTGGGGCAACTGCTCCTCCACCACATGCACCTGCTGCGTAAGGCGGGCGGGGCGCTGATCCTCCTTTGCGGCCTGCAGCTGGCCGGATTCCTGAACTTCGGCTGGCTGGTGAGGGAAAGGAGGGTCCGCTTTGTGCCGCGGGAGGCGGGATGGGTAAGCTCCTTTCTGCTGGGGGCGGCCTTTTCTGCCGGCTGGACGCCCTGCGTGGGGCCGGTGCTGGCCTCCATCCTGCTGGTGGCCGGGCAGAGCGCCAGCCTGAAGGCGGGGGCTCTGCTGCTCTCCGCCTACTCCCTGGGGCTGGGCGTGCCTTTTGTGCTCTCCGCCGCCGCCCTGGGGCCGGTGGTGGGGGCGCTACGCCGGAGTTCGCGGTACCTTTTCCTGGGGCCAAAGCTGTGCGGCCTGCTTCTGGCAGGCCTGGGGTTATACTATCTCTTGAGGTGAATAGGAAGAGGGGGATATACGTTGAGCAGGATTTTTTTCCCGCTGGCCTTTCTCCTGGGGGCCGTGCTGCTCCTGGCGGTAGCCTGCTGGCCGGTTAAGGAAGGAGGAAAGGAGGACCCCGGAAGGGAGGCTTCCAAGGAAACCGTCCCGGGGGCGGAGGTGGGCCGGCAGGCGCCGGACTTTACTTTGCCCGCACCGGACGGGAAAAAGGTAACCCTTTCCTCCCTGAGGGGGAAGCCGGTGGTGTTGAACTTTTGGGCCACCTGGTGTCCTCCCTGCCGGGAGGAGATGCCGGCCATCCAGGAATTTTACCGGCAAAAGGGCCGCGAGGTGGAGGTTCTGGCCGTAAACCTTACGAGCAGCGAGAGGTCACCGGGCGCGGTGCAGGAGTTCCTAAAGGAAAACGGCTACACCTTCCCGGTCTTACTGGACGGCAGGGGGGAGGTGGCTGGCCTTTACCTGGTGCGGGCCATCCCTACCACCTTTTTCCTGGATGGGGATGGCGTGATCAGGTACAGGCACACGGGGCCGCTGACCCTGCAGGACATGCTGGAAATCCTGGCCAAGCTGCCGCCTTCAGGAAAGTGAGGCCGTAGGGCTGCGGCGCGCGGGGCGCCGGATGAAGTACGAGATCAGGGCGGCCAGAGGCTGCTGGAAGATCATGCCCAGCGTTACGGGGACGGCCACGGCAGGAGGGAAGTAGGCCATGGCCAGCACCACGCCGAAGCTAAAGTTGCGCATGCCCACGTTGTAAATCATAGCCGCTACCGTGCCGTGCCGGCGGTCCTTTAAGGCCAGCGATCCCAGGTAGCCCAGGGCAAAGCTGCCGGCCACCGCGGCCAGGACCGCCAGCAGCATTTTGGCTACGGGGAGACCCCAGTGTATTTCCGGCGCCACCACCCCGGCGTTGATGTACACGACGCCGAAAAGGGCCAGCTTGGAGGTGAACCCGCCGGCGGTGCGGGAAAAGCCGGCCAGGCGGTGGCGGCTGAGCTCGTTGGCGGCCATGCCCAGGACGCTGGGCAGCGTCACCATCCAGAGAAGCCCCGCCAGCATGCGCCGGTAGTCTACTTCCACCGCTTGGCCGGCTATGAGGGCCAGGAGCAGAGGAAGGAGAAAAGGGCTGACCAGGGTGTCTACCGTTACCCCCGCCAGGGCCAAGGCCACGTCGCCCCGCACCAGCGAGGTCCAGATGATGGAGGTGACGCCGATGGGTGTGAGGGCCCCCAGCAGGAGGCCCAGCCTCACCAGGTAGTTGTCCGGGTAAAAGAAAAGCCCCAGCGTCCAGCTTAAAAGGGGCGCCGCCCCGTGCACGAGCAGCAGCACCCAAAGCGTCACCCAGGGCCTGGCAATCACGCAAAGGAAATCCTTGAAGCTGGTTTCCAGGGCCGTGATGAAGGTCATGTAGGCAAACAGGGCCACGGCCACCTTGGCCAGGGAGGGCGAGGACGGCAGAGGGAAAAAGAGACCGGCGGCCAGGGCGGTCAGCACCACCAGGAACATGCGCCGCCCCAGCCAGCTGTTGCATTGGGCCAGAAATTCCGAGCACTTCATGAAAGATATTATAAGAGCAAAATGCAAAACTTAGAGCTCTTGAACCCGAAAGATTTTAGGACCTAAGGGGTAAGCTTTACCCACTTCCTTAACCTGCTTTTTGTAACACATTTACTTAAAAGAAGAAAGGACTTCCTCCTCTTTGTGTCGAATTTAATCGAAAAACCCCAAAAAACCACAAAGGGAGGAGGAAGCCCTTACATGGTGTATATTCAACAGCCAACGCTTTTTCCCTTCGAGGTTTTTGTTCACTCCGGCTGCAGTCACCAGCACTTTTTTTCGGCCCTCCTTTCTATCGATGTCGAGCCAATAAGGAAAATGTTTCCTTTGTACCAAGGAACC
>NZ_AUBR01000093.1 GCF_000429345.1 Desulfovirgula thermocuniculi DSM 16036 | reverse complement strand
GTTTTTTGATTACGATCTCTTCGGGCGTCTCCACCCACGCTTCCCTGTTAACGAAAGTGCCGCGCTCACGGCAAATTTCCGTGAGGCAGGGGGCGATGATGAAATCTATCTCTCCCTCCGGGAACCTCAGCTTGACGAAGTGCGGCATCTCCACGTAGTCGCCCGTCATGGCCGCCGCCTCCTCGTTGAGGCGCGGCGAGAGCAGGGTGAGAAGTTGGGCGTCGGAAAGGAAGACGTCCACGTCCACGCTTTCCCTGTGGCGGAAGCGGAGGGCGACTACGGTGCCGCCGCCGAACGCCCATTCGTCTTCGGGTATGCCTGATGCGTCTATTATCCTGAAAGCCCTTCGGAACAGGTTATCAAGCACCGCCGAACATCTCCTCAAGTTCCGGGTTGGAATATGTCGCCTTCACGAACTTTTCATAGTACTTCAAAAGTTCTCCGTCCGCAATCCCGTGCTCTACCGCAAACCTAGCGACGTCCTGGAGTGGCAGATCCGTGAAGAAGTTGTATATCTGCACAGCAAACCTCTCCTCGAACCTTCCCTCTTTGATCATGCAGGCCAGGTCTTCGGCCCGCAGGAACTCCTGGGTCTGTGCGTTCAAAGTGGTCTCTATGCCGATCCGTCTCTCCCGCACCGCTGTCCCCTCCCTTCCAGACAATGGTACCACTTTGGGGAAAGCGGGATCAAGCCCGACTCACGCCTTCCCAAAAAGAAAAGGGCCGGGGGAAGGAAAACTCCCCCGGCGCTGACTCCGCCCGGCCTACTGCTGGCCAACTGCCACTATGTTCCCTTCCGGATACCACTCCACCTGCTTGCCGAAGGCCTCGCCCAGGAACCGCAGCGGTATCAGCGTCCTGCCGTTCACCACCTGCGGCGGCACGTCGAGGGTTACCGCGCGGTTGCCGAGCAGGGCCGTCCTATCGCCCACCCTCAGCGTGACCACGGTGCCGTTGTTCTCCACGGTTACGGTCTGGGTGGCGGGGTCCCACTTAACTTTATCGTCCGGCACGCCCAGGGCGTTGGCCACCCTGCGCAGCGGGATCATGGTGCGGCCGTCGATGACGGCGGGTTCGACGTCAAACTTGATCGGCTGGCCTTCGACGAACACGCTAACCTTCTCGGGCATGCCGACGCGGTGCCGCTCCCGCCAGATCTTGCCGAGTTGCTTGTACAGGCCCTTGCGGTTTTTCTCCAGCTTGAGGATCTGTAGCAGGATCTGCTCGGCCCTGTCGAGGTCGTTGGCTTGGAGCGCCGCGATCAGCTCTTCCCTCAGCTGGAGCACCTTCTGGGTAGCTTCCTCGCGGCCCTGGAGTTCGCGCAGCTTGCGGAGCAACGCCCACGCCTCGGCGTACCGCCCGGCGCTCACCGCCTCCTCCAGCTTGGCCCTGAGTTCGGCGATCTTCTGCTCGAGCTTTTCCTGCTTGTTCTGATCGCCGTATACTCTATCGGTCACGCTGGCATTGTCCCCGGTACCTTGCTGGGTTTGCTTGGTTTCCTGCACCTGCTGTGCCGCCTGCGGTTGCTGGGCACCGCTGGGCTCGTCGGCCCACGCCGGGACCAGGGACAGGAGCATTGTCGCCAGGCACGCCAGGGCGAACACACGGAAGAAGAAAGTCTTTGCGCTCTTCTGCACCTACCGTCACCCCCTTTCCAAAAAATTTTACCACACAAAAACAAACCCGCGGGTAGTGTACCCGCGGGCTTTGCTCTTTTGCCCCGGCCTATTTCCGCGTAACTAGCACGGGCCTCTCCGCCAGCTTCCCCGTAACGTAGAGCACCGACCTCTCCAGCACGCCGAAGTCGAAGGTTCCCCCCTCGTGGCAGGACTCCACGGTGACGGAGGCCGGGCCGAGGCCGAGCACGAAGCGCAGGACGTACTCCCCGAAGGGGTCGCCCGCCCTCAGCTCGGCGTGGGAAGTGACGGCGCCGTTCCTCAACGCCGCCGTGCTACCCGTCACGTGGATCCTCGCGGGCCGCAGCAGGGTTGCCTCGCCCGCCAGGGTCAGCCCGCGCAGGCAGTCCCCGGCCCAGAATACCCTGCCCTCCCGCACCACGAAGCCGAACATCCCGGCGAAGGCCCGCTCGTCCGGTAAGGACTCCACCCTGCCGACCTCCACCGCGGCCTCCCTCACGCAGGCCACGGCGTCCAGGAGGTGCTCCGTGTCCAGTAGCGCTCCGGTTCCGCAGGCGCGGCACAGGAAGAGCAGGTCGCGGGCGAACATCCCCGCCCGCACGAGGCGCCTGACGCCCGCTACCCTCCCGGGGTCCGCGGGGTCGCGCACGGGCTCCCGCGGCGGGGCGTTCTCCGCGTAGAGCGGCACGCCGGAGGAGGCGATTTTTCTCAGCCTGGAGGCCCTGTCCCACAGGAACTCCAGGAACCCGGGGCAGTCCCCCGCCTCCCCCCAGCGGGCCGTGCCGCCGTGCACCACGGCCCAGGCGGGCCGCACCTCCCGCAGCCACCGCGCGGCCTCCGCGGGGTCGGACTCTTCCGGCGGCGGCAGGTGGGCGGCAACGACGAACCCCGCCCTCCTGACTTCCTCTACCGCAGCCGCCGCGGCGTCCCACCCACCGGGGGACACCCTCACCTCGCCCCCCACTTCGGGCCACGCGCGCGACACCCTCTCCAGCAGTCCCAGGAACCGCCCCGCGCCCCTCTCGGGCCACACGGGTATGAGCAAAGTCAGCTCCCTCAACCGACCATCTCCTTTGCCCTGAGCTTGAGGAAAACTTTCACCAGGCGCGGGTCGAAGAGGCTCCCCGCGCCGTCCCGGACGCGCCGCAGGGCCTCCTCCCGCGGCAGGGGCCGCCGGTAGTGCCTGCCGGACACGGCGGCGTCCCACACGTCCGCCAGGGCCACGACCCTGGCCAGCAGGGGGATCTCCTCCCCCTTGAGGCCGTCCGGGTAGCCCGAGCCGTCCCACTTCTCGTGGTGGTGCCGCACGGCCTCGGCCACCGGGGCCAGGGCGGGGACGGCCCCCAGCACCTCCGCGCCCGCAGCGGCGTGCCCCTCCGCCAGCGGGCGCTCTCCCGCCCCCAGCGCCCCCTCCCTGCGGAGCAGGTTCGGGTGGACGGCCAGCTTGCCCACGTCGTGGAACTTTCCCGCCAGGCGGGCCATCTCCACCTGCTCCGGCGGCAGGCCCGCCGCCTCCGCCAGCGCCCGCGAGAGGCGGCCCACGCGCAGGCAGTGCGCCCGCAGGCCGGGTTCCGCCCTGTCCAGCAGGGGTAACAGCGCCGAGAAGAGGGCCTCGGCCTCGGCCGGGGAGAGGAAGTCGCCGAAGCGCGCCAGCGCGGTGGACAGTGCCAGGGAGAGGCTACCGCTCCTGGCCTTCCGCTCCCTCAGCCTGGCGTCCGCCGCGGCCAGGAGCTCCCCCGCGCTCCCCCCGTCGCCCGGGGAGGCCGCCGCGCCCCAACTGGCCCGCACCGCCCCGCAGGGGAGATCCGCCGCGGCCAAGCGAGGGTCTTCGGCCACCGCGCGGGCGAAACCCTCCGCCGCGGCCAGATCCGCCCCCGGTAGCAGGGCCGCGAACTCGTCGCCCCCCACGCGGCCCGCCAGCGTGCCGGGCACCTTCCCCGCGGCGGAGGACAGCGCGGCGGCGAACCTCTGTAGCACCTCATCGCCGGACGCGTGCCCGAGGCGGTCGTTGACCAACTTCAGGCTGTCGAGGTCAAAAAGCACCACCGCCACCCTCCCGCCGGACGCCAGTGCTTCCTCCAGGCGTCCGCGGAAGGCGCGCCCGTTGAGCAGGCCCGTGAGGGGGTCGAGCGAGGCCAGCCGCCGCAGGGCCTCCCTCTCGCGCTCGGCCAGGCGGTAGTGCCCCGGCGGCGGAGGCGCGCCCAGCAGGAGGCCCACGGCCAGCCGCGACACCGGGCTGAGGGGCAGTTCCAGGACGCGCTCTGGCGGTAGAACCTCCGCCGCGCCGTGCTCTTCTCCAAAGCGGGGCCAGGAGAGGGCGCAGGCCAGTAGCTCCTCCGGCGGCGGGGACGCGGCGAACTCGAACAGCGCCACGGCCTGCGCCTTGCCCGGCGCCAGCGCCAGGCCCCGGAAGGAAAGCTCGCCGTCCCCCGCGGCGAGGCCGACCTCCTCCCCCAACTCCCGCAGGGCGGCCGCCGCCAGCGGGTCGGGACCCGCCGCGTCTGCCGGGACTGCCGTGCCCGTCACGCTGGCCGTCCAGAGACCGCTCTGCACGGCCAGGTGCTCCCTCCTCTTCAGGGCCAGCACCCTACCCCCCGCGTGCACCAGCACGCTCACCGCCAGGGGTTTACCCGCGGCGTCCTCCCACGTGCCGGGCCGCCCGGAGGCTTCCCCGAGGTTGGCCTCGACCGCGAACCGCGCGAAGCAGGCCGGGGCCAGCACCAGTGCGGCGCGCCCGCCCGGCCCCACGGAGAGCCGCGAGAGGGCCAGGCAGTCCCCCGTAAGGCCGCCGAACTCGACCGCGACATCTAACTTCTTCAACGGCAGGTAGGAAACCAAGGTTCCCTCCCCCTCTCGTGCCTCGGGTTGGTAGCCACCTGCTGCAGGGCATTGAGCAGGGCCGCCACCAACAGGGCCTTTTCGGGCGGCTGCCCGAGTTCGGCGCGCACCAGCACGACCCCTTCTTCCGTGGCGGCGTAGCGGGGCGGCAGGTTGTTGAGGGCGAGGGCCAGCGCGTCCTCGACGCACCGCGGGCACATGCAGGCCCCCGGGTTTCTCTTGAGGAATTCTCCCAGTACTTCGGGCAAAAGTTCGCGGAGTGCGGTCTCCGTGCAGTTCCATAGCACGGTGATGGCGCCTCCTCTGACTTTGGCTATCTTTGACTATACTTGCTCCCCTGGAACGGGGAGGTATTGCCGGGATCCCGGGGTGCGATACCTGCCACTAGACCACATAGAAAATTCTCCGCAAACTCCCTCGCCTCCCGCCCGTCCACCACCCAGTAACTCACGCCGCCTGTCGTCTCCGCCCTGCCGGGCAAAGTAGCAGTTTCGACCGTCGGCACCCCCCTCGCCAAGGCGGCCCCAAGGAGGGCCAGCGCTTCGGTGGCGGGCAGGTCGGTGTCGCAACAGCGTAGCACCTCGGCCGCCACCAGCGGCAACCGCGGCAGGTTCTCCGGCCTCAGCGCCTGCGCGGCCAGGGCTTTCAGGAACTTCTGTTGCCTCTCCACGCGGCCGATGTCGCCCCTGCCGTCGCCCCGCCAGCGGGCGTACTGCAGGGCGTGCAGGCCGTCAAGTCTTTGCCGCCCGGCCCTGAGATCTATCTCCGAGAGCGCCCCCGCGGAAGAATCGTGGTGCCGCATGTCGCTCTCCACCTCCAGCTCGACGCCGCCGAGAAGGTCGACGGCGCGCACGAAACCCTCCCACCGGAAAGCGAGGTAGCGGTCCACTTCCACGCCCAGCAACCGGGAGACCGCCTCCCTGGCCAGTTCCGGCCCGCCCAGGGCGCAGGCGGAGTTGATCTTGTCTCTGCCGTGTCCGGGTATTTCCGCCAGCGTGTCCCGCGGCACGCTGAGTAGCCGCA
>NZ_AUBR01000092.1 GCF_000429345.1 Desulfovirgula thermocuniculi DSM 16036 | reverse complement strand
TCCAGCTCACCTACCCAGCGGTCCAGCTTTTCCTTGAGCACGCGGTAAAAGTTGCCTTCCGGGAAGAGATGCGGGCAGGCAATGTCCGGGTGGTAAAAGTCCAGCTGTAGTTCTCTATCGCGGCGGTACATGAGTCCAACCCCCCAAAAAGGCCTTTGGAGGGAAATGTTCGACAAAAGTAGTAGATTCCTTGCCAAGAAAGGATAAACTTTCTCATGAACTAAACGTTCAGGTCAATCTGCCAGTTTTTGGACTGGGGGTTTTGCGACAGTCTCTCCTAACCTTCATTCATCAAGGTGCGATAGCTCAAAGAGACGGCTAGGGGAAAGCCTTCTAACCATTGCTGGGGTGTTTAAGTTCAGACTGAAGGAGCAAGTTGGCCATAAATGGCAAGTTAAGCGGAGTCCCAAAAGCTGCCACCGTGCTTATTGCTCTAGGTGCGGAACTTTCTGTAAAAGTGCTCAATCATTTTCCACGATTTTCGGGGCAACGCCGGAGGACGTGGAGACTATATGAGGTCATTTTTAAGTTCATTTAAAATGTCGCCTACCTCGATAATGCCGATAACTTTACCCCGGTCGGTGACAGGAAGGAAATTAACTCCATGGCTGGCGAAGAGAA
Source organism: Desulfovirgula thermocuniculi DSM 16036 (assembly GCF_000429345.1). GTDB lineage: Bacteria > Bacillota > Desulfotomaculia > Desulfotomaculales > Desulfovirgulaceae > Desulfovirgula > Desulfovirgula thermocuniculi. Next base: position 4,836 of record NZ_AUBR01000092.1, on the reverse strand, counting down.
AAGCTGCTTTGCTTAGATTTTCGGCAGCATCGATACTAAATGCTGCAATAGGGCGCATAACTTCCTTAACACATATCCTTCCCTTCGATCGCATGCGGTTCAGGAAATACCAACTCCAGCTCTCTGCCTTGAACCATACATCATCAATTAGTGTTTTTATCCCCACTGCCATCAGGAGGCAGCGTAGGGTTAAAAGGCCAGACGGGTTTTCCCTGTGGTCATAGACAATTAGTAACTGGCACCCGCGTCTAGAATTTTGCGTGCAGGATCGCAGCATGGAGATAGCTTCTCTGATGTCAGCGTTTTCATGTATGCGGGGATATTTCTCAAGAGGAACCATTAACTCCTTGACGGTTTTCACTTTTGATGACCCCTTTTAGCTCTCTGTCAGGAGTTCGCCGATTACCTGGAAAATGTCCGTGGCACGTACCATCCCTAATACCTTACCGTCTTCCGTTACAGGTAAGGAATCCACACGGTAAGCAAGCATTTTTAAAACCGCATTATATACAGGTTCATAAGATGAAACATTTACTTTAGTCAGGGGCCATATAAAATCTTTAATCGATGGGGTCGTGCCGGTGCCATTTTGCTTCCTGCGATGGAATAGTCTGACTATTTTGAGGAGGGTTTGCTTGCCGTTTGGGGAAAGAGTAAAGAGAGGAACAGCCTTAAAGAGCGACTGCACGGTTACAATGCCCACGGGCCTTTGCTTACGGTCCAAGACCAGCAGGGTGTTCGGTGGTGTGCGGATAACGGCTAAGGCTTCTTTTAAAGATAAGTCTTCCCTGATGGTCGGGCAGGAGTAAAGAGGCACCATAATTTCTTTTACTGTGCGATGGCCATACATTCCTGGCCCTCCTCTTTATGAAGATCAGGTTCAAGTTCCAGTCCGCTTATAAAGGGTGTGGCTCGTTCCTATAAAAAAGGTCACACGCAAATGTTCCCTCTAGTGCGCTTCTGCGATGAAATCGCCATCGGGGCGAACAGCTTTTCCGGTCCTTACATATTTGCGCCACAACTTTTCGAGGGTGCTGAAGATGAAGTCAATTGCCACTCCAGAAAACAGGGCTATGAACACAGCCAGGGTACCGTACAGAGGGCCATCCATTTTAGCCAGCCTGCGTACCAATCCCACTATGCCGACCGGCTGAACTTTAAGTGTTCCGCGGCTTTCAGCAATGACCCCTCCGTCTTTGACAGCGTACGCGATGACATTGCTTGTACCATGAGCCACTTCTGCCGGCAGAGGAACGTTTAAAGTAAAGGTGGTTAAGTTGCCTTCATTCCGGGTGTTGATTGCGTCTTCTCTTATGACATAAAGCCCCTTTTTTTGATACATGCTAATTAGCGCGTTGAGATATTCTTTTCCCTCTTCCCCGGTTAGTGTCTGGCTTTTCCCTTCGCCCTTTTCGGTTATTTTTACTTGGCCACGAACAGCCGTAAAATAAGGATCTATGCCGATTTTTTCCTGAAGGTCTGAAGAAAGCCTTTCAAGGGGTGCGGAGGAATAAACCATATACATCTTGGGGATATTGTCAACTTCTGCTTGCGCTACGTTCATCCATAAAAAGCCAACCCTGCCTTTTTTACTTAGTTTTTCTTTCCTGGGAGGGGAAACGATTTTTAAGTAGATATCGCTTCCAGCAGGGACAGTGCCCGCAATTTCCAGCATGGTTCCCTGAAAACGCGGCCCCACATTAATGACTTCCGGGTTCATGGTAAGTGAAGCTTCTCCTGCCCAGGCTATCGTGGTTCCCAACCCTAGAAGGAGAACGAGCAGCACCAGCCAGGCTTTTCCTTTGAAGACTTTTTTGAACATTAATGGCCACCCCCTAAGACAATCAGTGAAGGCGGTGTGGAAAGCAGATCGTACAGCATCTTTACCATTACCCCTAGGACGATGAAAGAAAAGATAATCCTTAGTTGCTCCGCCTTAAGCTTGCGGCCAACACGTGCTCCTATTTGAGCTCCGACTGCCGAGCCCACAAGCAAGAGCAGCGCCAGTACCACATCTACCGTTTCGTTAACTATAGCTTGGGCGAGGGTAACGTTAATGGCCGTAAGGATAACGGTAAAAAGGCTGGTGCCTACAGCACGGTGGGTGGGAATGCCCAAAAGGTAAATCATCACTGGCAACATGATGAAGCCCCCTCCCACCCCCATGAGGGCGGCCAGGAGTCCGATGAGGAAACCCAGGGCGAATAGAGCAAGCGCTGAGCACTCAATGCCGGAAACAGGAAAATAGACCTTGAGCGGGAGGCGTTTGGCCAGGGGGAGAGGCTGGTGGCTCTTGCTCTGCTGGTCGTTCCTGCGCAAGGCGCTTAAGCTTTCCATGAGCATGAAGCTGCCAACGCCCAGGAGCATCAAGACGTAGACCAGCTTAACGACAAAATCGAAGTTTCCCATTTGGCGGAGTGTCTTGACCAAACTCGTACCCAAAGTTCCTCCCGTTAACCCGCCCAAAACCATTACCAGGCCGAGCTTAAAATCGACGTTCCCGGCACGTGTGTGGGCTAATGTTCCGGAAACGGAGGCGGCGACTATTTGGTTGGTATCGCTGGCTGCAGCCACTGCCGGTGGTATGCCGATCATCATGAGAAGGGGAGTGAGCAGGAAGCCCCCGCCCACTCCGAAAAGGCCTGAAAGCAACCCCACTGTACCTCCCAGGCTCAAAATCAGGAAAATGCTCGTTTGCACGCCGGCAACGGGCAGGAAAATGGACATGAGTGCTGTCTCCTCTCTAAAAGTTTTCTTTATGAGTGTCTGGTGAGGATTCTCCCGGGTAAGGCATGGCCCTTTTCTTGTGGGTACAATCCTGCCTTACCACCCTCGGACATCAAGAGCCTGTGGTAACGTCTAACAAGAAGGTCATGGCTTTTTGCCGAGATGCCAATGACTGCTAAAAGGAGCAGCGTGATGGCGTATGGAAATCGCTTTACGTCAGGATCATCGGGAGTATGGATGTTTCCGGCGGCATCCTTCCAGGCATATATTTCCATTGTATCCGGGTCCTGCTCGACAATCGTGTGGCGTGATGGGTCGAAATAATTTTTAAATACGTGGTTCTGAAGGAAGTTTACCCCTTGCCAAAACACCAGGAAAGCAAAAACGGCCACCAGAACTGCTGTAGTTCTGGAAAACCTTTTTATTTTAAAAGCTTTTTCCTCAGAAAAAGGGTGATTAATATCTTTCATTATCTCAAAAGCCCCCTTTTCTTATGATTTTCACGACGGCTCCCTACGAGCTTTTGGGCCTTTACCTCCCTCCTTTCCCTTGGCTTTGTAACAAAGCCAACTATTCACAAAGCGAGAGACTAAAAAAGTTTCGGTTATTACTAATGGCAAATTTGATACCATAACCTTGCAGCACCGAAAAAACAGACCGGGCAAGGCTTTGAAGGTTCGCCCGGTCTGTTTAAAGGCCTTTTGATTGGGGTGTTTTTTTCACTGCTGTGGGCAAAAATTGCCCACGGCTAGAGGAGGCCGTATTCTTTCATTTTGGCGTAAAGGGAGCGCCTGTTTAGTCCCAGTGCCTGTGCCGTGGCGCTCCGATTCCAGTTGTGTTCCTGCAGGGTTTTAAGAATTACCTGCCTCTCCACTTCCGCCACGATTTCCTTGAGAGTCATTCCTCGCCTAATGCTGTTTCTTATTTCCCGGTTGGTAGCTTGCAGGCAGAAGGGGAGGTCCTCGGGCATGATCACAGGCCCTCTGGCCAGAACCACCGCTTGCTCGCAGACGTTCCGTAGTTCCCTTACGTTTCCCGGCCAATCGTACTGCTTCATTATTTCTAAGGCTGCAGGGGAGAAACCGGTAATGTGCTTGTTTAATTCGCGGCTATATTTGTACAGGAAAGCCTTCGCCAAAAGGGGCACGTCTTCAATTCTTTCCCTCAACGGGGGAAGCCATATCTTTACCACGTTAAGCCGAAAATAAAGATCCTCGCGGAACGTGCCTTCTGCCACGCAGCGTTCCAGGTCTTTGTTGGTAGCGGCTATGATGCGCACATCGACTTGTATGCTTTCCGTTCCTCCTACCCGCTCGAATTCTTTTTCCTGCAGGACACGAAGTAGCTTGGCCTGCGTATTAAGGGACAACTCCCCTATTTCGTCGAGAAAAATGGTCCCACGATGGGCTAGTTCAAACTTGCCGGGTTTCCTTGATCCGGCTCCCGTAAAAGCTCCTTTCTCATAGCCAAAAAGTTCGCTTTCTATGAGGTTTTCTGGTATGGTGGCGCAGTTGATTTTTATAAAAGGCTCGTTACGCCGTTTGCTGTACCGGTGTATGGCGCGGGCCACTACCTCTTTACCGGTGCCACTTTCACCTTGCAGAAGTACAGTGACGTCACTGTCTGCTACGCGCCCGATCATTTTATACACATTTTGCATGGGAGCGGAACGCCCTATGAGGGCATCAACTTGGTTAAAAAACTCTTGCTCCTCCTTTAAAGCGGCTACCTCCAAGGAGAGCTTGCGTACAGTGACTGCTTTTTTAACGGTAAGGAGGAGCTCGTCAAGGTTGAAAGGCTTTACAATATAGTCAAGAGACCGTCGCAAAACTGAGGGAAAACAGCAAGTTATAACACTTTAACCAAGTATAATTAACAATATATGGCAATCAGGCTTTTATGGAAGAGCTTACCACAGCAAATCGCCACCTTTAGTACCAATATAAAGTAACCAAGTCCTTGAAAAAGGCAGAGAAACTCCTTATTCCTAGGCTGCCGCGGTTTTGACTGCCCGCTTGGCAGCAATTGCCAGGTACACCCATCGCTTGAAGTTTACCGCCAGGGCAGTGAAAATGGCCTGAAGCCTAGTCTTTACTAGCCCCCAGTAGC
>NZ_AUBR01000091.1 GCF_000429345.1 Desulfovirgula thermocuniculi DSM 16036 | reverse complement strand
GGCTGAAAGATGGGGAGAGTTAGTCTGCGTGATGCTGACTTCCTCCCCTAAAGCCAGAAGCGAAGTCCCGCTGAAGCAGTGGAAGGAAGCAGGGCTTCCGAAGCCTACAGTGGCAAGGGTTCACCGACTCTTCACCATCGATGAGCGGATCGTGATAAAAAAGTTGGGCAAGGCTGAGTTAGAAGACTTCAAAGAAATCCTCTCATCGGTCGTGGCAGCGTTAGTGAGAGGGCGTATATAGGTGTAGAGTAGAACTAATCTGGGTCGCCCGGATCCGGCCCGCAAAAACCAATCACGAAACGGAAAGGGGCGTGATTGGGGAAAGCGGGCCGCCGGGGGCCCGCGAGTACCTGTGAGCATGCCTAGGAAATCAAAATTTCAGAGAGCTAAGGAAGCGGTAGATCGATACCTGCGTGCCAACAGCCGTACTCGGTACATCATGCTTTATACCGTTTCGATTATCGCTGACAATGCGGTTGGGAAGGAGTTGTTTAAATCCCTTTATGATTACGAAGACCTTGTCCCCGGCCGCACGCGGTGGATAGATGCAAAAGACTTGGACCAGGAGACGCTGTGCCGCGGTCTGGGCGGGAGCTTCCTTGTTAGTCGAAAACCCCTACTACTGCGGGAAGATGGCATAGTTTAGATTAACGGGGCCGCCCGGCAGGCCCGCCGACACTAACACCCAAAAAAAGGAGGTGTTTGGTGCGGCGGGCCGCCGGGGGCCCGCCGCCGAGCGTATGTTCAAGGAGTTAGTCACCAAAATTTCCCAAAACCTAGTTACCGCCCCCGAGAGGGCGGCCAGGCTGATCCTGGAGCGCGGTGAGGTTTCCGACCAACTCCACCGCGCCCTGGATGCCATCAAGGAGCGCGAGGCGCAGGTGGCCGGGGAGGTGGCCGCCGCCCGCAACGGGGACGGCAGGCCGCTCTACCCCAACGAGCAGGCCCGGCAGGCGGAGATACACCGCCGCCTCCAGGCCGACGGGGACTACCAGGCCCTGCGGCAGGAGGCCGACCGCCTGCGCCAGGCCCTGCGGGAGATCGACGCCCAAATCGAGCACGTCTCCCGCGGGCACCGTAGCGACGTGGCCGCCGCCAACTTGGTGGCATCGCTGCTGGGTGCGGGCCTGCGTGAGGAGGCCCTGGCCGCGTTGCAGGCCTACGTCCAGGGGTTGGCCGGGCAGGAAAAGCCCGCTGAGGCCCAGGCGGAAACCCAACCGCAGGAGCAGGCCCAGGCCGATGCCCAAGTCCGCGATGCCGATAGTGCCTTGGTCGAAGGCACCTTCGAGGTACTCGAAGCCAGGGTCAATGACCGCGGTGTCGTTCGGGCTTGGTGCGAGGGACCTGGCGGCCTGAAGGTCGCTCTGTACGCCAAGAACGGCGCCGCCAAAGCCTTGGAGACCGCGGTGGGTAAGCGGGTGAGGGCCCGGTACCGTTGCCTAGATCACGGGTTCTTCGCCGTGGAGGTGCGCCCGGTCGCTTGACCGGGTGTGCCTCTAGGCGGGTGCGAGAGGAGAAAGGGAAGTGCCCGGTTGGATTTCCCTTCCGGGCGCTTCCCTTTCCAGCGCAGAACGGGTAAACTGGAGGTGAGGGGCGGTGAGTGCTATGAGCGAGGCGAAAGAGCACAGGTCAGAAGAGTACCCTGCCCGCCAGCCCGGTGAGGTGTTCTTCCTTGGAAGCTGGGTGCAGGGAGAGTTACGTGACCTCCGGCAGGAGATCCGGGAACTGAGGCAGGAACTTAAGGGCACCGAAAGCTCGTTGAGGAAGGAGTTAAAGGATACCGAGAACGCGCTGAGGAAGGAGTTAAAGGACACTGAAAACGCATTGCGCCAGGAACTGCGCCAGGAAATCTTGGCGCTCAGGAAGGAACTGAAGGACACTGAGAGTTCCCTCCGACAGGAACTAAAACAAGAGCTTAAGGGCGTCAGGGCACTTGTGTGGACTACCATAGGCATTGCCCTCACTGCCCTTGCTCTGATGGGAACCACGTTGGCCATGCTCGTGCCCATCCTGCCGAAACTCCGGACACTTTGAGGAACAGGGAGAGTGGCCGTAATGCGCTTTGATGGAGTTGGGAGCGTCCTCCACGAAGTGCGGAGCGCGTACCCGGTGGCTCCCTACTACCTGATTTTGGAGTTCGAGAACGGGGAGTACCGCGTGGCCAACCTTCTGCCTTTCCTGAAGGGGCCGATATTTGAGCCGCTGAAAGACCCCGCCTTCTTCCGGCAAGTAAAGGCCGACCCCGACACGAGGACAGTAGTCTGGCCCAACGGGGCGGACATATGCCCGGACGTGCTGTATGCCAACAGCGTCCCGCTGAAGTTACCGGAGGAACTTGGGGCCTGACTAAAGTCGCGTGAGCTTCGGAAGTGCCTGGTTGAAGCCAGGCGCTTCCCTTTTCCAGGGCCTTTCCCGGCCCGCTAAAAAACCACTCTCAACCGAAAGGAGGGAGTGGGGCGGGCCGGAGGAGAGGCCCGCCCCGTGAGTATGAAGTGCGAGAATTCGTTTAATACATACGGCAGGCCGATTGTCGCACCGGCCTGCTTTGATAACTTGGCAGAGTACATCTGCCAAGTTATTTACGACAAATGGGGGCATTCCGATACCCTATATCTTTGTGGGGAGTGTCGGGATGTTTTGAGGCGGGAAGCCCGCAAATATGGCTACCGCTTCCAATCCCGGCGTATTAGGAAGTAAACCAGGGCCACCCGGCCCGCAAAACCCATTCCACGGAAAGGAGGGAGTGGGGCGGGCCGGGGGATAGGCCCGCCCCGTGAGCGTGAAGCTGGAGAACCTGAAGAAGAGCAGGGATCAAAAAGTTCGGGAGCTTTACAACCGCCTGGTGGAGGGCGTGAGAGCTGTCCTCGACCGGGCCGACTGGAAAGCCTACCTGGACATGCTGGCCCGCTTTCACAAGTACAGTCCGGCCAACGTGGCCCTCATTCTGGCCCAGTACCCGAAGGCCACCAGGGTGGCCGGGATAAAGACCTGGAATTCCCTGGGTCGCCGGGTGAAGCCGGGCGAGAAGGGCATCAGGATCTTCGCCCCCACCCTGGTCAGGGTCCGGGTGCAGGTCGAGGAGACCGACCCGGAGACCGGGGAGGTCCGGGTAGTGGAGCGCGAGGAGGAGCGCCTGGCGGGCTTCCACGTCACCCACGTCTGGGACGTGTCCCAGACGGAAGGGAAACCCCTGCCGGAGCCGCCGGAATTCACGGGCAGGGTTTCCGGCGGGGAAGCCGCCAGGCGCGTGTGGGACCGCCTGCTGACCACCTGTCCCTTCCCGGTGGCCTGGGGCGTGACCACGCCCGGCGCCAAGGGCGAGTTCAACCCGCGCACAGGGGAAATAAGGTTGGACCCCACGCTGGATGAGGGCCTTCGGACCAAGGTGCTTCTGCACGAAGTGGCCCACGGACTGGCCTACAGGCTGGGGTTAGATGGAACGCAGTTCTATCTGACCCTGGGCCGGAAGGTGGCCTACCAGCGCGGGGAGGCCATCGCGGAAGGGGCCGCCTACATCGCCGCGGCCCACTTCGGGATGGACACGGGCGGCTACTGCTTCGAGTACGTAGCCGACTGGGTGCGGGACGCGGAAAAGCTCCTGGAGTGGGGGGAGGCGGTGCAGAAGGTGGCCCGGGCGCTGATAGAGTTGGTGGAGAACGCGGGGGAGAAGGCCGCGTAGGCTTTTCTCTCCCGCTTCTTTTCCGGGCCACTCTCCCCAGGCCCGCCTTTTCCCTGAAAAAACTTCCCGGAAAGGAGGGAGGCGGGCCAGGGGGAGAGGCCCGCCGCGAGAAGATGAAAGGCATATCCAAGAGGGTGCTTGAGCACGCTTTGAATTTGCCACCCCGTCGGGGGCGCAAACCGGGAGAGGATCTAGTGCACGCCTTGGAGGCCGTGCCTCCGGAGCAACGTCAGGAGGCCGTGAAGGCCCTGGAAAAAGCTTGGCAGGCCCTCTGGCAGGGCACGGCGGAGGGGGGTGCGCGGCGTGAGGATTGAGACCGTATGCATCAGGGGCCAGGACGCCCGCAGGTTCTTCCGCTGGGGGGCCTGCGGGTACTGCAGGAAGCCCGCTCGCCAGTGGGCGGGGAACCGGGAGCGCATCGAAGCCCACGCCGCCTACGACCGGGAGGGAAATATGCTGGGTTTTCTCTGCCCGGACTGCGCGGCAGGGTTAAAAGAAGCCCTGGAAAAACTGGGCGTAGCGGAAGGGAGTGGGCGCAATGGCGAAACTCAAAATGTATGAAACCGCCACCCACCGCTACGTGCCCGCCGGAAAGGACGTGTGGGGCCAGCAGGTGTGGGCAGCTTATTTAAAGCTGCCCGGCGGTGAAGTCCTTGCGGGCTACCGCTACAGGCGCACCGCGAAGGACTTCGCCCGCCTGCGGAAGCTGTACGGCCCGCGCACCCCGCTGGCCCGGTGGGAGGAGTGCCCGCCGGAGTTGGTGGCCACGGGGTAGACGGAGCTGGGAGAGAGGATCGATGGAGCGGCCGGAAGCAGGCGCTTTTGCCAGGCTTTCACATTTTTAGAGTTCAAAGGAGGGTTAAAAACGTGAGAAAGCAAGGCTTCTGCGAGGGGTGCAATTATTATCGAGAGGATCCGGATCGCGGATGGGGGCCGCCCAACTGCCTCATCCGCGCCTGCATCGCTGGGGAGAACCCTGGCTACGGCGTAGTGGATCCCTGCCCGTACTGGGAGAGGAGATCCAGAAAAGATCCGCCCTGCTACCGGGAGAAGGAGAGCGGAGAATGGTGGTGCGTGTTCGACCACTCCGCCTGCGCATGGAACGATGGCGGCGGAACGTGCCTCCACGAACACCCCACCAGCCCCGCGCCGTTAAAGACCGCTTGAGAGAGGTCCGGAAAGGGGCGGTAGGAGCCTCTTAGGCCCTTACGGGCATAGGAGGAGGTGACAATATAGAGAGGCGGTTCTGCGCCGTGTGCGGGAGGCCCGGCCTCCTGCACCTACTTAACGAAGAGGGACTCTGCAGCTACTGTCAGAAAAGGAAGTGGCTGGCGGAGGTGGATCCGCGAGAGTTAGTCGGCCGCCGCGTGCGGCGCAACGCCGCCTGGGGGCCGACCAGGGAGGCATACGAAATCATTGACGCCCGTCGGAATCGCCGCCGACCGACTGAAATCATGGTCCGGCTAGCGGGATACAAGGGATGGTTCTATTTGAGCAAGTTGTACCTGCTCGACTAGGGGTTGCCCGAGTGGGGTGTTAGATACCCCACTCGGGCCGCCTTTTTTTTGTGTGAGTCACACATCGAACGGGGGATCGGTGATGTCGGCCAAAGTCATTGCCTGCGACGTCGGCTACGGCTTCGTAAAAGCGGTTTCCGATACCGGAAGCCGTGTCGTCTTCCCCAGCTTGGTGGCCCCGGACAGGGGCGACTCGCTGGGGGTGGGGGACCTCTTCGGCCGCCCGCCCGGCCACACCGTCTCCCTGCGCCCGCCGGGGGGAGGGGCGGAGTCCTACCTCGTGGGCGAGGCCGCCCGGGCCAGCTTCCTCGCCTCGGGCTTCCTCGGTGCGGAGAAGCCCGCGGAGATGCACGACGTCCTGCTGCTGGCCGCGTGCTACCTCGCCGGGTCGGGAAGCGAGGGCCACCTGCCTGGCCAGGTGCCCAGGCTGGCGGTGGGCCTCCCCCTGGCGCTCTACCGCCCCCAGAGGGACGCCCTCCGCGAGAGGCTGTCCCGGCTGGCGGCGTGGGCGTCGGTGGACGGCGGCCCCGAGAGGTACTT
>NZ_AUBR01000090.1 GCF_000429345.1 Desulfovirgula thermocuniculi DSM 16036 | reverse complement strand
GTCGCCCTGCCCCTCGGAGGGCAAATCAAGTATCCGGAAAGGAGGCGAATACCTGGTCTGGGGGCCGGCTCGACTGGGATTTCAAAACGGTCGGGTTTTTTGAACCAGGTGCAAGCGTGGCGGTTATAACCTCCTGTGGCACTTACATTCCCTACTGGCGGCTACCCCGGGAAGTTATCGGCCGGGCCTGGAACATGCCTTCCATACAGGGTGAGCGCGCCGTTGCCGGCGGCGATGAGGACAGCATCACCATGGCCGTAGAAGCAGGCTCCAACGCGCTGGCGGGCATGAACCCGGGAGAAATAGACGGTATATTCTTTGCCACCACCACGCCGCCGTACCGGCAAAAGCAGTGCGCCGTGACCATAGCAGCGGCTTTAGACCTGCCTCCGCACATACTAACGGCCGATTTTGCCAACGGCCTGCGGGCGGCTACGGCGGCCCTGCGGGCAGCATGCGATGCTGTGAAAAGCGGTGCGGCCCGCAACATACTGGTAGTGGCCGCCGACTGCCGCCCCGCCGAGCCGGAAACCCAGGCCGAGCAACTATTTGGAGATGCGGCGGCTGCCGTAGTTGTGTCCGCGGGCGGCACAGGTGCCGTTATAGAAAAGTTCTCCTCGGTAAACGACGAATTCATTGGCACCTGGCGAACGGAAAAGGACCGCTACCCGCGCAGCTTTGAGACGAAACACGAGCTGTCCTGTGGCTACGTCCCCGCCGTAACATCTGCCGTAGGGCACCTCTTCCAGGAAACAGGGCTCGGGCCGCAGGACTTTCACCGGGCCACCGTTGCCGCCCCCGACCTGCGTGGCCTCCGGGAGGTAATCAAGCGCCTCGGGATCGACCCCCGGCAAACGGCGGTACAGGACCCCCTCTTGGATAAGGTGGGGGACGCCGGTGCGGGCCAGCCGTTGCTCCTCCTGGCCGCCGCCCTGGAACAGGCACGTGAGGGAGAAAGGATCCTGCTGGCCAGCTGGGGGGAGGGCAGCGACGCCTTCAGCCTGGTTGTTAACGGGCGGGTCCGCTACGGGCGCAGCCTTACCTATTACCTGGCCACGAAAAAGGTCCTGGAGAGCTACGGTAGTTACCTAAAGGCGCGCCAGTTATGGGGGCGAGAAACCTACAATCCCAAATCCTCTCCAGTTGTATACTGGCGGGACCGCCGGGAACTGCTCAATTTTTACGGGGCCCGCTGCCGCCGCTGCGGCACGGTCCAGTACCCGCCCGGGCGCGCCTGTTTTTCGTGCGGGGCCAAAGACCAGTCCGAGCGGGTACGGCTGGCTAAAAGGGGGCACGTTTTTACCTATACGCTGGATCACCTGGTTTACGGGGACTATAGCTATACCCCCGTACCGCGCCTGGTGGTGGACCTGGAGGGAGGCGGGAGGGTCTTCCTGGAAGGCACGGACTGCTATCCCCAGGAAATCCGCATCGACCTGCCGGTAGAGCTGGTACTGCGCGTCGTCCACCGCGGCGGCGGCTTTCACAACTATTACTGGAAGTGCCGGCCGGAGAGGAGGCTAAAGGATGAGCGTAAAAGATAAGGTAGCCATCATCGGCGTGGGTTACACCAAGTTTGGTGAGCATTGGGACAAGGACGCCGAGGACCTTCTGATCGAGGCCGTCTACGAGGCCCTCGAGGACGCCGGCATCACCCTCCAGGATGTGCAGGCCGGCTGGGTGGGCATTTTTTACGACTTCACGGGGTGCGGCGGATCAACGGTGTCCGATATCTTAAAGTGGTTCGGCCGGCCCATTACCAGGGTGGAAAATTACTGCGCGTCGGGGATGGACGCTTTTCGCAACGCCTGCTTTGCCATCGCCTCCGGAGCTTACGACATAGTGCTGGCCTGCGGGGTGGAAAAGATCCTGGATCAGGGCAGCCGGGGCCTTCCGGGCATCGGTGAAATCGGGCATCCCGTTTACGGTGCGGTTTCGGCGCCGGGCATGTTTGCCCTGGCCGCCACGCGCTGCTTTCACGTGCACGGCTGGACCAAGGAAGACCTGGCCCTGGTGGCCGTAAAAAACCACCACAACGGTGCCGCCCACCCGCGCGCCCACTTCCGCAAGGAGATAACCGTTGAGGAGGCGGTAAACGCTCCCATGATAGCCTACCCCCTGGGGCGCTATGACTGCTGCGCCGTGTCCGACGGTGCCGCGGCGCTGGTCCTGGCCCGCCCCGAGGTGGCCCGCACCAGCCGTCACAAGGACGATTACGTGCTGGTGAAGGCCAACGCCCTTTCGGTGCACACCATGCTGCCCATGTACCAGCCCGGCTTTGACTACCTGGGATTTCCCGCAACGCGGGATGCCGCACGCATGGCCTATGCCGAAGCAGGCATCAAAAACCCGCGGGAAGAAATAAGCTTTGCCGAGGTGCACGACTGCTTTACCATCACCGAGATTCTCAACTACGAGGACCTGGGGTTCTGCGAAAAAGGCCAGGGGGTAAAGTTCCTGCGCGAGGGCACGCCCTTTCTTGACGGTAAGCTTCCCGTAAATCCGAGCGGCGGCCTGAAATGCTTCGGCCACCCCATCGGGGCCACCGGCTGCCGCATGCTGGTGGAGGTTACCAAGCAGCTCCAGGGAAGGGCCGACGGCTATCAGGTGAAAAACCCCCGCCTGGGGCTGGCCCACAATTTAGGCGGCGCCGGCACCACCGCCGCGGTGACCATCCTAGGCTTAAGGGAATAATGCTGTTGCCTTTTTCGGCCCCGGCCCATCATCAGGCCTGGGCCTTTTTGCTTTTACCCCCAGTACCGCCCCTCCAAGCTGCGGTACTGCAGGGCTTCGGCCAGGTGCGCCGCCTCGATGACCTCGCTCCCCTCGAGGTCGGCCACCGTGCGGGCTACTTTCAGCACGCGCTCGTAACTGCGGGCGCTCAAATTGAGGTGGCGGAAGAAAGAAGGTATTAAGGCCCTGGCCTCTTTGCTGAGCACGCAAAAGCGGCGCACCTGATCCGGAGTCATGCGGGCGTTACACGAAGTCGGCGTTTTGGCAAAGCGCCGCCGCTGTATTTCCCGGACCTCCTGCACCCGCCTTTTAATTTTTGCCGAAGGTTCGCCCGGGAGGGAACCCGCCAGGTCTTCGTAGTTTACCCGCGGCACCTCGATGTGTATGTCGATGCGGTCCAGCACGGGTCCGGAGATGCGCCCCAGGTAGCGCTGCACCTGGTGAGGTGTACAATGGCACTGCCGCGTGCTATCCCCCAGGAACCCGCAGGGGCAGGGGTTGGCGGCGGCCACAAGCATGATGCTGGCGGGGTAGGTTATCGTGCCGCCGGCACGGGAGATGGTGACCACACCGTCTTCCAGGGGCTGCCGCAGGGCTTCCAGCACATCCCGGTGAAACTCCGGAAGCTCGTCCAGGAAAAGCACCCCGTGGTGGGCCAGGCTGATCTCTCCCGGGCGAATCTGGCGGCCGCCGCCGATTAAACCCACCGTGGAAGCGCTGTGGTGGGGAGAGCGGAAGGGCCGCTCGGTAATCAAAGGAAAGCCGGGCTTCAAGAGACCGGCGAGGCTGTAAATTTTGGTAATCTCCAGGGCCTCCTCGAAGGTGAGATCCGGCAAGATGCCGGGAAGGCGCCGTGCCAGCATGGTCTTCCCGGAACCGGGACTGCCGACCATCAAGATATTGTGCCCCCCGGCAGCCGCCACCTCCAGGGCACGGCGGGCAGCCGCCTGGCCCCGCACGTCGGCCATGTCCGGGCCGCCGTCTCCCTCCTTCTTCATTAAGGCGGCAAGGTCGACGCGGTACGGGCGGATTTCCTCTTCGCCGCGCAGGAAGGCACAAAGCCGGTCCAGCCTCTCCACCGGGTAGACGCGCATATCCTGCACAAGGGCGGCTTCGGCGGCGTTCTCCAGGGGTACTATTACGTCCCTGACGCCCTGCTCCCTGGCCGCCAGCACATTGGGCAGGACGCCGGCAACGCCCCGCACGGTACCGTTGAGGGAAAGTTCGCCAAGAAAAACAAACTTGCTTGCCGCAGCCTGATCAAGCTGCCCTGTGGCCGCCAGGATGGCTACGGCAATGGGGAGGTCGTAGAGAGGGCCTTCCTTGCGGAGGTCCGCCGGGGCCAAATTTACCGTGATGCGCCGGGCGGGAAACTCAAAGCCGGAGTTTTTAAGGGCTGACCTCACCCTGTCGCGGGACTCCCGGCACGCCGGGCCCGGAAGGCCGACAATTTCAAAACCCGGCAGGCCGTTGGTTACATCCACTTCCACCTGCACCAGGCACCCGCACAAGCCGTGCAGGGCCGTGCTTTTAACTATGGCCAGCATAAAAACTCCCCCGGAGCTTTTTATCACTCTCTCACTGTCACTTTTCGCCAAGGGGGCACGTTTTCCTACCGGCAATGCTGTGGTATACTTCCTGGGGGAGGAGGTCAAACATGGGCGAGGTGCTGGGCAAAATTGAAAAACCCCAGGTTGAAAAATACCGGGGAGAGCGCAAGATTTACCTGGTACCCCTTGTATATCTCCCCAAAGAAATACCGGCGGAATTGCGGGAAATTATCGATGCCTACTGGCAGGAAGCGGAGCAGCAGGTAAGGGGACTGGAGCAAAAACTGGGGCCGGCGAAAAAAATTTACCATGAATCCCTGGCCGTAGGAGGCGATGCCGGGCTAAGCATGCTGGAAAAGTTTTATGAAAAAAGCTTCCCTATGGTGAAGGAAAGGGTTGGACACGGCGCAACCCTGGAAGCCCTGGAGGACATGGAACTGTTCACGGAAGTCATGGACTGGGGCAACTGCCTGCAGGTGGTGGTCGGACACAGGGCCTTTGAGGTGCTCAGCAGGCTTTACCGCGAGGCCAGCGAGAAAAGGTACGAGCATATCTCCCGCCGGATTGATCAAACGCTCGGCAGTAAAGAAGCAGGCCTTCTCTTCATCCGTGAAGACCACGGCGTGCAGTTTCCGCAGGACATCCAGGTTTTTTACGTTTCGCCGCCTTCACTGGATAAAATTCACCGCTTTATAAGAGAAAAAATTGTCCGCCGTCAGGACGACCGCGGGTAATAGTACTCGTAAATATGCCGTTGGAATTTGACCACCAGCCTGTCAAGGCGGCGGCTGGCGCGCAAAAGCTTTTCTTTGTCCTGCGGGTTTATCCTGTACAGCCGCCGTCGCAAGCGCTCAATTTCCAGCAGTATAGACAGCAAGTCCATTTTCAAATCTCCCTTCTCAACTAACTGGTAAACAACTCCTTAACCGACTTACCGAGGATTTCGGAAATGCGCAAGGCGGTTTCTACGGAGACGCCCCGCTGCCCGTTCTCAATCATGCAGTAGTGGCTTTTCGAACGGAAACCCAAAAGGCGGGCCATCTGTTCCTGGGTGAGCCCTTTCTCTTTTCTCGCCGCCTTCAACCCCGCTCTCATAAAAGACACCCCCCCCCTGTTCACATCACGCTAACTATCTAAATTCTAGTTCACGTGGCGATAAATGTCAAGCACTACTTGCAAAGTTCACACATTGTGATATAATGAGGAGGAGGATATTTAGGGGGGAAATTGCTTGCTCGGCCAGCGCCTGCGGCTTTTAAGGCATGAAAGGAAACTTACCCAGGAAGCGCTCGGCAAAATTCTCGGGGTGGGCAAAACGGCTATTTCCCAGTACGAGAAGGGAACCCGCAAGCCGGATGCGGACATGCTCAAGCGCATGGCCGAGTTTTTCAACGTATCCGCGGATTTCCTTTTGGGTTTAACGGATAAGAAGATCCCTCTTTTGAGGGAGCAGGACCCTAACTATTTTCCCTGTGCGCCCTCTGAGGAAGACGAAATGCTCTCCCAGTTGCCCGATGAAGCCAGGCAGAGCCTCAGGGATTTCAAGGAGTACATTTTTTACAAATACGGCCAGAAGAAAACGGGAAGGTAAAAAAATAAACACACCCCCGCGTAATTGCGGGGGTGTTTCCCTGCTCCCTCAAAACTTCACAGCGGAGGCACCGCCGGAATCAAGCCCTCGACCTATTAGTACCGGTCCGCTCAACCGGTTACCCGGCTTACACGCCCGGCCTATCTACCTGGTAGTCTTCCAGGGGTCTTACCGGATTAACTCCGCGGGAAACCTCATCTCGGGGCGGGCTTCGCGCTTAGATGCTTTCAGCGCTTATCCCTCCCAGACTTGGGTACCCAGCTGTGCCCCTGGCGGGACAACTGGTACGCCAGCGGTCTGTCCATCCCGGTCCTCTCGTACTAGGGACGGCCCCCCTCAAGTTTCCTGCGCCTGCGGCGGATAGGGACCGAACTGTCTCACG
>NZ_AUBR01000089.1 GCF_000429345.1 Desulfovirgula thermocuniculi DSM 16036 | reverse complement strand
AGACCCGCGCGGTGCTGAACCAGGCGACCCTGCCGGGGGCGATAAAGGAGGAGGACGTCAGGAAGGTGCTGACGCCGGGAGTTGTCCTGCCGTTCCTCCCGGAGGTGCAGGCCGGGAGCAACAAGCGGTACCTCGTGGTCTCGAAGAGGGTCAGGAGACTTCTTTCCCCCTTCTTTTCCGGGGGCGGGCAAACGCCATCACGCAAGAAGGCTTCGACGGAGGAGGTGGTTGAAATTGGATCTGACGCTGGTGAGCGCGCTGGCGGCCAGGGACGGGCTGATCCAGCCCCTGCCGTTCCTGCAGCGGCGGGCGGAGAAGAGTAGCGCCACAGATACCTCGTCCCTGGCCGACATCGGCCAGGAGGAGTACGCGAGGCTCAAGAACCACGTCCAGGAGGTCGTCAGACAGCAGATGAACCTGGAAGAGGTGGCCAGGTCGCGAGACCCGGTAATCCGCAACAGGTTCAAGAGCATAGTTTTGCGGGCCATGAGGGACCTGGACGTCAGGGTGGCCTCCCTGGCGGTGCCCGCCCTCGTCCAGAGGCTCTTCGACGACATCCTGGGCTACGGGATACTGGAGAAGTTCTTCTTCGATCCGGAAGTCACGGAGATCATCGTCAACGGCACGCGTGTGCAGATCATGAAGCGCGGCAGGAGGGTATTCGTGCAGGAGCGGTTCGAGAGCGTCGAGCAGGCCCGGCAGGTGGTGGAGCGCATGCTCGCTCCCACCGGGCGGCGGCTGGACCTGGCCAATCCCCGCGTGAGCGCGCGGCTCTTCGACGGCTCGCGGATGATGGCGCACATCGCGCCCTGCGCCGTGGACGGGGTGCTGGCCACGATCAGGCGCTTCCGGCAGGACATCACCCCTGAGATGCTGCTGAAGAACCGCTCGATCTCCCGCGAGGTGCTGGACTTCATGCGGGCGTGCATCCTCGCCCGGCTGAACATGGTGATAGCCGGCGGCACCGGCAGCGGCAAGACGACGTTCGTCAACGTGCTGGCGTCTTTTATCCCGCACGACGAGAGCGTGGTGACCGTCGAGGACACGGCCGAACTCCAGCTCCAGCACCCGGATGTGAGGCGGCTTGAGGGGCGGCCCCCGAACATCGAGGGCAAGGGGGAGATCACCCTCCGGGATTTGGTCAAGGACGCCCTGCGGATGTTTCCGGACCGCATCATCGTCGGGGAGTGCCGCGGCGAGGAGGCCTTCGACATGCTGCAGGCGATGAACACCGGCCATCCCGGGAGCATGACCACCATCCACGCCAACTCGGCGAGGCACGCCATCAACAGGCTGGTGAACATGGTCCAGACGGCGGGCATGGAACTTCCGCGGGACGCGATACTGGACCAGATCGCGGACGCGGTGGACATCATCGTTTTTATCCTGCGGGAGAAGAGCGGGCGCAGGAGGCTCGACCACGTGGTGGAGGTGGTCGGCCCGGAGCGCGGGGCCGACGGCATTATTCGGGACGTGAAGCTTAACGTTCTGTGGCAGTACAACCCCAAGACGGACTCTTTTGAGTGGGTAGCTAAGGAGTTCAAGCGCGCCGAGATTCTGGCTGAAAAGGGGGGTTGGCGGTGCCCGTATCTGTCCTGAAAGCATTGGCGGTCGCGACCGGCTTTGTGGCGGTCTTCCTGGCCGTGTGGCACGGCAGGCGGCCGCGGGGCGTCCCCCTGGAGGAGGAGTGGAAGGCCCGGCCGGGTAGCTACGGCGAGCGCGGCCCGCTGCTGCTGTACGTGCTGCTGGGGACCGCCGCGTGCTTCCTCGGCGCCTACGGGGTGACGGGAAGGCTTCACCTGGCGGTTTTGGCTTCGTTTGGGGGGTTCTTCGTGGGCCGGGCGTTCGAGCGGGCCCGGCAGAACCGCAGGAGGGCGCTCCTCAGGTCGCAGTACGCCCAGGTGGTGGGCAGCCTGATGGCCGCCCTGCAGGGCGGCCTGTCGCCGTACCAGGCGCTGGAGGACGCCGTGCCGTCGATGCCCCGCCCGGCCAGGGACGTCTTCGCGGAGATCCTGCGCCGGACGCGCACCGGGTCCACCTACGTGGAAGCCGTGAAGGGCGTCGCGGAAGAGACCGGCTGGAGGGACCTGGAATCCCTGGTCGTGGCGCTGAGGATATACTCCCGGACCGGCTGCAACCTGGCCGAGGTGTTCAAGCACCTCCAGGAGAGCGTCGTCGAGCGGGAGAGCGACAGGAGGTACGTGGCGGCGGTCACCGCCGAGACGCGGATAACCGCGCGGCTACTGAGCTTCCTGCCGTTCTTTCTGATGGGGGTCTCCCGCGTGCTGGCGCCGGAGTTCGTCTCTCCGCTGTTCGACACCCTGCCGGGCAATATTCTCATTGCAGTGGTAACCGCCCTGGTGCTGGTGGGCAACGCCGTGACCGCGAGGATGGTGAGGGCGGTGGTCGGGGATGAGGTTTAGGCTCGCCCTGCTCTTCGCGGGGCTGTTCGCGGCGGGCGTCGCCGCCGGGGCGGCCTTCGAGAAGGCCCTGATCCACCACCTCATGCCCGCCATCAGGTTCGGGCTGGGCGTGGGGGAAAAGATGGCCTCCGGCGGCGCGTCGGACTTCCTCATGTTCCTCCTGGTCTTTGCGAAGAACCTCAGCGTGGCCGCGCTGTGCATCTGCCTGGCCAAACCCACGCGGGGCATAGTGCCGGCCTGGGTGTGCCTCGCTAACGGCCTCGTTGTCGGCACGCTGGGAGCACTGCTGGCGGCGAGGGGCGTCCCGCCCTGGCAGTACGCGGTCCTCCTCGCCCCCCACGGTGTCGTCGAGCTGCCCGCCCTCTTCCTGGCGTGCGCGCTGGGCCTGACGCTTGGCGGGGGCGTCCTGGTCAGGCTCAGGCGGGGGATCCCTATCGTGGCGGGGATGTTCGCCGCTGCCGCTGCTCTGGAGGTCTGGGTGTCGCCGCTGGTCGGGAGACTCCTGGGTTGCTGAGGGGGGCCGCGGTGGGACCGATGAGCTTGCTGTTACTGAAGGTTTTGCTCCTGGTGCTTGTTGCTATAGCTGCGTACACGGATTGGAAGTGGAGGATTATACCCAACAGGCTGAACTTGCTCATGTTTTGCACCGGGGTTGCCGGCGGAGTTCTCGCGCACCGTCTGCTTGAGAGCGTCTGCGGGGCGGCGCTGGGCCTGGCGCTGGGCCTGCTGCCCGCCCTCATTTTGAGGGTGCCCGTACTGGCGGGCATCGGCGGGGGCGACCTCAAGATGATGGCCGCCCTGGGGGCGTGGTACGGCCCCTACGACCTCCTGTGGGTTCTGGCGGCAGGGAGCGTGCTGGCCGTGGCGGGAGGGCTGGCCAACCTGGCGCGGTCGGGGAAGCTTCTTCTGTGGGTGTATCTCTTCCCGGTGCGCGGCAGGGAGCGCTTCGACGAGGAAGTTTTGCCTTTCGGCGTGTACCTGGCCGCGGGCGTCTACCTGGTGGAAGCCGCGAAAATTTTGCTGGCGGGAGGGTTGGTGAAATAATGCGTATTCTTTCCAACATCGAAAAGCAGTTCAAGGCCAAGGGAGCGGAGTTTGTTCTTTTTGACGGGGGGGCAGACGAAAAGGTTGACGCTGCTGTGGTCGTGAGGGGACCGAAATTTTCCGAGTCGCTTTTCGCCGCCGCCGAGGCTGGCGTTCCGGTGGTCGTGGTCGCGGGTACGGAGGACGGCGCGGGCAGGGAGTGCATCCGCGCCGCCGAGGAGTGCGGCGTGCCGCCGGAGTGCGTCCTGGTGCTGCGCGGCGGGATGGTCGTGGACCTAGACGGGAGGGAAGTCGCCCCTGCGGTCAGGGGAGGGGTCGGCCTGGGCGCCGTGCTGGCGGCGGTGAGGCATGCCGTGGAGAACAACCTGCTGCCCGAGCCGGTGGTCTGGGCCCCGGAGATGGACCCTGGCGAACAGTGTGACGCGATCTGGACTCCGGAACAACAGGCTGCGGGGTTGCCGGAAACAGTCGGCAGTAGCTGTGCTTCGGCCGGGCCTGCCGGGGAGAGCACTTCCGGTAGCACCCGCCCGGAGGAGGATGGCACGGGGCAGGGAGCCGTTCCGGCAGGGGTGGAGGGTGCTCCCGCCGTTCCGGAAGAGCCTATCGCCACGGAAGGCGGAGTTCTGCTGCCGCTAATGGAACGTGCGAAAAAGGTCATCGTGCTCTTCCAGAGCTGTCCGGGGGCGGACAGCTCCTCCGTGGCCGCCGGGCTGGTAAAGGCGGTGGGCGACGGCGCGCTCCACCTGGAGGTGGGCGGTACGCCCGTGTCTTACGCCCGCTACGGTGAGTCTCCAGATGCTGCTGTTGCCGGAGGGAAGTATGCCTTCTGCGATGGCAGGACGGTGCTGGGAGCTGACCGGCGGGAGCTGTACGAGTGCATCGTGGCCGAGGTCAGGGTGCCGCTCGGCAACCCGCAGGTGGTAGACGAGGTTTACCGGTCGGCACACCGTGTGGTCCACGTTGTCGGGCACAGCTTTAAGGATGCTACCGAATCGGTGCGCAATGTGCAGCTCTGGCTCGACAGCGAGATGAAGCTGCGGCTCGACGCGCTGGTTGTGGACAGGGTGCCCGAGGGCTCGCACGTGGTGGAACTCTACCGCGGCAACTTCGGCGACCGCATTGGGATGATCGTGGGTATAGAGAAGGATGAAAACTTCGGGCCTCTGGCCGAGGCCCTGCTGAGGGGGTAGGTGCGGGTGTTCTTTCGCAGGAAGAAGGACAGTGTTGAAACAGATCAGCTTTCCAGCGAGAGAGTGCCGGACGTGAGAGCAGTTGGAGGGAGAGCTACCGGAGAGAAGGCAGTAACCGGTCGGGATGCGGCTGGGAACAAAAAGCTCGGATTTAGGATCCGGGTGGCCTTTCTGTTGAGCATCCTGGCCGGTGCTTCGGTCTTCTACCTCTATACTTTCACCTACAGACCTGTGGATGTAGTGGTGGCCGCCAGGGATATAGCTCCCGGAGCCGAGATAACCCAGGCGGATGTGGCGGTGAAAAGGGTCAGCGCGGGCGACAGGCACCCGGAAGCATACGCTTCGCCGCAGCAGGTGGTCGGTAAGCGCGCCCAGGAGAAGATCCACCGCGGTATGCAGGTCATAGTCCCCCAGGTTGAGGGGAGCACTGCCGGGCTCGTCGGCCCCGGACAGACGCTCCTGCCTTTGAAGAACCCGGTGGCACCACCACTCTCTACTGGGGATACGGTTACAGTGGTCGCGGTGATGAACGAAGGCCCGCTGGTGCTCGGCCAGGCGGTGGTCGTCTCCGCTCCCCAATCCAAGCCGAACGAGGACCGCGTGGTCCTGCTGGCAGTACCTGAGGGCGACGCGCCGCGCATGGCCTACGCCGCCCAGGCGGGCAAGGCCGTCTACCTCTTCACCCGCCACTAGGAAAGGGGTGCCTGCTGTGGATATCAGGGACGTCGTGACCGCCGTCAGGAGGAGGCTCGCAGAGCGCGGCCCCGCCGGCGAGCCCGCCGAGGAGTTCGTGAGGAAGGAAGTCCGCGCCGTGCTGGGCAGGGCCGACCCGGCCGTGGAGAGGGAAGTCCTGTGCCGCCTCCTGGGACTCGGCCCCATCGAACCCCTCCTCGCCGACCCCGAGGTGTCGGAGATAATGGTCAACGGCCCGCACCAGATATACGTAGAGAGGAACGGCGCGATCGAGCTGACCGGCCTCTCCTACACGGACGGCGAGGAGCTGATGAACGCCATCTACCGGATAATGCAGTTCTGCGGGCGGCGCATAAACTTCTCCTCCCCGCTGGAGGACGCCAGGCTACCCGACGGGTCGCGGGTCAACGCCGTGGTGCCCCCGGTGACGGACTACCCTGTACTCACCATACGCAAGTTCGTCCGCAAGGTCTTCAGGACGGCCGACCTTCTCCAGCAGGGGAGCATAAGCCCGGACATGGTGTGGTTCTTCGAGGCGGCGGTCAAGGGGAAGGCCAACACCGTGGTGTGCGGGGCCACCAGCAGCGGGAAGACCACCTTCCTGCGGTGGCTCACCACCTTTCTCCCGAAGTCCGAGCGGATCATCACCATCGAGGACATGCGCGAGCTGAACCTGGACCACCCGCACTGCGTGGCCATGGAGGCCACCGACAAGGCCGACATACACAGGCTGACGGTGAACGCCCTGCGGATGCGTCCGGACAGGATCATCATCGGGGAAGTACGGGGGGCGGAGGCCTTCGAGCTGCTCCAGGCCATGGGCACCGGGCACGAGGGCAGTCTCACCACGGTGCACGCCAACTACACCGTCAGCGAGGCGGTGCACCGGCTCATACGGGCGATGATCCGGGCCGGAGGGGTGACCGCCGAGGAGCTGGAGTACATGATCTGCGAGACCATAGAGCTTTTCGTTTTCGTCAAGAGGCTTCCCGATGGCACCAGGAGGGTCGTCCGCGTGGCCGAAGTCGAGGGTTGGAAGGACGGTCCGGTGGCCCGTGATATTTTCATCTTCAGGGATGGGACTCACCGCTGTGTGAGCCCGGTCAGCGGGAAGCTGGCCCGCAAGCTGAGGGAAAACATGGATGCGGAACTGCCGGATATCCCCGCATTTGGAAGTCCAGTAGACCACTAGGAGGCCGGAGAGGCCTCCTTTTATTTTTTGGGGAGATCCTGA
>NZ_AUBR01000088.1 GCF_000429345.1 Desulfovirgula thermocuniculi DSM 16036 | reverse complement strand
CCCGTGCAGAGCGGCACGCCGGACGTGACGCCCACCACCACGGTGGACTCGGCCAGCTAACCGGGTCGCGGGAGGAGAGCGAGGGGGGCAGGGAGAGGGGCGCTCCGCCCCTCCCCTGCCCCCTTCGGCTTTCGCGGCACGCCTAACTGGGAAACCGGAAAGGAAGGTGTCCGGCTTTGGTAGAGTCGCTGGGTTTTTACGTGTGGTGCTTCATTGCGGCGGTCGTTTTCGGTGTTCTGATCAATTGGTTCGCTGACGCAACCGGTCTTTTGTCTCCTTACGCTGGGTTCCTGGGGCTGTTTCTCGGTCCTGGGGTCTGCGTCCTCCTAGTGGAGAACTGGGAAAAGGTTTCCGCGCTCGCATCGAAGATGGCCAGGGTGCTGAGAGCGGTTGTCCTTCCAAGAAATCAATTTACCGAATGTCTGTCCGAAAAGGAAAAAGTAGGAGGATACCTTGATTTCGTCGACTTCGGAGGAGAGTAATCATGCAGCTAGTAGCGCTACTACAGAGTTGCTTTTTCACGCTGTTTTTGCCTGGCGCGCTGTACTGCTTTTTAAGATACGGTTTCAGAGGAAGAAGCCAATGGCAGTTTGTACTCGAAAGTCTAGTCGCGGGTTTGGTTGCAAATTCTCTGCTCATCGCATTCGAAACTTTCATCCTCAAAAAAGTAGACGCCCTTCAGGTTCTGAGGGGATTAATTGAACTGGGCAAATCCGATTTCGAAAGTTTTCTGGAAAAACCGTTTGCCCCCGAAACCGTTTCCGTGCTGGTAGTATCGTATGCATGCTGTTGTACGGCTGGATTTCTTTTCAGATGGATTGGAACCAGAAAACCCCGATTTTCCTTCTCATTGCATCCTGAATCAGCCTTAGATATCGAAATGTTCAGATTGAGGGGCAAAAAAATCGCGCCAATCGTGGTCGTCCGCCTTTCTTCCGGCGAGGAAGTGGAAGGAATATGCCGCACCTACACCTTCACGGAGCCGCGGGAGGTCGTACTGGAAGTACGGGAAAACGGCGAAAGCCTGCTGAGGTGGTTTAAGCTGGATGCCAGCGTGAGGGAAGTCAGGCTGAGGATACCCGCGGAAGCAGAAAGAAAGGTCGCGAGCTTGCAAGCGTGGCGCGGAAAGCGGAATTGAGTGCGTTTTCTTCGGCCGGGGCCGCCCATAAGGGCGGTTTTTCTTCTTTTGAACAAAAAACAGCGGAGGGATTGTTGGTGGCCCAGACTGCAGTCTACACCGTGAGAGTGCTGGTGGGGGGCGCGCGCCGCGAGCTGGCCGTGGAGGCGTCCAACCCCGACGAGGCCGCCGCTAAGGTCAAAGCGCGCCTGGGGGAGCGCGGCGTGGTGCTGGGAGTGCACCGCGCCGGGAGGCGCGGGGTGGCGCTCCCGCTGCCCTTCGGCGGGGTCGGCCCGCGGGACCTCGAGGTGCTCTGCCGCAGCCTGCTGGTCATGCACCAGGCGGGCGTGACGACCCTGGAGGCGGTGGAGACGGCGGCGGCGCAGGCGGCGAAGGGGCGGCTGAAAAAGGCCCTGGAGCTGGCGGCGGCGAACATCCGGGAGGGCCTGCCGCTCAAGCACGCCTTCCGGGGCTCGCCGGACGTCTTCCCGGAGGTCTTCTGCCAGGTGATGGACGCCGCGGAGGAGGCCGGGGCGTTCGAGGACGGGCTCGCCGCGCTGGCTGCGCACTTCGAGCGCGAGGCGCGCTTCAAGGAAAAACTACGCCAGGCCATGGCCTACCCGCTGGTGGTGGCGGCCTTCGCTCTGCTCGTCGCGCTGGGGATGTTCACCTTCGTCGTGCCCAAGTTCGCGAAGGTGCTGGCCGAGGCTGACATTCCCCTCCCGGCGGTCACCAAGGCGATGCTCGCCTTCTCGGCCCACGCCAGGGTGGCAATCCCCGGCGCGCTCCTCGGGTTGCTCCTGCTCTGGCGCCTGGCGCGGGGCGCCCTGCGCGCCGGGCCGCTGCGGAGGCGCGCCGAGGCCGCGCTGGGGAGGGTCCCGCTGGTGGGCGCCCTGGTCAGGGGCGCGGCGGTCTCGCGGCTCTGCCGCACGCTGGCCCTCCTGCTGGAGGTGGGCGTGCCCGCGGTGCAGGCGCTGGAGGTGGCGGAGAGGGTCTGCCCGCTGCTCGCCTTACGGGACGAGGTGCGCGTGGCGCGGGCGGTGGTGCGCGGCGGCGGCTCCCTCTCCGGGGCGCTCAAGAAGAGCAGGTGGCTGCCCCCGCAGGTGGGCAAGATGGCCGCCGTGGGGGAGCAGTCCGGCAGGCTACCGGAGATGCTGGAGCGCGCGGCCCAGTTGGCGGAGATGGAGGTCGACGCGGCGGTGCAGAAGCTGCCGATGCTCGCGGAGGGGGGCATGCTGGTGTGCGTGGGCGGC
Source organism: Desulfovirgula thermocuniculi DSM 16036 (assembly GCF_000429345.1). GTDB lineage: Bacteria > Bacillota > Desulfotomaculia > Desulfotomaculales > Desulfovirgulaceae > Desulfovirgula > Desulfovirgula thermocuniculi. Next base: position 4,492 of record NZ_AUBR01000088.1, on the reverse strand, counting down.
CTGGTCCTGTTCATCCTGCTGTCCATCTTCCTGCCCATCCTGTCGATGTATCAGACCGTGCAGAAGTAGGGTGGCGGCGCGAGGCGGGCTTCTCCCTCGTCGAGGCGCTCGTGGTGCTGCTCATCCTGGCGGCCATGACCTCGGCGCTGGTGCCGAAACTGCTGGCCTACCAGAAGGATGCCCGCGTCAGCCGGGCCTGCGAGGAACTGGCCTCCTTCAGGCTGGTGGCGGAGGTCTTTGCCGCCGGTCCCGGCAACGGCCGCTACCCGCGCTGCTCGAACGACCCCTCCGACCCGCACTCGGTGGCCTCGGTCCTCCGGGAGAGGGGCGTGGCGTGGGGCGGGCCGGGCGGCGCGCGCGACCCCTGGGGCGCGCCGTACAGGTACTTCACGGCGCCGCTGGCTCCCGTGCCGTACTACCCGCTTTCGTACGCCTTCCAGTCCGCCGGGCCGGACGGCGAGTTCGGCACGGAGGACGACGTGTGGTGCACCGACTGGGAGCCGCCGCGGCAGGGAGACCCGTCCGGGCAGTGGTTCGCCTCGGGGGAGTATCCCTGTGTGGAGTCGGCGGAGTCCGCTCAGCTTCTTTCCGGCAACTGAGCGGTTTTTCTTCACGAGGAGGTGTGTCGTATGAGCGCGGTCGAAAAGAGGATCTTCGTCGTCACTTCCGGCAAGGGAGGCGTGGGCAAGACGCTGGTGGCCGCCGGGCTGGGGGCGGCCCTGGCGTCCCTGGGCCACAGGGTAGCCCTCGTGGACGCGGACACGGGCCTGCGCAAGCTGGACGTCGCCCTGGGGCTGGAAAACAGGGTGGTCTACGACTCGGTGGACGTGGTGCGCGGCAGATGCTCCCTGCGGGAGGCCCTGGTGCGCGACAAGCGCCTCGGCACGCTGTACCTCCTGCCCGCGGCGCAGCGGGAGGACAAGACGGCCATCTCCCCTGAGGACATGAGGGAGATCTGCGCCCGACTTGCGGAGTCCTTCGACTTCGTGCTGGTGGACTCCCCGGCGGGGATAGAGCACGGCTTCCGCACGGCGGCGCGGGCCGCCGAAGCGGCGCTCTTGGTGACCACGCCCGACATCGCGGCGGTGCGCGACGCCGACCGCGTGGCGGGCCTGCTGGCCGAGGTGGGACTGGCGGCGCCGCTCCTGGTGGTCAACCGCGCGCGGCCGCGCCTGGAGAGGACGGGCGATTCGCTGTCCCCGGAGGACGTGGCCGAGGCGCTGCGCCTGCGGCCGTTCGCCGTCCTGCCGGAGGACGAGAGGGCCGTGGTGTGCGGCAACCGCGGCCTGCCGGTGACGCTCGACCCCGCTTCCGCCGCGGGGAGGGCGCTGAGGGCGGCCGCCCTGCGGCTGGCGGGCGAACCCTGCGCGGTGCCGCGCACGCCCAACAGAAAGGGCGGGGGGTTGCTTGGCAGGCTCGCAGGGTTCCTCAAGGGGGAGGTGGCGCCTGAGTGGTGAGGGACCTGCGCTTCTACAGTAAGGGCGCCTTTCCGGGCGGCCCGCTCTCAAACCTGGCGGTGGCACTGGCGCGGCTCTTCGGTTCCGGCTGGGGAGCGCGGCGGCGCGGCAGCGCCGCCCGGGCCAGGGAGCGCCTCACGGTGATGGTGGTGTGCGACCGCGCGGGGCTGGACAGGGCCGGGCTGGAGAGGCTCAAGGAGGAGATGGCCGCCGCGGTCGCGAGGTACGTGGAGGTGGACGCCCGCGGGGCGACGCTGGAGGTCAGGCGCCGGGCGGGCGGCGGCGCGGTGCTCGTGGCGTCCTTCCCGCTGGCGGCCCGCGGGGGCGGGTCCGGGCGCGCCGCGGCGGCCGGTGAAGCGGGGTGCTAGCCGTGGCGGCGGCGCTCCCGACCGGCCTCTACCGCGGCAGCGGCCACTCCCGGCTGGGCGAGATACTGCTGAGGAAGGGCGCCCTGGGGCGCGGCCAGCTCGAGGAAGCCCTGGAGGAGCAGCGCCGCAGCGGCAGGCGCCTGGGCGAGGTGCTGGTCTCGAGGGGGTACTGCTCCCCGGAAGTTGTGGCCGACGCCGTGGCCGAGCAGGCGGGCGTGCCGCGCGCCCCCGAGGGCTTCTGGGAGAACCCGCCCCCGGCGGAGTTCCCCGCGGCGCTGGCCGTGAAGCACAGGGTCTTCCCCCTGGAGGTGGCGGGCGGCAGGGTGCGCGTGGCCACCGCCGACCCGCTGGACCTGGCGGCGCTGGACGAGGTGAGGTACGCGACGGGACTGGAGGTGTCCCCTGAGGCGGCCACGCCCGCCGAGGTGGAGAAGGCCCTGCGGCGCTGGTACGGCCCCAGCGCGGGAAGCGGCGCCGACGAACTCCTCGCCGCGGGCTGGGACGACCCCGCCGCCGGGGGCGGGGCGGAGGAGGACTCCGCCGAGGGTCCCGCGGCGCGCGCCGCCGTGGAGGTCATAAGGGGCGCCCTGGCGGAGGGGGCGAGCGACGTGCACGTGGAGCCCCACAGGACGGCCACGGTGGTAAGATACCGCGTGGACGGCATGCTGAGGGAGGCCATGCGGCTGCCCAGGGCCATGCACCAGGCGCTGGTGTCCCGCATCAAGGTCATGGCCGGGCTGGACATCGCCAACAGGCTGACGCCCCAGGACGGGCGCATAATTTGTTTTTTCCTGGGCGAGGCGGCGGTGCTGCGCGTGCTGGACAGGACGCGTGCCGTGCCCCGCCTGGAAGCGCTCGGCTACTCCGGGGAGAACCTGGCGAAGATCAGGGCGGCCGTCAGCAAGCCCTACGGGCTGGTGCTGGTGACCGGCCCCACGGGTTCCGGCAAGACGACTACCCTCTACGCGGCACTTTCGGAGGTGGTGTCTCCGCTGGTGAACGTCATCACGGTGGAGGACCCGCCGGAGTACGAGATGGAGGGCGTGCGGCAGGTGGCGGTCAACGCCCGCGCGGGGTTGACCTTCGCCGCGGCGCTCAGGGCCATCCTGCGGCAGGACCCGGACGTGGTCATGGTGGGCGAGATCCGCGACGCCGAGACGGCGAAGATCGCCGTGCAGGCGGCTCTCACGGGCCACCTGGTGCTGTCCACCCTGCACACGAACGACGCGGCGTCGGCCCCGGCGAGGCTGGTGGACATGGGCGCCAAGCCGTACCTGGTGGCCTCGTGCCTGCTCTGCGTGGTCGCCCAGCGGCTGGTGCGGAAGGTGTGCCCGGACTGCGCGGAGCCCTACGAGCCGCCGCCGGACTCGCCTGTGTGGGGTTTTCTGGGTAACGGCGCCGGGAACGGCACCGCTTCTTTGCGCCGCGGGCGGGGTTGCCCCTCCTGCGGCAGGACGGGCTACCGCGGCCGCACCTGCGTGGCCGAGGTGATGGCGGCCTCCCGCGCGATAAGGGACCTCGTGAGGAGGAACGCCGACGCGGACGCGGTGCGGGACCAGGCGGTCAGAGAGGGGATGGTGCCGCTGGTGGAGGACGCCAGGAGGAAGGCCCTGGAAGGCACAACCACACCCGAGGAGGCGATGAGGGTTGCCGCATCTGCAGAAGATTAACCTGAAGTGCGAGGCCTGCGGGAAAGAGTCCCGCGACTGGGAAAGCTTCGTTTTCCGCTGGGAGTGCGACTGGCGCAGGAAAGAGTTCCGCGGCTTCGGGGTGCGGTGCAACACCCCGGCCTGCTTTCCGAGAATCACGGCGGACGGCGTGATCGAAGGCTGGCACCACGCGCCGCACTTCCTCTCTCCCGGTGCCCTGGCGGGCTTCCTCGGTCACCTCTTCGTGATGCTCGAGGCGGGCTTCGCGCTGGCGGGCCCGCACAGGGCGGCCCTGGAGAGGCACCTGGAGGTTTTCCTGAGGGAAATGGCCGGAAAAGGCGTCGCAGAAAGAAAGGACGGTGGGGCGAGTTGAGGCGAGTTTCGTTCGCCCTCAACGACGACCGCGGCTTCTCCCTGGCGTCGGTGGTGGTCGCCGTGGCGTTCCTCGCCGTGGCGGCCGCGCTGGTCGGCGCCCTGCTGGCGGACTCCGTAAAGGCCCACAGGGCATCGGCGGAGGGCCAGACGGCCGCCCACCTGGCGCTCGCCGAGGCCGAGCGGCTGAAGGCCGTGCCCTTCGACGAACTCACCACAGTTCCGGAGGGAGACGTGCCCGGCTACCCGGGCTTCAGGGCGGCCGTCGAAGTCGAGCAGGTCAACGCCTTCACCAAGCGGGTGACCGTGCGCGTGACCTACCCCGTGCAGGGCGGGGAGAGGGGCGAGCAGCGACTCACCTTCGAGAGGACGGGTGGCTTCTGATGCGGCGGGTTAAGAAAATTCTCTCGGACAGCCGCGGGCTGGCGCTGTGGGAAGCCGTGGTGGCGGCGGCCCTGCTGGCGGCGCTGTTGCTCGTCGCCCTGCAGCTCTCCCTGCGGGCGTGGGACGTGCCCGCCCGGCTCCGGCACGCCACGGACGAGATGACCGAACTGCGGAGGGCCTGCCTGTGGGTGGAGAGGGACCTGCGGCGGGCGAGGGATGTGGACTATGCCGTTCCTGGTAGCCTGAGCGTGGTGGCCTGGGG
>NZ_AUBR01000087.1 GCF_000429345.1 Desulfovirgula thermocuniculi DSM 16036 | reverse complement strand
CCGCAGGGGTAGCGCGGCTGCTGTACCAGATAGCCTACCGGCGGGGCATAGGGGACCTCCTGGCGGAAGGCACCAAAGTAGCGGCGGAAAAGCTGGGGCTTAGCGACATAGCCGTACACGTCAAAGGTTTGGAACCGGCGGGTTACGACCCGCGGGTCTTACAGGGCATGGGGCTGGCCTACGCCACGGCGGCGCGGGGTGCGTGCCACCTGCGGGCCACCTTTTACAAGCCCGAGCTGGCGGGGATCATCGACCCCAAGGCCGTGGAAGGCAAGGCGGAGCTGTTCATCGACTACGAAGACCGGCTGGCCGTCTACGATGCCTTGATTCTCTGCCGCTTTTACCGCGACCTCGTGCTGTGGGAGGACCTGGTGGAGCTGGTGAACGTGACCACGGGGCTGGGCGTGGACGTGGGGGACTTGCGCGTCATAGCCAGGCGCATTGTGGAGGCCACGCGGAAATTCAACCTGCGCGAGGGGTTAACGAAAGAAGACGACAGCCTGCCGCAGCGCTTCTTTACCGAGCCGCTGGAGAACGGAGACGTTCTGCCGCGGGAGAATTTTGCGCGGCTCTTGGCCGACTACTACCGCCTGCGGGGGTGGGAGTGAGGCCGGGGAGAAAAAGCAAGCTTTCGGGAGGATTTGGGGGCAACAGGAGGACAATTGCGGAAAACAATGAATTATCAATAATTTCAATGCAATTTTGCCGTTCACATGGCAGCGCCTGCTGCAATATAATTTTTATGCAACATATGAAATGCGTTTCACATTATGAAATAGCTAGGGGTGAGTTGGGGATGCCCGCAAACGGCAAGACCGGGCTGCCCCTGGAAGGCATCAGGGTGCTGGACATCTCCCGCGTGCTGACGGGGCCTTTCTGCACCATGATCCTGGGCGACCTGGGGGCGGAGGTAATCAAGGTGGAGATGCCGGGGGTGGGGGACGAAACCCGCGCCTGGGGGCCGCCCTTTGTGGGCGGGGAGAGCGCCTACTACCTGAGCATTAACAGGAACAAGAAGAGCATTACCGTGAACATGAAGGACCCCCGGGGCAGGGAGATCATTTACCGCCTGGCCCGGCAGGCCGACGTGATGGTGGAAAACTTCCTGCCCGGCACGGCCAGGCGCCTGGGGGTGGACTACGAGACCATAAGGGAGATAAACCCGCGGATAATTTACTGCTCGCTCTCCGGCTACGGCCAGGACGGCCCCTGCGCCCAGCAGCCGGCCTACGACCTCCTCATGCAGGGCGAGGGAGGGCTCATGTCCATCACCGGGCTGCGGGACGGGGAGCCCGTGAGGATCGGCGTGGCCTTGGTGGATATAGGGGCGGGCATGTACGCCGTGATCGGTATTTTGGCAGCGCTTTTGGCTCGCCGGGAAACGGGGAGGGGCCAGTACATCGACGTTTCGCTTTTGGACACGGAGGTTTCCTGGCTGAGCTACGCGGCCAGCAACTACTTTGCCTCGGGGAAGAACCCGGTGCCCATGGGCTCGGCACACCCCTCCATCGTGCCTTACCGGGCCTTTCGCGCCAAGGACAGGTACTTCATCCTGGCCGTGGGCAACGACGCCATCTGGCAGCGCTTCTGCAAGGCCATGGGGCTGGAGCACCTGGCCGACGATCCCCGCTTTGTCACCAACGAGATGAGGGTCAAGCACCGCGAGGAGTTGGAGTCCCTCCTGGCGGAGATCTTTGCTACTGAGGAAGCCGCCCACTGGATTAACCTCCTGCAGGAGCACAGGGTGCCCTGCGGCCCCATTAACGCCATCTCGGAAGTGGTTTCCCACCCGCAGGTCCTGCACCGGGGTATGGTGGTGGAGATGGATCACCCGCAGGCGGGGAAGGTTAAGGTGGTGGGGAACCCCATTCACTTTGGGGAATTTTCCGTGCAGTACCGCCTGCCGCCGCCCCTCCTGGGGCAGCATACGCGGGAGGTCCTGCGGGAGCTGGGCTACAACGAGGAGGAAATCGAGGAGTTAAAGGCAGGCGGCGTAATCTAGCCGGTATTAAGAAAAAGGCTGGTGGATGATGAGCAGTGCCCTGCGCAAGGCCCTGGAAGTCTTAATGGCCCTCTCCGCGGAGGGGACAAGGGAGGGCTTGTCCATAAAGCAGCTGGCGGAGCTGACGGGATTTCCCCCCAGCACGGTGCACAGGTTCCTGCAGGTGTTTAAGGAATTCGGCATGGTGGACCAGGACGAGGAGACAAAGAACTACCGGCTGGGCCCGCAGTTATTGAGGATGGGCCTGCAGGTGAGGGGCCTTTTAGACCTGCGGGAGGCCGCCCTGCCCGTCCTAAAGGAGCTCACCGCCCGCACGGGCGAGGACTCCTACCTCACCGTGGCGCAGGGGAAAACGGGCGTCTTTCTGGAGCGCGTGGAAGGTCCCCGGCCGGTGAAGGTCATCGAGCTGGTGGGCAAGGAAATGCCCCTGCACCGGGGGGCGGCCAGAAAGGTCCTGCTCTCCTTCATGGACGACGAGTTCATTCGGGGGTACCTAAGGGAGGTGGAGGGAGGGGAGGAGGCGCCCGGCCGGGCGAGCCTTTGGGAGGAAATAAAAAAGATCCGGGAAAGGGGGTACGCCGTCACGCACGGAGACTACCTGGATTACGGTTTCGGCATTGCCGCTCCCGTGCGCGACTTTTCCGGCGCCGTCAGGGCCTCCATCGGCATCATTGGTGTGAGGGAGCAGCTTACCGAAGAACAGCTGCGCCATCTGGTGGAGGAAGTTAAGGAGGCGGCCCGGAAGCTATCCCGCAAGATGGGTTATTACGGCTGAAAGCTGGAAGGGGGAACGAAGATGAACTTTGACCTGCCGGAAGAACTGCAGGACATTCAGAAAGTGGCCCGGGACTTTGCGGAAAAGGAAGTGCGGCCCACCGTGGACGCCGACGACAAGGCCCACCGCTTCCGCCGCGACCTGGTGAAGAAGATGGGCGAGCTGGGCTTTTTGGGCTGCATCATACCGGAGGAGTACGGCGGCAACGGCCTGGGGTACCTGGCCATAGCCATACTGTGCGAGGAAATTGCCCGCGTGCACAGCTCCCTGCGCATCATCTTTGCCGCCAACACCTTAGGGCCGGGCGTGACCATCTGGCGCTACGGCACGGAGGAGGCCAAGAGGAAGTACCTGCCCGGCCTGGCCAGCGGCGATCTCATCGGGTGCTTTGCCATGACGGAGCCCAACGCCGGCTCGGACGTGGCGGCCATGAAGACCCGCGCCGTGCGCGACGGCGATTACTACGTCTTAAACGGCAGCAAGATGTGGATCTCGCTGGCCCCGGTGGCCGACATAGCCCTGGTTTACGCCTACACCGACCCCACCCAGCGGGCCAAGGGCATGTCCGCCTTCATCGTGGACATGAAGAGCGAGGGCATCACCGTCGACCCCATTAAGGAAAAGCTCGGCAACTGGGCCTCGCCGGTGGGCAGCATCACCTTTGAGAACGTGCGCGTGCCTAAGGAAAACCTTTTGGGCCAGGAAGGCCAGGGCTTTGCCATCTGCATGCAGCAATTGGACAACACGCGCCTGGCCTCGGCTGCCGGGGCGGTGGGCGTGGCCCAGGCCTGCCTCGAGGCGGCCGTAGAGTACGCCAACACCCGCGAGCAGTTCGGCCAGCAGATCGGGCGCTTCCAGATGATCCAGGACTGGATAGCCCAGATGGTGGTGGAAATTGAGGCGGCGCGCCTGTTGACCTACCGCGCGGCCTACCTCAAGGACAAAGGGGTGCCCAACACGCGGGAAACTTCTATAGCCAAGCTCTTTGCCAGCGAGATGGCCAGCAAGTGCGCCGACTACGCTTTAAGGATTTACAGCGCCTACGGCTACTCCGAGGAGTACCCCGTGGCCCGCTACTTTCGTGACGCCAAGTATTACCAGATAGTGGAGGGCACCAGCAACATCCACAAGCTCATCATTGCCTTAGACGCCCTGGGCTACCGCAAGGCCAACCGCTCATAGATTGCGGAGGAGGAGAGGAGCGCATGGACCGCTACCAGGAGCTAAAGGAGAAGAAAGAGAAAATCCTGGCCATGGGCGGCCCCAAGGCCGTGGAGCAGCAGAAGAAAAGCGGCAAGTGGACGGCCCGCGAGAGGGTGGAGTACTTTTTTGACCCCGGCACCTTCACGGAAATAGGCATGTTTGTGCGCCACCGCACCACCGCCTTTGGCATGGACAAAAGGGAAGTGCCCGCGGAAGGCGTGGTGGTGGGCTACGGCAAGGTCAACGGGCGCTACGTCATGGTGGCCTCGGAAGACTACACCTCCATGGCCGGCACCTTTGGCGAGTACCACGGCAAGAAGTTTGCCCAGGCCATCGACATGGCCAAGGAAATGGGCATCCCTTTTGTGAGCATGAACGACTCCGGCGGCGCCCGGCTGCAGGAGGGCATGGACACCCTGGAGGCCTACGCCTGGCTTTTCCGCTCCCAGATCCTGGCCTCGGGCATCATTCCCCAGATTGCCCTCCTCATGGGGCCCTGCCTGGGCGGCCAGGCCTACCACCCGGTAATGATGGACTTTGTCTTCCAGTGCAGGAAGACCGGTTTTATGGGCATAGCCGGCCCCGCCTTTGTCAAGACCCAGCTGGGGGAAGAGATAAGCTTAGAGGCGCTTTGCGGCGTGCAGGTCCACGCCGTGAAGACCGGCCAGACCCACGTGGTGGCCGAAGACGACAAGGACTGCCTGGACAAGGCCAAGGAGCTTTTGAGCTACCTGCCGCAAAACAACCGGGAAAAGCCGCCCCGCATCGACACCGGGGATGAGGCGGAAAGGCTCATCCCCGAGCTGGACGGCCTGGTGCCCGAAGAGGCCCACCTCCCCTACGACATGCACGAGGTCATCCGCCGCGTGGTGGACAACGGCGTTTTCTACGAAATCCTCAAGGACTTTGCCAAAAACGTCATTGTCGGCTTTGCCCGGATTGCCGGGCGCTCCGTGGGCATTGTGGCCAGCCAGCCCAACATCATGGGCGGGGTCATAGACTGCGACGCAGCGGACAAGGTGGCCCGCTTTGTGCGCTTCTGCGACCTCTTCAACATACCCCTGGTCAACTTCCACGACACCCCCGGCTACATGATCGGCTCGTACGAAGAACACAAGGGCATTTTGCGGCACGGGGCCAAGATGCTCTACGCCTACATTGACGCCACCGTGCCCAAGGTTACGGTGATCGTGCGCAAGTCCTTTGCCGGCGCTTATCTGGGCATGTGCTGCAAGGACACCGGGGCCGACTTTGTCTTTGCCTGGCCCATAGCTAGGGTGTCCATAGTAGGGGCGGAGACGGCGGCCAGCGTCATCTTTGCCAAGGAGATAAAGGCCGCCGAGGACCCGGCCCGGGCGGCGGCAGAAAGAATCCAGCAGTACCGCGATTTCTACGAGAACCCCTACCGCGGCGCGGAAAGGGGCTACATCGACGACATCATCATGCCCAGCGAGACCAGGAAGTACGTTGCCCGGGCGCTGGACCTCCTGGAGAACAAGCAGGTGGCCAGGCCCTGGCGCAAGTACTCGAACATTAACCTGTAATCACGCCCTTGTAGAGGAGGGAGTGGAGGATGGCCGTGGCGGTGAACGCTCCCATGGCGGGCAAGCTCCTCGCCGTGAACGTCGGCGTGGGCGACCACGTAAAGGAAAACGATCCCGTGGCCGTAATGGAGGCCATGAAGATGGAGATAAAGATTTTCTCCCCGGCCAGCGGCGTGGTGAAGGAGATTTTGGCCAGCCCCGGGCAGGTGGTCGGCCCCGAGACGGTAATTTTGACCCTGGAGTGACTACCTCTCCACACCTGAAGGTGTGGGGCTTCCTGGCGGCAGGTGCGCGCACCTGCCGGGTTACACCGGTGCGAGCGACCCCTTTCAACCCGTTGCCGGAGGGTCTCCCGGAGGGGACCGTCACTTCCGTCCCGACTACGCCAGGTGCCGGGTTTCAAGCCGCAGCCCTCGGCGATACTTGCACGAATTTGTTGGACCTCTTGTCCCAGCGCCAGACTCTGGGTTCCCCGAAGGCGAAGGGTAGTTCCCTGCCGGTGCAGCTACCGAAGAGGTACTGCTTCAGCAGGTTGGCCGCACCGTTGAGGTCGGCCTGCAGGATTAACCTGCACTTTCCGCACACCCACAGGCCGCGGTGCTTCCGCCAGGCAGGGTTGCGGGCACCGCAGAGGCAGCACGTGGAGGACGTGTACCTTTCCGTCCAGGGGTCGGTCTGCACGCCCCTCATGAGGTTCTTGTAACGCTGCTCTGCGTGCAGCCGGTCGTAGGCCATCTGGTTGATCTTCTGAGTAGCCTTCCTGCCCTTCATTCCGGTGCGGGCGGAGCGGCGCAGGTCGGTCAGGTCGCCCACCACCGCAAAGGCCACACCCTCGGCTTCGTCCAGCTCCGCAAAGAGCTTCGTCAGGGCGTGTTCCATCTGCCTGATGCGGCGATCGAGCTTTTTCAGCCTGCGGATTTTTGCGGAAAGACATCTCCTCCACCTGCGGGAGCCTTCCTTTAAGCGACTCATCTTCTCCTGGAAGTCAGCTATGGTTTTGTTCCTGTACTGCACCTGGGAGAGAATTTCCCGGCAGATGAAGAGGTCCAGAGCTCCGTTTAACGCGGCCCGCGCGAAAGTCGCAGAGTTGTAGTCGTATGCCGAAACGGCGCCCGTCCGGTAGACGGACACAACTCCCAGGTCGAAGGTCACGTGGAGCACCAGGTTTTCCACCTTGCGGCGGAGGACCGCCTTCACCCTGACCTCGACCGGGGTGCCCTTCATTCCCGTGCCATCGGGCAGGGTGACCACGTTCCACCCTTCGGGTAGTGCGACTTTAATGGGTTCCTTCTTCCGGGAGAGCTTCAACACGAGGGCGTTGTCTTTAACGTCAAAACCCTGCCTCTTCCAGGTGACGGTGCGGAGGTGGTTCTTCGGCTTGAAGCTCGGCGGGTTCATTTCAATGTGGCCGTTTTCCCTGTGCTTGCGGTAGCCCGACACGGCCTCAAAATACTCTTCCACCACCGCTTGGGCCGACTGGGAGTGCAGTTCGCGCCACGCGGCGAAGGACTTGAACTTCGCCTTGAGTTCCGTTTCCGTCGGCCAGCGGTTCTCCTGCTTGAAAGTTTCGCGGCTGTGCCAGACACAGGAGTTCCAGATGCGGTTGGCAGCCAGCATGGCGGGCTGGAAAAGCGGTAGCATTTCCAGGCCCAGCGGGAATTGTTTGGTCAGTAGAAGGCGGTGGGGATGTGATTTATCGCTCCAGGCCACACCTTTCACCTCCCTTCTTCTGGGACGTGGTACCCGAGTTAATTGTAGCACAAAAACCTGGCCGCCGCTCTCATTCTGCCCCCTAAAGGAGGCAGGCCTTCCCGCGGCGGCTCTATATAAAAAATTAAAAGGCCGTGTAAAATTTCAGTAGGCGCCAGAAAGGAATAAGCCCCTTGAAAAAGAAATGAGACCTCGCTCCCAAAAAACCACCAAAACTCAAGCTAAAGGAGTGTGAGGTCTCATGTTAGACATTCGCCACATAGTGGGTGCAGTCCTTCTTTTTGTCACTGGTCTGATTAAGTTAATCAGTGAGAGCAAGGATTTTTATGAGCTTGAGAGAGGCATTCACGAACTTTGCCAGAAGGTGTGCAACCAAATTCTTACCTGGGCCCTGGAACAAATGGATGAGCGTCTGATGCGCGAACGTGACCG
>NZ_AUBR01000086.1 GCF_000429345.1 Desulfovirgula thermocuniculi DSM 16036 | reverse complement strand
CTGGCCGCCCGCTTCGTCGGCCAGCGGGTGCTCGTGAGGGTGAAGCACGCCAACGCCAGGGCCGGGCTGGCGCTCTGCTCCCGGAGGGAGGCCGTGGCCGAGTCCGCGAGGGCGGTGCTTGCCAGGCTGAAGCCGGGGGACACGGTCGACTGCGTGGTCAAGGCGGTCCTCCCGCCGGGGAACGGGAAGCCGTCCAGGTTGCTCGTGGACGTGGGCGGCGGCCTGCTGGTGGAGGTGCCGAAGAGGGAGGCCACGTGGTCCCAGTCGGCCGGCCTCGGCGAGCTCTTCCGGCCGGGCCAGGCGGCCAAGGCCAAGGTGCTCTCCGTGGACAAAGAGGCGGGCAGGGTGGAGGTGTCCTTGCGCCAGGCCCAGCCCGACCCCTGGGAGTCGGCCGAGTTCAGGAGCGGCGACTTCGTGTCCGGCACGGTGCTGGGCGTGGACGCGGAGCGCGGCATCGTCTTCGTGGAAGTCCTGCCAGGCGTGGTGGGCATAGCGCCGCCGCCCCTGCGCGGCGAGCTCAGCCGCGGCGACAGGGTGTCCTGCGCCGTGGCGAAGTTCGACCGCGAAAAGAGGAGGTTGCGGCTCCGCCTCCGCAGCCTGCTGGGTTAAGGGAGAGGGCGGTGGCGGGCCGTGCCGCTGGAGGTGCGCGTGGAGCCGCTCCTCAGGAGGCCGGGCCTGGTGACCTCCCCCGGCGTGTTGCGGTTGCTGGAGTTCCTCGAGGCGTGCGGCGGGGCTACCCCGGCGGCGTGCGCCCTGCTCTTCAGGGGCGGCGAAAGGGAGGCCAGGAGGCGGATGGACTCCCTGCGGGCGGCGGCCTACGCCGCCAGGGCCTTCCTGGCGGGCGAGGAACTCTGGCTACCGCGCGCCCACTCCGTGTGGGACCCGGCGTCGTTCCTGCGGCAGCGCGCCCTGGGGTGGTTCGCCGCGAGGCTCGCCCAGAGCGGGGGCAGGGTGTCCGGCGGCACGGCGCTCTTCCCCAGCGGGGACGCCCTCCCGGTGGCCGTGCTACCCTTCGACGCTCTCCCGCCGGGCAGGTGCGTGGCGGTCGTCGCCGCTGGGGCCAAGGCCGGGGACCTGCCGCCGGGGTATTTCTGGTGCCGGGAGGAGGACCTGGAGGCCTCCGATCTGCCCTCTTGCATGAGTTACGCGGAATGAGGTAAAATTTTAGGAAGAGTTTCCCGCCCTTCGGGGCGGCGAGTCCCCGTTTCCCCCGCGCCAGGCGGGGCGAGGTCTTCGGCAAGAGAGGGCAGTCACCCCTCCGCCCGGCACGGCCCTGTCCGGCGCAACCCGGCAGGCCCCCAGTCGCTGGAAAAACTGGGTGTTACCGACGTTACCGGCATGTTACCGGTGTGTTACCGGTGATGTTACCGGTGGCCGGATCGCCGGAAGCCAGGTTTCGCGCGGGTTCGCGGATCATGTTACCGGTTTTGAGGGGGGTATATATATACTGGAAAGAAATGGAGGCCGTGGCTCCCGCGGCCTCCCCGCTTTTCCGGGGGGCGTGCCCTGCCCCGGGGCCGTAGTGGGACACTGCGGGCCCGGGGGAGGGCGCACAGACTCCGGAAAGCCCTCCTTCCCTTTTCCCCCCCATTACGGGGCGAGTTTCAGGTTTCCCCCCCTCACGGGGGCGAGATTAAAGTTTTCCCCCGCACCTGGCGGGGCGAGTAGGGGCCACCCCGGCAGGCCCGCAGAAAAACACCTTCGAGGAGGTGTTTTGCCCGCGGGTCGGCGCCGGGAGGCCCGCGGGTTTAATCATGAAAAAAGCGATGATTATTAATCTCACCCCCCACCCCGTAACCGTAGTGGGGGATAGCGGCACGGTAACCTTTACCGTGCCGCCGAGCGGTAAAATCCTCCGGCTACCGGAGGCAGTTTCCCCGGCTGGCGATGTCGGGGGCGTCCCGGTTGTCCGGAAGGCCCTCGACCCCGCGGCGGACCTGCCGCCGTACCAGGAAGGGATCTACTATATTGTCTCCCTTCCGGTGGCGCAGGCCGTGCGCCGGGAAGACTTCCTCGTCCCGGACGATCTGATCCGGGACGAGAAAGGTCAGGTCATAGGCTGCCGCCGCTTCGCGGTGGTGGCCTAGCGGCCTGAAAGCTGGAATCTTCCCCGTGCTACCTCTCCCTCCGAGCAGGGGAGAGGTTGCAGTGTGGCAAGCCCTGTGCCCTGCGGGTGCACGCATGGCCCGCAGGGTGCATGCAAGCGGCACCGCCAGAACCCCCGGCCCACGAACCGCATGCGGGTGCGGGTCGGACCGGTCCGAACCGGGCACAGCCCGGGGCAGGGGGGAGATCCCTGCGTCATACTAGCTGATCCGGCTGATCCGGAAGTTGCCGCCTATCACGCGGCAACTTTCCGGGTTAACTGGACCCCGCGAAAAGCGGGGTACCAGCGGATCCTCCTAACGGAGGGAAACCGGCGGTCGCCGCCACCACAACGTGGCGGTGGCCAGTCAGGTCCGCCAAGCGGCCATGCTACTTGTCCGGCCTCGGGCATGGACTTAGTAGCACGGCCGTAATTTTTCCTCCCCCACCCGGTGGTGGTGGTCGGTTTCAAAAAGGGCGGGGAGGAGAAAAATCAACCTACTGCAAAGGGGGCTGAGGTAGGTCGGCCCCGGGGAAACCGGGGTCGGAGGCGGCCACCTACCCACTGTGCCGCTCTGTGCCGCTGAGCGGCACGCCGGGAGGGGCTAAAGCCTAGTTGCCCCCATCAGTTGGGCCACCCCGGCAGGCCTGCCAGTACTAAACACTCCTGAAGGAGGTGTCTGGTGCGGCGGGCCGCCGGGGGCCCGCCACACCTTATATATGAAGAAGGTTATTCAAAGAGTTTTCCCAAGCGACCAACTGCATGAGCGGTTGGCCGACCTGAGGGATCTGCTCAAGAAATACTTCCTGGTCGTCAGGAGTCATGACGACCAGGGAGTAATTGCCCCTTACACGGCATCTTTTTATCCTAAGATCTCGTTGGCCTACAAAGAGGTCAATGAAATCCATATAAACATTGACTCCCCGCCAGATAATGACGTCTTCTACGATTGGCGGGGGAGTGTTTATAGAGACGACGATGCAGGTGAACCCTGCTTCGTCGTCTACGTAAACGAGCGGTTTGCGGGACTCTATCTTCTTCGTCTCCGCTCCCTCTACGCGACCGACTGGTCGCACGATTGGGAGTGCGTCCGGTTGGCGCGGGAGGTAATCCCCCGCCTCATCTCCGCGCTAGGGTTAAAACCCCTCACCAGAGCCGAGCGGGAAAAGATTTATAAGACTTATAAGACCCTGAAAAGCAACCCCCTCCGGATCACCGTGGGGGGCGACCCGGAATTTGAAATGTGGCGGGGGAGCACCCTCGTCAGCGCCGATGACTACCTCAACATGGGGGGTAGCATCGGCACGGACGGGGCGAGGAGCCAGGTTGAACTCCGCCCCGCCCCGGGAACCCCCGCCCAGGTCGTCCGGAATCTCCGCGAACTCATAAAAGAGTTCGCGAGGAGATTTCCGAAATACGATCTGGATGCCGCGGGGCACAGGTACCCCTGCGGTGGTCATATTCACATCGGGGGCATCCCCGACAGGGAGCCCCCCGGGGAGCTCTTGGAACTCCTCGACGACTTCGTAGGAAAACCGTCCCTCCCGTTATCGGGAGAGGCGCGCGGAGAGTACCGCCGTCTCTCCGCCTGGGAGGACAAACCTTGGGGGTTCGAGTACCGCACCCCGCCGGCCGCGGTGTTCTCGAACCCCCGGGTCGCAAGGACCGTGCTTAAATTGGCACGGAACCTCGTGACCAAGTTCTACTCCGGGCGAGCGCTCGAGTACAACGACCCGCCCGGAGTAGAAGACTATATCCGGGTGGGCGGCCTTACCGAAAGGGAAGCCGCCTACTTGGTGGAGTTCTTCCGGCAGGGCGTCCCCAGGAGCCTCCGCATCCGGGCCGCCTGGGGCACGTTTGCGCCGGAAGAAGGGTTGGCTATTTCCTTCCGGGACGACTGGCTTCCCGAGCGGAAGCGGTTGTTCCGGAAGGTCTTAGTGAAGAACCTCCGGCGGGGCGAGATCGTCCTGTACGGCCTCGCGTCCAGCCGGGGGTTCGTGGCCACTATCCCGGGCGTACCCGGGGCGGCCGTCCTCGATGACCCGCCCTACGCCCCCGTGAACGGGCAGGGCCGGGTGTGGGTCGGCCTGCCCTGGCGGCTCCGCATGGAGGAGGGCGTGGACGAAACCCTCCTCCGGGAGGCGGCGGAGGTTGTCGCTCGGTATTGCCGCCAATTTTTCCGGGTTTCCCGGCGGGCCCGTTAACCAACACTAAAAAAGGAGGTGTTGGCGCGGCGGGCCGCCGGGGGCCTGCCGCGCTTTGTATATGTGCATAATAGCAGTATGCTATAAGAGAAAATTAACAATTGATGAAGCAGAAAATTGCTTCATCAATAACCCCGACGGAATCGGGGTTGCCTGGAGTAGCGGGGGTAAAAACCACCTCCGCAAGGGTTTCATGGAACTCGAGGAGTTCCTCAGGTTCTACGAAACCCTCGATGCTTTCCCCCACGTCGTCCACTTTCGTGCGGCGACTTCGGGCGGGGTGTGCGAAGAACTCACCCACCCGTTCATCGTGGATCTCCAGTCGCCCCTGCGGCTGGAGTGGAGCGGCAAAAAGCCGCTCCTGTTCCACAACGGGGTGGTGTCTAACTGGGAAAACCTTTTCCTCCGCTTCGCCCCCGATATTGTGCGGGAGTTGAGGCGGAGGAGGAGGGCTTCCCGGGTCCCGCCAGGCCCGTGGTCCGACACGCGGGCCGCGGCGGTGATCGTGGCCTTGGTTGGGGAGGGGATCCTCCCCTTCCTGGGCGGCAAGTATGCCGTCCTGGACGGGGGGAGAGTAAAATTGTATGGGGACTTCCCCTACAATGAAAGAGGAGTCTACTTCAGCAACTCCTCTTTCAAGGACACCAGGGGAAGGTTCTCCTCCCCTGTTATTAGGTGGGGGAAGGATGACCCCTCCTTCCCCTTCTCTGACATTGGTTATAGGGAGTGGCGGCGGGAGAGGGGGTTGCTGTGATGGCGGCAAGCTCCTCCGCCGCCATCTGGTGGCTCCGCATCAAGCGGGCCGCCGAGAAGATCGTCTGCCGCCCCGTGTCCATACACGGCTCCACCGACCTGCCCTCTCACCTCAAGGCAGCGGTGGACGCCGCGGAGGGGCGCGTGGACATCGCCCTCAACTTCCGGCACATCAAGAGTGCCGAGGACGCCTTAAGGGCGGTGGCCCACGAACTCGCCCACGTCGTGGCGGGGACGTCCGGCCACGGCGCGGACTTCGGGGCGGCGTGGGAGGAGATCTACAAAAAGCTAAGAGAAGAGTATTTTTCCTGAAACCCCAAGCGGATCCGCGGGAAAACCCCGCGGGTCCGCTTTTTTTTCTTTGAGGTGGTGTTGGAAATGCTCGATGGGCGCCCGCGTTTCCCGATCCTCCTGGTTTCCGTCGCCCTGCTCGCCGCGCTGGCCATGGCGTGCGTCGCTACAGGCTGTAGCAAGAAGGCCCGGCCCGGGGATTACCCGCCGCAGGCCGCGGGCGCGCCGCCCCCTGCCGTCCAGCAGGCGCAGTCCGGCGGCGGCCCTGGCGCCGTCGACCCCGGCGCCTACTACCGCCGCTCCAGCCTGGAGGGGCGGGTCGTGACCTACGACCCCGACCGCGACCTCTTCGTGTTGTTCGGTAGCTACTGGGTAGCCGAGGAGGGACTGCAGAAGCGCAAGGTGGTCTCCCGCAAGTTCCACCGCGTGCGGCCCGCCACGAGGGAGGTGCGGGAAGTCCTGAAGGGGTTGGTCGGGGAGGGCGCGGCGGTGCTCGGCGAGTACGAGGCCTGGAAGGGCCAGGAGGAGGAGGTCTTCCTAGCCAGGGAGGCTTCCCCCGTGAAGGACGCCCCCTCCCTGCCGCGCTGGTACGCCTTCGGCAAGACGCTCCGGCCGCTCCGCCTGGCTAAGTTCAACCTCTACGAAGTCGACGACTTCGTGGAGACCTTCGCCCCACTCAAGGGTATACTCGATGTACCCTTAAACGGGTTGTCACTCCCCGAAGTGGAGAAGTTGGCAAAGAGTGTCTCCTCGCCGTCCACTAAGAAGGACAGGGAACTCCGCGCCGCCGTGCGCGCCTGGTGGGACTCCCGCTGGAACCTCAAGTGGGCGGTGGAGAAGGACCTCAAGGCGTACAACGAGCTACTGTCCCGTGCCGGGGACTTGGCCTTCTACACTGGCCTCTTGGGTTTCAACAACTGCTACGTGGACTCCTCCCCGGCGGGCAGGATGGACGTCAAGCAGATGGAGGACGCCCTCGGGGGGAGCGGCGGATCGCCGGGCGACGAGTGCAGTTCCGCCGCCGCGTACGGCACGGTGACCGTGGTGACCGACGAGCAGGGCCACGTGATCGCCTCCTACTTCGGCGGCCCGGTCTTCCGCGAACCCGGGGAACTGCTCGAAGCGGCGGTCACCCGCAGGGCCCCGGGCGAGAAGTGGAAGTTGGTAGGCATACCCGAGGAGGAGTTGAAGAAATTGTCCGGACGGAAAGCGTGGCTGGCTGGAGAGTGCGTGAAGGAGCGCGACGAGAAGGGTAACGTCGTGGACGAATACTTCCTTGCCAGGTGCTGGCTGACGCGGGAGCAGATGGACACCTGCATGGAGTTCGTGCGGTTGGTCGTAGGGGAAGGGGGGATCTGAACTGCCTGGCAGACTGAATTTCGACGTTTACACGAAGAGAGCGGTCGTCGCCGCCCTTCTGTGGTGCATGCTGTTGGGTTCCTTCCTCCTCTCGGCCCGCGCGGCCGCCCTGGCCGCGAGGGCTTACGAGACCCTGGCGGCCAAGGCGTACACGCCAGAGGAGGCCGCCCTGCGGGAGGGCGCCGCCGAGTTGGCCAGGGCCTTCGCCGTCGAGTGGGCCACGTGGTCCGGCGACCGCGAGGAGTACGCCGCCCGGCTGGCCCGCTTCGTCGGGAAGGACGCCGCCGGGAGGGCACAACTCCCGCAGGGGGTGCAGCAGGTGGCTTCCGCGTCCGTGGTCTCGTTGCGGCGGGACGGCCAGGACGCGTGGACGGCCTCCGTGTTGCTCCACGTCAGGCGGGCCGTGAAGCCGCCCTCCGGTAGCGCGGGCGTACCGCCCGAACTGGTGGCGGCCCGCGCGCAGGGAACTGCCCCGCCAGGCGGCATGCAACCCCAGGAAACCGTGTCCGTCTGGAAGGACGCGGTGTTGCTCGTCGAGGTGCCCGTGAGGGTGGCGGGGGGCCGCCTGGCGGTCGCCGGACTGCCCGCGCTCGCCCCGGCGGAGCCGCCGCCCGAGGGCAAACAGGAGGGGGCGGCAACCAGGCTCTCCGCCGCGCCGGACCAGGCGTTCCAGACCTTCCTGCGGCAGTTCTTGGACTTCTACTACCGCGGGGAGGACGTGCGCAACTTCGTGGCCGAGGGTTCGGGGGTAAAACCCCTGGGCGGGTGGAACCTCGCCGAGATCCGCGAGGTGAAGGCCGACGACCAGGCGAACCCGAAGCTCGTGCTGGTGGAGTGCGCCGTATCGGCCCCGGGCGCGGCCTCGGTGACGCAGAGGCTCCTCCTGGAGGTGTCGTCCTCCGGAGGGAAGTATCTGGTCAGGGCGGTCAGGCCCGCCCCGCTAAATTAGCCTAGAGAAAGGGGGGAAATGAAGGTGGCCAAGGGGAAGGTCTTACTCTCCAGGGTCAGGCAATTCTTGCCCTCCGTGCTCCCGGTGTTGTTGCTCGCCGCGGCGCTGACCGTGGTGCCCGCCATGCCGGTCTTCGCTGCCG
>NZ_AUBR01000085.1 GCF_000429345.1 Desulfovirgula thermocuniculi DSM 16036 | reverse complement strand
TGCGGGTGCTCGTCCCGGATGAAGTTGAAGAGGTGCCGGGGGTCGGTGCGGCGCAGGCCGCTGAAAGGAACCTGCTTGATGGCCACGGTTACCTTATTCAAGATCTGCTCTGCCTTTTGCGGGCCCAGGGCCTTCTCTAAAAGCTCCTTGGCGTACTTGTAGCCGCCGTGCATGAGGTACTCCCTGGCCTGGTGCAGCTCCAGGAACTCCTGGAGGACGCTATCCCGCACGCTCTGGGGCACGTTTTCCATCATGGAGATCTGCTGGGTGAGCAACTCGATCTCGTCGTCGTGAAAGTGCTTGAGCACCTTGGCGGAGAGTTCCGCGCCCAGGGCGATGAGCACGATGGCCGCTTTCTGCGCGCCGGTCAGCTTGCCGCCGTTCATGACCTACCTACTCCCTCAGCCAGAGCTTGAGAACCTCGGCAATGTCGGAGGGCTTCTCCCTGGCCATTTCCTTAAGTTTCTGCACCCTGGTGGGCGGCGGTGGGGCGGCGACGGTGGGCACCGGCTCCGGCGGCGCCGGCACAGGGGGCACCAGCGGTACTTCTTCCTCCACCGGCCTGCGGGCGCGGCGGCGCCGGCGCAACAGCAGCAACAGCAGCACCAAAAGCACCAGGAGCAGCCCGCCCGCCCCGGCCAGGAGGGGCCAGTATTTCTGCAGGCTGGCCAGCAGCGTGGGCGCGGGTTGTTCCATCTCCCGCCTCAGCTCTTCCAGGTAGCCCGTCTCGAAGGGCATGGCGGAGACGTTGATCTGGTCGCCGCGGGCTGGCTGCAGGCCTACCGCGGCGGCCACCAGGTCCTGCACCTGCTGGAGCTGCGCGGCGGAAAAGTTGCCGTTTAAAACCACGGCCACGGAGAGGCGCCGCAGGTTGCCCGGGGCGCTCACCAGCACCTGCTGCTGGCTGCCCAGCTGGTAGTTGGTGGTGGTCTGCTGCTTCTGATACTGGGTGTTGCCGCCGATCAGGGCGGGGATGTTCTGCCCAGGAAGGTTGGCTTCCGTACCCGGCGCCCCGCCCACCCCGGTGCCCTGGCCCGTTTCGGTGACGGTTTGCTGGCTCAGCACCTGCCCCGGCTGCACGGTGGTGGTGGTGGTCTGGCGCTGGTCGAAGTCCAGCTCCGCCGTGACCATGGCCACCGCCCTGTTCGGCCCCAGGACGCGGGTGAGCATTTGCTGGATGCGGGTCTCCAGCTCCTTTTCAAAGTTACGCCGCACCTGGTACTGGTCCAGGGAAACCCTGGCCAGCTTGGCCCGCTCGTCGGCCTGGATGACCTGGTCGCTCAACACGTTCCCTTCCATGTCGATGATATGTACGTTTTCCGGTTTCATCCCCGGTACGCTGCCCACCACCAGGTCCACGATGCCCTTGACCTGTTCGGGCTTGAGCTGGTCCCGCAGCTTTAAGGCAATGGCGGCAGAGGGCTCCAGCTGCTTTTCCAGGAAGATGCTTTCCTTCGGCAGCACCAGGTGCACCCTGGCCTGCTCCACTTCTTTTAAGCTGGTGATGGTGCGCCGCAGCTCTTCCTGCAGGGCCCGCTGGTAGTTGACCCGCTGCTCGAACTCGGTGAGGCCGAACTTCTGCTGGTCGAAAAGCTCAAACCCCGGCCCGGCGTCGGCCAGCACGCCCTTGCTGGCCAGCTTGATGCGGGCTTCATATACCTGGGAGGCCGGCACGGAGATGGTGCGGCCCTGGTCGGAGAGCCGGTAGGGTATCTTCATGTTCCTGAGCTCTTCGGCAATCTTTCCCGCCTGTTTGGGCTCGAGCCCGGTAAAAAGCGGCGCGTAGGGAGGCCTGACCGCGAGCACGATCAGGTATACGGCCACCGCCGCCACAGCCGTCGCCAGGGCAGCCAGCAGCACCCGGCGGGAGCGCGGCAGCGATTGCCAGCGTTCTCTGACCGACAGGAGAAACTCCCTGGGGTTCATCTACTAGAGCCGCTCCTTTGACGGTAACTTTTGCTCCGGGCGAGTTAGATCTGCATGCGCCAGACTTCCTGATAGGCTTCAATGAGCTTGTTGCGCACTTCCACCGCCAGGGACATCATGATGCGGGCCTCTTCCATGGCCACGGTTACCTGGTGCAGGTCGGTTACGCGCCCCGTCAGAAAGCCCAGGGCTGCCCTGTCGGCCTTGAGCTGGCTTTCGTTGACCTCCTCCAGGGCCTTTTTAAGCCACTCCGCAAAGCCGGACGCGGCGGGGCGGTCCTGCCTTGCCGCGCCGCCTGCCGCAGCAACCGGTGACGGGAAGTAAACGGGCGCCACAGGCATTTTCCCTGCCCCCTCCCTTTAGCCGCGACCGATTTCCAGGGCTTTCTGGGCCATGGCCTTGGTCGCATTGAGGACCGTGACGTTGGCCTCGTAGGCCCTGGTGGCGGCAATCATGTTGACCATCTCGTTGGTGATATTAACGTTGGGGTAGGCCACATAGCCGTTAGGGTCGGCGAGGGGGTGGGAGGGCTCGTAGGCCAGGCGGGGAGGCGCAGGGTCGGCCAGCACCGCGGCCACACGTACTCCGCCGAGCCCGGAGGCAGCACCGGTTTGATCTTCGCCGAGGGAGGCGCGGAGCTTCTCGGCAAAAACTACCACCCGGCGGCGGTAGGGGGGACTGGCCGGGTCGTTGGGCCGTCCTGCCGTGTGCAGGTTGGCAATATTGTTGGCGGTAATGTCCAACCACAGCCTCGAGGCCGTTAAGCCCGAGGCGCTGATACCGAAAAGATCAAGTAGAGGCACCGTCTGTTACCTCCCCCTGATGACGTACTGCAAGAGGGCCAGGCGGTCGCCCAGGGCCCGGGCGGTGGCCTGGTAGACCAGGACGTTGGCCGCAAGGTTGACCATCTCCTGGTCGATGTCCACGTTGTTACCGCTGGAGCTCATGGTGGTCCCCTCCTCCCTCACCACCATGGGCTCCAACCGGGCCAGCGCCACCGGCGCTTCGATGTGCCTGGGGTCGCTGGTAAGCAGGGGCAGCGATCCGTCCTCCCCGAGGGCCCGTCGCAGTTCCTCCGCAAAGCTCACGCTTAACTTTTTGTAGCCGGGCGTGTTGGCGTTGGCCACGTTGTGGGCAATCACCCGCTGGGTGAGCGCCGCCGCGTCCAGCTGCTTTTTCAGGGCCGTAAAAACGGTACCGGCGAAGAGGTCCAGAATATCCACCTCCTTAAACAAAAAGCCCGACCGAAGGGCCGGAGTAGCATTGTCGCAACCCGGCTGCCGTGGCGGGCTTCCCCGCTGTAGGCCCGTGGCTTTGCGCCCCTCCCTTTCGGCTAGAGGTTTGCCCCTGGACAATGCTGCTGTACAGGCATTTTCGACATTTTTGTGAATCACCACATAAATATTTGCCATGGCTGCCAAAATTCCTCCTCATTCGCCAGGGGCAAACAAAATTTTAAGCAAAAATTTCTGCCGAAAATTAAAACCCGGCATACCCGTGCCGGGTCAAATGAACTTATCCAGGATTAGTCCCAGCATCCTCTTTACGCTGGCGACGATTTTGAGGACCCACTCCGGCGGGATCTCCCGGATGACTTCCTGGGTTTCGGCGTTGATCACCTTTACCATGTACTCCCCGCTTTCCTCGTGCAACACAAAGCGAAGCTCCGTGCGATAGATGCGCAGCGTCTCGTTTATCTGGCCCAGCGCCTCCCGTATTTCTTCCAGGGTGGGCCTTTGACCGTCCCGGCTATCTTCCGGTGGCATGAGCGAACTTTCCTTTTCTTTTTTTACCGCCGGCGCAACCTCGCCACCGGGAAGACGCGGGCGCTCGGGCACGAAAAAGATCCCCTGGCGTTCACCCACAGAACCAACCTTTTCCATTCCAACTCTATCCTGCCTTTCCCCCACAAAATTTTTTCCGCTACCACTTTTACAAGAAAATATCGACATGAGGTGCAGAAAATAAAGGGAAACCTCAAGGAATTTTGCCATCAACCGAGAAGTTAAGTTAGAGGAAAACAAAGGCCGGTGATGACCGTGCATGAACTTCTTGCCGAACTCCGCTTTCTATTGCAGAGGGAAAAGGAAATCATGGGCGAGATGCTGGAGGCGGCAGGGCGCCAGACAGCAGCCCTGCGCAAAAACGACGCTTCCCTTGCCGGTAAGGCCGCAGGAGAACTGCTTTTCCTGGCCCAGCAATTGGAACTGCTAAAGGAAAGCCGCCGGAGGGTGCAGTCCGATCTCGCGCGGCGGGCAGGTCTCGCGGAAGAGGCCAGGCTGGCCGAGGTCCTGGAAGCCCTGCCGCCCGTACCGGATTGCCTGGAGGCGCGGCGATTGGCGGACGAACTGCGATTAGCCGCGCTGGAGCTGTCTGCGGCCACCAGGCTCAACAACCTCCTGGCCCAAAACGGCCTGCGCTTCTGCGCACAGCTCCTGGCCGCCTTCGGCCAGGTTACGGTGCGCCTCTACCACCCGGCAAAGGGCGCGCAGGAAACCGGTATGCCCGGCGCGCTGTCCGTCCTGAACGAGTCGGTATGATGCAGAAGTGAGGTGCTGCCATGCCCGGAACCTTTTTCGGCCTGGAAATTGCCCGGCGGGGCCTGCAGGCCCACCGCGCGGCCATGGACGTTACCGCTCACAACGTGGCCAACGCCAACACGCCCGGCTACACGCGCCAGGAGGCGGTGATGGCCGCCACCGACCCGTACTGTAACCCCACCCTGGGCACGCAGCTCACGCCGGGGCAGCTGGGCACCGGCGTGCTGGCCGCAGCGGTGCGGCGCATCAGGAACGAGTACCTGGACGTGCAGGTGCGGGATACTCTTTCGTCAAAGGAATACTGGCGGGTGCAGGAGGAAATTTTCGCTCGCGTGGAGGCCGTTTTCCCCGAGCCCGCCACCGACGGCATCAGCAGCCTCCTTACCAAGTTCTTCAACACCTGGCAGGATCTCAACAACACCCCCCAGGACCCCGGCGTGAAGGCCGCCGTGGCCGAGGTGGGTGACGAGCTGGCCACGATGATGAGAGAGGCTTACAAGCAGTTGGAGGACATTGCGGGGAGCATTGTAAAAAAGGTAGACAGCAGTACTAACGAGGTTAAAAGCGGCCTGCTTAAAGATCAGGTGGACGCAGTAAACGACATCCTAAAGCAAATCCGCGAGCTGACGGAGGCCATCAAGCGCGTCTACGCCCAGGGCAACCAGCCTAATGACCTGCTGGACAAGCGGGACATGCTGCTGGACAGGCTGGCGGAGTACGGACCGGTGAGCGTGAAATTCACCACGGAAAACGGCAAGCCCACGGGGGAGATCGAGGAGTTAAAGTTTCTGGGGGTAGAGGTAATCGCGGACGGTGAGTGGGGCGAGGTAGCCGTTTCCTACGACCCCCAAAGCGGCACGGTGGAGTTCACCGTGGGAGAGAAGGCGGTCGAGCAGGAAGGCTACGCCGGATCGCTAAAGGGGCTGGCAGCGGTTCTGGGTAAAGTGAAGGATTATGCGGGCACCTTGAGCAGCCTTTCGGAGGCCCTGAGGGACGCCGTCAACGGGGCGCTGGACCAAGAATTCTTTGTTAAGGACGGCTCGCTGGCCGAAGGCACCTTTGCCGTGCATGGGGATATCCTTTCTGCTCCCTCCACCATTAACGGCGAGCGGGCCCTCTACGTGGCCCGCCTGGCCACCATCGGCATGGACGGTGAGGAAAAAGTTTTGGGCCGGGACGCCCAGGGTAACGATATTACCATTTCCACGCCCGATCTCGGCGGCGCCACTTTCAGCGAGTACTTTAACGCCCTCCTGGCCGACATCGGCGCCCGCTCCGGCACCGCTTCAGAGATGAGCAAAACTCAGGGTGCCGTCTACGAGCAGCTGGAGGGCCTGCGCCAGTCGGTGTCCGGCGTCAATTTAGACGAGGAGCTCTCCCGGCTCATCCAGTACCAGTACGGCTACCAGGCCAGCGCGCGGGTGCTGGCGGCCGTCGACGAGATGCTGGACTACCTAATCAACAGGATGCTGTGAGGGGGTGAAGGGTCTTGCGCGTCACCCACATGCAGATAGCCCGGCGCACCCAGAACTACATCCAGGAGGCCATGGAGAGGCTGGCCCGCACCCAGGAGCAGATGTCTACCGGCAAAAAGGTGCTGCGGCTGAGCGACGACCCGCCCGCTTTAAGCCAGCTTTTAAACGTGCGCTCCGCCGTGGAGAGGAACCAGCAGTACGCCCGCAACATTACCGACGGGCTGAGCTACCTCTATGCCGCCGATACGGCCCTGGGCACGGTGGGCGAGATCCTGCAGAAGGCCATCGAGTACGCCATCCAGGGAGCCAACGGCACCCTGGCTGATGACGACATGGCCGCCATCGGCGAACAGGTCGATAAAATGATCGACCACTTGGTGGACGTGGCCAACACCACCGTGGGTGGCAAGTACATCTTTGCTGGTACTAAAAACGACAGCCCCCCTTTCGAACGGGTGCCTAACACTGATACAATATACTACTATGGCAATAGTCACGAAGAGCAAGTCTGCCGGGAAATACTGGACCAGGCCAATTACCCCATTGACATACGCGCGGTTACAAAAAATAGCAATGAGCCTGGGATGTTCGGGATATTAGACAATACAGGTAAGGTTACCGGTGGTATTTTTGACGTTCTCTTTGAACTAAAAAATGCATTAAAAAACGCTAATGCATCTAAAATCAACGAATCCCTTGGCAAACTTTATACCCAGCTCGACCATGTGCTGCGCTACCGCGTGCAGGTGGGGGCCCGCACCAGCCACTTTGAAGCGGTGCGCGACCAACTGCAGGACCAGGAGCTGCGCTTAAATCAAGTGTTAAGCGGCCTCGAAGACGCCGACATTGCCCGCGTCTCGGTGGACCTCTCCCGCCAGCAGCTGGCCTACCAGGCGGCCCTGGCGGCGGGGGCAAGAATTCTGGAAGTAACCCTATTAGACTACCTACGCTAGCTGAATTAGAGGAACTCGGCGGCAAGCGTTGAAAATTACCCTTAAATTAGAAAGGGGGTGGTGGCTTGCTTGCCGTGAGATATACCTACCAGCGCTCGGAAATGATTGCCCGCCCTTATCAAGCGGTGCCCTTAAGGTACAGGCCCTACCGGCAAAGGGAATACATTTTAAGGCCCTATATTACCAGAGCCCTCATGTGGAAGGAATACCGGTTAAAGGAAAAGGAGGAGATGGTCGATGCAGGAAGAGGTTTTACGGACAGCGATCTTGCGCTCGCAGGCCCTGAGCCAGATCTTGGAGAGGGATATCAATGCGCTCTTGAACTTGAAGCCGACAAACCTTTTGCAGAAGGAAGAGATGGTGACCCTGGTAGAGCAGGCAAAA
Organism: Desulfovirgula thermocuniculi DSM 16036; assembly: GCF_000429345.1. GTDB lineage: Bacteria > Bacillota > Desulfotomaculia > Desulfotomaculales > Desulfovirgulaceae > Desulfovirgula > Desulfovirgula thermocuniculi. The sequence goes on along the minus strand of NZ_AUBR01000085.1, from coordinate 1,044 downwards.
GACGAAAAATCCGGCCTTGAAATTAAGGCCATCAACGAGAACTGGAAGGTGTGGGGCCAGGCCTACTCCAAGGTGCTGCAGAAGTTCCAGCAGATGCAGGAGAAGTACGGGGAAAAGGAAATTGGCGAGCTTTTTGAAGAGGTACACCACAAGATGGTCGCGGAGGGAAAATCACCAGGTGGCGAACCGGGCTCCGGGAGCATCTAGGCATCACTAGGTTCTTTCTCGGCCTAGAGCCCATCGAACTCATCCACCGCTTTATGGATGAAGAGGTCAGGCGCTACGCCTGGGGGCACCGGCGCCTGCGCCACGACTATGAAACGGCCAGGAGCTTTGCCGCCCTCTACCGCCGCGAGGGGCTGGAGGAGCAGGCCCTTCTGGAAGTGACTTTGCATATTGCCGCCGACTACTGGCTCATCTCCCTTACGGATTACGAGATCATGAGAGAATTGTACGCCCTTTCTCATCCCCGGAAAAAGGCGGGCAGAGCAAAAAGGGGTGCGTAGGTTGCCGCGCCCCTTTTTATATGGCTCCGATTTCGCACAGTGCCTCCACCCCAGCCGGGGGAGGATCCTGCCAGAGCCAGGCCGTTTCCACTACCACCACAAGGTCAATATCGCTCCCAACGCCCCAATCGCCCCGGGCATAGGAACCGAAGTAACCGATCCGGAGCACATTTTTTCGCTTTGCGACCACTTCTGCTGCCCATTTACGTAAAGCGCGGTCAACGGTGGCAGCGTCAGGCCATCTGAGCACGGACGAATTCAACGACCTCACGGGCATAGCGTGTAGCCTGTTTCATTTTTGCTATCAAGTTCTATCAGATGATGGCACCTTGATAGCAAAGCAGGCCGAAAGTTCACGCTCTCCGAGAGGCCGGGTTGAACCCGCCCATCCGGCCGGCGGGATGGGCGGACCGCGGGCTTCTGGAGTCCCGCCCGAAACAGTTACCCTCGGTCCGGGGGCGTCATCCGGCAGGTCGGTCCCACCGTCTTCCCTCCTGCGGCTTGCGGCTTCCAAACGGCGGGGTGGTTCTGACGCCCC
>NZ_AUBR01000084.1 GCF_000429345.1 Desulfovirgula thermocuniculi DSM 16036 | reverse complement strand
GGCGGTGGCGGTGAAGGACGACCTCACCAGCGATGAGGTGAGCTTTGACTACATCGTGACTGCTTCCACCGGTGGTGGCGGCGGCAGCTCCGGTGGCGGTGGCGGCGGTGGAGTGGTGAGGCCCTACGTCTCCACAACCGACCCGGCAGATAAAGCCACCGGCGTGCCTGTGGACAAAGAAATCAAGGTAGTGTTCAGCGAGAGCGTCTCGGCAGGCGATGACTTTGCCAAGATCGCGTTAAAAGACGCCTCCGGCAATGCGGTGGAAGTGACCGCGCGCATTGACGGGAGCGCCCTCTACATCAAGCCCAAAGCGGCGCTGGCCTACGGCACGACCTACACCGTGGTCATTCCCGCCAAGGCGGTGAAGGACAACGAGGGTTACAACTTGTCCGGCGACTATACCTTCTCCTTCACCACGGCTAAAGAACAGCAGAAGCCGCCGGTGGAGCAGCCCAGGTTCAAGGACATGGCCGGGCACTGGGCTGAGGCCACCGTGGCCAAGCTGGCGGGCATGGGAGTGATCTCGGGCTACGAGGACGGCACTTTTAGGCCCGACAAAACCATCACGCGGGCGGAAATGGCCTCCATCCTGCAGAGGGCGCTGAAACTGGAGCCTGCGGACGAATCGGCCCTGACCTTCGTGGACAAAGGCGAGATCCCGGCTTGGGTGCGCGGCTCCGTGGCGGCCTGCGCCAGGGAGGGCCTGCTGAAGGGCTACCCGGCGAACGGCGGTGTGGCCTTTAAGGCGGCCAACCCCATCACGCGGGTGGAGCTGGCGGCCATCCTCAGCCGCGTGGTGGAGGCCAAGAAGGTGCCGCTGAGCGGTCAGGCCCCGGCCTTTGCTGACGCGTCGGCCATTCCGGCGTGGGCGAAGAACGCGGTTGAAACGGCGGCGAAGGCAGGCATAGTATCCGGCTACGAGGACAGGACGTTCAGGCCGGACAAGCCCGTGACGCGGGCGGAAGCCGCCTCCATGATCCTGCGGCTGCTGGAGAAGATTAGTTAACGGCACAAAACCAGCGAGGACCTAATTAAGCCAATTAAGTCAAAGAGGGGGGCATGAACAGAGCGTGCCCCCCTTTTCTGTAGGCAATACGAGCCAGCCACTGGGTGCGCCCATGCTGGGTGAAAGCCAAGTCAAAGGAGAAGCGGGGCCATACGCCACCAGAACCCTCACGGCTTATCCCCCAGGTACTTGTGCTTGTCGGTAGAAACGTCATTCCTGCCCTCTTTGTCCTCTGCGGAGCCTGCGAGCCGCCAGATGCCGTCATTGAAACTGGAACGGGGGTAAACGGGTGCCTTGCGGAGGATCACGCTGTCCCCCTGGACCTCACACACGAGGTAGTCACCTGCGTCGACCCCTATGGCCTTCCGTATCGAAAGAGGGAGCGTTAACTGCCCCTTGGAGCGAATCCGTATGGGGTTCACGACCTGAGTCACCTCGTTTTAGCTTTCTCACCCAGTCTTGCTTCCTTCACAATTCTAACGCCCGAACAGAAGGCGCGTCACTTAGGCAGAAGTGCTGGATACTTTTTTTGCCGGTTATACTGATAGCCATGGTTTTGGTTATTGAAGCAATACCCACTTTACCTTTACTAGCATCCGGCCGGGCGAGAAACTCGGGGGGAGTAAATGTGCAGCGCCTTTGGAACATTCTGGCCGTGGTAGCGGTCTTTGTCATCTTTTCCAGCGTGGCGTGTTTTCTTTTTGACCCACCTAAGATGGTTTTGTATTTCTCTTTGGCCTTGCCGGGCATATTGTGGGCGATGTGTGATGCTGTGGATTTGGCCGGAAGCACGAAGAGGCGTTTGGTGTGGGTTTTTAGTGGGTTCGGAGCATGCGTATTGGTAGCGGTATGGTTCTGTACGTTTCTCCGAAGGTAGCTATTTCTTGCGGGGAGGGTGCGGTGGCTCTACCCGGGAATCAAAGCAACACCGCAAAGCAATACCCCCTGCTTTTCGTTTTCAGGCCCGGACGTGCTATAATTGCCCGGTAGAAAGGGGGCGTTAGCAGGTGAAAATGACGCAAAGCAAGTCGAGAGGGGCCAAAATCCCGGACGCCATAGCCCGGTACCTGGAACACCTAAAAGACGTCACTCCTTCCGGGCATACATTTGCGGGCTACCGCCGGGACTTGCTCTGCTTCGCCCGCTGGTGGGAGGAGACTACCGGAGAGGAGTTGTCGCCCGAAAGGGTGACTTCTGTAGACCTGCGCGAATACCAGGAGTGGATGCGAGCGACGAAGGGCCTGAAGCCCGCCACGATTAACCGCAGGATGGACGCCCTGCGGGCCTGGCTCAAGTGGGCGGCCAGGGAGGGCCTGGCACCGAGGGTACCCGACTTCCCGAAGCCGATCCCGCAGGTAAGGCAGGCCCCCCAGGCCCTGGAGAGGGCAGAAGTGAACAGGTTGCTCCGGGAGCTGGAAAAAGAAGGCGACACCAGGGACATTGCTCTGGTGCGCCTGCTCCTTTCCTGCGGGCTGAGGCTTTCCGAAGCCGTGGCCCTGAAGGTGGCGGACGTGGAGCTTTCGGAGCGCCGGGGCAAAGTGACCGTGCGCCGCGGCAAGGGCAGTAAGTGGCGCGAAGTGCCCCTGCCTCCGGAGGCCAGGAAGGCCCTGGCCGCCTGGCTTGACAAGCACCCTGGCGGGGAATGGTTGTTTCCGGGCCGGGAAGGGGACCACCTTTCGGCCAGCGCGGCCTGGCGCGTGGTCAAGAAATACGCCTGGCGGGCCAGGATACCGGGCCTGCACCCCCATACCTTAAGGCACACCTGCGCCTACAACATGCTCCGCGCCGGGGCGGACATCGTTACAGTTGCAGAAGTCCTGGGCCACTCCCGCCTGGACACGACCGCGGTGTACACCAGGCCGCGCCTGGCGGACATGGAGAGGGCGCTGGAGAGGGGGGAAGTGTGATGAGGGCGGAGGCATTTTTCTCGGGGCTGAGCGCAGGCTTCGCCTGCTTCGGCGGCGGCCTGTGGCTCGTGCTGGACGAGCACGCGAGGCAGGGACTGCCCCTCCCGGATGACGAGAGGAGGGCGGCGGCGCTCCTGCTGACCCTGGCCGCCTCCTTCCTCCTGGCCGGCTTCCCGGCGGGCGTGGCGGCAGAAGAAGTGGCCAGGAGGGTGGAGGCCCCGGCGCTGGTGCTGGCCCCCACCCTCGGGGGCCTGCTGGCCCCCGCCCTGGCCTGGTTCGCGGGCCTGGAACCCGCCTGGCCCGCATGCTGGGCTTGGGCCTGGGGACTTGCCTTCGCCGGGAGTTGGGCGGGAATGGCTGCGGGGACGATGCTGGCGGGAAGAAAAAGGCGGTGAGGGAAAAGAAAGCCGAAAAGCCTGCCCTTTTTGGCGGGTTTTTCGGCTTTTTTTGAAAGACTCCTATCATAGGTGAAAGGAGGAGGCGACTTATGGAACGTAGGCTTAAAAAACGCAAACAAGTATTGCTAGAAGCTTTGGCCCGGGGAGTAAACTCCACAGGGGGATTAGCGCGGGCGGTCTACGGCGCTTCGGCAAAAAACAAAGCCGCACGAAAGAAAGCGGCGAAGTTGCGCTACTACGCAACTAATTGCGGACATAGCTGTTAACAAGAGCAAACTCTTATGCAGTGAAAGTCACTCGCAATCTCAGGAAACCAGCGAAAAACTATTTTGTGACCGTGGGGGGCACGAAGGGTGAGGGAGGGACACGAGCACCCGGAGGAATCCGGCGAGAGAGGGCAGTTTTCGGGGAAGAGAAAACCAAGGCTTTCCGACACAGACAATTTTACTCTCTCTCCCTCACCACTAAAATTTTCCGCAGTACGGAAAGAAAAATCTAAGGTCACACTATCGAGGAGCAACGAAAGAAAAAGGTGGGAAAGGACGGGTTTCTTGGTGACGGCACCGTAACTCTGCAAGAAGATCTCCCTTTCATCAAGGCATTGCTGAAAACGACCGAGGTATTTACTATCACTATCGCCGCTTACGTAGTAAAAGCCTAAACGCCGCGCGCTTTTACGGCGGCGTAGAGCATTGGGCGACCAAAAACGCTCCATCACGAAGTTTAAAAAGTAGTCGGTTACTTCGCAATTAGTGGCACGTAAGTACACAGTATCGTCACGGCGCTCAAAAAAGAGTACAAGCAGTGTAGAGAAAAGGGGGCCATAAATGTAAGGATATGGCGGAACTACGAAAATTTTTGCTAAAAGAGCTGACGAAAGGAGTTCGTGAAGAACGCTGTCGTTTATAAGGGCGAAATCAACGCGACGGGCAAGAATGTTTTTGACGGCACAGGAAAGCGGTGCGGAAAGACGTGAAAGAGAGGACACAAAAAACTCTTCAATGGCCTTGCTTAGTGGGAACAAGGGTTTTTCTTCAGAATGTTCTGAAATATAGTACGGATCGGGCACGAACTCGAACTCTTCGGTATGCTGGAGAAAGCTGTGGGCAATACCGAACATGCGTGCGGCATCGCGGACGGAGATGTTTAACTCGTCGCGCACGGCAGCAACTGCAAGCATAACAGGTACGGGCAAAGCGTTACCCTCCTTGGTAATCGAGTAATTGGGTTAGCTTTCCGCTTTCTATTATGTTCTACGTAAGGAGAACTTAAACCTGCTTGCATACAGAAATTTTTTGTGTTAAAATAGTTCTAGCTTACTAGAACACTGAACAATGAAAGGCCCTCTCTGAAAGAGAGGACGGCGTGACAGGCCGGAACGACCTCTGCCGGAAGCCTCGACACGCAGCACGTCCAGGGTGGGGCACGTGCGGCGTGCTGGGGCGGAAGGGGGCACGGGGGGAGGGAAGGTCACGGCGCCCGCCTAGCGGGGAGGCGACAGCCCCGCAGCCGGACGGGACCGGCAAAAAAACCCGCGCGGAGCGCACCGCCCGCGAAACAAAAAAGCCCCCTCTAGAGGGGGGCACGGGTGCCCGGCCAGCAAGGTTAGCTGGCTAGGCCTGCGACGGGTATGCGGCCCGGCGCTAACTCTCCATTCCCGAATGAGAGGACAGGCCGACACAAGCGTAACATATTGCACTACAGCCAGGACGGAATAAACCGTCCGCGCCTTCGACTTCGCCCGCTACCGGCACGGACACCGCGGTGCCCCTGGGAGGCTTTTGTGGCCTCGCCCCAGTACCTAGCCGGCCCGGAGCCGCTAGCGGACGGGAGCAGAAGGGTGGGGCAAGACCCCGGCAACTCCGAGGACGAGAACCACTCCCCTGGCGTAATCCCAGGTAACGCCAGGGGTTCAATCCGGCCCGAAAGGCCGCCGCCTCCACGCGGCGGGCCGGGGGCGTGCCTTCACAGGGCACGGCGGAGAGCGGCCGGAAAACATAGAGGAGGTGAAGGAATGAAGGTTTTGGACGGTAAAGGACGCCCGGTAAGCGTGCCAAGAGACCGCACACTCCGTAAAAAGTTACATGATTATGCAGTTTCAGTTGTAAGGAGGTTGGGTATTAAGAAAAACTTGGGCGACTACCCATTACCGACATGGGTAGAGAAACGCTATAGGGATTACTTGAGAGACCTGATCGCCCAGGAGCGAGAAAAACTCCTACGCAGGCAGGAAGGTCAGCTCACAACTTCTGAGTTAACTGAAATGGCCAGCATGTACAGGCTGGCGCTGAATGACAAGCAGCGATTGCAGATCTTACATACCGCTTACTCCCGCGGTGGCGCCCCGGCGGTAGAGGCGCTAGCGTATGCCCTCGGCACAGACGCCATGTACCTTACCCTAGTGACGAGGGTGTACCTTAAAAACATCAAACGCCTCAAGCGCGGGCAACAATTGTTGTTTTTCTTGCCGCCGCCAGCACCAGATCTACCCAGAGAACAACAAAGGGAATTACACGAGTTCGCGTTGCGTATGACAGCGGAGCTGCGGTCGCCCGCCCGGCAGCGCAACGCCCGCAACGCCGCAACCGCCGCCGCACCCGCCATTGCCACCAGCGCCAGCACCAGCGCCCCGGCCCTGGTCGGCATCAACGAAGATGTTGACGTGGCGGCGGAGGTGCGGGAACTGTTCGAGGAGGATCAAAGCCGGTATCTTGTAAATGGCGACGGCAAGCGCGGCGGGAGAAAGCGCGCGGAGATGCTCATTGCAGGACACCTCCGCGCTGGGGAAAAGATAAACACCACCTTCGCATCCTAATCCCAGTATACCACGCCCGGCCCGCAAAAGGCCGGGTTTTTAATTTTTAGAAACCAGCGGAGGAGGTGAACGACCCCGCATCGCTGGCAACGCTGGCGCTGGCCCACCAGGGACACAACTGAAACCGCCCAGCGACGCCCAATCCTAATGGAACCTACCGCAGTTCTCTCGGTCGCAATTCCACTTCAAGGTCGGCATCCAGCGCCGCGGCCACTTTTTTCAGAAAGCCTATGGTCGGGTTGGCCCGCCCGCTCTCGAACCTGGCAATGGCGGCCTGCCTGGTGCCCACTCTGCGGGCCAACTCCTCCTGGGTCAGGCCCTTCTCTATGCGGCGCTGTATCACCGCCCTGAGCAGCCGGTACTCCGGCTCCAGGGCGTCGTATTCTTCTTTGAACTCCGGATTTTTCAGTAACTGCGCCTTCAGTTCGCGCCAGTTCATCCTTTGCTCCTCCCTTTTCGCTGGAAGTAGTCTTTCATCCGCAAAGCCGCGGTCTGAATCTCCTTTCGCGGGATCTTATCGCTCTTCTTCGTGAAGCCGTGGACCAAGACAATGTCGCTGCCATCCAGGAAGAACAGCAGGCGGTGCGCCTGCCCCCCAAACGGCACCCGCAGTTCGTAAAGCCCGCCCGTTCCCTCCAAGCGCTTCACGTGAGGTTGCCCTATCGCAGGACCAAATTCCTGCAAGAGATCCAGCGCGCGAGCCACCTTAGCCTGTGCCTTGACCTGAAGACTGGAAACGTAGTCGGCAACTGGGTGCCTGCCCGAAGGGGTTTCGTAGAAAATTATTTCCCGCATAGTTTAAGTTTATAACATATGTGTTATGTTTTCAAGGGTTCTGCCCCATACCTGGCCCCCGAACGGTTTTTTGTCAAGGCTGCAAAAGACTCACGGTAAGATGTCAAGGACCAGAAAATGGGATTTAGAGAAGCACGGATTAAAGAAGACAATAATTACCCTACTCCCAACCATCTGGTAACAGTTGGCAAAAGGAGTGTGAGAAAGGTCTTGTCTAAGGGTGTTAATTCACCACCGTCCCCTTGTAGATTTGGCCTTTGCTCAGCAGCGCAAAGACCAGTCTTACCAGTTTGCGGGCAGTCAAGACCAGCGCCCGTTTATGCTGGTGCTTGGTAACCTCGTGGTATTTGCGCTGGTAGTAGGCCTTATACTCCTCGTTGTGCACCCGCAACGAGTTAGCAGCCTGGACCAGGTAATAGCGCAAGTAGCGGTTGCCACTTTTAGTCAGGCGGCGTTCTTCGGCCTCAAAATCTCCTGATTGGTAGCGGGTCCAGGTAAGGCCTGCATATTGAGCCAGGGCAGCTTGGTCTTTAAAGCGCTTGATGTCGCTGATTTCGGCGATGATGCCGGCAGCTGAGACGGGGCCAAAGCCCTTTACGCTGGTCAGGGTCTGAGGAATAGCGTTTAGTTCCCGGCAAATAACCTTATCCAGCTGCTTGAGCTGCTTTTTGAGGTGGTCGATATTCTGCAGGGTAAGGGAAAGGGCCACCTCGCAAGCTTCAAGCATTTTGGGGTTAAGCCGGTAAGCACGGTTAGCTGCCTGTTTTAGGGCCTTAGCCACCTCCTCTGGTGAGACCAGTTTGTTGTTACTGTGGGCCTGGATGAATTCTGCCAATTCTTCCAGTGGCATTTCAAGCAGTTCGTCTGGTGTAAACTCCTGCAGAACTGCTAGGGAAGCCTTGCTGAAAGTATGGTTAAAGGGTTTGTCCTTACGGTAGTTAGAGAACTTGAGGAAGAGAAGGTTTAGGGCCCGGTTTTTCTCAGCCGTCACCATCTCTACCAGGTGGAGGCGGAGGCGGGTAAGCTGGCGTAAGGGTTCGGTAACCGTGGCTTCGCGGCTGTAGGGTGTGAGGTGCCCGAAGCGCACTCGTTCCGCAATGATGTAAGCATCGAGAGCATCTGTTTTAGGGCGTTTTGAGCCGAAAGCCTTTTTAAAACCGGCTACCATAACAGGGTTTATTTCATAGACCCTGGTAGAGTATGGCATAAGCTGGGTGGCGTCCAGGAGGAACTCGCGGAGGTGGACGCCGTAGACCGAAGTGGCCTCTAACCCGATATGAAGTTGCTGGATGTTGAACTTACGTGCGAGGGCATCCAGCACTTCAACCAAAGTAGAAGCGCCCTCAAGGTCGTTAGGGAAAGACTTAGCAGGAGCGAGCTGGTGCCCTTGCTCATCGAGGCATACCAAGTCACACTTAAGGGCACTGATGTCAATGCCTGCGAAGATGGCCTGGGCCAAGGGTTATCCCTCCTTGGGTTGGCCCAGATTAGGGGTGTGCCCTGCGGGTGCGGCGCGTAACAACCTCGCGGGGCGATGAGAGCTTGACAGTACACTTGGGGGTGCACCCCTGGTCTGCTGAGCCCAGGGGCCAAGTGAACTGCTGGCTCAGCTCACGCGTAAGAAATATGCGCCGCACCGCATGGGTCTCACTCTTTCCTAAGTAGTCACCGGGTTTAACCGGGCTACAGGAGGTGCTTAGAGTGACCCCGGACCAACCTATGTTGATCTTCGCAGAGGCACACCAGGTTATCAAGAACCCTTTAAGAATTCCTGGCTGGGGTTATTGATAACCTTCGGACTAAATTATACGAGGAGGTGAA
>NZ_AUBR01000083.1 GCF_000429345.1 Desulfovirgula thermocuniculi DSM 16036 | reverse complement strand
CACGTACCCGTTCAAATCGTGGGCGGCGATTCGGAGTACTTGGAGTACTTGCTCATTGCCGACAATGACGAGCGTAGGGACACGGACGACCCCATCAGGAAGGCCAGGAGGGCGGAGTTTTTGAGGAGGTACTGGGGGGTGAGGGAAGGGAGCGCAAACCCAAAGGGGACGGTAGTTTATCGTGAGGGACAAAATGTCCCTCACGGGGCGACAGCTTATCGTGAGGACCAAAATGATCCTCACGAGAGGAAAACTTTGGCTGACGTAGCCAGGGCCATAAAAGAAGATTTAAGGACAACAAAGCGCCTCCTCAAACTCAACGACCTGATCCCCGCACTCCAGGATCTTGTTTCCCAGGGCAGGCTTTCCCAGACAGCCGCCTATTCCCTGGCTTTCCTACCCCCGGAGGAGCAGGAAGAACTTTTACGCGTCCTGGGGGAAGCAGGCCTGGCCGGGCTTTCGGTCAAAGAAGCCCAGGAGCTGAGGCGCGAACTGGAGGCGGCCAGGCGCGAGAAGGAGGACCTTGCCCGCCGCCTGGCCGGGTTGGAGGCGAAGGAAGGCGAGCTGGAGAGACTCAAGGCGCGGCTGAAGGAGCTGGAGGAGCGGCCCGTGGAGCGCGTGGTGGAGAAGGTGGTGTACAGGCCCGATCCCGCCCTGGAGGCGGAACTCGAGGCCGCCCGTACTGAGGCCGCCAAGCTTCTTCAGGAGAAGGAGAGAATCGAGTGCCGACTTCATGATGTGATCCGGGAGAAGGAGAGGAAGGAGGCAAAGATTCGCACTCTGGAGGAAGAGGTGGAGAAACTCCGTCGGTGGCTCGACCACGCGCGTAGCGAACTGAAGAAAGAAAAGGAGCGCCCGAAGCCCCCGCAGTGGTCAAAGGAGCACCAGGAGTTCCGCGCTTTGATGGACAAGGCTAACGAGCACGCCGCGGGCCTGGCCACCGCGCTGAAGGATATCAAGGAAAAGCATGCGGAGCGGCTTCTATCGGCTGCTCGGGTGCGGGGTACGCCCGGTGACGATATAGAGAGGATGACTGAGGTAACTTTCGATGCACTTGTTTACACGACCTTCAGAACCTGTCTTGATCTGGCAGCAAGTTGGATTGCTGAGATCTGGGATGTCCTCGAGCCGGGAAAGCCCAAGCTGAAGCTAGTCAAAAAGGATTGAGGCCGGAAAAACCGGCCTTCTTCTTTTTTCGAGATTTTTTTGAAGAGAAGAGGTGATAGGGGGTGCCCAAGAAAAGGGAAAGGAGAAGGCCAGCGGAGGGTACGCTTGCCGATCGGGTGCTGGAAGCGCTAGAGGAACGTTACCCCGGTAGCTTTCCGACGGGGGAGTTAACGGCTCTCATTTTCAACAAGGATACTTTGGAGAACCGCCAAAGGCTCTACAGGGCTCTCCGTACACTTCGCAAATATGGATATAGTGCCCATGGTCTCGGAAAGGGAAGGGTAGCGCTCTGCGACCGCCAGCCTGAAAAGCTGAAAATCGTGGTGGGGCGGAATAGCCGGATAGCCTTCGGTATCATGGGAGGTTTCCGCACGATCCTCACGGCCCTTGAGGAGGCGCAGGCGGAAAAGGAAGCACAAGCCATAAGACGCTTCTTGAAGCGTTTCCTCGTGGCCCTGGCCAGAACGCTCTGAGACCCGGTAACTAACGGTACTGGGTCCTTTCTTTTTTCTCGGGAGGTGCCCGCCGTGCTCTTCCGCAACATCAGTTCGGTGGTGGCGGTGTACGCGATATTCCTCGGCGTGGCCCGCTACGTCCTGCCCTGGCCGAAGCTGTGCTCGTTCGCTTTCCTCGCCCTGCCGGGCGTGCTGTGGTTCCTGTGCGACGCCGCGGACGCCGCTGGCCCGGTGCCGGAGAGGAAGCGCGCCGCGGCCGTCGCCGCGGGCTTCGCCGCGGCGCTGGCCGCCACAGCGTGGTTCGCCGTTGCGGCGGCCCTGAAAGGGGGTGCGCGGGCGTGATGGCCACGACGCACGCCCTCGGCGGGGCAACCGCCGCTCTCCTGGTGGCGGGAGCACTACCCGCGGGCGCCGCGCCGGCGTGGCTCGCCGCCGGGGCCGGCGCGCTGGGCGGCCTCCTGCCCGATGTCGACCACCCCGGCAGTTTCCTGGGGAAGAGGGTGCCGCTGGTGTCCGACGCCGTGCACGCTCTCTTCGGCCACCGGGGGGCGACGCACGGCCTCCTGGCCGCGGCAGCTTTCTCCCTGGCCTCGTGGTGGGCCGCCGCGCGCCTGCTCGCCGCGCTGCCCCCGGGGGTCGCGGGCGGCGCCGCCCCGTGGGGGGTGGCCCTCTGCTTCCTCGCGGGGTACCTCAGCCATCTGTTGCTGGACATGCTCAACCCGCAGCCCGTGCCGCTGCTGTGGCCCCTGCCGCGGAGGTTCCGGCTGCCCGTGCCCCCGGTGGTGGTCACAGGCGACGCCCTCGAGGCGTGGCTGGTGAGGCCGCTCCTCCTGCTAACGGTTCTGTGGCTCGGTTGGAGTCACGCGGCAGACGTGGTCGGCGCGGTCCCCTCGCCCGGGGACGGTAGAGGCCTTTCCGGTGCCGTCGGGGAGGGTGCGGGGCACTTCGCCACCGACCTCCGCAGGGCGCTGGCAGGACTGCTGCGGGCCGCCGCGAGAGCAATCGAAGGGAGTTGAGAAAAATGCGCTTTCTGAACGGGTTGCTGGCTTCCATAAGCCGCAAGGGGAAAGGCGACCCCAGGGAGTACTTCAAGGTCATGCCCGCCAACGACTACGAGTACGACTGGAAGGCCGCGCGGGAATTCCCGTGCCGCCTGCCGGAGCCGAGAAAGCGCGCGGGCACGCCGCGGCTCTCCCCGGCGCTGTCGTACCGCTTCCTGGCCCACGTCTCGGGCGGCAAGGTGACGCTCTATTTCGGCTGTCCGCCCGGGGAAGCCGGGGCGGTGAGGAGCGCCTTTGCGGGGGTGTACCCCAAAGTGTCCCTGTCGCCCGCGGCCAGCCCCGTGACTTCGTGGGAGGGCGGGGCGGCGGCCGAGCTCTACGCCAAGGGCGGGCCGTGGCTACCGCTGGCACGGCTCGACGGCAAGCCGTCCTCGCTGGCGGCCGCCCTGTCGGCCCTGGGGGCGGGCAAGCACGCCGCGCACGAGGCGGTGCTCGACGTGTGCTTCTGGGCGCGCCCGACCGAGGAAGTCCTCGCGCGGGCCGAACGCGAGGCGGCAAAGCTCTCCGGCATGCTCCCGGGGAGCGGCTCCCTCGCGGAGTTGGCGGCGCAGGTGAAGGAAGCCCTGAGTTCACCCGCCCTCGGCGGCAAGAACAGCGGGGGGTACTCCGCCAGCAAGAGCAGTGCTGTGCAAAAGTACAAGGAACTCAAGGTCCTCCGCCCCTCGCAATTAGCACTGGCGGAAGAAGTTCGGGACAGGTTCCGCCCGCCCGAGCGCGCCTTTGAGGTCACGGTGAGGGTGGCCGCGCGGGGCGGCCCGCCGGGCGCCGCCGAGCAGGCCGTGAAAGACGCCGTAGCAAATCTGAGGAGGTTGGGCGGCCACAACCGCCTCGAGATGTCGGGCCGCTTCGCCCCCGACCAGCGCGTGGCCGCCGGGCTAGCCGGGGAAAGGTTGCTGATGAACAGTTCCGAACTGGCGTGCCTGCTTGCCATACCCGGCCCGGACACGTCCGCGTGGCCCTACCTGGAGCGGGACGTGGCGCGCACCGTGGCGCCGCCGCCGTGGATGCTCGGCAAGGAAGAAACGGAAAGGAGTTGATGGGAAGTGGAGAAGAGAGTGACCGTGGAAGACCTCGCCCCTTACATGGGAGGCGCTGTGAGGCCCGTCGTGCGCGGCCCGTGGAGCGTCCAGACGGAAGGGGCGGGAGAAGAGGTCCGCCGGCCTCCCGAAACCCAGGCGCGGAACGGAGGGAGGGAAGGAACAGGCGCTCCCGGAACTGGCGCGCTGAGCGACGGCCTCGAGGAGGAGTTGGCCCGCGAGTTGGAAGAAATGCTCGAGGTCCTGCCGGAGGGACCCGCGGTTTCCCGCCTGACGCTCAACCACGAGGCGGGCACGTTCGACTTTCCCGACGGCAGGGCGGAAAACTCCATCGAGGGTTTCCTGGCGAAGGTGGAGCCGCGCCGCGCGAGGTTCGAGGATGGCAGGGTGGCCTGCCTCAGCCGCGACGGGAAAGTGGGCAGGCTGGTCGACATGAAGACGGAAATTTCCTGCGAGGAATGCCGCAGGTGCCCCCTCTCGGCCCGCGTGTACTTCGTGCCCTCCGACCTTTCCCGCGAGCTCTGGTACTTCGACATGCCTTCGTCCCAACTGGGTAGCCTCGTCAGGTACGTCAACTCCGTTGCGTACGGGGAGGGGGGCGAGGGGAAAGCCGGAACGCACCCCTGCCGGGTGGTGACCCGCGTGCGGCTGAAGAAGCGCGAGGGGCGCCGCGCCGCCAGGCTCGTCTTCGAGAAAGTGCGGGACGCTTCCGACGAAGAGGTGCGGGAGGCCCGCTCCGCGTTCAAGGAACTCTACCCGCTGGCCGCCGAGGGCGGAACGGGGCCTGCTGGCGGTTCTCCCAGCAGTAACGCGGGCGGCTTGGACAGCGTGGAGTTCTGAGTCAACAAGGCAATTTTCGGAAAACCTGGCCAAATTGGCCGGGTTTCTTTTTTTTCTGGAGGTGGTTTTCGTGGTGACGATAGTCCCCGTCGAGCTTTTAAAGCCGCACCCGAAGAGCGCGGAGTTCTTTCCCGACCCGCTACCGGACGCCATCAGGCAGGAGATGCTGGAGGACATCCGGGAGAACGGCATCGCGACCCCGCTGATTCTGGCCTGCGACTACACCATCCTGGCCGGCCACCAGCGGTGGGAGATGGCGAGGGAACTGGGCCTCTCCCACGTCCCGGCAATTATCAAGGATGTTGACCCCGAAAGCCCGGAGGCCGTGGCCCTGCTCATCAAGGATAACCTGCTGAGGCGCCAGCTGAACGACATGCAGGTGGCCAGGCTGATAAGGGTGCTGAAGGAGCAGTATGGGGTCAAACGTGGGAGGCCAGAAAATGACAGTGATGGTAAGGAAAAACACGAAAAAATTTCGCAATTAATTGGTTTGACGGAAAGACGGACGCAACAGCTCGACAAACTCAACGACCTCATCCCGGAACTCCAATCCCTGGTGGCCTCCGGCAAGCTGGGTACCACGGCGGCCTACGAATTGGCTTTCCTTTCCCCGGAGACGCAGAAAAAGTTGTATGAGGTCCTGGGGGAGAAAGTTGCCGGGTTGAAGCAAGCCGAAGCGAGGGAACTCCGCCGCAGGATCGAGGCGGAGGTCAGGGCGGAGACCGAGAGGCAGGCCGCCGAATTGAGGCAGGCCTTGGTGAGGCTGGAGGAGGAAAAGCGCGAGGCCGAGACCAGGGAGAAGAGGCTCGCGGCGGAACTCGCCCGCCTGAAGGACCGGGGCGGTGGGGAGGATCTGGCCCGCGAGCTGGAAGCGGCCCGCGCCGAAAAGGCCCGCCTGGAGGGAGAGGTGGAGGCATTGAAGCGCCAACTCAAGGAACTCGCCTCCCGGCCCCCGCAGGTGGTGGAGAAGGTGGTGTACAGGCCCGACCCCGCCCTGGAGGCCGAACTGGAGGCGGCCCGCGCCGAGGCGGCCAAGCTCCTGCGGGAAAAGGAATGGTTCGAGGGCCGGTTCCGCGAGGTGGCCCAGGAAAAGGAGAGGAAGGAGGCCAAGGTCCGCGCCCTGGAGGAGGAGGTGGAGAGGCTCCAGCGGTGGCTCGACCACGCACGCAGCGAATTGAAAAAGGAGAGGGAGAGGCCGAGGCCGCGCTTCGACGTCCGGAAGGAGGAGTTCAGAGTTTTGGCCCAGAAAGCGCAGACAGCGGCCTTTGAGCTCTCCGAGTTGCTCAAAAAACTGGAGGAGCGGTATTCCGACGAGCTTTTGGCCGCCTCCAGGGTGCGCGGCGGCCCGGATTTTGAGGACATCGGCGACGCCGTGGTGGACACGACCGTGTTCAAGGTGCTGAGGACCGCCCTGGAAATGGCCTTAAAAAGAATAACCAACATCTTCGAGCTTCTGGAAGGCGGAAAACCGAAGCTGCAGCTGGTCAAAGGCAAAGAAAAGGACGGGCGCTAGGAAGGGGGCCTTTTTTTTTTTTTTTGGGAAGGAGGTGAGGGCGGTGCGCAGGCCGAGGGGCGGTAGTCTGGCCGGTGTCATGCTGGACCTTTTGGAGAAGCGGTTCCCTGACGGCGTGCCCACGGGAGAGCTGGCGGCGCAGCTTTACGGAAGAGACCTTCTGGAGAATCGGCTCAAAGTGCGCTCGGTGGCCCGCACTCTGAGGCAGGCGGGCTACGCCGTGTACGGCTTCGGCGGCATCTATGCCCTGTGCGAAGGACAGCCCCGGAAACTCGGCATGGCGGCCACCCGTTCCGCCAAGGTGGCCGACGGCGCCATCCGAAACCTTCCCCAGATCTTTGAGGCCATCGACAGGGCGGGCGACAGAGCGCTCGCGTCCGAGCTGCGCCGCGCATTGAAAGAAGCCCTTCTTGAAGCTGTGAAGGAACTTTAAACTCGCCCGGCTTTCCACCGGGTTTTTCTTTTTTGGAGGTGTTCTCCTTTGCTTTACAAAAACCCTGCCAGAATGCCCCCGATTTTCAATCGGGGGATGAATGGCGGCAGAGAGAGACGGAGACGGTCGCGCACACCGCGCGGCCTTTCTGTTTTTTGGAGGACCGGGGGAGGAGGTGAGCGCGGTGGAGCAAGCGGTGACGCTCAAGCTCAAGCTGCACGAGCCTACGAAGGCCAAGCGGGAAATGTACCAACTGATGGCCGACCGGGTGACGGAGTTTGCAAACCGATATCTGAGCCTGCCTAAGAAGGAGCGGCCCAGGACCTCGAAGGAAGCGGCCGGGATCTCGGACTCCCTGCCAGCGGCGGTACTTAACCAAGCCATCCGGGACATCAGGGCCAAAAAGAAGGCGAAGCGTTTCAAGCGCCTCTGGCCCACTTTCAACAACCAGAACTTCCGCGTGGAGAGGGAGTTTTCCAGAGACGGCAGAGCCGTGTGGAAGGTGTCCTTCCCCGCGCTGGAGAAGCGGGTGGGCGTGCCCGTGGCGGTGGCCCCCTACCAGGAGCGGTACCTGAACCTTTTGCTCGAAGGCAGGGCCAGGCAGGGCGTGGCCCGGCTGGTGAGGCGCGGCGGGGACTGGTACGTCCACCTGAGCCTGGCGGTGGCTACCGGGCGGAGGCAGGGGCCGGAGAAGGTCATGGGCGTAGACCTGGGCATGGTGGATCTGCTGGTGGCCTCCGTGGAGGGCCGGACGCTCTTCTTTTCCGGCGGCGAACTGGCGTACGTCCGCAGGCGCTACGCCAGGCTGCGGAGGAAGCTGCAGAAGGCCGGCGCCAACCGTGCCCTAAAGAGGCTGGGAGACAAAGAGCACCGCTGGGTGACGGACGTGAACCACAAGGTGAGCCGGAGGCTCGTCGAGTTCGCCGTGGCTCACGGTGTCACGAAGATCCGGATGGAGGACCTGACCGGTGCCAGGTGGGTTTTCCCGCAGGGGAGAGAGCAGCGGAAGGACCACGGGCGGAGCCTGCAATACTGGCCGTACTACCAGTTGCAGAAGTTCATCGAGTACAAGGCGGCGCTGGTGGGGATAGAGGTGGAGTACGTCAGGCCGGATCTCACCTCGCTCACGTGCTCGCGCTGCGGGGAGACGGTCAAAAGTAGGCCGAAGGGGCGCTGGTTCAGGTGCCCCCGGTGCGGGAGGGAGAAGCACGTCGACGTGAACGCTGCCGACAACATCGCGCAGGCGGTGAGCGGGTTGGCGACGTAGAAGGAAGCAGGTTTGCTTAGCGGCGCGGTGTACGGCCCTTTTTTTTGGGGAGGGCCGGATAGCGCCGCCGCCCGGGAGGGTAGGGGGCAGGTGATCCCTTGAACCTCCCGGGGCGGGCCGTTTTGGCGCGGCCCAGCGGGGGAGCCTGTGAGGGCCGGCGGAAACGCGCGGCCGGAGGCGGACCCCAACCGGAACCGGGCGTGAACCCCCGGAGGAAAAGGAGGGGGCACGGAATTCCCGGGGAACCCCGGGTGGGTTCGGAGGATTTCCACCTAAGGGAATCCCCCGAATTCATTCGGGGGAGGACGTCAAGACACCTACCTTGCGGGCGGCATCCTCTCCGGGGCCGCCGTGCTCTTCCTGGCAGGCGCGCTACCGGAGTCCTAGCCTGGTGCGATGGAAGAGTAGAGGTTCTGGTGGAAGAAGTTAAGGCGAGGATGAAGTTGGAAGCGACGCTGAGAAAACTGGCTAGCTGAGGAGAGGCAGGCGATCACCCGTGTCTGCCCCCATGTCTGGCAAGCAACGCGTAAGGCTGGGGTTCTCCGACCACCCAGAACGCCTGGGAGCGCCCATCTGGCTTCCCCTGGAGCAGTTCACCACGCACGCCTTCCTCTGCGGCAAGACGGGCAGCGGCAAGACGGTCACGCTGCTCAACTGGTGCCTGTCGCTGGCCGAGGCGCTGGAGCGCTGCCCCGACACCGCCGCGGGGTTCACCTTCATCGACCCCCACGGGGACGCGGTGAGCGACCTCCTCGCCAGGCTGCCCGAGGGGGTGGCCGACCGCGTGCACGTGCTCCACTTCCGGGACACCGACCGGCCGCGGGGCTTCAACCTGCTCGAAGCACCGCCGGGCATGGAGGAGCAGGCCGTGGGCGCGTTCGTGGACATGCTCCGCGACCTCTTCCCCGCCGGGGTCGGATACCGCATGGAGCACATCCTCAAGAACGCACTGCTCACCCTGGCGCGGGTGGGCGGGCAGACCGTCCTCTCCCTGGAGCCGCTGCTGTCCAGCGAGCAGGTGCGGGCGGCCACCCTGCCCAGGGTCGCGAACGACCCCGTGCTCAGGAGCTTCTGGGAGCACCAGTTCCCGGCGTTCGCCAAGCGGGCGGTGGAGACCCTCGCCCCGATATGGAACAAACTGGGGGCCTTTGCGGCTTACCCCCGCGTGCGGAGGGTCGTC
>NZ_AUBR01000082.1 GCF_000429345.1 Desulfovirgula thermocuniculi DSM 16036 | reverse complement strand
GACCCCAAGGAGACTTCCAAGACCTGTCCGCGGTGCGGGAATGTTTCCCGCTACAACCGGAAAACCCATGCCTGGTTCAAGTGCATCAGGTGCGGCTACCAGTCCGATGCGGACAGGGTTGGGGCATTGAACATTGCCGCCAGAGGGCTCGATGCTCTCGGGGCATGACCCTGGGAGAAAGGGGAGCGTGGCACCCCCAAAGGCCAAGGTGATGATCCGGGTCGTCCGGGGAATGCTGGCTAACCTGCGGTTGATCAGCCGCCATCCCACGACGGGATGCCCCCAATTTATTGGGGGGAGGATGTCACTAAACCAGGTGGCCTATGATCTCCAGAAATGCCTCCACCACCTGCGGGTCGAACTGCTTCCCGGCATGGCGCTTTAATTCCTGCACGGCCACGGGCAGGGGTAGAGCCTTCCGGTAGCTGCGGTCCGAGGTCATGGCGTCAAAAGCGTCGGCCACGGCCAGAATGCGGCTCAGAAGCGGTATTTCCTCGCCCTTCAGGCCCATGGGGTAGCCCCCGCCGTCATAGCGCTCGTGGTGGGCCAGCACTACGGGTACCACATCCTCAAGCCAGCTGATGTGGGAAAGAATGCTGGCCCCCTTTTCCGGGTGGAGGGTTATATAGGCAAACTCCTCTTTGGTAAGAGAGCCCGGTTTGTTTAAAATGCTCTCCGGTACGCCGATCTTGCCCACATCGTGGACTATACCGCAGATGTAGGCCAGGCTGATCTCCTTCTCCCCCAGGCCCATGGCCTCGGCAATCAGGCGCGCGTACTCGGCCACCTTCTCGCAGTGGCCCATGGTGTACGGGTCCCGTGCTCCAATGGCTTCGGCAAAAGCGTAAATGGTTTCAAACTGCTGGGAAATGGTCACCAGGCGGTTGAGGACCGCTTTCCGGGTCAGCTCGCGGCTCTGCATGAGGTCGTTGTAAATGCCGCAAACCCCCGCTACCTCGCCGCTCTCTTCCCGCACGAAAAAGGTATGCACCAGGTACAGCTTGGGGAGCGCGTGGGGGAAGGCCCTTATCTCCAAAATGCCCCCGGGAAACTCCTTGCCCGTTTCCAGGGTTTCCAGGACGGGGCTGCGGTAGCGTCCCTTGGCGTCGAATTTTTCCCCTTTGTAAAATGCCTCCACCAGAGGGCGGTGGAGAACTTCTTCCCTCCTTACTCCCATTGCCGCCTCGCCGGCCCGGTTGAGGTAAACAATCCGTCCGGCGAGGTCCGTGATAACCACCGGTCCGGGCATGGATTCCAGTGCCAGCCGCGCCAAGGAGAAATTTATCTCCTCCATAATTTTTCTCCCTTGCGGTTTTTGTTAAAACTTTCGCCGCCGCGGGACCTTTTTCCTGTCGAGGAAAGTAAAAACCTCCCCGCTCACTGCGGGGAGGCCTTGGCTTTGAGCGCAGCCCTGGCGGCGGCCAGGCGGGCAACAGGCACCCGGTAGGGGGAGCAGCTGACGTAGTTTAAGCCCAGGCGGTGGCAAAACTCAATGGAAGCCGGTTCCCCACCGTGCTCCCCGCAGATGCCGATGACCAGCCCGGGCTTGGCCCGGCGACCCAGCTCCACGCAAATTTGCATCAGCTTGCCCACCCCGGCCTGGTCCAAGACGATGAAGGGGTTCTCCGGCAGGATTTTCTTTTCTGCGTACTCGTGCAGGAACTTTGCCTCGGCATCGTCCCGGGAAAAGCCGAAGACCGTCTGGGTAAGGTCGTTGGTGCCAAAGGAGAAGAAATCTGCCTCCCGGGCAATCTCGTCGGCCAGGAGGGCCGCCCGCGGTACCTCAATCATGGTGCCCACGGCATATTCAAATTCCACGCCCGTTTCCCTTTTGACCTCCTCCGCTACCCGGTTAACCAGCTGGCGGAGGAGGGCCAGTTCCTTGACATCGCTAACCAGGGGGATCTCCACCTCGGGAAAGACCTTTGCGCCTTCCCTCACCAGCCTGGCGGTAGCCTGGAAGATGGCCCGCGCCTGCATGGCATATATTTCCGGGTAGGTAATGCCCAGGCGGCAGCCGCGGTGGCCCAGCATGGGGTTGAACTCCGCCAGCGCCCGCACTTTTTTAAGCGTCTCCTCCTTGGCCCTGATTTCTTCCTCGGAGCCGCCGGTGAGGCGCAGGCGGGTAATCTCCACGGCCAGCTCTTCGCCGTTAGGCAGGAATTCGTGCAGGGGCGGGTCCAGCAGCCGGATGGTCACCGGGTAGCCTTCCATGGCCTTTAAAATGCCGTAAAAGTCCTCCCGCTGCATGGGCAGGAGCTTTTCCAGGGCCGCCTGTCGTTCCTGCGGGGTGGCGGCCATGATCATCTCCTGCACGATGGGCAGGCGGTCGGGGGCCATAAACATGTGCTCGGTGCGCGTGAGGCCGATACCCTCGGCCCCCAGGGCGCGGGCCCTGGCGGCATCTTCCGGAGTGTCGGCATTGGCCCGCACGCCCAGCACGCGGACCTCGTCGGCCCAGCGCAGCAGCTCCTCGAACTCCGGGGAGAGTTCCGGCTCCACAAGGGGCGCTTCCCCAAGCATGACCTGGCCCGTAGCGCCGTCAATGGTTATGACGTCGCCCTTTTTCACCACCAGGTCCTGCACGTAAAACTCTTCCCTATCGTAGTCAATGCGGATGGCCTCGCACCCGCAAACGCAGGGCTTGCCCATGCCCCTGGCCACCACGGCGGCGTGGCTGGTCATGCCGCCGCGGGAAGTAAGCACTCCCTGGGCGGCCACAATGCCGTGTATGTCGTCGGGCGTGGTTTCCGTGCGCACCAGGATGACCTTTTCCCCCTTATTGCCCAGGGCCTCGGCTTCGTCGGCGTCGAAAACCACCTTCCCGCTGGCCGCCCCCGGCGAAGCGGGCAATCCCCGGGCAATGACGTTGAGTTTGGCGCGGGGGTCAATGCGCCGGTGCAGCAGCTGGTCCAGCTGCGCCGGGTCCACCCGCAGGAGCGCCTCCTCTTTGGTGATGAGGCCCTCCCGCACCATGTCCACGGCTATCTTCACCGCTGCCTGGGCGGTGCGCTTGCCCGCCCTGGTCTGCAGGATGTACAGCTTGCCGCGCTCGACGGTAAATTCAATATCCTGCATGTTGCGGTAGTGCTTTTCCAGGCGCTCGCAAACGTCGGCAAACTGCCGGTAGATTTCCGGCATTTCTTCTTTTAACGTCTCAATCGGCAGCGGCGTGCGGATGCCCGCCACCACATCCTCGCCCTGGGCGTTGGGCAGGTACTCGCCGTAAAGCTCCCGCACCCCGGTGGCCGGGTCGCGGGTGAAGGCCACCCCGGTGCCGCAGTCGCTGCCCAGGTTGCCGAAAACCATCACCTGCACGTTTACCGCCGTTCCCAGGTCGTCGGGGACTCTGTGGATGCGGCGGTAAACAACGGCCCGCTCGTTATTCCAGGAGTTAAACACGGCCCGGATGGCCAGGAAAAGCTGCTCGGTGGGGTCCTGGGGGAACGGGCGGCCCGTCTCCCCTTCAATGAGCGCCTTGTATTCCTCAACCACCTGGTCCAGGTCTTCGTCGGAAAGCTCGTAGTCGTAGCGCACTCCCCGCTTCTGGCGCCACCTTTCCAGGATGAGTTCGAATTTGGCGTGCTCCACGCCCAGCACCACATCGCCAAACATATGCAGGAGGCGGCGGTAGCAGTCCAGGGCAAAGCGCCGGTGGGCAAGCCGGGCCAGCCCTTCCGCGGTGCGGTCGTTTAAGCCCAGGTTCAAAATGGTATCCATCATGCCCGGCATGGACACGGGCGCGCCGGAGCGCACGCTCACCAGGAGCGGGTTTGCGGGGTCACCAAAAACTTTGCCCGTCTTTTTCTCCAGCACCCCCATCATTTCCCGCACCTGGTCTTCCAGCCCCGGGGGAAACTGCTGGCCGCAGCGGTAAAACTCCCGGCAGGCCTCGGTGGTAATAATAAAGCCCGGCGGCACGGGAAGCCCTATATTGGTCATTTCCGCCAGGTTGGCTCCTTTACCACCGAGAAGGTCCTTCATCCCCGCGTGGCCCTCTTCAAACAGGTAAACGTATTTTTTACCTGACATTTCTCTCCCCCCTGTAATAAATCTCCAGGACGCGGCTGGCAGTTTCCTCCACAGCCTTGTTGGTCACGTCGATGACCGGGCACTTCACCTGGCGCATGATTTTTTCCGCGTACTCGAGCTCGTAGAGGATGCGCTCCATGCTGGCGTAGTTGGCATCCGAGGTAAGCCCTAGGGATTTTAAGCGCTCCCGCCGTATTTCGTGGAGCTTGTGGGGATCAATGGTCAGCCCGATCACCCGGTGAGGGGGCAGCTTGTAAATTTCCTCCGGCGGGGCCACTTCCGGCACCAGGGGCACGTTGGCCGCCTTAATGGCCTTGTAGGCCAAGTACATGCAGAGGGGCGTCTTGGAAGTCCTGCTGACGCCAATAACCACCACGTCCGCCCGCAGGATGCCGCGGGGGTCTTTCCCGTCATCGTACTTGACGGCAAAGTCCACGGCCTCCATCTTGCGGAAGTATTCTTCATCGGTGCGGCGGATGAGGCCCGGTTCAAGCCGCGGCTTCCTGCCCCCCACCTGTACGAGGGCGTTTAACATGGGGGTGAGGATGTCCACGGTGGGTATGCCATAGCGGCGGGCCTCCCTTTCCAGGGCCTCCCGCAGCTCGGGCACCACCAGCGTGTAAGCAATGATGGAAGGGGAAGCGCTGGCTTCCCGCACGACTTCGATTATCTCCTCTACGTCATGCACAAAAGGCACGCGGTGGATGTCCACCGCCCCGGAATCAAACTGGCTGGCAGCCGCCCTGGCCACCAGCTCCGCAGTTTCCCCAATGGAGTCGGAAATGATGTAAATGGACGGGTTGATGCCAGAAATGGTTACCTCCCCCTTAACTCCCTTCTCCCAGCTCCACAAAGAGGCGGACCACGTTGGTCTTGGTGAAGCGCCCGATGACCTCCAGGTCTTTCCGCGGGTCCCCGCCTTCCACCGGCCGCACCACGGGTAGCGCGTCCACCTCGTGTGTGATCAGCTTCTTGGCCGCCGCCCACACCGATTCCTCGGGGCCTACGGTGACCACGTTGGGCATGCGGGTCATCACCACGCCCACGGGTAGCTGGTGAATGTTGTGACCGCCGAGGGTGGTCTTCAGGAGGTCCTTGCGTGAAACAACCCCTTCCAGTATGCCCCCTTCCCGGACCACAATGAGGGTGCCCACGTCTTCGATGAACATGGTCACCACCGCATCGTAGACGGAGCAGCGCTCCGAAACCACCACCGGCACGGACTTAACCTCACCCACCTTTATGCGGTGGAGCTTTTCGGCAATGAGCTTGTTGGGGGTCCTACCGCTGTAGTAATACCCCACCCGCGGGCGGGCCTCCAGGAGGCCCGCCATGGTGAGAATGGCCATATCGGCCCGCAGGGTGGCCCTGGTGAGCTTCAGGCGCTCGGCAATTTGCTCGCCGGTGATGGGCCCTTCCTTTTTAACGATTTCCAGGATGGCTTCCTGCCTCTTGGTCAGCTCCAATTTTACCGCCCCTCAAGGCAATTGTGTTACACTAATCGGTTCTCAAGGTAATTATATTATACGTCGGTAGGCCCATCTCCTGTCAAATTAAGCATGAATCATGTATACATATATGTTTATCCCGCCTGGGAAATGACCAGCTTGCTTAAATCGGCCACATTTAAGACCAGGGTGGCCACCGCCTTTAGCAACCCCAGCCGGTTGTTACGGGTTTTCTCATCCTCCACCATGACCATCACGGCATCAAAAAAGCTGTCCACCGGTTCCTTTAGCCGGGCCACGGCCTTCAAAGCTTCCAGGAACCTCCTCTGTGCCAGGTGCTCTTCCACCGCCCCCTGCACTTCCCTTATGGCCCTGTAGAGGTCCACCTCCGCCGGGTGCACCAGGGCGGCGTAATCCACGGTGGTGGAGCCGTGCCGGCGGGAGAGGTTGTGGGCACGGGTGAAGGCGGTGTGGACGGCTTCAAACTCCTCCCCCTCCCGGAAGGCGGCGAGGGCCTGCAGCCGCTCCAGGGCGCCGGCCATATCGTCAAAGCCCACGGCCAGCACCGCTTCCACCGTGTCGTAGGAGAAACCCCGCTCCGTAAAAATACCCCTCAGGCGCTGGGCAAAGAACTCCGCCAGCCTGGACAAGAGGGCTTCCCTGGGCAGATCCAGCTTTACCTGCCTCCTGTACTGCTCGTACGCCTGCTCGGCAAGCTCCCGCCAGGAGAAAACCAGCCTCCCGTCCAGGACGATGTGGCAGAAGCCCAGGGCTTGCCGGCGCAGGCCGTAAGGGTCCTGGGAGCCCGTGGGCTCAATACCCACGGCAAAGCAGCCCACCAGGTTGTCCATCTTTTCTGCCAGGCTCAGGATGCGCCCGGCCATGGTGGCCGGCAGGGCGTCGCCAGCAAACCGGGGCAGGTAATGTTCAAAGATGGCCCAGGCTACCTCCGGATCCTCCCCACCGCGCAGGGCGTATTCGCGCCCCATTACTCCCTGCAATTCGGGAAACTCGTAAACCATGGTGGTCACCAGGTCGGCCTTGCACAGGTAGGCGGCCCGCGAAACTTTTTCCCTCTCCTGCGGCGCCAGGTGGAATACCCCTGCCAGGTAGCGGGAGAGCCCCACCAGCCTCTCCACCTTGTCGTAAAGCGAGCCCAGGTTTTCCTGCCAGACCACTTTCTTTAAGTCCTCCACCCTTCGGGCCAGCGGCACCGCCAGGTCTTCCTTCCAGAAGAAAACGGCATCGGCCAGGCGCGCCCGCAGCACCCTCTCGTTGCCCGTGCGGATGGTGTCCAGGTGTTCCTCGTTGCCGTTGGCCACGGCAATAAAGCGGGGGAGGAGCTTCCCCTGGGCATCCCAAACGGGGAAGTAGCGCTGGTGCTCTCGCATGGGGGTGATGAGCACTTCCCCCGGTAGCTCCAGGAAGCTTTCCTCAAAGCTGCCGCAGAGGGCCACCGGGTACTCCACCAGGTTGGCCACCTCGGCCAGAAGCTCCTCATCGCGCTCCACCCGTCCCCCGATGCGCGCGGCCAGCTCCTGCACCTGGCGCCAGATCATCTCCCGCCGCGCCCTATGGTCCACCACCACCCGGCCTTTCTCCATAATTTCAAAGTAATGGGCGGCATGTTCCACTTCCAGCGGGCCCCGGCTTAAAAAGCGGTGCCCGTAGGTAACGCGCCCACTCCGCAACCCGGCGTAGGTAAACTCCACCACTTCGCTCCCGTAGAGGGCCAGGAGCCAGCGGATGGGGCGGGCAAAGCGCACCTCCAGGTTTCCCCAGCGCATGGGCTTGGGAAAGTGCAGCCCGGAGATGAGGGCCGGGCAGATCTGCGGCAGCACCTCCATGGCAGGGCGGCCCTCCTGGCGCAAAACGGCAAAAACGTATTCCACCGGCCCCACGCTTTTTATGACCAGGTCCTTTACCTCCACGCCCTGGCTTTTGGCAAAGCCCAGCGCCGCCCGCGTCGGCTCCCCCGCCTGGTTAAAGGCCACCTTCACCGCCGGCCCCCTCACCTCTTGCACCAGCGGGTCCTGCACTTCGGCCAGGCCGCACACGTAAAGGGTGAGGCGCCGGGGGGTGCCGAAGGTTTTAATTTCCCGGTAGCGCAGGCGGTTTTCCTGCAGGACCGCCGCCGCCAGCTCCTTTAGCTGCTCCACGGCGGGGTCTATGAAGCGCGCCGGTATTTCTTCCGTGCCGATTTCCAGCAGGAAATCCCTTTCGCTCATCGAGTTGCCCCTCCTCTCGCGGCTGAAGCCTTCTGAAGCAAGGGAAAGCCCAGCTTCTCCCTCTGGGCCAGGTAGGCCTCGGCGCAGGCCCGGGCCAAATTGCGCACGCGGTGGATGAAGGCCGTGCGTTCGGTGACGCTGATGGCCCCCCGGGCATCCAGCAGGTTAAAGGTGTGCGAGCACTTGAGCACGTAATCGTAGGCCGGCAGGACCAGACCCTTTTCCACGATGCGTCGCGCTTCCCTCTCGTACATTTCAAAGAGCTTGAAGAGCATTTCGGTGTCGGCCTGCTCAAAATTGTAGTGAGAGTGTTCCACCTCACCCTGGTAATGCACATCGCCGTACGTGAGGCCATCCGCCCACTCAATGTCGAAAACATTGTCCTTGCCCTGAATGTACATGGCCAGCCTCTCCAGGCCGTAGGTTATCTCGGCAGAAACGGGCCGGCAGTCGATGCCCCCGCACTGCTGGAAGTAGGTGAACTGGGTGATTTCCATCCCGTCCAGCCAGACCTCCCAGCCCAGCCCCCAGGCGCCAAGGGTGGGGGATTCCCAGTTATCCTCCACAAAGCGCACGTCGTGCTTGTAAGGGTCGATGCCGATGGCCTTGAGGCTCTCCAGGTAAATCTCCAGCACATCGTCGGGGGACGGCTTCAGGATCACCTGGTACTGGTAATAGTGCTGCAGCCTGTTGGGGTTCTCCCCGTAGCGCCCGTCGGTAGGGCGGCGGGAAGGCTCCACATAGGCCACGCGCCAGGGCTCCGGCCCCAGCACCCGCAGGAAGGTAGCCGGGTTCATGGTGCCGGCCCCCTTCTCCAGGTCGTACGGCTGCTGGATGATGCAGTGCTGATCGGCCCAGAAGCGGCTTAAAGCCAGGATCAGGTCTTGAAAATTCATGTCTACATTCCCCCCTGTAATAGAGAAAAAAGTGGTATGTGACATCCTCCCCCCAATAAATTGGGGGGCATCCCGTCGTGGGATGGCGGCTGATCAACCGCAGGTTAGCCAGCATTCCCCGGATGACCCGGATCATCACCTTGGCCTTTAGGGGTGCCACGCTCCCCTTTCTCCCAGGGTCATGCCCCGAGAGCATCGAGCGCTTTGGCGGCAATGTTCAAAGCCCCAACCCTGTCCGCATCGGACTGGTACCCGCACCTGATGCACTTGAACCAGGCATGGGTTTTCCGGTTGTAGCGGGAAACATTCCCGCACCGCGGACAGGTCTTGGAAGTCTCCTTGGGGTCGACGTAGATTACGGGCACCCCGGCAAGGGCGGCCTTG
>NZ_AUBR01000081.1 GCF_000429345.1 Desulfovirgula thermocuniculi DSM 16036 | reverse complement strand
TGGTGTGTTCCGGCCCCGGGGCAACGAACAACGTCGCTGAGTACACGGCGGTCATCAGGGCGCTGGAGTGGTTGCTGGAGAGCGGCTACCGGGACGAGGAAGTCGAGGTGTGCTCCGACAGCCAACTCTGCATTTACCAACTCCGGGGCGAGTATGCCGTGAAGTCGCCCCGCGTGGCCCCGCTCTACCGACGGGCGAAGGAGTTGGCCGGGCGGTTCCGCAGGCTTCGCTTCCGCTGGGTGCCGCGGGAGCAAAATACCGAGGCCGATGCCCTGTCGAGGCGGGCCTACGCGCGGGCGGCGCCGCCCGATCCCCGCAGGCTGGCGCGTGCCGCAGAACTCGCCCCCTCGGTCAGGCCGCTCGGCGGCGGCAGGTTCGCCGTGCCATCCCAGTCCGGCAGGGAAGAGTACCTGGTCGACCTGGCCGCGGGGACGTGCACCTGCCCGGATTTCGCAAGGTACGGCGTTAAGTGCAAGCACATCTTGGCGGCGGAGGTGCGTGTTCAAAGCGTCCGGGACGCCCTATGAGGGGGTTTCGGGCGGGAGATGGTTAAAAGTATTCCCCAGTCTGCTCCCCCCTCTCAGAGGCGGCGGTAGGATTGGAAGAGCTACCATATGTTACTAATTCTGTTCCCGCCGCCAGGACTCAGGGGAGTAGCTCAGCTGGTAGAGCGCCCGGCTGTTAACCGGGAGGTCGCGGGTTCGAGGCCCGCCTCCCCTGCCAACTGCATTGGAAAGGCAACAGCTTTTCTAGAGGAAAAAGGGGGGATTTTTGTGAAGCTGGCCGAGGCGCTACTGGAGCGCAAGCGAATCAAAGAAGAGATATTCGCCCTGCGCCAGAGGATGGAGCGGGACGCGCGGGTGCAGGAGGGGGACAAACCCTCCGAAGACCCTGCGGAGCTGGCCGAAAAGGTGGAAAAGCTCATTGACCGTCTGGAGAAACTGATTGTGGCCATCAACCGTACCAACCTGGAGGCCAAGTTGTCCGACGGCCGCACGCTGATGGAGGCCATAGCGCGCCGTGACATGCTCAAGCTGAAGCACGAGGTGGCGAAGGAGCTGGCCGACGCCGCCGTCGGTGCGCGGGACTACCGGGTGACCCGCTCGGAGATCAAGTTCGTGCCCACCGTGGACGTGGCCTACTGGCGCAGGAAGGCCGACGAGTACGCGAAGGCGTACCGGGAGCTGGACGCCGCCATCCAGGCGGCCAACTGGGGCACCGATCTTCTGGAGGAGTAGGAAAATTCAGGTGTAGCTGGAGACCGGCGCTGAGGGCGTCCCCCGGGGCCAGGGGGTGATCTGGCCCGCGCTTGTGGGAGCCGCCGTGAAGCGGGCTTCTTGCAGGACGGGTGAAGGTGTACTGCGCACGGGGCACCGGGCACGTGCGTACCGGGCACTGCGTACTACCTGGCGCTGGCGCCTGTTCCCGGCGAGGGCGGGAGAGCGGGGTTTGTATTTTTGTCGCCAGGGCCTTCCGCACGCCTGGGTTTCTGTGGTACAATACTACCTGAAGCGAGTAGTTTTTCCCGCCCCTATCGGGCGGCGAGTTCTCTGCCTGTTCCCCCGCACCGCGCGGGGCGAGTTTCCGTTCTGGGAGCGAGATTCAAGGGGTTGCGTGGGAAATCTTTGGGTTCTTCCTGGCAACCCCTCATTTTTTCGGGTGGTCCGCCCTGCCCCGGGATCGCAACACTCCGCGGCGGCCCCGGGGGAGGGCAGACCTCCGACCGGATGTTTTCCCCCCTCTATGGGGGCGAGGTTTGGTTTTCCCCCTCCGGGGGCGAGTTAGAAGGAACTTCCCCCGCTATTTTTGCGGGGCGAGGAGGGCCGCCCCGGCCGGTCCGCGGTACCCGACACCACTACCGAGGGGAGGTGCCAGGGCCGCGGCCTGCCGGGGGCCGCGGCCCCGCGAAAATGGTGACAATCAGGGAAGTATTAAGTCCCGAAAAGGTCAGGGTCCTCGAGGCTCTGGCCGGGGAGCCCCTCCGGAGGGCTGCCCGGGTGATAGCCGACTTTGGGCCCTTCCGGAGGGAAGTGCTCCGGGGCCCCTCCAACCCGGCGAGGTTTGCCCTCGCCCGGAGGGCGCTGCGGAGGGCCGACCTCCGGGTCCCCCGGGAGCTGTTCGCCCGGGTGGTCCGGGAGGCCGAGAAGCTCGTAAATTGAAATGGGACGCGGGCCGCCCGGATCCGGCCCGCTGCGCCAATAAAAACTTCTTCGAAGGAGGTGGGTTGGCGCGGCGGGCCCGGCCGGGCGGGGTCGCCGTGTCACTAACTATGGTAATAGTGTTAAAAGAAATCGAGGACGAACTCCGTAAGATTGTTCGGGGCGAGTGCTCCGAATGTCGATGGGGGTCTATCGAGGCCCTTGTAGCTTCGGTGGCCCTTCGACATGGAACCACTGCCAGTCGAGTTTTGTGGAGGATTAAGAGGACCCTCCTCAAAAATTCGCGGGAATTCCGCGAACTATGGGAGGAAGCCAAAAGGCGGGTGGCCGCCAACCGCGACCTTGGGAGTGTCCGTGCCCTTGCCCCCGAAGTCGAGGAAGCCGTGCGCGATATGTTGGCCGAAGGAAAATCGACCTCGGCCATCATAACTGAAAGCATGGCCCGCTTCGGAGTATGTGCGACTCTTGTAAGGAAAGTGATTCAACAAGTAAAGAAAAACAAATCCGAGGAGAGCATTCCAATTCAAGATAGACGGGTTTTCCGTTTTCCGCTTTCTCCTGAACGTTCCTCTCCGTCTCCGTATGCATTATCTTCCGCACTCCGGCAAATGGCAGAGGCGGCGGAACGTGCGGCGGAAGCGGCCGAAGGATTAGAAGTTGAGTTTCGCTCCCTTCTTGAGCGTGCTTCCTCGGCTGTGGAGCTCGCCGAGCGTGTTGGGCATTTGGAGGCCTTTGTTGCGGAGAGCCTGGCCCGTTTGGGAGCCGCCCTCCGCGAGGTGGCCGGGGTTTTTCCCAAACCACATGCCCCTAACGGGGAGCGGCAACGACCAGGGGAGTTCAGGCTCCCCCGGCTGTCCGTCCACAAGGACAGCACCTCCCCGTTCGAGACCGGGGTCCCGGTCTAACGGGGGGTGGCCGGGCGGTGTTGAAGGAATACGCGGCGGCCTGCCTGGCCCTCCGCTTCTACCGTAGCGGGGCGGCCGAGGCGGGGGACCTGGCGGCCGCGGTTGAAAGGTTGTTGCTCCGCCTGGCCGGGGGCGACCCGGAACTGGCGGAGTTGTTTGACGAACTGTTGGGGCGGTAGCGGTGGGAACGCACCTCCCACCGCTACCGCCCCTTTCTGTTTTTCCCGGAAGGGAGGTGATCCCGCTTGACCAAGGCCGAGCTCGTGGCCGCCGTGGCAGAGAAGGCCGGGCTGAAGAGGGCCCAGGCCGAGCGGGCGGTAACTGCCGTGCTTGACACCGTCCGGGAGGCCATGGCGCGGGGCGAAGAGGTCCGCGTGCCTGGCTTCGGCACCTTCGCGGTGCGGGAGCGGTCCGCCCGGAAGGGCCGCAACCCTCAGACGGGCGAGGAGATCGTCATCCCCGGCGGCAGGGTCGTGGCGTTCCGCGCGGGCAAGTCCCTGAAGGAAGCGGTAGTGGCGGCAAGCGGCTAAGCGGGCCTTCCGCGCGCCAACGGGGGTCCGGGATCGGGAGGCGTCCCGTTCTCGGACCCTTTCGTTTTTCCGGGGGTGTATGCGCTTGCTTACATTCGCCGACCTGTTCTGCGGCGCCGGGGGGCTGTCGCTAGGTTTCGCCTTGGCGGGCTTCCGCCCGCTCTGGGCGCTGGACAACGACCCGGACTGCGCAGAGACCTACCGGACCAACTTGGGCGACCACTTCGTCCTCGCGAACACCAGGGGTTTCGACTTCTCCTCGCTCCCGACGCCGGACGTGCTGGTGGGCGGGCCGCCGTGCCAAAGCTTCTCCGTCGCCGGCAAGCGGCTCGGCCCGGCGGACGAGCGCGACTGCATCCCGGATTTCATCAGGGCGGTGGAGGCCCTGAGGCCCGCATGGTTCCTCATGGAAAACGTGCCGGGCCTGCTGTCCGTGTGCGGTTGCCCGGAGTGCGCGGGGCGGAAGGTGAAGGAGGCTCACAAGGGCCGCTACTTCGCCTCCGTGCTGGAGAGGTTCCGCTCCTTGGGATACCGCGTGTGGTGGGCGGTGCTGGACGCCGCCGACTACGGCGTGCCCCAGTTCCGGAAACGCGTGTTCGTGGTGGGGAACCGCACGGGGAGGGACTTCTCCTGGCCGGAGCGGACCCACGCCTCCCCGGCGGAGTGCCTCCAGGGGCGGCTGTTCGGCCCGCCGCTGAGGCCGTGGGTGACGGTGGCCGAGGCGCTGGGCTTCCCCACGATCTTTGATGACAGGCCCGCAATGGCGGTGCAGGGGGAGGGCAGGCTGTCGGCCCCGGGGCACCACCACACCAGGGCATGCATGGTTCCGCCCGTGCTAGAGTCCCCATCGCTCACGGTCACGGCCACCGAGCACAAGGGGGCGACGCCGAAAGGCAACAACCGGGCGAGCGACGTGCTGGCGGCCCTGGCCGGATCCGCGGCCGCGGTCCGGTGCTCCGGGGGGCCGCGGCGCGACGGGAGGAGGCTCCAGCAGAACTACGTCCCCGCCGGGCCGCTCCTGATACAGGATTGCCGCGGCGTGCAGAAGCGGCAGAACGGGAGGGGTTGGAAGGGGGTGGACGCGCCGTCCTACACGGTGGACGGCATGGCGACGGTCGGGCTGGCCGTCCCGTGCGGTACGCCCGAACTACTACCCCCGGGGCAGGCCGCCCGCTGCCGCGTGCTCGACCCCGGCTCCCCCTCGGTCTGCGTCAAGCCGCGTTCCCCGCGCGGGGGTAGCCCACAGAACGGGGAACCCGTCCTGCTGTGGGTGGACGAGATACCGCACGACGGCGGGCCGCGGGTCTTCGACGTGACCGTCAGGCCGTCCCCCTGCGTGGACGCCAGGCAGGGCGGCAGGCCGAAGCTGGTCGTGGTGTCGAAACGAGCCAAAAGTAAGGCAAGCGTTGATGAGCCGTCGATTGTCATAGCCGCTGACGGAAGGGAATCGTTGGCGGCGGTGCTGGGCGAGCATCCCGGGTTTTACTCGGACGACGCCGGTGTGTTTCCCCTTCGCAACCCCGGGAGGCCCGGGTACACCGTCAGCGCCAAAAACGACTGCGCCAGCGCGGCCGTGAGGGCGGCCCACGTGCGGCGGCTCACGGTGCGGGAGTGTGCCCGCCTCCAGTCGTTCCCCGACTGGTTCGAGTTCCGCGGCGGCAAGACGGCCCGGTACCGCCAGGTGGGCAACGCCGTGCCGCCGCTCCTGGCCTGGCACCTGGCCAACGCGGTCCTGCGGGCGGAGGGGTTGACCGCGGCGGAGCCCCCGGGTGTGCTGGAACTCTACGCCCTGCGGCTCCCTAGGTAACCTATGGTGGGATTGAAAGTGGGTGCGGAATAGCCCATGAGGGGCGGGGCGTGGGGCGGCAATTGCTCTGGTATAGCGGTGTGGCCAGCGTTGGAGGGAGGTAGGGAGAGTGAGCGACCTGGACTGCTACGGCAACAGGCGATTTGCCAGACCTGTGAGTCCGGGTCCGACGAACCGCGGTTCTGGGGGATCTGCGGCGGGGGCGAAGAGGTGAACCGTGCTGGACGCGGGGAGAGCCTCGAGTCTGGTAGATGCCAGGAAAGATTTATCGATTGGTTGAGGAAGGGGAATTTGGAGTTGGCAAAGTCAAGCGGTTTTAATTGTCGCGATGCTATTTCGCGGGCCGTGGTCAAGGCCTTGGATGTCTACCACCAGTACGCTCCTGGCGGGTGGGAAGCGGAGCTGGTGGGGCGGGTGTTCCAGGAGTACCTCAATCGTTTCAGGAGGTTACTCTGGAGTTCAGAGAATATTGCCGACTTTCTGTCTGCGGTCGAAGGGATCATTGGCCCTCTTCCGGAGTGGGTGAGGAAGGACTTGTACTGACCGAAGGTTGAGTTCTTTCGGGAGAGGAGCGGAGAGCGGTGGCGGGAACCATTTCTGATCTGCTCGGCCTAGCGAACCGGGAATTAGACGTGCTGGTCGCGGAGAGGGTGCTGGGCCTGGAGGTGGTCGCGCGGGACTGGCCGTGCGGGCCGGAACCGGAGTGCGGGTTGTGGAGGGCCTCGCCGGAACGGGAACCCGCCGCCCCGTGGTATCACACGCCTTCGCCCGTGGTTCGCCTGCCGGAGGACAGGTGGATCGACGAGAGCGAGGACCCGCTCCTGCGGGGCGTGACGGCTAACTACGCCGAGGAGCTGGATTTCTGGTTCGTTCCGGTACCCTTCTACTCCAGCGACTACGGGCTAGCGGCTGCCCTGGTGGAGCACCTGCGGGCGGCGGGGTGCGGGATCCGCATCGAGGCCTGCAGCGAGGGCAGCGGTCCGGCCTACAGTGTGACCGTGCGCGGTCCTGTCGGGGAACGGGAGGTCCGCGCGGCGGCTAACGCCTTCGTGCGCGCCGTGTGCGAGGCGGCGGTGCTGGCGGTGTCCGGAGGCGTGGTAGCCGGACACTTCCAAACTTCGCCGGTATCTGTGGATCGGGAAAGCGGCGGGAGATGAGGATCTTGGGCACCCACCGCTTCATCGTCGGCCACGTCCTGGACGCCCTCAAACTTCTACCGGAGGAAAGCGTGCACTGTGTGGTGACCTCGCCCCCGTACTGGGGCCTGCGCGACTACGGCCTCCCGCCCGTGTACTGGCCGGAGGTCGAGTACTCCCCGATGTCCGGCCTGCCGCCTATCCGTGTTCCCGCGTGGGAGGGTCAGCTCGGGCTGGAGCCGACGCCGGAAATGTACGTCGGCCACCTGGTGCTGGTGTTCCGGGAGGTCCGGCGCGTCCTACGGTGGGACGGCACGCTGTGGCTTGTTATTGGTGATAGTTACGCCAACCCGGGCAAGGGTGGGCCGTGGGATGAAGGGCGGATGCAGAAAGGTACCGGCCGAATACTGTACGCGCGGCAGGCGAACCGTGGCAGTTTCTCTGAGCTGAAGCCGAAGGACCTGGTTGGCGTTCCCTGGAGGGTGGCTTTCGCGTTACAGGCCGAGGGGTGGTTCCTCCGTTCGGATATAGTATGGGTGAAGCCCAATTGCCTTCCCGAAAGTGTGGAAGACCGACCCACAAAGGCTCACGAATACATTTTCTTGCTAGCGAAATCGCCGCGGTATTTCTACGATGCGGAAGCTGTAAAGGAACCCGCTGTTACTCATCTTTACGACAAGCGCTACCTGCCCGAAGCCCTGCCACGGGAACGAAGTAATGAACCATGGAATCTTAATGGGCCCCTGAAACCGCACCGCGGCTTCAAGGTTCTGGACACCACCTGCGGGCGGAACCGCCGCTCCGTTTGGGCGATCAACACTGAACCCTTCCCCGGGGCCCACTTTGCGGTCTTTCCGAAAGCCCTGGCGGAAATCTGCATCCTCGCCGGCACCTCCCCGGCGGCGTGCCCGGCCTACGGGGCGCCGTGGGAGAGGGTGGTGGAGAGGGAGCATGCCCCGCGCGGAGACCGCTTCGGCTGCCGCGAAATCGGCAGGTTCGACCACGGCCAGCAGGGCAGGCCGTACCTGGAGGTGGTGGCTTCCAGGACGGTCGGCTGGCGGCCCGGGTGCCGCTGCCCGGACAACGACGGCTCGGCGCGCTGCGTGGTGCTCGACCCCTTCGGGGGAGCGGGGACCACGACTCTGGCGGCGATGGCCCTGGGCCGGGACAGCGTGTACATCGACCTGAAGCGCGAGTACGCCGAACTGGCCCTCGAGCGGTGCGGGTTCAAGGGTAGTGGCAGGCTCTTCGACAGCCACGATTGGTCGCTGGAGGAGATTCCCCCGGCGGGGGCCGTTCAATCCCCCGGGGCGGTGGCGATCCCATGAGGGCCTTCCTGCGGTGGAGGACCCGCTTTGGTATAGAACCGCTAGTTGGGAACCTCCGGGCAATGAAGGGGGATGGGTAAAAGTGATTAAGCTGGGAAACATCGGTGCTTGCTTGACGGGCCGTGCGCTGGGCAGGAGGGTCAGGGATCTGGTTCTGGAAGAACTGAAAAGCTCGGCCCGTGTGGCGCTGGATTTTGCCGGGGTGGAAGTGGTATCGCACTGTTTCTGCGACGAGGCATTTGGCAAACTGCTTCAGGGGATGGGTTCCGAAGAGTTCAGACGCAGGATAAAATTTTTCAACTGCTCTCCCGAGGTCAAGTCCGCTATCAAGTTTGCCTTGGGGGCCAGGCTTGCGGAAGAAGATGAATCTTGCACGGAGTTGAACACGATGGACCTGAAAGAAGTATTTTTGCACGTTTTGCATAGCAGTGGTCAAAACAAGCTACTCGTAGGTGTTGAGTGGCGTGATATGGGTTATCCTGTGATTGCCAAAAAACCGGGGTGACCAGAGATGGACGTTGTTTTTACAAACACCGAAAACACTTCCGTAACCGCCGCCAACCCCCTCCCTGCCGCCCGCGCGGGCCTGCGCGCGGCTGTGCGGGAACTCCTCGTCGCGGCGCGGGAGGCGGAGCGGGAACTAGCCGCGCCCGAGTTCGCCTACGGCGAGGCCGCCCACCTGGTGGCCCGGCTGGAGCAGGCCGTGTGCCGGGTGCGCCTGGCAGCGAATTCGCTGTATTACGTCGAAAAGCTGTGAAGGGTATTGTGTTACCTTGATGGTCAAAGTTAGTCAAAGTTAAACCATGCTGTAGAAACCGGACCGGAAGAAGAGGAGAGTATCGATGAACTGGTGCGAGTTCAAGGCACGCCTGCTGGAGGATCCGGAGTTTACAGAAGAGTACTACGCCTTGGAGCAGGAGTATCGATTGCTCGAAACGGAAGCGCAGCGCTACATGAGGAAAGCTGAGTCCGAAGCTGGCGGACTGCTTTTCAACGGGGAGGAGGCGCTGGCGGAGATGGCGGCGGATGAGAGGCGCTATGGTTACTACGGCGAGGACGCCCCCGGCTTCCCGGCGTGGTTGCGGGAGCGCGGCCTGGGACCCGGCGTGAAGATATCCGTGCCAAGCCGGTTCGGCGGGGTCGCGGTCTCGGGGCCAATTGCCGAGAAAAAAGGCGTTACCGAGTATCGCCTCGCCGCGGAGTCCTTGGAAGCGGTGCGTAAAGAGTGCCAGCGGTTGTTCGGCAAGCGGAGGAAGAGGGGCATCGCTCTGCGCGGCAGGCCGTCGGCGGCC
>NZ_AUBR01000080.1 GCF_000429345.1 Desulfovirgula thermocuniculi DSM 16036 | reverse complement strand
CCTTCCCCGCCTGGCCTACCAGGCCAAAGATGAAGGCGACTTCTTTGCCCGGCTGGCGCGGCTGGCATCCGTTGCGGTGACCGCGCTGGAGATAAAGCGCAAGGTCCTGGAGCGGTTCGCGGACGCGGGCCTCTACCCGTTCAGCACCCGGTACCTGCGGGGCGTGAAGGAGCGCTTCGGGAGGTACTATGCCAACCACTTCTCGACCATCGGAGTGGTCGGCGGCAACGAAGCGTGCCTGAACCTGCTGGGCGTGCCGATCACCCACCCGGAAGGGAAGGCGTTCGCGGTGCGGGTGCTGGAGTTCCTGCGGGAGTTCTGCCGGTGCGCCCAGGAGCGGACGGGGAACCTTTACAACCTGGAGGCCACCCCTGCGGAGGGGTGTGCCTACAGGCTCGCCCGCATCGACAAGAAGCTCTACCCGGACATTGTGGTGGCCAACGAGGAGGCCGTAAGGAGAGGGGCCGAACCCTACTACACCAACTCCACCCACGCGCCCGTCGGCTGGACGGACGACCCGCTCGAGTACCTGGAGCACCAGGAGGACCTGCAGGTGCTCTACACGGGGGGCACGGTCGTCCACTTCTGGCTGGGAGAGGGGAAACCCGACCCGGGGGCCTGCCGGGAGTTCGTCCTGCGGGTGTTTGAAGCGTCGCGGGTGCCCTACATCACTCTCACGCCCACGTTTTCCGTGTGCCTGCAGCACGGGTATCTCCCCGGGAAGTACGAAACATGCCCGCACTGCGGTGCGGGGTGCGAGGTCTGGTCGCGGGTCACGGGCTACTACCGCCCCGTCTCCTGCTACAATGCCGGAAAGCGCGAGGAGTTCCGGGACCGGAGGGCTTTCCGGGTTGGGCGGTGAACTCGGAATGGTAATCGGCGGGCTGGTCAGGTTTTCGCTGTCCGATTACCCGGGTTGCCCTGCCGCGGTGGTGTTCACCAGGGGTTGCAACTTCCGCTGTCCCTGGTGCCACAACCCCGGCTTGGTGGACCCGGCACGCTATGTTCCAGAAGTGCCGCTGGGGGAAGTCCTCTGGTTTCTGGAGCGGAGGCGCCGCTTCCTCGGCACCGTGGTGGTCTCCGGTGGCGAGCCGACCCTTCAGCCCGACCTGCTGGACTTCTTGCGGCAACTCAAGCGCATGGGCTACAAAACGAAACTCGACACCAACGGCTCCCGTCCGGACGTCCTGCGCCGGGTGCTCGGGGAGGGCCTGGTGGACTGCCTGGCGGTGGACTACAAGGCCCCGCTGCGGCTTTACCGGGAGTGGGTCTGCGCGGGAGACCCGGGTGCCGTCCTGGAGAGCCTGCACCTGGCGCTAAAGTTCCCCGGGGGCCGCGTCAGGACGACGGTCGTCCCCTGCCTGCACACGCCGGAGGTCCTGGAAGAGATGAGGGCCGAACTCCGCGCGGCGGGATTTGACGTCGCTCCCGGGACGGGGGAGTGGGTGCTCCAGGAGTTCCGGCGGGGTGGAGAACTGCTTCTGGCAACTCCGGGGGCTTTGCCGCGGTTTTGGGATTCAGGGGGGTACCTTAAGGCGTAAGCCGAAGTCCCGGCAACGGGGAGAGGCACGGTGTAGAAGCGGCAAGAAGGGAGTAGAAGTAACGTGCGCGAACTCCTGCAGCCTGTCTTTGTCCAGGCCCGGAACATCCCGGAAGCCTGGTACACGCTCCTCAAACGGCTGTTTGAGGTTGATGCGTACACCTACTACCCCGAATGGGGAGGCGGTGCGGATGAGAACGGGGTCTGTACCAACAGCCGGAGAGAGTTCGACCTAGCTGTGGTGCAGATAACCCACCCGTGGGAGAGGCCGCTGTGCGATCTAATACCGCCTGGATTAGGTATATCACCGCCGAGTAGCATGGACGAAATCGAAAGATATTTTGCGACATACCTGCTGTGCCCATACAAAGCGGAGGAAGAGGCGTATACCTACGGGGAGCGGATATGCAAGCAAATAGACGACCTGGTGCGCTATTACCGGACTTACGGTTTCGAGCACGTCAAGGGCTGCATCGAGGTCGCTTCCCCGGACGACCTGGCGAGGGGCAAGTCCCTGCCGTGCCTGCGTTTGATAGATACGAAGGTGCGGTTGGACAGGCAGGCAGGGGTCTACCGGATGCACTTTGTGGTCTACTTCCGGGCTTGGGACTTATGGGGCGGGTTTCAGACCAACCTGGGCGGCCTGCAGATGCTCAAAGAGTGGCTGATAAAGCAGATAGGCCCGCACCCCAAAACGGGTATCCCGCTGGAGGACGGCGAAATAATCGCCATAAGCAAGAGCCTCAATGTGAGGGGACATGCCGAGGAATTTGCGAGGAGAAGGGTTGGTTTAAATAATGTGCAAAAGTATAACGGGGCTTTCGTGGACGGCTCCTTGGGCCCCGACGTTTGAAAAGCGGAAGATCCTTGTTCACCGCGAGGAATTCAACCTGGCACTTTGAGCGTTTCTGCGATTTTTTAACACGAGGGACTTCAAGCACCGGCCGCAGGTGGCTGTCTGGAGGAAAAAGCTGGGTAAGAGCCGAGCAGAAGAAGCCGGGTTGGGTAAAATGAACATGCACGAGTATGACACTTTTGTATTACGGCCATATTACGGCTATATTAGGGTATACATATAACACACATAAGGAAAGCTGATTGGACAAGCAACCTTATTCTATGTTACATTACTTTCGAGATGTTTTTCTTTTTGGTATAAGAAGGTGAGAAGTCGTTATGGTTCGAAAGTACGCCAACAAGGGATTTATCCAGCAACTGGATGGTACTTACGCCGTCTTAATTCATCCTCTCAACGGCTATTTGGAACCCGAACAGATAGAGGCTATATATAGGCTGGCCAAACAATACGGAAAGGCTAAGCTTACGGTTACTGAGGCCATTATGATTTACGGTATAAAACCCGAGAACTTTGACCGGGTGGCTGAAGAGTTAGAAAAGGTCCATCTACCTTTGGCTGATATTGGTCCGGTGGTGCGAAATGTCAAAGTGTGTTCCAGTCAATATTGCAAGCATGTTATCCGCGATGTTACTTTTCTGGCGGCAGAGATCAATCAACGCCTCGCAGGGATAGCGACGCCAAGAAAATTTAAGATAGCCCTAAATGGCTGTCCCAATTCATGCGTGGAGGCGCAACTAAACGATTTGGGTGTCATTGCTGTCCGGGACGGGTACCGGCTTTACCTTGGGGGCAAGGGAGGACGTCAACCTCAATTAGGTACTCGGCTGGATATGGTTATTAAGGAAGAGTATATACTCGAGACTGTCGAACGGATAGTTAGGAGCTATATTCAGGTTGCTCAGAACGAGCGGCTGGGTGAAGTTATTAACCGGATGGGTCTTATGGCGTTTCTGAAAGGGGCGCTGGCGTGGAGTAGTGGAGGAATCAGGACGTGCATAGGCGCGCGGTATTGTAAGAATGGTGTTGGTGATGTCCATGCGATGGCGGAGCGCATAATCTCCTCTGGCGATTTACAAGGGAATGTTACTATCAGTGGTTGCGGTAACGCGTGTGCTGTGGACAACGGAGCGCATTGTAATGTTGTTATTTTGAAGGACAGGCTGTGGGTGTATAATAAAAATGGCGATATAGACATTGTTAATGCGGATCATTTGCCTGAGTATCTTAAGAGGAAGAGTGTTTTAAAGTAATTCAAGATGAGGAGTATGGGCTCAAGGGTGATGGGCTTGACGGTGAAGACCCCACCTTGAGTTCAGCGGAGAGGGGGCGTTGAGATGGGTAGGCTTAAGGTCCTTTTCCATGTTAACGAATCTGACAAGTGGCAAAGGACACTCGTGAATATCACCAACTTTTTGAATGATGTTGGGCAAGGAAATGCTGACGTCGAAGTTGTGGCCAACGGTGAGGCGGTTTCTGTTTTCAGGAGCAGGTGCCTGCTGACCGGGGATGGCAGTGAGTGCTGCGAAACAGCTAGCGGATCGCTGATGGACCAGATGGAGAAGTTGTCGGAGATGGGAGTAAGCTTTGTAGCGTGTCGGAATGCTCTCAAAGCTCAGTCTATCGACGAAGAGAGCCTCCCTAACTTTGTGAAAGTTGTACCGGCCGGCATAACAGAAATTGCCAGAAAACAAACCGAAGGGTATGCTTACATCAAGCCCTGACTATGTATCTGCGTGAAGGGGGAGTGAGAAACTTCCCCTTCAATAATAACTTGAACAACATACGGCAACAAAAAGGAGATGTTCGAATCAAGCACAATAAGGGGGTAGTGAAACCGTTATGGAAGGAATCGTAGATTCTCACACACATGTTTCGTTGCTTCCGTATGAAGGGCTGGAAAACATGGCCCTGGCCGGGGTGAGGAAGATTATTGGCTGCTCCATATTTTTCGGGGCAAAGCATGCGGAAACACTCTTTGATCATTTCCACCAAATGTTAACCCTTTCGGTGAAGAATGCTGCCCAAAATGGCATCAGGCTTTTCGTTGCTGTCGGCATTCACCCTATGGGAACACCGGAAGACTGGCCCCGGGTGATCGACGCCCTTCCAAATTACCTGAAGATGAGTGATGTCATTGGTTTAGGAGAAATCGGCCTGCATGAGGGGAGTCGGCGGGAGCAGGACGTCCTCAGGGAGCAATTGAAGGTAGCCAAGGAATACAGGGTACCAGTAATCATTCATACCCCGCCACAGGATAGGGTGGAAATAACCAATAAGACAATTGAAATTGCCGCCGCCGTCGGTATGGAACCCGGAAAAGTGATCATTGACCACGCTAATTTGGACATTATTGACTTAATCGAGGACTTTGGGGCCATTCCCGGGCTCACTATTCGCCAAGAAGGGCTTACTCCCCATCTATTGCTGAACCACCTGGAACGTTTCCAACGAGGTGTTCTGAACAGCGATTACAGCAATCTCAAACCCAACGATCCCCTGAGCGTTCCAAAGGCTGTGCGGTACCTGGAGCTGAACGGGGCTCCTCCGGAAATCATTGCTCGGATTGCGAGGTACAATGCTGAAGAAGTGTTCGGGATTTAGATAACCGGGGGTCTGGCCTAATTCTTTAAAAATCCTTATCTTGAACGCAATAAGGATATCCTGACAGTAACCGGTGCCTTCTGCAGAAAACCGGTGTTAAAGACTCGGGCCAGGGTGCGGGATAGAAAATTTGCCTGCTTCCCTGTGCTGGCAAATATACCAGAGAATGGTAACAAAGGGGAGCTGGAGTTGAACGGAAAAGGCAGGGAAAAAGAAGAGCAAAAAAGCGACCGTATCGGCGACCGACAACACATCCAGGAACACCTAGCCAACGAGCGCACCTTCCTGTCCTGGATCCGTACAGCCGTGGCCATTCTGGCTTTTGGTTTTGTTGTTGAAAAATTTTCGTTCTATTTACGAGTGCTTGAATGGCAGGCGGGCATGGTATCTGCGCCGTCGAGGGGATCGGCTGCCTACCTGGGGATAGGCTCTAGTATCATAGCCGGGCTGGTGGTCATCTTGGCTGCCGTCCGTTACCGGCAGACGCGCTACCAGATTAACCAGGGTACGTACCGGCACTCGCTTACTGCCGACATGTTGCTGGCTGCCATGCTACTTCTAGTTACGATACTGGTAATCATTTTCCTCCTGCGGTCACCGATCCCTTTTTAAACGAACTGTTTTGGTTTTCATGCCCAATTGATCGCACCGATGATGGAACCGGGAGGCACCCGGCAGGGGGGTGAAAAAGAGGCTGGAAAGAAATGTTAACAAACATTAGACGTTTTTCTGGAAACGGGACTTCTTCATTACGACCCGGTTTTACCGGGTTGGCCGAAAAACCAGCCAGCGGCTGAGCAGGACCTTTAAGCCGGAGGTCTACGTTACCCTAAGGAAAATGGGGTTGTACAGCTTGGCTTAAGGCTGACCTGCGAATGCCTTACGTGAATGGTGTCGGATAGCCGTATGCGGGAAAACCGCTCGTTATGGTTAGATGAGGGGCTATCTGCTGATTTATGCCAGGGCCTACTCTGCTTTGGTAGGCGTATTTTATTCTTGAAAAGTAGCTTTTTTTGGGTTACTTTTATTTTTGTAAAAGAGCACTTTTTTTGGGAAGTTGGTTGTGTAGCTTTAGGAAGTTTTTAGCGAATATTCATAAAATTATCTTGTGGTCTTAAAAGAGGGGGATAAACCCGTGAACAGGTCGGGCTTGGCTGCTGTGCTGGAGGAGCGCTTGGGAACGGCCCTCTACTGCACCGACGGAGAAGCGTACACCCTGGGCGTCAACAAGGCTTACGAAGAGCTGACCGGCCTACGCGGGGAAGAGCTCTGCGGGCAGCACATGAGGGAGTTGGTGGAGAAGAGCTACTTCGACCGCTCGGTAACCCTCATGGTGCTGGAAGAGGGGCGCTCCGTGACCATAGGGCAGAAAATTATCAGGACCGGGCGGGAAGTCCTGGTGACCGGCAACCCGGTGAGGGACGATGAAGGCAAAATCATCCTGGTGGTAACTACCGTGAAGCCCTACCGCCCGGGTCGCCGCCAGGTGGACCTCCCTGCGGCGGCAGCCAGGGGCATAGAGGTTCCCGGCGTGGGGCCGGTCATTGCGGAAAGCGAGGCCATGAAGCAGGTGATCGGGCGGGCCATCCGCGCGGCGGCTTCTGAAGCCACCGTGCTCCTTTACGGGGAATCTGGGGTGGGCAAGGAGGTGGTGGCCAGGCTCATCCACGAATACAGCCGGCGCAAAACGAAGCCCTTCGTAGCAGTCAATGCCGCGGCCATCCCCGGCGAGCTGTTCGAGGCGGAGATGTTTGGCTACCGCCCCGGCGCCTTTACGGGGGCAAGGCGGGAAGGCCGGGCCGGCCTGGTCAAGGCCGCCGAGGGAGGGACGCTTTTTTTAGACGAGGTGGGCGAAATACCCCTCTGGGCGCAGGCCAAGCTCCTCCGCCTCCTCCAGAACAAGGAGTATTACCCGCTGGGTAGCTCGCGCCCCGAGCGGGCCGATGTGCGTATCGTTGCCGCTACCAACCAGGACCTGTACCGGCTGGTCCAGGAGGGCCGCTTCCGCAAAGACCTCTACTACCGCCTAAACGTCATCCAGATAAGGATCCCGCCCCTGGCCACAAGGAAAGAGGACATCATGCCCCTGGCGGAGCACTTTCTCGGCCTTTACGCTACCCGCTACGAAATCCCCAAGGAGCTCAGCGGGGAGGCGGAGCGCGAGCTTTTGCGCTACCACTGGCCGGGTAACGTCAGGGAGCTGCAAAACCTGATGGAAAGGCTGGTCGTGCTGGCGCCGGAAAAGGAGATCTCCGCCGCCACCGTGCAGCGGGAGCTGGAGGAAAGCGGAGAGGCTTTGCCCGCGGCAGGGCAGGAGGACGGGTGGCCGCAAAATCTCGAACGTGCGGTGGAGGAGTTTGAGAAAAGCTTGATTAGGAGGGCCCTGCAGAAATACCCCACCCAGGAAGAGGCGGCCCGCGCCCTGGGCATCCACCGCAGCACCCTGGCCAGGAAGATAAAGCGCTATTTTTCCTAGCCGACTTCCGGTAGCCGCGCAAAACTGCGCGGCTTTGTTGCAGCTTCGCGACAAAAAGCGCGCTTCATGTCGGCGGCTCGCACAGCAAAGACGCGTCACGGTGCGGGCCGCCGGCTTTTTTCTTGGTGGAACAGAATTTGTAATGTTTGTGCTTGCGGCAATTTTACATCGTGCGGGAGGGAGATTTGAGGGTGGGTATTAGCATTTTCCAAACAGCCGGCAAGATCATCGCCGGCTGGGGTAGCTTAAACCAGCTTGCCGTCGAGGTAAAGGGTCTTGGGGCTCAGAGCGTTTTGATAATCTGCGATCCGGTAATTGAGAAGATAGGTTTGGCGGAAAGGGTGAAAAACCAGCTGGCCTCCTTGGGGGTTAAGTTAGGGATTTTCAGCGAAGTGGAGCCTGAACCACGGCTACAGGTGGTGGAAAAGTGCTTACGGGTAATTAATGAGGGCGGCT
Organism: Desulfovirgula thermocuniculi DSM 16036; assembly: GCF_000429345.1. GTDB lineage: Bacteria > Bacillota > Desulfotomaculia > Desulfotomaculales > Desulfovirgulaceae > Desulfovirgula > Desulfovirgula thermocuniculi. Next base: position 1,624 of record NZ_AUBR01000080.1, on the reverse strand, counting down.
ACGACCTTTTAGTGGCCGTCGGCGGGGGCAGCTCCATTGACGTGGCCAAAGCCGCCTCCATCCTGGTTACCAACTCCGGGACCATTAAAGACTACCTCGGGGTAAACCTGGTGGCCAGGCCCGGCATACCGGTGGTGGCTGTGCCGACCACAGCCGGTACGGGCAGCGAGGTGACCCCCATAGCCATTCTCTCCGACGAAGAGGACCAGCTTAAAAAAGGGGTGGTCAGCCCGCACCTCCTCCCCAGGGTGGCCATAATTGACCCTGAGCTGACGGTGACTATGCCGCCCCACATCACGGCAGCCACCGGCATGGACGCCCTCACCCACGCTGTGGAGGCCTACATTTCCATAAACGCCAATGCCTCCCCCGTTACCGACGCCCTGGCCCTGGAGGCCATCAGGATCATTTCCCGCAGCCTGCGCACTGCCGTGGCCAACGGCCAGCACAAGGAGGCGCGCAGCCAGATGGCCATGGCCAGCCTCATGGCCGGCATTGCCTTTGCCAACGCCGGTGTCGGCGCCGTTCACGCCCTGGCTTACCCGCTGGGAGCGCAGTTCCACGTACCCCACGGGGTGGCCAACGCGGTGCTGCTGCCATACGTGATGGAGTGGAACATGCTCGGCGCGCTCTCCCGCTTTAAGGATATGGCCCTGGCCATGGGGGAAAAGGTGGAGGGGCTGAGCGAGCGGGCGGCGGCGGAAAGATTTGTGGAGGCCGTAAGGCAGCTCTCCGCCGACATCAGGATCCCCTCGCGCCTGCGGGACCTTGGGGTGACGGCGGAGGCCATCCCGGGGATGGCGGAAGGGGCCAGCAAGGTGACCAGGCTGCTGGCCAACAACCCGCGGCAGCTCTCCGTGGACGACATCAGGGAAATATACGAGCGGGCTTTTTAAGGCAGGGCGGTGAGCACATGCGCGGCTTTTACGGGCGCGTGCTGCATGTGGACTTAACGGAAAGGAGCTGGCGGGTAGAAGAGCTGCCGGCGGAAGTTACGGCCCACTACCTGGGGGGCAAGGGCCTGGGCACCCACCTCATGTTAGAACACATCCCGCCGGGGGCCGACCCCCTGGGCCCGGAAAACTGCCTCATCTTTGCCGTCGGGCCCCTCACCGGCACCATCATGCCCGGCTCCAACCGCATCGGCGCCTTTGCCAAATCCCCCTTGACCGGCTTCTACGGCGAATCCTACGCCGGGGGCGGCGTGGGGGCGGCCTTAAAGCGGACCGGCTACGACGCCGTCGTCATCCGGGGCCGGGCGGAAAAGCCCACTCTTTTGGAAATCAGCGACCGGGGCGTAACCTTTCACGACGCCGCGGACCTCTGGGGCAAAGACACCTACACCGCCGAGGACATGGCCCTGGCCAGGGTGGGCGTCAAGGGGGCCCAGGCGGCGGTCATCGGCCCGGCGGGGGAAAACCTCGTCAAATACGCCTGCATAGAAAACAACTACTGGCGCTCCCTGGGCCGGGTAGGCATGGGCGCGGTCATGGGCGCCAAAAAGCTCAAGGCCGTCGTCTTCCACGGCGGGGCGCAATGCGAGCCGGCCGACCCCGCAGGATTAAAGGAAATTGTCGCCAAGCTGGCCCAAAAAGCCAAAGACAACCCCGGCGTCAGGGGCTAC
>NZ_KE386892.1:8626-9711 GCF_000429345.1 Desulfovirgula thermocuniculi DSM 16036 | reverse complement strand
TAGGAATTCTGCCAAAATATATTTTCGCGCGCGATCACATATATATGTGTTTTTTGGTGGGAACAGTGGGAACAACCCTGAAATGCAGACGTATCAAGGCCTGAGGCGTTCCCACCAGTGTTCCCACTGTTCCCACTAAAGTATTTTTTATTTTTAGAAATACAGATGTATCAAGGGTTAAAACGTTCCCACTCCCTTTTTGGTAATAAGGGTATATTATGTAACACATACCTTTATTTAACTCCCTAAGAACCAAGTCTTAACTCCTATGCCTTTTTCTTGGCTATCGGAGGGAAATTTTTGTTTCCAACACCATCATATGGAGGTTTAGGTCCCGATGGTCAACGTTTTGCACGGGTTGAACGACGCCCAGAAGAAAGCCGTCACCCACGGCCGCGGGCCGCTCCTGGTGCTTGCCGGACCGGGCAGCGGCAAGACCCGCGTGCTCACCCACAGGGTGGCCTGGCTGGTGGCCTCCGGCCTGGCCGCACCCGAGAGGGTGCTGGCCGTGACCTTCACCCGCAAGGCGGCGGAGGAAATAAAGGAGCGCCTGGCCGGGTTGCTCGGGCCGGAAGCGGCGGGCAGGGTCTGGGCGGGCACGTTCCATTCCGCCTGCCTGCGCGTGCTCCGGGAGGACGGCTGGAGGGTCGGCCTCCGGAATTTCTCGGTGGTCGACGAGGAGGACCGGGAGGTGCTCCTGAAGCGGGTGGCCGAGCGCCTCGACCTCAGCTCGGGCGAGGCCGAATCTGCGGGGAAGGCCGTCAGCTTCGCCAAGAACTGCCTGGTCGATCCCGCGGAGTTCCCCGCCTGGGCGCGGGACTTTTCCGGAAGCGACTTGCTCTCCTACCGCAAGGAAGACGTCTTGTCGTGCGGTACGCGCCTGGCACACCGGGTGTACTTGGCCTACCAGGAGTTGCTACGGGAGGCCAACGGCCTGGACTTCGACGACCTGCTGTTCGAGGCCGTGCGGCTCTTCAGGGAGCGCCCCGAAGTCCTGGAGAAGTGGCGCCGCAGGTGGAAGTGGGTGCTGGTGGACGAGTACCAGGACACCAACCGGGCGCAGTACGAGTGGCTGAAGATGCTCG
>NZ_KE386892.1:0-7846 GCF_000429345.1 Desulfovirgula thermocuniculi DSM 16036 | reverse complement strand
CGAGATCCTCTCCCTCCGGGAGCGGCTCGGCCTGCCGTGGGGTAGCTTCGCCGTGCTGTACCGCAGGAACGCCATGAGCGGGGAGTTCGAGCGGGCGCTCGCCCGGCGCGGCGTGCCCTACGAGGTGGTTGGCTCGGTCAGCTTCTGGAAGCGCAAGGAGGTCAAGGACGCGCTGGCGTTCCTCCGCGTGGCCGTCAACCCGCGGGACGCGGTCTCCCTCGAGAGGGTCTGCCGCCTCCTCCCGGGCGTCGGCGAGGGGCGCGCCAAGGAGGCCGCCGGGTTCTGCTTCGGGGGCCTGCCAGCGTGGGACGCCCTCCGGGAAGTGGCGGGGAAGAAGGGCGTGCGGAAGAAGGCCAGGGAGGCGCTACTGGGGTTGGCCGGCCTGCTCCTGGCCCTGGAGGCAGGGGTGCGCGCGGGAGAGAACGCCGGGGAGTTGTTGCGGAAAGCGCTGGAAGGTTCCGGCTACCTCGCGGCGCTGGAGCGCGACGCGACCGAGGAGGGCAGGGAGCGGTTGGAGAACGTGGCGGTGCTCGTCTCCGCCGCCGCCGAGGTCGGTTCGGTCGACGAACTCCTCTCCAGGGCCGCCCTGGAGTCCGGGGACGGAGAAGAGGGCGGTAGCCGCCGGGACGCGGTGAGGTTGATGACCCTGCACAGGGCCAAGGGGCTCGAGTTCCCCGTGGTCTTCCTGGTGGGGGCGGAAGAAGGCGGCCTGCCCGACTACAGGAACGCCGGGGGCCCGCCACTGGAGGAGGAGAGGCGGCTGTTCTTCGTGGGCATGACCCGGGCTATGGACTTCCTGTACGTCACGCGGGCCGAGTGCAGGGGCCTCTGGGGCAGGGGCCAGCGGAGGCCCCCCTCCCGGTTCATCGCCGAAGCGGGGTTGGAGGAAGTCCGTGCCCTTCCGGGGCGGACGGCACCAGGAAGGGCGGACTGCCACGGGCGGCTTGAGCGGCCGGACCCCAGGCGACTGGCGGCCTTCCGGGCGGTGTGACCCAGGGGGGGAAGGATGCTGGTCGGAAATCCGGATTCCGACTTGGCGGGCGTCGTGGCGCGTGCCGTCTGGGTGTTCACCGGGCTGGCGCTGGTTGTTGTCGTTTTGCGGCGCGCGCCGCTGGGGTTCGGGAGGGCGTGCGCGCTGGCCGTCCTGGTGGCCGCCGCGCAGGTAGCGTACCTCGCGGCGGCCGCGGCCTTGCTGGCCGCTTCGGGGGCGGCCACGCCTGCCGTGTCCGGCACGGAGGAAGCGGTGTCGATCCTGTCCCTTGTTCTCCTTCTCGCCGAAATTTTTGTATGCTTTTTGCCGTGAACTTGGCTATACTCTGGGTAGCCGGAGAGTTGTGTAGGGCAGGGGAAAGCGAGGGAGGGAAAAATTGAGCCTTGGTATCACGGAGGGATTTACCATGCGTGCCTACGGTATTTTCGATGGCGTGGCCAAGGATGATATGTTTGCCGTGGCGGCGGTGCCGGACTTTGCCACTTGGAAGAAGGTCATATTGACACCGATACCCAAGGGAGTGGTATACTTAACCTATGAGTACATTTTTCCAGATAATAAACTCATTGCCAAGGAGTAGGTTGAACGTTCTTTGCGTCTGGCCGAACTATTATAGCAAGTACCCGCCATTAGGACTGCTCAAGCTTTCGGCCTACCACCGTTCGCGGGGAGACATAGTACAGCTAGTCCGTCCGCCGGAAGTCCCAAGATTCGTTCCAGATGTGATCTACGTTACGTCGCTCTTTACTTATGCATGGGAGAAAGTCAAAGAGGCGGTGAATTTCTATCGCCGCCTCTTTCCCGGAAAGCCTGTTGTACTCGGCGGCATCTACGCCAGCTTGATGCCGGAACACGCCGAGGAGGAGATAAAGCCGGACTACCTGTGGCGGGGCGTGATCCCCGAACTGGACGAGGTTCTGCCCGACTACTCGCTGGTACCCTGGTGGGACGGTAGCTTGGTATTTACTTCCCGGGGTTGCATAAGGAGGTGTCCCTTCTGTGCCGTCCCGAAGCTGGAACCCGAGTTTACTTACCGACCTTCGGTGACCGACCTCATCTGCGAGAGGTACAGTCAGGTGGTTTTCTGGGACAACAACTTCCTGGCATCGCCGTACCACATGGAGATACTGAGCGAGCTGGCGGACATAAAGAAGCGCAGGCGTTTCTTTCGCATCGACTTTAATCAAGGGCTGGACGCGAGGCTAGTAACGCCTGAGAATGCTAAGGCCATTGCTTCCCTCCGTATGCAGGTTGTGCGTTTGGCATACGACTCCTCTTCTCAACGCGAACCTTTGAAGCGGGCCATAGACATGCTCGTGGAAGCGGGGGTGAACAGGAAGAACTTTTTGGTTTACGTTATGTTTAACTACGAGGATACGCCGGATGACTTTCTAAGAAAGGTTCAGGATCTCCTCTCCTGGGGGGTGGCGGTCTATCCGATGAGGTACCAACCGACTGACGCCCTCAAGAAAGACTCGTATGTGGCCCCCGGTTGGACGCCGGAGCTTCTGGAGATGGTGGCCGATGCCCGCCGCGTCTTGGGCGTGAACGGTGCTTGGCCGCCTTATGAGGCCTTAAAGCGCAAGTTCTTGGATGCTTCTGATCTTGAGGATGCTCTGAAACTGAGAAGTCCGAAGGAGGCGGTTGCCACTTGAGCTTTGAGTCGATATCAGCTTCCGCGCGGGACATTCTTGACGCTCTCGCTGAAAGCAACGCAGACTTCATTCCCGCATCTCCCACCGACGAACCCCCTGTGGAGGCCGAACCGGCAGACCCCGACAGGGTAAGGGACGATGCTCACTTCGAGAGCGACAACGTTTGTGTGACGTATGAACCTGTCGATCGGTTTAGGCCGGTCATGAGTATTCCGGTAGGGCCTCCGGTAACGAGGAGCGAAGATCACGTTTTCCGTTACTTTCTGGACGGCTCGTTGAGGACCTACTACTGGGGTGACGTTGTGGTTTCAACTTATTCTTACCCCGTCCTTGTCTCCGAGATAGCAGTCAGTGCTTTGAAACGGGACAGGGAAGGATTTATGCATCCGCATACTACTGTTCACCAAGTTATAGCGATATTTCCTTTCACTCGTGGGGTTATTCGGGACGTTCTGGAAGGGCGTGTCTTAGACGCTATGAAACCCGTCTTTCTGGAAAAGGAGCCGGATTCGAAGAGGGATCTGCGCTCCGTCTTGGCCGCGAAGGCTCGGGAGCAGCTCCATGTCTTGGAGGTTGAGGTAGCCGTGAACCTTCCTGGCAGGGAAAACGGGGAGTGGCTCGTGATCGACGGTGACATCAGGCACAGCTCTTTCCTAAGCTTGAAGAATGTCGTCGGGTTGGCTAAGTCCTTTAGCTGGAAACCCGTGATTGAAATCGAAGGCTCCCACTACCGCTTCACCTTGCCGTGGGTCATTCAGAGGCTGAGAGAAGGCGAGCGTACTCCCGTATTGCGGAAGAAGTCAGATGAATACCCGTCGCTGGCTTTCTGGTATCTTCGGCTTTGGCCAGTTGACAGGCTCGATAACTACATGCAGGGAGTCGTCAAGGTCGAGGTCGTGATGGAGGGCGAGTGGAGCGAGGAGAAACGGGCACTCGCCGACAGGCTGAGTCGTGCACTCCTCGCCGAGAGGTTGCCGACGATCTACCCCATGCGGCGCTGGCACTCCCACATCTACCCCATTTATCAGGCCGAGACGCACGTAAAAGGGACTCTGTACTCGCCTCAGGTCATGAGGCAGATTTTGTTTACGAGAAGGAGGTCTGGTTCGATTGCCTCACGGTGATAAGCTTTGCAAGAATGGTGAAGTGCCATCCGCGGATGAGCTTTTTCCGTTGGACAAGCCTGAAGACGCTTCCATAATAGGGAAGGTTTCGTCAACCGAACGGGACCCCAGCTCATCCTCGTCCTTTTCCTTCTGGGTGAAGGGCGGCATCTTGATCAACCCCTTTGACTACGTCTCCGTGGAGAACTATGGGGGTTCCCGGACTATAGGTGTGGTTAAAGAAATCCTGGCACCCACTGATGCCCAAAGCCACCTGTCAAACTACATTTCGTCAAACTTCGGGGATATAGGTGCCGAGGGTAACACCCGCCGCGTTACAACTGTAATTGCTAAAGCGGACGTGGCCGCGAACACCGGGGTGGATTCGCCCCACACCAGGCGGGGCAAACGTTCAGTTTCCTACCCGGTACTCAACGACAGCCTAGTGCGCTTTGCAAGCAACGAGGAAGTAAACTTCGCTTTAGGCATGGACGTCCTGGCTCCTGACAACCGCCTCCCGGCGGGGGTAATCCTCCGTTCGTCTGGGGATCCGCTTCCTCTCTACCTCGACAGGCGGTACGTATTGGGGCCTGAGGGGGCACACGTGAACGTCTCCGGTACTTCTGGCCTCGCCGCGAAGACTTCGTATCTGATGGTTCTGCTGAGGATCGTCATGGAGCGTTTCGGAGAGGAAACAGCGGCGATTCTCTTCAATGTGAAGCAACAGGACCTGCTCTATATAGATGAGGACCCGCTACCGGACTACCTAGACGACTACGATAGGAACCTTTATCGTGTTTTAGGAATCGATAACCCCGGACCGTTCAAGAACGTGCGCTATTACTTCCCTTACGGAGAAAGGAACATCTCTTCCGTTTATGAGAACCCGTCTGGAAAGCTAGCGTTCTACTACGCCTATGCCCTGAAGGATGTCTATGATGAGCTCGACTTGCTCTTCTCAGAGATTGACGACCCGCATTTCACGTTAGCTAGTATTGCCAGTTACGTCGCTGAGAATTACAGTAGCGGTAAGATGAAGTTCAAGAAGGATACTCCGGAGGAGGACCCCCTCTTCTCGAAAGATACTATAGTGACAACATGGAAGCACCTTAAGTGGTTTGATGATTTCCCTGCTGAGGCGGTCGGTAGCGGGAACGTGAGGAACGTGCTGGGTAGGTTCAAGCGCCATTTGAGCTGGTTGACGAGGCCAAAGATCTTCGTAGAAGAAAGGTCGCCCCTTGCTCTCGGTTGCGATGCTTACTATCTGGGTGATGTAATTCGTAGTTCTCTGAGGCCGGGCGATGTTGTAGTTGTGGATATCCAGCCGTTCGAAGACAAGATGGACACCCAGGGTTTCATCATTGGCGATATCCTGCGCAGGTTGAAGGAAGCCTATCGAGAAAACCGCGATCGGATGCCGCGTCACACGGTCATCCTCATTGATGAGTTGAACCGTTACGTTCCGTCGGGTACACAACTCACAGCGCTTGGTCGAGAGATAGTGGACCTTGCCCGAGTGGGACGGGCTGAGGGCATAACGCTGTTTACTGCCCAGCAATTCCGCGCAGACATCCACCATCAAGTGTACGAGAATTGTGCTACAAGCCTGATCGGCATAACGGGTTCGACGGTGTCGGTGTCAATATTTTTTGCCCCATTTTTGGTCATTGAGGATGCCCCATTTTTGGTCAAGTTGATGGGTCAAAAATGGTCATGAAAATTCCTCATTTTTGGTCATGTAAATTCCCCACTTTTGGTCACGACGCTGGAAGGGGAGGTCTCTGTTTTGGGCTCACCTGTTTTTGACCTGTTGCGCAGCCGGTAGCTCGGGCCGTTGATGGTAATGACGGTGGAGTGGTGAAGCAGCCTGTCTAAGACCGCACCGGCAAGCACCGGGTCACCCAGCATCTGGCCCCAGTCACTGAAAGACTTGTTGCTGGTGATGATAATGGAGCCGCGCTCATAGCGGCGGGCCACTATCTGGAAGAAGTAGTTGGCCACGTGAGCTTCCACGGGCAGGTAGCCCATTTCATCGATGATCAAGAGGTCGGGCGCCACATAGGTCTTTAGGGCAGACATGTGGCTCCCGTCAGCTCTGGCAGCATGAAGGGCAGCAGCCATCTCCGAAAGAGTGGTGAAAAGCACCTTGTAACCTGCCTGGCAGGCTTTAAAGCCCAAAGCCAGGGCCAGGTGAGTCTTACCCACCCCCGGTGGTCCCAAAAAGAGCACGTTTTCGTGCTGGCGCAGGAAGCGGAGCTCGGCCAGTTCCCAGATCTTTTGCGGATTTAGAGATGGCTGAAAGCTAAAGTCAAAGCTTTCCAGGGTCTTCACTGCCGGCATGCGGCTCTTTTTGAAGCGCGTCTGCACAGCCTTTGCCTGCCGGTGCTCAAGCTCCCTGTCCACCAGGCACCGCAGGAAATCGAGGTACGAGAGGTTGGCCTCCACGGCGCGCTTGAGTTCCGCATCCAGCACTTCCGCCAGCCGGGAGAGCCGCAGGCTCTTCAGCTTGGCCAAGAATTCCCGGTATTCCGCATCAAGCATGATCTTCACCACCCCCAAGGAGGGCTGCCTCGTACTCTTTAAGAGAGCGCACTGCTACATATACCTGCTCAGTTGGCAGGTGCTTTGTTGGCAGCGGTGGCGGGGGAAGCTCCGGCTCCTTTGGCGGGTGCATGTCCTGGGCGCATATGTTGCGCACCGTGCGGCTGTCAAAGGCCCCGTAAAGGGAAGCCCGCTCCAGGGCCTTTGCTACCGTTTCCCGGGGGTAAATTTCCAAAAGCTCGATTATCCTGTGGAGGTGGTACGCCGCTCCCGGGCCCTTCGTTTTGACCAGGCCGGCGATAAAACCTTCCGCCTGGGGAAAGTACCCCAGAAAGAGCTCTCTTGTGCTGCGCATGCGGTAGGGATAGGTTGCCTTTGGCATTCCCTCATAATGATGGGGGTTGCGGATCATCCGGCCTTTGCCTTCGGCCAGCTCGTGCTTAGCCACCAGTTCACCCTGGTAGAAGACCAGCAGTTCCCGCCCGTTATTCTTCACCTCCACCTCGCGGCCGGCCAGGATGAACGGCACGGAGTAGAGGTTGCCATCATAACTGACCAGACAATCTTTTGAAACCAGGCGCTTTTCGCTGAGATTCACTTGGTATTCACCCGGCGGAAGAGGACGCAGCTTTTCTTCTGCCAGGCGCTCAAAGGGCACGGCCCCGGTGGTGCGGTGAACCCGCCGGTTGGCCACCTCGTCCAACCAGCGGCGGGCCTTCTGGTTGAGGTCTTCCAGGTCTGTAAACTCCGTACCCTTAAAGAAATCCTGCCGGATGTAGCGAAAGGGCCGCTCCACCTTGCCTTTAGCTTCGGGGTTGCCCGGGGCACAGAGTATGGGCCTGAAGCCGTAGGCGTGGGCAAAGGCGAGAAACTCCGGGTTCCACCGTATGGCCCCCTCACTCCGGGAAAGAACCACGAGCTTGATGTTGTCGTAGACGACGGTAAGTGTCACTCCGCCAAAATATTGGAAGGCGTTCACATGGGCCCGTATGAAAGTGGCCAGGTCGCAAGAAGTGGTAAATTCGATGTACATGGCGCGGGAGTAGGAGAGCACCATGCTGAAGCACCATATGAGCACTTCCCGGCCGTTCAACACGACCCTGCCGAAAAGTGACCAGTCCACTTGGGCCTGCTCTCCCGGCCCGGTTTCAAACCGTATGTAAGCCCGCCTGGGCCGCTGTTCTCTCAATGTGGCCACGTACCTTTTGACCGTTTCGTAGGAACCGGTATAGCCCTGGTTCCGGATCTCTCTGAAAAGCCGCGTGGCGGTGAGGTCATACTTGTTCAACCGCTCCTCTATGTACGGCTTGTACGGGTCCAAAATGGAGGGTTTCTTCTTTCTCTCCTGCGGGTAGGAGTCCTGCTGTAGGGCACGGCTTACCGTTTTCCGGTCTATGCCCAGCATTTCAGCGATGCGGCTTTTGGGCACTCCCTGCTGGTGGTAGGTGTGGATCATGGCCCAGGTCTTCACCCCTATCATCTTGGCAGTCACCCCGTGCACTTTTTCGAGCTCTTTTTCCCGAAAAAGTAGCACGGGAGCTGTCCCTTTTTCTTTA
>NZ_AUBR01000077.1 GCF_000429345.1 Desulfovirgula thermocuniculi DSM 16036 | reverse complement strand
GAGAAACCCGACCCGGGGGCCTGCCGGGAGTTCGTCCTGCGGGTGTTCGAGGCGTCGCGGGTGCCCTACGTCACCCTCACGCCCACGTTCTCCGTGTGCCCGCAGCACGGGTACCTCCCCGGGAAGCACGAAGCGTGCCCGCACTGCGGCGCGGGGTGCGAGGTATGGTCGCGGGTCACGGGCTACTACCGCCCCGTCTCCTGCTACAACGCCGGGAAGCGCGAGGAGTTCCGGGACCGGAAGGCCTTCCGGGTCGGGCGGTGAACCCGGAATGGTGATCGGCGGGCTGGTCAAGTTCTCGCTGTCCGACTACCCGGGCCGCCCCGCCGCGGTGGTGTTCACCAGGGGTTGCAACTTCCGCTGCCCCTGGTGCCACAACCCCGGCCTGGTGGACCCGGCGCGCTACGTCCCGGAAGTGCCGCTGGAAGGAGTCCTCCGGTTCCTGGAGCGGAGGCGCTACCTCCTCGGTGCTGTGGTGGTCTCCGGCGGTGAGCCGACCCTCCAACCCGACTTGCTGGACTTCCTGCGGAAGCTCAAGCGTATAGGCTACAAAACGAAGCTCGACACCAACGGCTCCCGCCCGGGCGTCCTGCGCCGGGCGCTCGGGGAGGACCTGGTGGACTGCCTGGCGGTGGACTACAAGGCCCCGCTGCGGCTCTACCGGGAGTGGGTTCGCGCGGAAAGCCCGGACGCTGTTTTGGAGAGCCTGTGCCTGGCGCTGGAGTTCCCCGGGGGCTACATCAGGACTACGGTCGTCCCCTGCCTGCACACACCGGAAATCTTGGGAGAGATGGCGGCCGGGCTCCGCGCGGCGGGGTTCGACGCCGCCCCCGGGATGGAGGAGTGGGTGCTCCAAGAGTTTCAGCGGGGTGGGGAACTACTCTTGATGATTTTGGAAGCAGAAAAGGAGGAGTTTTCTAATGCCCAGAAAACGCGATGATGCTGTGTTTCCTTGGCTAGAAGAGAATTATTATCGGTATGAAAGGGTAGCCGAGTTCCGTAGGAGAGCGCCAGATGCGAAAACGCGACGTCGTGGTGTTGATGGACGATTCCTCGCTGACGATGAATTTGAAATGGATTTGCCTACTGTCTACATCGACGGTGAAGAATGGGACCCAGCAGATTTGGAATTAGCAGAGTTGGAACTGGAGGAAGTTGGGTGGCCATCATACGTTTTGGAGGAAGGACCGATTTTTCAGCATAAGACCAAGTGCTCTAAAAAGATAGCCAGGAAAAGCAGAAAAAAAGCAACGGAACAGGGACTAACGGATCGGGTAGTTCCTGAAGAAACGGTTAAAGTTGCAAACAATACTCCGGCTTGTGTGGCTTGTGGCATTTTCTGTGTTCCGCTCACGCAGATTCAAAGGGGGAAATACATTTTTTACCTTTGCAAGTCATGTTTAACGGAAGCCACTCGGTATTTTGGTTTTTCGGAGGCAGATGACTTAGATATGTGTGTGGGCAAGCTGTTGGCTTTGAGAAGGCCCGGAAAGGCTGAAAAAGCCAAACAAAGGTTTCAATCTTTGGGTATCGATCTTTCGTGGGAGATGGTTGAACGAATAGCTAAATATTTTAGGGAAGTGAGGAGAAATATGGTTGGAGCCGAGTCCGTGCGGGGCGAACAGAGAATGGAGCGTTGAGAATGGAGCAGTATTGAGCAGAAAAGGTTAATGAATGGGGATTGGGGATGAGTAGGAAAAGTTCGCACCTTCCGCGCACTCTAACCGAGGAAGAAAGGAAGTGGCTGGAGGAGGCGCTGGTCCTGCTCCCCACCGGGGAGTACATGGGCGGCGGGCGGTGGGTGGACGTAGAAACAGGAGAAACCATACCGCTCGATCCTCCGGTTCACCCGAAGCCGTACTTGGCGCAGTTAAACGATCTGCTGGTGGTCGAGGAGTGCGGGTGCGGCGTACCGGAGTGCCACACGGTCAAGTTCCAGCACTACAGGCCAGGGAAGAGCTGTGCCTTGGTTCACACCACTACCGACGATGGCCATCAGTTGGTGGTCTTCGCGGACGAGGAGATGGGCCTTTTAACTGAGCTTGAAGTCATATAGCAGACCGCCGAGCATGGGAACTCGACTCGCTGACAGGGGTGGGCGCGGCACGTCACAGGTAGCGTGCCGCCCATTTTTTTTTCTGAAAAGGGGGGATTTCCCTTGGGAGCGCACACCGATACTGGCCTCGACTTGGAGAGGGGGCGGCTCGACCCCGGCAGGTGGCTGGAGTTCCTGCGTGCCGAGTGCGCCAAGCGCGGGGTCGAGGTCGGGTTTTCCGAAAGGGACTTCTGGTGGTTCTGCTTTGCGGAAAGGGCGGTGGCCGGGCTGGTGGCGGCGGCCAAGCGCCTCGACAGTTGGGAGTGGTTGCTCTACCTGGCCAGGGTACCCCCGAAGAAGAGAAAGCTCGGGGAGGCCGCCCTGGTGCGCTACATTCTCTCCAGGTTTCCCTCGCCGGGCTTCAAAAAACGATTGGAGCGCCTGGCGTTTTATTTCTTTCCCGAGTGCTTCGGAGAGGGCGATCCTAGGAAGGCAGTCGAGGCCGCCGACCGGGAAGGGAGGGACGCGGGCGCGGCGAGGTTCCTGTGCAGGGCCCTGGGGAAAGAGGCCGCCCTCCCCCCGGGTTTCGACGAGGGGGCGGCCCGGCTCCGGTACGAGATATACCTGCGGGAGCACGCCCTGAGCGCGCGGGGCGCGGATCCCCTCGGCGAGGCCATAAGGCGGGAGGTGGAAAAGTCCACGCGCGGCTACCGGGAGGAGATCGCCCGGCTCAGGGAAAAGCTGGAGCGGAGCGCCGAGCTGGTACGGGACAGGGAGGCCGAGGCCGAGCAGTGCAGGCGGCTGGCCGAGGAGGCGCTGGCCCTCCTGGAGGAGGCCGAGGCGCGCCACCGCACCGAAGTGGCCGAACTGGAGGACTTCTACCGCCGCGAGCTGGAGGCCCTCCGGAGGCGGGTCGGCGAACTCGAGCGGGAGCTGGAGCAGCTGTCGCCCGCCCGGGAGGGGGAGCGGGACCTGCCGCTGGCCGGCAGGCGCGTGCTGGTGTTCGGCGATCCACGGCGCGAAGAGGAGTACGCTGCGGAGTTGGAAACCTTGGGTGCTGAGGCCGTGTTCGTCGACGCGGGCGACAAGTCCTTCGACGAGTCCGTGGTGGGGCGGGCCGACCTCGCGGTGACCTGCGCCGACTACGGCTCCCACGCGGCGCTGGACAAGCTGAAGTCCGAGGCGCGGCGGCGCGGCGTCAGGGTGGTCACGGTTCCTTCCGGCGCGCCGTCCGAGGTGGCCAGGGCCGCATTGAGGCACTTTTTGGAAAGGGGAGGGAACTGAAAAATTTTCTCGGAGGGGAAGAGCGAAATGCGAGCGTTCGCAGGATTTCGCGGGAAACGCGAGAGTGGCGAGGTGGCCCCTATACTCTTGTTGTTGGTCTTGTTGGCCGCCGCGGTGCTGGTACGCCTACCCGTCACCAGAAGCGAGCAGTTGACCGTACTCAACAGCCCCGTATGGAGGATACCGCTTTCCTCGTGCGAAATCAGGGGTATCTTGCACGAAAATGACCCAATCGTGGTCACTGTGATGGACGAAAAGGGGCACGTTATGGAGCGGTTCGACGTTGCCCGCCTGGCCTGGGTGGAGGAGGGCAGGAGCATCGCGGTGCTCGTCAGGCGGGAGGACCGGGACAGGGTACCGGCCCTCTTGGGTCCTTCCGGCCTGCGCGTCGTGGTGGAGCCGCGGAGAGGAAACGCGAATTAGAAAAAAGGGGGGATTCCTGTTGCGAGCTACGGGACTGGTACGCCGGATAGATCCTGTGGGAAGGATCGGGTTGCCGATGCAGTTGCGGCGGCAGTTCGGCATTTCCCCAGGCACGCCGCTGGAGTTTTTGGCTGATGAGGGTGGCGTCCTCGCCCTGCGGAAGTGGGCGCCCCGCTGCGCGTTCTGTGGTGGCACGGAGGGCGTGCTCGCGTTCCGCGGCAGGCACGTCTGTCGGGGGTGCGCCGCGGAGGCCGCCCGGAAATTTAGATCTGCCTGAGGGGTGGAAAGAAATGGCTGTGCTGTCCAAGAACCCGCTCCTCTTCAGAGGCCGCGCCGGACGGGAGAGAAAGGTTACGGCGGCGCTCGCAAGGTTGGAGAAGGCCCTCCGCAGGAAAAGAGTTTCTCCCAGGGACACTTTCCCCCTGCGTGCGCAACTGGCCCGCACCCTCGCGGAAGCGGCCACCCCTCCGGGAGGGTACCGCGGGGGCGAGGGCGGGGAGTTCGCCGGGGCGGTGTTCCCAGACGGCGGGGCCGATGTGTTCCTGCCCGCCGAACTACTCGACGGCTTCTACGCGGCGGGGTTCCCCCTGCCGCCTGGGGCCGAGGTGGGCGACCTGCTCCACGTCCTGTGCCATTCCTGGGAGGGGGCCGTGCTGAGAATCGGCCTCCTGGCCGAGGCGCTCCGGACGTTCGCCGAAGTGCACGTCTGGGTGCCAGGCCCGGAAGGGCGCTACTCGCCTCGTAGCGTCCGGCCCCTCCTGCGGGATGCGCGGGGCGACCTGCTGGCCTGCCTGGAGATTTCTGGCGGGGCCAGGGGCGGCGGAGAGAAGGTCGTGCGCCTGGACGACTGGGCGTTCCGGCGGTGGGCGGGCCAGTTTCTGGAGACCGTTGACCAGGTGCTTTGAGAAAAACTCGGCGAGGGGGTATTTGCTTTGCGGGAGAACGAAGTCTTGCGTCATCCTATCGGCTTTTACCGCATGAAAGCGGAGTTGTTCGAGGTCGCCATAAAGGCGTCCAAGCTCCTCGGTCCGGATTCCGTGTGGCCCGCGCACGGCCTCTCGCGCCTGACCGGCTACCTGCCAGGCCGCGCGGTGCTGGGCGTCGTCGGCTACAGGGTCCGCTGGGAATGTCCTTCCTGCGGCGGCACGTCCTCCACGCTGTTGCGGCCGGAGGTGTGCGGCGTGACGGCCTGGGAGTGGCCGTGGCCGTACGCGGAGCCCGAACTCGTGCCCGTCGACGACCGGGACGGAAGGAGGGCCCGCGGCACAGTCAAGATCTTCTTCCTCGACTGCGCGAAGCTCAGGGAGGCGAAGTTGGCCCCCGCCGTGGCCTTCGAGGGGAAGGTCTTCCCGTGCGGGTGCCGCGGAGAGGACGGCGGGGACACCGAGGGCGAGGCCGGGCGGTTCTCTTCCTTCTTCCTCCTGGTGCCCAGGAAGGGCGGCATGGTGGAGAAGCGCGGCGTGGACTTCGACCGATACCTGGAGGCGTGCCGCCTGGCGGCGGAGAGGATACCGGAAGTGGCCGTTGCCAGGCGGGCGCCCCTGCCGGGGAGTCCGGACGGCCGGGAGAGCGGCGGGAACGGTTGAGGAAGTCGGGGCGGTTTCCTTACTGGAAGGGAAGCCGCCCCGGTCGGTTTTGGTTGATACTACAAACTTTGCGAAGGGAGCGGGTCGGTATGGCCGAAGAGGCGCGGGTCTTCTACGCCAATGGCGGCGGGGTGCAGGTGGGGTTGGCGGATTTCGCGATTCATTTCACGCTGAACAACCCGGAGACGGGTTGCTTGACCGTCTGCTGGGTGCACGTGCCGCCGCTGGTCGCGAAGGGGTTGGCGCTCTCCCTGGCGCGGGCGGTGGAGGAGTACGAAAAGTACGAAGCGGAAGTCCGGTGCGTCGAGACGGCCGCTGGGGGGAATGAAAAGGCGGTCCAGTAGGGCGGCCCTGAAGCGCGGCGGTCACCTTGACCCTGGCGGCAAGGGGCGGTGGTTTGGAAGGATACGTTAGCGGGGAGAGAGGTGGCGCACCATGTTCGAACCGACTAGTTCTTTTTTTGACTTTCTTATTCTCCTGGGACTCACCTTGGCCGCGTACGACGCCGGGAGGGCCGCGCTGGCGCTCCGCGGCGACAAACACATGGCCTCCGCGGCCCACGCCGCCTCAATGGCGGCATTGGGCGGGGTCTACCTCGCCTCCAAGATGTTCCTCGCGGACAGGCTCCCCCAGCACTGGCTCGCCTCGGCCGTGCTCCTGGCGGCCGCTGCCGCCGCACTCTTCGTGCAGGCGGCGTGGCTGGTGGACGCTGTCAGGGAGGTGGCCGCGGCGGCGAGGGCGCTGTTCCGCAAGGAGAAGAAGAGCACCGACGACCCCGGGGAGAGGCGCCCCGGGGAGGCCGGAGGGGAGGGAGGCTAGTGTAGCCGTGCGGTTGTTCCTCGGCCGGTACGGCCCGTGCCTCGCCGGCCGCGCCCTCGGCAGGGAGGTGCGGGAGCGGATCAGAGAAACCTTGGCCGGGTCGGACCGCGTGATACTGGATTTCGGCGGCGTCGAAGTGGCCTCGCACGGGTTCTGCGACGAGGCGTTCGGCAAGCTGGCGCAGGAGATGGGTTTCTCCGCTTTCAAGCGCGCGGTCAGGTTTTCCAACTGTTCCGAGGACGTCGCGGCGGTGGTAAGGTACGCCCTGCGGGAAAGAAGTAGAGCTGTAGAGGGGGTGTGAGTTTGGGGATTCACGAAAAAGCCATACGCCAACTTGTGGTGGAAAGAGCGTTTCTGTACAGGAAGTCGTTCCTGAATTTGGTCGCCCTGTCGGTCGCGGCGGGGCTGTGGACGGCGTTTTCCGTAGCCGGGAATGTGCCGCGGGACGCCGCCCTCGAGGCGGGCGGCCTGCTCTACCTTTTCCTCGGGACTGCTATTTGGGCGCTGGGAGCTTAGGCGCGGGTCTTCTACGCCAATGGCGGCGGGGTGCAGGTGGGGTTGGCGGATTTCGCGATCCATTTCACGCTGAACAACCCGGAGACGGGTTGCTTGACCGTCTGCTGGGTGCACGTGCCGCCGCTGGTCGCGAAGGGGCTGGCGCTCTCCCTGGCGCGGGCGGTGGAGGAGTACGAAAAGTACGAAGCGGAAGTCCGGTGCGTCGAGACGGCCGCCGGGGGGAATGAAAAGGCGGTCCAGTAGGGCAACCCTGAAGCACGGCGGTTATCTTGTTCCTGGTGGCAAGGGAAGGTAGCTTAGAAGGGCACGTTAGTGGGGAGAGAGGTGGCGTGCCGTGTCCGGAACGACTGGTTCTTTTTTCGATTTTCTCGTCCTCCTGGCGTTTACCTTGGCCGCGTATGAAGCCGGGAGGGCCGCGCGGGTGCTCCGCGGCGACAAACACATGGCCTCCGCAGCCCACGCCGCCTCTGTGGCGGCGCTGGGCGGGGCCTACCTCATGGCCCTGGTCGGCAGGGTTCCCCAGCACTGGCTCGCCCTGACCGTGCTCCTGGTAGCCGCGGCCGCCGCGCTCTTCGTGCAGGCGGCGTACCTGGTGGACGTGACCAGGGACACGATTGCGGCGGCGAGGGCGTTGTTCCGCGGGGAGAGGAAGGAAGCCAGCGACTCCGGAGAAGGAAACTTCGGGGGAGCCGAAAGGGAGGAGGGTTAAAGCGACCGTGCAGGTGTTCCTCGGTCAGTACGGCCCGTACCTCGTTAGCCGCGCCCTCGGCAGGGAGGTGCGGGAGCGGGTCAAGGAGGCCCTGGCCGGGTCGGACCGCGTGACACTAGATTTCGGCGGCGTCGAGGTGGCCGCGCACGGTTTTTGTGATGAGGTGTTTGGCAAGCTGGCGCAGGAGATGGGTTTCCCCGCATTCAAGCGCGCGGTCAGGTTTTCCAACTGTTCCGAAGACGTCGCGGCGGTGATAAGGTACGCCTTGCGAGAAAGAAGCAGATCTGTATAGGGGGTGTCGGTTTGGGGATTCACGAAAAAGCTGTGCGCCAACTTGTGGTGGAAAGAGTGCTTCTGTACAGGAAGTCGTTCCTGAATCTGGTCGCCCTGTCGGTCGCGGCGGGGTTGTGGACGGCACTTTCCGCAACCGGGGAAGTGCCGCGGGACGTCGCCCTCGAGGCGGGCGGCTTACTCTACCTTTTCCTCGGGACTGCTATTTGGGCGTGCTACATGGCCGCCCGCAGGCTGAGGGAAGCGCTGAGCCTGTACCTGGTAGCCGAGCAGTTGGGCGCGCTACCGCTGACGCCGACCGGGCTGGTGGACTGGCACGCGGCGATAGACGCCTTCCGGCGGCGGGCGCAGGCCGTACCGGAAAAGGTCTACTTGGCGGCCCAGCGGGTGCTGTACAGGTACCTGTTCAACTCGGTGCGGCTGATGTTCCTGCGGCCGGACTGGTGCGTGGTGGTATGATGAGTTCAGGAGGGAAGGTGTTATGACTGGTTTTTTAAGACAAATTTTCAAAACCGTGTGGTATCCAGATATCGATTTTGGTCTAAGTTTTATGTGGCTTCAGGTGTCGGCAACTGTGGCTTTGAGCACGGTGGCGCTAGTGCTGGGGAATCTGGGAATCGATGAAATACCTTTCTGGTTCCGCTTTGTTTTGGGAGGTTATGCCCTTTTCACCGCCGTGCACGTGGGGGTCTTGGCACGCTATATCTGGTTACGGTGTGCTTAGTAGCCCCCGCCAGGACCAGTGAATGGTGGTGCAGTCGAATGTTTCGGGAGGGAGGTGCACAAGTGGGTAGGAAGGGCGGGAACGGCGACTCCATTCCGCTCCTGCATGTCTACGGGCAGTCTGCCTGGCACGACGACGTGTTCATAGTCGGCAACCGGCAGGCGTTAAAGGTCCTGCTGGAAGCTGTCAAGGAGGCCTTGGATCAAGGCAAGGGAGAGGTTGATGGTGTTTTCGCGGCTGACGGTGAAGGCTACGGCATAGTGGTCATCCGGGAAGATGATCCTTGGCCGGAGGGTTGGGAAAAGCTAGCCCTGCCGTATACGGAAGATTACGCCAGGGACAGGAGGGAAGGCATCATCTGGCCGGGAGATCTAGTGAAGTAGTGGGAGCGCTCCATGGGTTTTGCCTTTTGGTGCGGAGTAGCATCGATTGCTTTGGACTTCTTGCTCGCGGTCAGAGAGTCGTGATGGTACCGTTAACGCGCCGGGAAGGAAAGCAGACGGTTTTTGGGGGTGTCATCCTTGCTGACGGTGCAGGAGCTCTTCCGCAACGTGCGGTGGGAGGAAGTGGAAGCGGTCCTGCTGGGGCGGTACGGTTACGGGGGCCGTGCCCGCTGGCAAGGGCAGGGAAGCCGCGGGGTCCGTGGGGACCAGCAAGAGGAACTGTGCCACGTGCGCCAAGTGGCAGGGGGATTAGTGCGCGGTGCTGTCCGACCACAACTATCCCTGGAGGAAATACGGGAACTGTTGGGCTTGGACGGACGACCCTGAGTGGGCCAGGAAGGTCCGCCGGGCGGTAGAGGCGTACCAGGGGAGGCCCGGCGCGGCGGGCCGCTGAGGCCCGGTCTGGGGGTGGGTTGGCGTGGTGGTCAGGGACAGGAAGTGGCTTGAGCGGCGGGTGAGGAAGTGGCGCGCCCGGAAGCTGAGGGCCGCCGCGCGCTGTGCCCTGGTGAGGCAGGCGCAGGGGAGGGCGGCCGACGCGGCGCGCCGCCGGGAGGAGTGACTGCTGGCGACCCTGCGGGGTTGGGTGCGGGCGCTGCGGGCGGCGGCTCTTTCACTACGCGCAGATCCTGTTGTGTGTTGCCCATCGGATACTGCATTTGATAGGGAATCCCTGTAGTATCCCTTGCGAGAAGATTCGGGGAATAGGGGGTGGTTTTTGTGAACGTTAAACTCTGTAAGTGTCAGCACAACTCGGTTGGCGCACCATCTCCTGTACTTGACGACTTTGATTTCGACTGCGATCACACCCACGACTACGACCTTCCTGATGGAGGCGGGTGTTGCCGGGAGGAGCGGATCCCGGTTCCGAAAGCCAAAGAAGAAGGCCATTCCGGTTTTGGCAGGCACTCTCGATAGCATGGCGCGGATCGCGACAATGATGCTTTTTCCCGCGCGAACAATTTTTTGCTCGGCGTTCCGCCGGGCTTTTTTCATTTTGTGGAGCAACCTGCAAAACTCATAGCAGGCAATGGGTGAACAAGGCAATTATAGCTATTTCAGGGATCCTTTGTCTTTTTAAGGCCATTCCCCAGGTCTAAAAAAAGCATCATGGTAATAATTAACAGAAAAGAGAGCATACCACCCCCTTATAGACGCTGCTATAATGTGCCTTGCATGAGAGGAAGAGCAGAGTGGCTATGCTGCCATAAAATACCTCTTTCTCAGCTTTAGTGCCGCAAGAGTGCCGGCAAGAAAAGTAGTAATACAAAGGACTGTATCTATGAAAGCGTTGTCAATACCTCGCCGTGTCATCTTGTCCAGCCGCAGGTGCTCTTTT
>NZ_AUBR01000076.1 GCF_000429345.1 Desulfovirgula thermocuniculi DSM 16036 | reverse complement strand
CGCGGGGGTAAGCCGCAAAGGCCCCCAGTTTGTTCCATATCGGGGCGAGGGTCTCCACCGCCCGCTTGGCGAACGCCGGGAACTGGTGCTCCCAGAAGCTCCTGAGCACGGGGTCGTTCGCGACCCTGGGCAGGGTGGCCGCCCGCACCTGCTCGCTGGACAGCAGCGGCTCCAGGGAGAGGACGGTCTGCCCGCCCACCCGCGCCAGGGTGAGCAGTGCGTTCTTGAGGATGTGCTCCATGCGGTATCCGACCCCGGCGGGGAAGAGGTCGCGGAGCATGTCCACGAACGCGCCCACGGCCTGCTCCTCCATGCCCGGCGGCGCCTCGAGCAGGTTGAAGCCCCGCGGCCGGTCGGTGTCCCGGAAGTGGAGCACGTGCACGCGGTCGGCCACCCCCTCGGGCAACCTGGCGAGGAGGTCGCTCACCGCGTCCCCGTGGGGGTCGATGAAGGTGAACCCCGCGGCGGTGTCGGGGCAGTGCTCCAGCGCCTCGGCCAGCGACAGGCACCAGTTGAGCAGCGTGACCGTCTTGCCGCTGCCCGTCTTGCCGCAGAGGAAGGCATGCGTGGTGAACTGCTCCAGGGGGAGCCAGATGGGCGCTCCCAGGCGCTCTGGGTGGTCGGAGAACCCCAGCCTTACGCGCTGCTTGCCAGACATGGGGGCAGACACGGGTGATCGCCTGCCTCTCCTCAGCTAGCCAGTTTTCTTAGTGCCGCCTCCAGCTTCGTCCTCGCCCTGGCTTTCAGCTCTTCCACCAGCGCCTCCTCCACCGCGCCGGGCACGGCCTCCAGCGCCTCGGCTATGCCGTCCAACACCTTGAGAAAGCCGTCAACGCCGCCGAACACCGGCCCCTCTTTTAGTTGGCCGACGCGGAGCAACTTCTCTGGATCCCCGTTGCACAGGTGGTAGGCGCGGCCGATGGCGTACACCATGTGGCCCACGTCGCGCAGGCTCCTGGCCAGGCGGTAGGTCCTCGCCCTGGCTTCCGGCGAGTCCTTCCCGTAGATGATTAAAGCCGCCTCGGATACCGGGACTCCTTCCGGATAGCGGTTGGCCACGAGGCCGAGCAGGAGTTCGGCGTCTCCCGAAAGTCTACCTCTTCTCCTTGCCACCTTCCTCGCCTCCCCCTTTGAGGACCTTCAGGAGCGGCTTTTTGCCTTCCATGACTTCAAGGACCTGCGCCGCACGGGCCACGGCCAGCCTCAGCGCCGCCTCCAGGAGGCTCAGCGAAGCTGCCCCTTCGACGGCCTCTGCCGTGCCGCGGAGGTCCGCGCCGCCGGCCGCGGGTACCGCACGCAACGCGTCCCCGTAGCGGCCCACCAGGGCGTTCGCCGCCTCGGACAGCTCCACCGCCGCTTCCCTGGCCCTCCTGACCAGCCGGAGGAACTCTCCGCGCTCCGCCCCGCCTCCGGTCTCTCGCTCCTCTTTTTGGGAAACCTGCCGCCTGGCGGCCTCTTCCCTGGCCTCCGCCTCCCTCAGCCTGGAGAGCAGTTCCCTGACCCGGAGTTCGAGTTTTTCCTTCTCGGCCGCCATACTCCTGACCCGCTCCAGGAGGAGTTCGTTCTCGCGCCCGCGCCTGGCGCTCTCTTCCCTCACCGCCTCTAGTTCCGCCTCCAGGGCGGGATCGGGCCTGTACACCACCTTCTCCACCGCCTGCGGGGGCCGGGAGGCAAACTCCCGGAGCTGGCGCTTCAACGCCTCCACCTCTCCCTCCAGGCGGGCCTTTTCGGCGCGGACCCCCTCCAGTTCGCGGGCCAGATCCTCTCCGTCACCTTGCCCCTTCAGGCGGGCAAGTTCCGTAGCCAACTCTCTCTCCCTGGCTTCGGCCCCGCGCTTTTCCTCCTCCAACCTCGCCAGGGCCTGCCGCAGTTCCGCGGCCTGCCTCTCGGCCTCCGCCCTGACCTCCGCCTCGATCCTCCGCCGGAGTTCCTTCGCCTCGGCCTGCTTGAGTGCGGCAACTTCCTCCCCCAGGACCTCATACAGCCTTTTCTGCGTCTCCGGGGAAAGGAAGGCTAGTTCGTAGGCCGCCGTGGTGCCCAGTTTACCGGAAGCCACCAGGGATTGGAGTTCCGGGATGAGGTCGTTGAGCTTGTCAAGCTGTCTTATCGTTCTTTCAGACAATCCGGTCGCTTCGGCAACTTTTGCCGAAGCACCACCTAAAAACTGGGAATACTGGTTGTTGCCGCGCCTGACCCCGTACTGCTCCTTCAACACCCGAATAAGCCTAGCCACCTGCATGTCGCTTAGCTGGCGCCTCAGCAGGTTATCCTTGATGAGCAGGGCCACGGCCTCGGGCGAGTCGGGGTCAATATCCCTGATAATTGCCGGGACATGGGAAAAGCCCAGTTCCCTCGCTATTTCCCACCTCTGGTGCCCGGCAAGGATGGTGTGATCGCGGGCCAGGATCAGCGGGGTCGCGATGCCGTTCTTCCGGATGTCTTCCAGCATCTCCTGCCTGATGGTGTCAGGCAACGGATCAGGAAAGAACTCCGCATTCTTCGGGTGCGGCTTGAGAAGATCGATGGGAACCACAGTGACCAACGAAAACCACCTCCAAAAAAAAAGAAGAAACCCGGCCGAATCATCCGGGTTTCCCGGAGGTCGTCTTGTTCGCTCAAAACTCCACGCTGTCCAAGCCGCCCGCGTTATTGCTGGGGGAACCGCCTGCAGGCCCCGTTCCGCCCTCGATGGCCAGCGGGTAGAGTTCCTTGAACGCGGAGCGGGCCTCCCGCACCTCTTCGTCGGAAGCGTCCCGCACTTTCTCGAAGACGAGCCTGGCGGCGCGGCGCCCCTCGCGTTTCTCCAGCCGCACGCGGGTCACCACCCGGCAGGGGTGCGTCCCGGCTTTCCCCTCGCCCCCCTTCCCGTACGCAACGGAGTTGACGTACCTGACGAGGCTACCCAGTTGGGACGAAGGCATATCGAAGTACCAGAGTTCGCGGGAAAGGTCGGAGGGCACGAAGTACACGCGGGCCGAGAGGGGGCACCTGCGGCACTCCTCGCAGGAAATTTCCGTCTTCATGTCGGCCAGCCTGCCCACCTTCCCGTCGCGGCTGAGGCAGGCCACCCTGCCATCCTCGAACCTCGTGCGGCGCGGCTCCACCTTCGCCAGGAAACCCTCGATGGAGTTTTCCGCCCTGCCGTCGGGAAAGTCGAACGTGCCCGCCCCGTGGTTGAGCGTCAGGCGAGAAACCGCGGATCCCTCCGGCAGGACCTCGAGCATCTCTTCCAACTCGCGGGCCAACTCCTCCTCGAGGCCGTCGCCCAGCGTGCCGGTTCCGGGAGCGCCTATTTCTTCCCTCCCTCCGTCCCGCGCTTGGGGTTCGGGAGGCCGGCGGACCTCTTCTCCCGCCCCTTCCGTCTGGACGCTCCACGGGCCGCGCACGACGGGCCTCACAGTGCCTCCCATGTAAGGGGCGAGGTCTTCCACGGTCACCCTCTTCTCCACTTCCCATCAACTCCTTTCCGTTTCTTCCTTACCGAGCATCCACGGCGGCGGCGCCACGGTGCGCGCCACGTCCCGCTCCAGGTAGGGCCACGCGGACGTGTCCGGGCCGGGTATGGCGAGCAGGCACGCTAGTTCGGAACTGTTCATCAGCAACCTTTCCCCGGCCAGCCCGGCGGCCACGCGCTGGTCGGGGGCGAAGCGGCCCGACATCTCGAGGCGGTTGTGGCCGCCCAGCCCCCTCAGGTTTGCCATGGCGTCTTTTACGGCCTGCTCGGCGGCGCCCGGCGGGCCGCCCCGCGCGGCCACCCTCACCGTGACCTCGAAAGCGCGCTCGGGCGGGCGGAACCTGTCCCGGATCTCTTCCGCTAGTGCCAATTGCGAGGGGCGGAGGACCTTGAGTTCCTTGTACTTTTGCACAGCACTACTCTTGCTGGCAGAGTGCCCCCCGCTGTTCTTGCCGCCGAGGGCGGGCGAACTCAGGGCTTCCTTCACCTGTGCCGCCAACTCCGCGAGGGAGCCGCCCCCCGGGAGCATGCCGGAGAGCTTTGCCGCCTCGCGCTCGGCCCGCGCAAGGACTTCATCGGTCGGGCGCGCCCAGAAGCACACGTCGAGTACCGCCTCGTGCGCGGCGTGCTTGCCCGCCCCCAGGGCCGACAGGGCGGCCGCCAGCGAGGACGGCTTGCCGTCGAGCCGTGCCAGCGGTAGCCACGGCCCGCCCCTGGCGTAGAGTTCGGCCGCCGCCCCGCCCTCCCACGAAGTCACGGGGCTGGCCGCGGGCGACAGGGACACTTTGGGGTACACCCCCGCAAAGGCGCTCCTCACCGCCCCGGCTTCCCCGGGCGGACAGCCGAAGTAGAGCGTCACCTTGCCGCCCGAGACGTGGGCCAGGAAGCGGTACGACAGCGCCGGGGAGAGCCGCGGCGTGCCCGCGCGTCTCTTCGGCCCCAGCAGGCGGCACGGGAACTCCCGCGCGGCCTTCCAGTCGTACTCGTAGTCGTTGGCGGGCATGACTTTGAAGTACTCCCTGGGGTCACCCTTGTCCTTGAGGCCAAAGGAAGCTAGCAGTTCGTTCAGAAAGCGCATCGTGCTCTCAACTCCCCTCGATTGCTCTCGCGACGGCCCGCAACAGTCCTGCCAGCGCCCTGCGGAGGTCGGTGGCGAAGTGCCCCGCACCCTCCCCGACGGCACCGGAAAGGCCTCTACCGTCCCCGGGCGAGGGGATCGCGCTGGCCACGTCTACCGCGTGACTCCAACCCATCCACAGGACCGCCAGAAGGAGGAGCGGCCTCACCAGCCACGCCTCGAGGGCGTCGCCCGTGACCACCACCGGGGGCACGGGCAACCGGAACCTCCGCGGCCGGGGCCACAGCAGCGGCACGGGCTGCGGGTTGAGCATGTCCAGCAACAGGTGGCTCAGGTACCCCGCGAGGAAGCAGAGGGCCAACCCCCACGGGGCGGCACCGCCCGCAACCCCCGGGGGCAACGCGGCGAGCAGGCGCGCGGCGGCCCACCACGAGGCCAAGGAGAAGGCCGCCGCGGCCAGGAGGCCGTGCGTCGCCCCCCGGTGGCCGAAGAGGGCGTGCACGGCGTCGGACACCAGCGGCACCCTCTTCCCCAGGAAACTGCCGGGGTGGTCGACGTCGGGCAGGAGGCCGCCCAGCGCGCCGGCCCCGGCGGCGAGCCACGCCGGCGCGGCGCCCGCGGGTAGCGCCCCCGCCGCCAGGAGCGCGGCGGCCGCCCCGCCGAGGGCGTGCGTCGTGGCCATCACGCCTACCCACCCCCTTTCAGGGCCGCCGCAACGGCGAACCACGCCGTGGCGGCCAACGCTGCCGCAAAGCCCGCTACGACGGCCGCGACACGCTTTTTGTCTGGCACCGGGCCAGCGGCGTCCGCGGCGTCGCACAGGAACCACAGTATCCCCGGCAGGGCGAGGAAGGCGAACGAGCACAGCTTCGGCCAGGGCAGGACATAGCGGGCCACGCCGAGGAACACCGCGTACACCGCCACCACCGAGGTGATGTTGCGGAAGAGCATAGCGGGCACCTCCCGAGAAAAAAAAGAAGAAACCCCAGTAGCGCTACCGGGCCTCAGAGCGTGTTGGCCAGAGCCGTAAGGAGGCGTTTCAGGAAGAGCCTCAAGGCCTGTGCTTCCTTTTCCGCCCGCGCTTCCTCGAGTGCCTTAAAGATCATGTGGAAGCTCTCGATGATACCGGAGAGCACCTTGCTATTGCGCCCAGCAACCGCTTTCAGCTTCTCGAGCTGGTGATTGCAGAGCGCCACCCTCCCTTTACCAAAAAAAATCCGCCGCTGAAGGCCCCGGCTTTTAAGCCTGGGGATGAAAGCGGCGGATTTTTTGGTAAGTTGCCGTGGTACCCAACTTTCCCTGGGAAACCAAATGCTGAAGTTTAGGAATTAGGTCGTTGAGTTTGAGAAGTTTCTTGAAATTAATTACATCTTCTCCAACTTCTCTGGCAACATCATCCAGCGTTTTCAAAGGAGAATTTTTCTCCTTTGATCGCCTATCGTCACCCTGTCGCACCCCCCAATACCGCTTCAAAAATTCCGCCCGCTTTGCTTTCTTGATGGGATCGTCGCAATAGCGCCTCTCCTCGTTGTCGGCTATGAGCAGGTACTCCAGGTACTCGGGGTCGCCGTCCACGATCTGCACGGGCACCTTTTCGAAGCCGAGCTCCTTCGCGATCTCCAACCGCAGGTGGCCGGCGATCGCCGTGTAATCGGGAGTCACCTTCAGCGAGTCGCGGATGCCTTCCGTCGCTATGCTCCGCTTTATTTCCTCATAATACTTTTCCGGCGACGGCCGGGAAAAGTACTCCCCGTTCTTCGAGTGCGGTTTCAAAAGCTCGATGGGAACCTCGCTCCACACAACAACACTCTCCTTTCCACCAGGTTTTACCTCTACCGACGATCCCAGCGATCGCCCTCCTCCGGCTCCAGTAGCGGCACGGGACTATCCGGGTGGGGGTGCACGCAACCGCACTCCTCGTCGTTCCAGGGGCAGTCCGCGCGCTCGGACACGCACCACCACCTGTCACACTCCCGCACGCGGAGGCACGGCGCGCCTTCGCCCCCCGCGTCGGAGAAGTACCTGCAGGGGCCGCTCCTGGCGCCATGTGCGACCCCCGGGGCGGCCTCGGCGACCAGGCAGGACGCGCTCTCGGGGTCGAAGTAGACACAGCAGGCGCAGTCACAATCCTTCCTCATGGGCGGTCTCCCCGCTTTCAGAACAAGACTCTCGCCTATTCTCCCGGCGGCTTCGTCGGCAACAACACATAGGTATAGGCCTGGCCTTCTTCCCTGCCCTCCGGCCGGAAGACCGCGGCTCCGAGCGGCCCGTTGAGGCCGAGGAAGATGCCACCATCCCCGACCGCGCGCAGGCCCTCGGCCAGCCACCGCCAGTTGAACCACACTTCCACGGGTTCGCCCTCCACGGTAGCCCGCAACTCTTCCCTCAGTTCCCCGGTCTGGGTGCGGGCGGCGACGGTGCACCTCCCCTCCCCAAACGAGAGGGCCACCAGCGGCGGCGACAGCGGGTCGTTTTCAACCAGCATCCCGGCCCTCTCCGCCGCGGCCAGCAGTTCCCCGGCGCCGAGCCGGGCCGCGGTGGTGGAGCCCGAGGGGATCACCTCTTCGTAGTTGGGGAACCGGGCGGCGATCAGGCGCGCGTATAGTTCCGCGCCGCCCGGCAGGAGGAAGTGGATGTAGCCGTCGCCGATGGCGGCCTCGACCGCGCCCTCCACGCCCCCGCTGGCGAGCCTCTGGACCTCCCTGAGGGCCCTGAGCGGCACTACGGCGTCCGCCCCCTCCGCGGGGCCGCCCCCATTAGTGGCCAGGCGGCACTCGGCCAGCCGGAAGGTGTCCGTGGCCACCAGCCGCAGTCCGTCGCCCACAGGGCGGAACAGCACCCCGTTGAACGCGGGCCTGGCCGGATCCGTGGACGCGGCGAAGAGCACCCGCCGCAACGCCTTTCCGAGGGTGCCACCGTCCACGGAGAAGCGGGTTTCGCCACCGGTGCGTTCTGGAAACGGCGGGTATACCTCCGGGTCGAGGCCGCGTAACGCCGCCCCGGAGGACCCGTAGGCGACGCGGAGCGTCGCGCCGTCCGGCCCCGAGCGCAACCCCACGGGGCCGTCCGGCAGCCTGCGCACCAAACCCGCAAGCAGGTGGGCGGGCGGGGCGGCCGCCCCCTCCCCGGCCACTTCAGCGGGGGCCGCCACCCTCAGCCAGACCTCGCCGTCGGATGCGGTGGCCAGTAACGTGCCGCCGCGGGCCTCCAGTAGCAGGTGCGAGAACGCGGGTTGGGGCGAGTTTTTCGCCGCCACCCTCTGGGCGGCTTCGGCGATCTCCATGAGATTTTTCCTCTCGATTGCCAACTCCACGGTGTTTTCCCCCTTCCGCCGACTCTTTTGGTTGATAGCAAAACAAGCCATCGCCTTCTCCGATACCAGCAGGTCGGAAAGGAATCCCGTGCCGCCTGCCGCGTTCGCCAGACGCCTACCCCAGCGCGGCCAGGAAGTCCTCCGGGTCAAACCCCGGCCCGCCAATGTCCCCGGAACCTGCGCTGGGATCCGCCCTGGGACGTGACAGTACCCCCTCCAGCGCTTCCAGCCTCGCCAGCAGCGCGTCCAGTTTCTCCAGGCACGGCGCACCGAAGCGGGCGTACCAGGTAACGGCCCGCGACACGAAGGAGGGCAGGTCGCCTTGAGCGTCCAGCACCACCGCCACGTCCGGCGGCACCCTGAAGGCCACCCTGTAGAGGGGCACGGAAACCCACCTACCCTTTCAGCGCCGCGCCTCATCGCGACGCCATCCGCAGGAACCCCAGGGCGTTGGCGAACGTCGGGTCGTCCACCACCCGGGCGCTGGGGAGGGAGCGGGCCAGTTCGGCGCCGAGCGCCAGGGCGCCTCCCCCGGCCAGCAGGGTCAGCGTGATGAACTTGGCCCAGTCCGCCCAGGCCGAGAGCACCTGCTTGGACACGGCGGTAGCGACCTCCGCGGCGGCCTCCCTGTACGCTCGCGAGAGGTCGAGCTCGCGGCCGCGGTACCCCACCGGGCGGCCCTCGGCCGCCGCGCGGAGCACGTACCCTTCCAGGCGGTGCGGCAGTGGCTCGCCCGCCGCCTCCCGGAACGCGCGGGCCACCTCCTTGGCGAGCAGGTGGCACCCCACCTCGAGGCTGCCGGAGGCCTCGGGGACGGGCCGCCCCGCCTCCAGGTCGACCAGCAGGTAGTCGACGGTGAGGTGGCCGACGTCGATTATTCCGGCGAACCCGTGCCCCGGCAGGCCGTCCTGGGCGAACACCACGCCCACGCCCTGCGGGTACACCCGCACCTCGCGGAAGGAGAAGTACCTCTCGGGGCCGCCGTCCACCGACGCCCACGCCGCCAGCCGGGACAGCCTCTCGCGGAGGGCGTCCCTCTGGGGGCGGTAGAGCGCCAGGGGGAGGCCCACCGCCAGCCTGGGCACCTGGCCAGGCAGGTGGCCCTCGCTTCCCGCCCCGGCGAGGTAGCACGCGGCCAGCAGCAGGACGTCGTGCATCTCCGCGGGCTTCTCCGCACCGAGGAAGCCCGAGGCGAGGAAGCTGGCCCGGGCGGCCTCGCCCACGAGGTAGGACTCCGCCCCTCCCCCCGGCGGGCGCAGGGAGACGGTGTGGCCGGGCGGGCGGCCGAAGAGGTCCCCCACCCCCAGCGAGTCGCCCCTGTCCGGGGCCACCAAGCTGGGGAAGACGACACGGCTTCCGGTATCGGAAACCGCTTTTACGAAGCCGTAGCCGACGTCGCAGGCAATGACTTTGGCCGACATCACCGATCCCCCGTTCGATGTGTGACTCACACAAAAAAAAGGCGGCCCGAGTGGGGTATCTAACACCCCACTCGGGCAACCCCTAGTCGAGCAGGTACAACTTGCTCAAATAGAACCATCCCTTGTATCCCGCTAGCCGGACCATGATTTCAGTCGGTCGGCGGCGATTCCGACGGGCGTCAATGATTTCGTATGCCTCCCTGGTCGGCCCCCAGGCGGCGTTGCGCCGCACGCGGCGGCCGACTAACTCTCGCGGATCCACCTCCGCCAGCCACTTCCTTTTCTGACAGTAGCTGCAGAGTCCCTCTTCGTTAAGTAGGTGCAGGAGGCCGGGCCTCCCGCACACGGCGCAGAACCGCCTCTCTATATTGTCACCTCCTCCTATGCCCGTAAGGGCCTAAGAGGCTCCTACCGCCCCTTTCCGGACCTCTCTCAAGCGGTCTTTAACGGCGCGGGGCTGGTGGGGTGTTCGTGGAGGCACGTTCCGCCGCCATCGTTCCATGCGCAGGCGGAGTGGTCGAACACGCACCACCATTCTCCGCTCTCCTTCTCCCGGTAGCAGGGCGGATCTTTTCTGGATCTCCTCTCCCAGTACGGGCAGGGATCCACTACGCCGTAGCCAGGGTTCTCCCCAGCGATGCAGGCGCGGATGAGGCAGTTGGGCGGCCCCCATCCGCGATCCGGATCCTCTCGATAATAATTGCACCCCTCGCAGAAGCCTTGCTTTCTCACGTTTTTAACCCTCCTTTGAACTCTAAAAATGTGAAAGCCTGGCAAAAGCGCCTGCTTCCGGCCGCTCCATCGATCCTCTCTCCCAGCTCCGTCTACCCCGTGGCCACCAACTCCGGCGGGCACTCCTCCCACCGGGCCAGCGGGGTGCGCGGGCCGTACAGCTTCCGCAGGCGGGCGAAGTCCTTCGCGGTGCGCCTGTAGCGGTAGCCCGCAAGGACTTCACCGCCGGGCAGCTTTAAATAAGCTGCCCACACCTGCTGGCCCCACACGTCCTTTCCGGCGGGCACGTAGCGGTGGGTGGCGGTTTCATACATTTTGAGTTTCGCCATTGCGCCCACTCCCTTCCGCTACGCCCAGTTTTTCCAGGGCTTCTTTTAACCCTGCCGCGCAGTCCGGGCAGAGAAAACCCAGCATATTTCCCTCCCGGTCGTAGGCGGCGTGGGCTTCGATGCGCTCCCGGTTCCCCGCCCACTGGCGAGCGGGCTTCCTGCAGTACCCGCAGGCCCCCCAGCGGAAGAACCTGCGGGCGTCCTGGCCCCTGATGCATACGGTCTCAATCCTCACGCCGCGCACCCCCCTCCGCCGTGCCCTGCCAGAGGGCCTGCCAAGCTTTTTCCAGGGCCTTCACGGCCTCCTGACGTTGCTCCGGAGGCACGGCCTCCAAGGCGTGCACTAGATCCTCTCCCGGTTTGCGCCCCCGACGGGGTGGCAAATTCAAAGCGTGCTCAAGCACCCTCTTGGATATGCCTTTCATCTTCTCGCGGCGGGCCTCTCCCCCTGGCCCGCCTCCCTCCTTTCCGGGAAGTTTTTTCAGGGAAAAGGCGGGCCTGGGGAGAGTGGCCCGGAAAAGAAGCGGGAGAGAAAAGCCTACGCGGCCTTCTCCCCCGCGTTCTCCACCAACTCTATCAGCGCCCGGGCCACCTTCTGCACCGCCTCCCCCCACTCCAGGAGCTTTTCCGCGTCCCGCACCCAGTCGGCTACGTACTCGAAGGTGTAGTCGCTGGTGTCCATCCCGAAGTGGGCCGCGGCGATGTAGGCGGCCCCTTCCGCGATGGCCTCCCCGCGCTGGTAGGCCACCTTCCGGCCCAGGGTCAGATAGAACTGCGTTCCATCTAACCCCAGCCTGTAGGCCAGTCCGTGGGCCACTTCGTGCAGAAGCACCTTGGTCCGAAGGCCCTCATCCAGCGTGGGGTCCAACCTTATTTCCCCTGTGCGCGGGTTGAACTCGCCCTTGGCGCCGGGCGTGG
>NZ_AUBR01000075.1 GCF_000429345.1 Desulfovirgula thermocuniculi DSM 16036 | reverse complement strand
AACAAAAATTAAATTTTTAGAGCTTAGCCCCTTGATTTTTCTGGGTTCCGGGCTTTTAATAGGGCTCTTAAAGGGCCTTTGGTGTCAAAGTTGGGCCATACACTTAAGAAGCCGACAATGAGAGCAGCGGCAACGAGGAGGCCGGAAACCAGGAGGATTACCTTGCTCTGGATGCTCCGCAGGCCTGCAAAGTTCATCTGGTGTACACATCTCCTTTCCGAAAATGTTTGGCTACAAAAGCTACCGCTTTGTAACTGGATGCTCCTCAAAATCACATTCCGGGGGAGCTGGCAAGCGTGTTTCCACCTTCCCTGCATTGCCAGATCCGCTGCCGACGCACTTGGTTACAAAAAGTTCGGCCAAATGAGGGTCAAACTGTCGGCCCGCTTCCTTTCTGAGTTCTTGTATGGCCTCTCGGTGTGTTTTGGCCCGCCGGTAGGGACGGTTAGTAGTCATAGCATCGAAGCTATCGGCGATGGCAATGATGCGGGCGCCTAGAGGGATGGCCTCACCAGCCAGACCGTCGGGATAACCTTTTCCGTCGTAGCGCTCGTGGTGGTGCCGGATCAGAGGTACTACTTCTCTTAAGGATTTGATCTGCTGCACAATTTCGGCACCGATAACCGGATGGCGTTGGCACAACTCCCTTTCTGCATCGCTCAACGGCCCGGGCTTGTTCAGGATTTCTTCCGGAATATCCACTTTCCCCAAATCGTGCAGAAAAGCAGCCACTTTGATTTTTTTCACTTCCTCCTGAGTCAGCCCCGCTGCCCGCGCCAGGGCGGTGGCATAGTAGGCTACCTTTTCGGAATGGCCATAAGTGTAGCGGTCCTTTTTGTTGACCATGGCCAGGAGTTCGCCAATACTGTACAGTACGTCCCGCTCACCCGGCCAGTCCGGCTCCAGTTCTTTGAAAGCCAAAAACCAAGCTGCCACCCTGTTTTTAGCATTGCACTTGGCATTGTACATTGCTTCGTTGGCCTGACTGATAAGTTCGGAAGCGTTGGAAGCACTATCGGGAAAGCAGGATACCCCAACCGAGACGGTGATCCTGCCGCCGGGCATAAGCTCCCGGTAGGGGAAGGGGTACTCCATGATGGCCTGGCGCAGGCGCTCTCCAATTTCCACTGCCACCGTCTGGTCCGCGCCGGGCAGGATAACGGCAAACTCGTCCCAGCCGCAGCGTCCCACGATGTCCGTCCTGCGCACATTCTTTTCCAGCAGGCGAGCCAGTTGCCTGAGCAGTTCGTTTCCCGCCGGGTGTCCGAATTGGTCGTTGTAACTTTTGAAGTTGTCCACGTCCATTGTCAGGTAAGCCACCTTGCTACCCTGTTTACCTGCTCGGGCTACTTCGCGTTCCAGAGCCTGTTTGAGGTAAGAGTGGTTGTAGAGCATCGTCAGGCTGTCGCGCACGGCCAGACCCCGTTGCTTCCTTTCGGCTACTTTGCATTCGGTGGTATCCCTGAAAATGACCATGATGCCATCACCTGCCCCCCTTCACCGCGCAACTGCAGGTAATCGGTAAGCAGACCGTGGCGCCACCGATTGCTGATGATGTAACCTTGCTCCACAATGCAGGTATCCTCCACCTGCACTCAGATTAAGGGCCACATCTGAAGGTCACGTTGCCTGGCTGCTGTTGACCGGTAAGGACAGCTTCAAAGGGCAACCCTGCCACTGTTCTGGGATTTTGACGTTGCCGGGTCAAAGTTTCTTCTACAGGTATTAGAAGGCGTTTGCCCTTACCTCCGGCTGTTCTTCCCTAGGGAGCTTCCTTTCCTCCAGGAGGAGTAAATCTCTTCTGCCGTCGAAGACGGCGGGCGGGAATCGTCCCGCCCCAGGAACCCTTTTCAGTAGGCTAACCTGGCGCGGAGCTTGCTCAGCCGGGCCGGGATGCCCTGGCGGTGGAGCTTATAACAGGTGCACTCCAGCTTTTCTTCGGACTTCTCTATCTTGGCTCCAAGGTCGGAGATGTGCATTTTGACCTGTTCCCTCTGGCTTTCGATTCGGATGGTAGCCTTCGCGCTCTACACCGCCCACTGGCATTAGCAGGCATTGGGGAAGAATTTGCTGTAGAGGTCTTTAAACTATTTCTTCCGGATCTTTACCCCCGCCGAAGGGCCTGGTAAGTCGTGCGCTTGGCCGTCTGGAAACTGCGTGTGGAGGAAACGAACCTCTCCTCCGCTTTACCAGAACATAGCCGGCAGGGTACGTTCATCACGTTGGCGGGCTTACTTACCTTTGACCGCATCACGAATGGCCTCACTCACTCTTTTGCGGAATTCCTTGTCCCTGAAGCTGTAGAGCCTGGCAGAGGAAACGATTAGAATGGAGAACATCTCCTGGGCCGATTCTTTAAGTATCCCCATAAATAAACATTCCTGCCATTATATGACATTGGCAGGAATGTTCAGACAAATCTTCGTATTTTAAATAGAACGAGCTCTAGAGTCAGGCTGCCATGATGGTATGGTATCCTTGGTCGGGTTGGGAGAATAAGGGTAGTACCCCCCCCCCCCCCAGAAAATATGTTCTGCTCTCATTTTCACTTACCTCAACCTTTCGCCTTTTCAGTAATTATAGAAAATTCTCTTTACTTAAGACGATTTCCTTCTTGTTGGTTACTCTACATTTTTAACTTTTTTTTGCCGGTGCCGAAATCTCATACCTTGCAAAAACAGGAGAACAAACAGACGTGGGTGGTGGGACTTGAGCTTACGCAACGATACAATGAAAAACTCTGGCCCTGTCGCGGCTGTTCGGCGAAGTTCGGCAAGTTGCTCACACGAGAGGAAAAAGTCGAGAAGAAGTTGCTGGCTACCGACCTCCCCGACGGGGAAAAACTTCCGGCGGCCAGCCGTAAGGTTGACAGGTCAATTGTAAAATATTCCCGGACGAAGTTCGGCCCGATGACAGTGGGAAGCGCAGCGGGGGAAATAGCCGCCTGTCTATTCCCTATTACGGGGCGGAATTTTGTTTTGCGAAAAAGAAAAACCACCCGAAGAAAAGCGCTCAAAAGGGGCGGTGGATTACGTGAACTCGGACTCACGAAAGGACGAACTTTACCGGCTGGTGGACGGTTTACCAAAGGAGAAAATCGAAGCGGCGAAGAAGTTTCTAGAGTTCCTGCTCAGTTCCAGCAACGGATTCCTGCCGGAAAAGCTAGTGGAAAAACTGGACCTTCTTGAAAGGATCATCGATTTCCTTCCGGATGCCACCCTTGCCATTGATCGCGAGGGTAAAGTACTCGTGTGGAACCGGGCCATGGAAGAAATGACAGGTATAAGAAAGGAAGAAATACTGGGCAGGGGTAAATACGCTTACGCCGTCCCATTTTACGGGAAAGAAAGGCCCATCCTCGTTAATATCTTGCTTGGCAACGGCAAAGAATGGGAGCGCGAATACGAGAAGATTGAGAGGAAAGGAGAAATTCTTGTCGGCGAAGGTTTTGCTCCCTTTGCCCGCGGCGGCAGGGGGCTTCACTTCTGGACCCTTGCGGCACCGATTTACGATGGCAAGGGCAACCTCATCGGGGCAGTCCAGTGCATCCGGGACATCAGCGAACGCAGGAAGATGGAAGAGGAGCTAAGGTTTTGCAGCACCCGCGACGCCCTCACCGGGCTGTACAACCGCGCCTTTTTCGAGGAAGAACTGCGGCGGCTGGAAAAGAGCCGTTCTTTCCCCGTCAGCCTCGTTCTCTGCGACCTCGACGGCCTGAAAGTGATCAACGACATGCTGGGGCACGAGCGTGGTGACGAGTTGTTGCGCCGCGCGGCCAAAGTAATTACGGGCTGCGTCCGGGGGTCCGACGTGGTAGCCCGGGTTGGCGGGGACGAGTTTGCCGTAATCTTGCCCCAGACGGACCGGAAGACGGCGGAAGAAGTAGCAAAGCGCATAAATGAAGCCGTTGAGAGGGACAACGCGCAGCACCCGGACCTTCCTTTGAGCCTCTCCGTGGGAGTGGCGACGGCAAGAGACGCTTCGCGCCCGCTGTGGGAAGTCTACAAGGAAGCGGACGACGCGATGTATATGAACAAGCTTGCCAGCGGGAAGGACCCGCGGGCGGCGGTGGTCCGTGCCCTAAAAGAGGCCCTGGCGGAAAAGGACTTCCACAACACGGAGCGCATGAAGGAGATCGCCTGCATGCTGGGGGAGGCGGTGGGGCTCTCGCGCGAAGAACTGGATAGCTTGCGGCTCCTGGTGGAGATGCACGACATTGGCAAGCTGGGAGTGCCGGATCACATTCTCTTTAAGCCCGGACCTCTGACGGGAGAGGAAAGAAAACAGATTCAGCGCCATTCCGAGGTGGGCTACCGCATCGCCCTTTCTTCCGGCGAGCTGGCACAAATTGCACCCTATATCCTCCAGCACCACGAGTGGTGGGACGGGCGGGGCTATCCTCTGGGATTGAAAGAGGAGCAGATTCACCTCCTGAGTCGCATCATGGCCATAGTTGATGCTTACGATGCGATGACGTCGGAGCGCCCCTACCGTGGTGCCATGACGCACGAAGAGGCCCTGGAGGAGCTGAAGAGATGTGCGGGGAGCCAGTTTGACCCGCATCTGGTAGAGATTTTTGTGAGATTGCTGGCAGGAGAAAAGGGGAAGCTGTACGGGGATAAACGCGAGGAAAGTCAAAAGTGTTAACGCTGTTCAACGCAAAGTATTACCATTGTAATGGACATGTGCCCACAATTTTATACTCTCACTAAAATGTGGTTAGGCTAGAGTTTCGCACAGAGAGGTTTAGAGGGGTTTTGGGAGGTGCAAAAGGTTGGATATTTACGGCGTGTTACGCCAGCGGGCAGCGGAACTAGCTGACCGGGCCGGGTTGCTTGCCTTGCCGGTTGAGGTGCGCGCCCGGGTGCTCACGCCCCAGGAGGCTATCGGTGACCCGGGGAGATCAGACTTTCCTCTCCAGAGAGGGAAAGAACGCCTGGTGGAGGCGCAGTTTCGTGGTGCGCGTGGCCAAGCTTTTACCGACCAGCCGGGGCATTTTACTGGTACCCTCGGAGAGGTCTTTGGACTCTCGCTTAGCGATAATTACACGCGTGCCGTATTCGTGGCTACGCTTAACGCCCTGTTGCGGCACCTAGGGAAGATTACAGGAACTGTTCACTGCCGCGATGAGGGGCCGCGTCGTTGTGCCGAGGAACTGGTCAACTATTTGAGGGCGCGCTTCGGCACGCCGCGGGTAGGTTTCATCGGGTTGCAACCGGCTCTGGTGGAGGCCTGTGCTGGCCATTTTCCGGTGCGCGTATTGGATCTCGATCCGGAAAATATTGGCCAAGAACGGGCCGGGGTGGTAATCGAGGACGGTCGCGGGGACACAGAGGCGATCCGGCGCTGGGCAGATGTTTTGCTGGTTACCGGGAGCACTCTGACTAACGGCACGATCACCGAGTGGCTTGATGCCCCGTGCCCGGCGGTGTTTTACGGCACCACCATAGCCGGCGCGGCCGCCCTGTTGGGTTTGCCGCGCTTTTGTCCCTGCAGCACTTGAGCATAGTGAAGGCAGGAGAGATGCTTGTGGCCGGATCAGAAAAGCTGCACCCGGCGACGGAGGAAAAATTCGCCCTGGCGCCTGCCGACCTGGAGACCAGAATTACCCTCTTGCTATTAATTATTCCCCTTGGTGTTCTTTCCCTGGTGGACGTAGCAGTCGGCGTGTCCGAGCCGGCGGAACTGCCGGAGTCCTTGACTGACCTGGGTATCGTAGCGTTGATAGCGGCCT
This sequence comes from Desulfovirgula thermocuniculi DSM 16036, assembly GCF_000429345.1. Lineage (GTDB taxonomy): Bacteria > Bacillota > Desulfotomaculia > Desulfotomaculales > Desulfovirgulaceae > Desulfovirgula > Desulfovirgula thermocuniculi. The sequence continues at coordinate 5,855 of NZ_AUBR01000075.1, read as the reverse complement.
TGCTTGTAGCCGTTTTCTTTGCCTTTGCTCCCGCGGCTTACATCTTGGACGCGCAGGGAATAAGGATCACCAGGCGTCTGTTTCGCCCGGTGTTCGTGCCTTACGCGCAAGTGAAGAACGTTGCGACGCAGCGTTTTGCCGGACCGCCTTTCGCCATCGTACGGTTTGGTTCATATCCGCCGTGGGGGCTTTTCGGTTATTTCGGCCGGTTCAAGGTGGAGCGTCTGGGGTGGATCAGGGTCTACGCTACGTCCTGGAAAAGCGAGATGGTGGTGCTGGAAACGGAGCGGGAACCGTACTTTCTTTCCCCGGCGGAGCCGCAGAGGTTCTATGAGGCGCTGCGTGTCCGGCTTTGCGACACTGTGGGTTAGTGGTGCTGTCTGGCGCGTACGGGGATGCGGGCCGCAGTTGAAGGCTGCCGGGGCAACCGTGTTTTTTTGGAGGGTACTGACCCGGTGAAGAAGAAGGTGGTGTTGGGGATAGGTTTGCTACTGGCCGCAGTCGGAATCGTGCTGGCGACGCTCTTCCTGCCGGTGACGGTGGGGACGGGGACTGAGGAACTGCGCACAGTGCGGCTGGGATGGCCCTTCTGGTTCGTGGTGCAGGACCAGAGCCGCTATAGCCCGCCGGGTGAAGTGTGGACTACCCGCTTGCTCTCCCCGTGGGAGTGCTCCTTCGCGGTGGTGTGGTGGCGCTTTCTGGCGTCGTGTGCGGCCGCGGCGGGTCTGCTGTGGCTTGTGCTGCGCGCGGTTGCGCTGCTGACCGGTTGGCGGGCGGGTGCTGGCCGTGCGTGAGCAGGGGGAGGTTCCTCGCCCGCGAAGAGGACTGCCTGGGGCGGTGGGAAATCATTGGTCACTTCCGGTACCTCTCTCAATAAGGTTGCAAAATCTACGCAAATCTCTTTAATTCAGCCTTTTTTCAAAGAAGGTGGTGATTGATAATAATACTCTATACCTGGGAGCGTGTTGTGTAAAGTTACCCTGGGGCTGCTCACTGAACAAATTTTTTGCGCGCGTTAACACCTGGCCAATTGAGCCGCCAGGTTAAGCAACTTCTCTCATTGCCAGCTCGCTAGAAATTGCTGGCTCGAAGGACACCTGCGGCAGCTGAATAAAAGACAGCTTCTCCTGCGCGAAAAGCTCTCCTAAACAGTAGCTTCTTTCTCAGGGAGATATTGTTCCATGTATTTCCTGCACCACTGCTCCAATTTCTCGTTTATTTCCTCCAGGCTTTGCACTTTGGGCACGGGTACGAAGAAGTTGTTCCTTATCAAGCGAACGGCGTTCTCCACCAACCCCTTTTCGTGGGCTGCGTAGGGCAGGCAGAATTCCGGAGTGAAGAGGTAGTGGAGCTGCAGTTGGTGGAAGTGCTCGGTTTTCTTGTGCCGGTGGCCGGGGAAAACTTTGGCCACGAGAGTCTTGGCTGGCTGTGGTGGTGGCGGAGGTAGCGGGGGTGACGGATTAGGTGGCGGCGGAGCTGGTACTACCTGGACGGCGCGGGACTCGGGCACGTACTGGACAGCGCAGAACTCAGGCACGGGCGAACACCTCAAGGGCGTCACCTGCGGGAACGGCACCTTCGTGGCTGTGGGGAAGGAAGGCACCATTCTCACCTCCAGCGACGGGGTCAACTGGACAGCGCAGAAATCGGGCACGAGCGCCTGGCTCAAGGGCGTCACCTACGGCAACGGCCTCTTCGTGGCCGTGGGGGGTGGCGGCACCATCATTACTTCCCCCTGACACCCTGGAGCGGCTCTTATGCCCGGGGGAGGACAACTCCCCCGGGCTTTTGGTCCCGGGACCTGCTTGGCTGGACGACGACGGCTGCGGGGTTCGAAGGGCCAACCCTTTATCATCTCAGCTTGGCAGCCCCTCTATAGAATGCCATACTTTGTTAATGCACGTGCCGGGCACACCCGGCAATGCCCCCGGGATCCGTTTCGGGGCATTATTTTTTGCCTGTGATACCGGTCCGTTGGTTCGCGAAATACTTCTTTCGCGAATCTACACCCGCAGGCAGAACGCAAAATTGCCCGCGCCAAATCCCTTGAATCACGGGCTTTCGGTTCGCGAAAGTTTTCAGGCGCTCCTGTTTTCTGAAGGCATGTTGGTGCAAAAGAATGCAGGGCTTACGATGCAGGAGCTTAAGACGTAGATTGACACTAAAGTACTAAAGTGCTACAATGGGGTTGTTAGTGGGGAGGGGAACAAACGTGAAAACGGCGAGGCTAAACATTTACTTGGATGACCCGGTGCTGCGGGAAAAAGTGAAGATCGCAGCCGCACGCAGGGGTGTATCTGTGAGCGCCTACGCCCTTATGGCGCTAAGACGCCAGCTGGCGGAGGACGGTTTGCTTCCTACCGCAGAGAACCCGCAGGAGGCAGCCCGAGCTCTGGACGCCATACGCGAGCGCATCGGGCCTATTGGAGTGCCCATACGTCTTCTCATTGAGGAAGGGCGGCACAGGTAAGGTGCGCATAGTCGTGGATGCTAGCGTGAGTCTCAAGTGGGTGTTCGATGATGAAGAACACGTGGAAGAAGCTGTTGCCCTGCGGGACTCGGCAGTGTTCGAGCGCTCCTTCGAGATGTTTGCACCCTCCCTGTGGGTGTACGAGGTTGCAAACGGGCTTCTGGTTGCGGTACGCCGAGGGCGTATCCTCATGGATGTGAGTGAAGAGGCACTGCGTCACCTTCTGGCGCTGGGCGTGCGTGTGGCTGATCCGGAGCCCGCAGACGTATACCGTTGCGCATTCCGCTACAGGATAAGTGCCTACGATGCAGCATATCTGGCCCTGGCCGAGGAGCTGGACGCGGTGCTTTTCACGGGTGACGGGCGATTTTACACCGCCGTGCGGGAACTCGTGCCCCGGGTGAGGTGGATAGGGGAATTCGGGAAAGGTAAGCCATGAAGGGGTTTGTCTTCCGGACTTTAGCCGTAGGCCCTCATGACCTCTCAGCCTTCTTGAGCAAAAGGAGGTTTGAAGCGGGAATGAGCAACATGCTGGCCAGCTTCGAGGCCTCCTGTCTCCGCCGCGGTCTCTCTCCCTCAAGCGCCAGAGCCTACCTGGGAGTTATTAAGCGCTTCGTGGCCTGGTGGGAGGGGACCAGCGGGGAGGCCTTCGTTCTCCAGGCGGTCACGCCTTTGGACGTGGCCGACTACCGCCGGTACCTGGAGACCAGGGGCTTCAAACCCGCTACGGTTAACTTCAACCTGGAGGCGATAAAGAGCTTCTTCCGATGGCTAAAAGAAGAGCGGGCTTTGCCCGACAACCCGGCCGAGGGGGTAAAGTAAGGTCCCTGAGGCAAGACCCTCTCCCAGGTGGCTCATCAGGAGGGAGGTCGGATTTTTAGCAAGAGCCGTGCAGAGGTACGGGATGGCGAAAGACGGGGCCCTTTTAGCTCTGCTCCTGCACGCGGGCTTAAGGGTCTCCGAGGCGGTGAACCTGAGGGTTCAGGACGTAGTGATTCGGGAGAGGTCGGGCTTCGTGCGGGTGAGACACGGCAAGGGCGGGAAGTACCGGGAAGTGCCCCTGAACGTCACGGTGAGGCGCATTCTTAAAGAGTACCTGGCGGAGCTCCCTCCTCAGAGTGAGTGGCTCTTTCCCAGCAAGAGGGGCCCCATGGCTCCCAGGGTCGTGCAGAAGCGGCTTAAACTTTTTGGGCGTATAGCAGGGGTGGAGGTCACCCCGCACAAGCTCCGGCACACTTTCTGTAAGACGCTTGTTGACGCCGGGGAAAGCTTGGATAAGGTGGAGCTTCTGACGGGGCACACCAGGCTCGACACCACGGCGATCTACACCAGGCCTGGCAGGACGGATCTAGAAAGGGCCGTGGAGAAGCTCAGCTGGGAGTAACCGCAAGGCCCGCCTCGAGGCGCATAAAAGCCGCCCTGGACAGGCTTTTGAGCTACCCCCAGAGGCAGACCTAAAGTGTTAAGGCTCACTCTCATTGGCTGCAAATATGAGAGTTTTTCTCGGATTAAATGGCCTGATTATTTTGTTCACTTACCTTACAAGCCCAAGCCGCTCCGACCAGGAGTAAAAGAACCAAGATGAGGATGTGAGTATAACCCACTTATGAGTATAACCCAGGTCAGGGCTGCCGTCAAAGTCCTAATTGATGATATGTACATGGCGTTTGTGAACAATTTGCCTCCCAGCGTCGTCCTTGCGACGAGCAATTTTGCGCAGGTGGTTTACCGAAATGCGATAAGGCTTCCTAACGCAAAATTGCTCGTCGCTCCTGCGGGTACCCTTTCCGGCACCGCCACGGTGGCTACCACCGCTGGGTGGTCGTGGGTGTCTGGGAGGTACTGATCTTCATCCTCCGCCTTAAGTGCCCCCGGTGCGGGCGCACCGAAACCCTCACCCCGTACTTCATGCCCCGCCACTCACCCTACCCCTGGATCTTGTGCCACGAAGTCCTTTTCGCTTACGCCGAAGGAGACAAGGGTTATCGCCTAATAGCCGCCATGTGGGAAATCAACTGGCAGAGCCTCTGGCGGTAGGCACGGGAACTGGTCAGGTGCCTGCCGATGCTGACCGGCGCCCTCATGCTAAGTGCCTGGACGGCGAGCCACTGATAAGGTACCGCTACCGGCGTACCCGCAGGGAGTTGGCCAGGCTCCGGAAGTTTTACGGACCAAACGTGGGACTGAGTGCCTGGGCAGACTGTTCTGAGTGGTGCGTGCGAACGACCTAGCACTTGCGGTCAAGGACCTTCTTGAAGCAAAATAAACTGGAAAATATAAACTTTTTCAGGTTATAATGTTTTTGGGGTGACAACGATGGATATTGAGAGGATTCGGGATTTGGCCGTTCCGGTACTGCAGCGGCATGGTATAGTGAAAGCGTTTCTGTTTGGTTCTTTTGCAAGGGGTGAGCAAACTGAAAGGAGCGACGTGGACATTCTAATTGAATACGCTCCCGGCGTGCGAAAGTCCCTTCTGACCCGTGCCAAGATAATTCAGGAGCTAAGGGAAGTTTTCCAGAGGAATGTGGATGTAGTTACAGAAGGTTCCCTTTCCCCCCATTTCCGGGAGAACGTCCTTCGCGAAAGAAGGGCGATTTTGTGAGTAAGAAAGGCGACAAAGCACGACTTCTGCACATTCTGGAAAGCGTAGAGCTGATTTCGGAATGGCTTCAGGGTGTAGAAAAAGAAGAGTTCTTTGCAGACAGAAAGCTCCAAGAAGCGGTAATTAGGCGCATTGAGGTAATCGGAGAGGCAGCCAAGAACATATCCAACCAGCTCAGAGAAAAGTGTCCTGATATACCCTGGAAAGAGATAGCAGGAATGAGGGATATTCTAATTCACGAGTATTTTGGAGTGGACTTAGAAGAAGTTTGGGAAACAGCCACGGCAGACATTCCTGAGCTTGGCAAGAAAATAAGTGCCATGCTGGAGGAATTAAGTTAAAAACAAGGCCCGTTCTCGAGAAAGAGCGGGCCTTATTTATCTTGTTTTGGATGTGCTGGAGGTTGCGGGTATGCTTTGAAGGAAATAGACGGGTGCGGCAAGAGCACCCAAGCGGAAATGCTTAACCCAACTTTGACACCAAAGGCCCTTTAAGAGCCCTATTAAAAGCCCGGAACCCAGAAAAATCAAGGGGCTAAGCTCTAAAAATTTAATTTTTGTTGTGCCACGTATTCCAATATATGTTTTGCATCATTGCCGAATGTGTGCTAATATGGTTGTGCTATGTATATCAGAACCAAAACCTTCACCAACAGGGACGGCTCAAAAAGAACATACATTCAAATCGTCAAAGGTGTGCGGGAAAACGGTAAAGTACGCCAGAAAGTGGTCGCCAACCTTGGGCGCTTGGAAGAGCTCCAGAAAAAAGGGGGCATTGACCG
>NZ_AUBR01000074.1 GCF_000429345.1 Desulfovirgula thermocuniculi DSM 16036 | reverse complement strand
CGAGCACCTCCAAGCACCGCCGGGTGTAGCAGCCCGTGAGGGGGTCGCGGAGGACCTCGCCCAGGCCCGGGGCGGGAATGCCGATCCGCCCCCCTTCCGGATTCCCGGGCATCTCTTCCGCCAGCGCCCTCCGCACCGCCTCCGCCAGCCCGGCCCTGTCCACCAGGCTGGCGTCCGGTCTGGACATGGCTGCTGCGAGGTCGGACACGGAACCCGAGCGCACGACGAGGAGCGGCATGCCCCTGGGCGCAAGCATCGCCCTGGCCGGGTCGCACACGCAGACCTTCGCGTCGAGCGGGTCCGAAACTATCTTTATACCCGCCTCCCGCAGGAGCGCGGCCACGTCCCGACCGGCCAGCACCAGCGCGCCGGCAGGAGAACCGCGGGAGCCCACCCGGGGTTCCGGTTCACCCGCCCAAACTCGCCCGCCATGCGCGCGCGGAACAGGGGGCACCCGCTTCCCGCCAGCCTCCGCGGCATCCCGGGGGGAACCATCGCCCGGCGTTCCTTCCCTTTCCTCGCCCGTCGGCTCCAATCGGCGGAACGACGCCTCCCAAGCGGGCGCTTCGCCCGCGGCGGCAGAGGCAGCAGCTTCCCCGCCCCGGGGGTCTCCTCCCGTCCGCGCGGGCGGCCCATCGGGCGCCCCCGCGGACGGGCTGGCGACCGGACGGCCACTCTCCTTCGCATGCCCGGTCAGCTTACCCCGGCGGAACAGCCTCCGCCAGATGGGCACCTTTTGCCCGCCTTCTCCGGCCACTCCTCCGGACCCAGTTATCCCTTCGCCGCGCACCACCCCGGCCTCAGCAGGCGCAGCAGGCGTCAGGATGCGCTGCACCACCTGGTCGATCACTATTGGGTCCCATACCACATCATAAACCCCCAGGGAAATTGCCTCCCTGGCGAGCGACTGCGCGGTGACATCCGCCCGCGCCCCGGCAAGCAGCACCATCCTGAGTCCGGCCGCGCGCAGGGACCTCACCAACTCCACCATCCCGATCCGGCCGGGGAGGCGCGGGGAGAGCACTACCACGTCAGCCCCGCGTTCGGCCGCCGCACCGGCGGCGTCCTCCCTGGTGCGGCACTCCCCTGCCACTTCCGCGCCTTTCCCCGTAAGCGCGGAAGCAATCGCGCCGTCGAGTTCCACATCGCCTGTGGCCAGCAAAACGCGTAGCAATGGCGACCACCTCGAAAAAAAAAGAAGGCCGGGCGGGCAGCCTAACTCTCCCCACCCGGCTTCTCGACGAGCACTTCCCTCGGCTTGTTCCCCCTGGCCGGGCCGATCCAGCCGCGCGCTTCCATCTCGGCCAGCAGCTTCGAGGCCCTGCCCCCGCCGACGCCGAGTTCCCTCTGCAGCAGCCCGGCGGAGACCTTCCCGTGCTTCAGGGCCACCTCCAGGGCCTTTTCCAGGAGCGCGTCCTCCTCCGCGTCTTTTCCGCTTTCCGCGGGTGTTCCCCCGGCAGGGGCCGGCGGCTTGCCTCGCGACGGGTCGAAGAGGTAGGCGGCGCCAGGCCGGTTCTCCCGCCACCAGGCCGAGACCCTCGCGGGCACGTCCCCCGGCACCCAGGCCACCTGGGCGCGCACGAAGTCCCCCTGGCCGGGCACCAGGATGAGCGCGTCGCCCTTGCCGAGCAGGCGTTCCGCCCCCGGCGCGTCGAGGATGATCTCGGAGTCCCCGGACTTGGCGCACCTCAGCGCGATGCGCCCCGGCACGTTGGAGCGGATCAGGCCCGACAGGACCCTGGCGTCCGGCCTCTGGGTGGCCAGGATCAGGTGGATCCCCGCCGCGCGGGCCTTCTGGGCCAGCCGCACCAGGAGGTTCTCCGCCTCCTTGCCGGCGTCGCCGGAGAGGAGCAGGTCCGCCAGCTCGTCCACCACGACCACCAGGAAGGGGAAGGGCCGCCCCTCCTTCGGGATGGAGGTCACCGAGCGGACGCGGAGTTCCCTCAGCACCCCGTAGCGGCGCTCCATCTCGTCCACCGCCCACTGCAGGACGGCCACCGCCTCCTCGGGCGCGCCGGCTATCGGCGCTGCCAGGTGGGGCAGGTCCTCGTAGGCCGCCATCTCCACCTGCTTGGGGTCGATGAACACGAAGCGCAGTTCCTCCGGGGGCAGCAGGGCCACCAGCCCCAGGAGGATGCTGTGCAGGCAGACGCTCTTACCCGACCCCGTGGCCCCGGCCACCAGGACGTGGGGCATACTTTCGAGCGGCAGGGAGAGGGGCCTACCGAACACGTCCACGCCGACGACCAGGGGCAGCTCGCCCCTGGGCAGCCCGCCCCGGTACTGCTCCAAAACGTCGCGCAGGACCACCGTCCCCCTCTTCCGGTTGGGCACCTCCAGCCACAGGCGGCCGCCCTCCTCGACCACCCTGACGGACGGCACGCCCAGCGCCAGCGCGAGGTCGCCCTCGAGGGCGTAGAGCTTCCTGACGCTCACGCCGGGGCCGAGCCTCAGGCCGTACCTCGAAACCACCGGGCCGGTGCGGGACCCGGTGACCTCGGCGGGCACGCCGAACTCGGCCAGGGCCGCCACCACGGCGCGCCCGGCGTCTTCCGCCGCAGCGTGCGCGGGCGGCGGGCCGGGAGGCCCGAAGATCTCCAGCGGAGGCAGGCCCTCGCCCAGCGGCTGCCCGTGAAGAGGAACGGGCGCTTCTTCAGCCGGGGCCGCGCCGTCGAGGCGGTCTTTTAGCGCCTTCACCAGGGAAGCGGCCAGCCCGAGGGGGAGAAGGAGGACCCCGAAGCCGTGCCGGGAGAAGAGGCGGGCCGCCAGGGCCAGCGTCCCCCCGGCCACCGCGAACTTCAGCCCGGCGTCCGCAGACGCGCCGGTGAGGGCCAGCGCAGCCCCCAGCGCGGCGAAGCCCAGGCCCAGGTAGAAGAGGAGCGTGGGGGTGTCCGGGCCGGCGGGCCGCCCGGCCTGATGCGGCGCGCCGGCGCCCGCCGGCTGCTTCGCAGGGTGCTTCTGCTGCGGCCTGACTGGCGGCATCTTGCAAGTGCCCCCTACTACCAGAGTTAAGCGAGCTTCCTCAGCGCCGCTTCCAGCTTCGTCCTCGCCCTGGCTTTCAGCTCTTCCACCAGCGCCTCCTCCACCGCGCCGGGCACGGCCTCCAGCGCCCCGGCTATGCCGTCTAGCACCTTGAGGAAGCCGTCAACGCCGCCGAACACCGGGCCCTCTTTCAGCTGGCCTACGCGGAGCAGCTTCTCCGGGTCCCTGTTGCACAGGTGGTAGGCGCGGCCGATGGCGTACACCATGTGGCCCACGTCGCGCAGGCTTCTGGCCAGGCGGTAGGTCCTCGCCCTGGCTTCCGGCGTGTCCTTCCCGTAGATGATTAAAGCCGCCTCGGATACCGGGACCCCTTCCGGATAGCGGTTGGCCACGAGGCCGAGCAGGAGTTCGGCGTCTCCCGAAAGTCTACCTCTTCTCCTTGCCACCTTCCTCACCTCCCCCCTTGAGGACCTTCAGGAGCGGCTTTTTGCCTTCCATGACTTCAAGGACCTGCGCCGCACGGGCCACGGCCAGCCTCAGCGCCGCCTCCAGGAGACTCAGCGAAGCTGCCCCTTCGACGGCCTCTGCCGTGCCGCGGAGATCCGTGCCGCCGGCCGCGGGCACCGCGCGCAGCGCGTCCCCGTAGCGGCCCGCCAGGGCGTTCGCCGCCTCGGACAGCTCCACCGCCGCTTCCCTGGCCCTCCTGACCAGCCGGAGGAATTCCTCGCGCTCCGCACCGCCTCCGGCTTCCCGCTCCTCTTTCCGGGAAAGCTGCCGCCTGGCGGCCTCTTCCCTGGCCTCCGCCTCCTTTAGCCTGGAGAGCAGTTCCCTGACCCGGAGTTCGAGCCTTTCCTTCTCAGCCGCCATGCTCCTGACCCGCTCCAGGAGGAGTTCGTTCTCGCGCCCGCGCCTGGCGCTCTCCTCCCTGGCCGCCTCCAGTTCCGCCTCCAGGGCGGGGTCGGGCCTGTACACCACCCTCTCCACCACCTGCGGGGGCCGGGAGGCGAGTTCCTTGAGCTGGCGCTTCAATGCCTCCACCTCTCCCTCCAGGCGGGCCTTTTCGGCGCGGGCCGCTTCCAGCTCGCGGGCCAGGTCCTCCCCGCCGTCCCGGTCCTTCAGACGGGCGAGTTCCGCCGCGAGCCTCTTCTCCCTGGTCTCGGCCTCGCGCTTTTCCTCCTCCAGCCTCGCCAGGGCCTGCCGCAGTTCCGCGGCCTGCCTCTCGGCCTCCGCCCTGACCTCCGCCTCGATCCTTCGCCGGAGTTCCTTCGCCTCGGCTTGCTTCAGTTCGGCGATTTCTTCCCCCAGGACTTCATACAGCTTTTTCTGCGTTTCCGGGGAGAGGAAGGCCAGTTCGTAGGCCGCCGTAGTGCCCAGTTTACCGGAAGCCACTAAGGATTGGAGTTCCGGGATGAGGTCGTTGAGCTTGTCGAGCTGTTGCGTCCGTCTTTCCGTCAAACCAATTAATTGCGAAATTTTTTCGTGTTTTTCCTTACCATCACTGTCATTTTCTGGCCTCCCACGTTTGACCCCGTACTGCTCTTTTAGCGCCCTTATCAGCCTGGCCACCTGCATGTCGTTCAGCTGGCGCCTCAGCAGGTTGTCCTTGATGAGCAGGGCCACGGCCTCCGGGCTTTCGGGGTCAACATCCTTGATAATTGCCGGGACGTGGGAGAGGCCCAGTTCCCTCGCCATCTCCCACCGCTGGTGCCCGGCCAGGATGGTGTGGTCGCGGGCCAGGATAAGTGGGGTCGCGATACCGTTCTCCCGGATGTCCTCCAGCATCTCCCGCCGGATCTCCTCCGGCAAAGGTTCGGGGAAAAACTCCGCGTTCTTCGGGTGCGGCTTGAGAAGCTCGAGGGGGATCATCGTCACCACGAAAACCACCTCCCGAAAAAAGAAAAAATCCCGCGTGAAAACGCAGGATTTTTCCTCTACCACATCGAATTCCCCGGAGGGTGGCGGGGCGTTGCTGGCGGTTTTCCCCTGCCCCACCGCCCTCGGGGCGGGCCGGGCATTAAGCCCGGCCCCTGCTACGCCACCGCCACCGCGAACCAGTTGCCGGAATCCAGCCTCTTCAGCTTCAGCGTCACCACGCCGTTAATGCTCTGGCAGATCTTCTTCGCCGCGTTTCCCTTGCCGTTGGCGTACACCTCGAACCTGTTCCCCTGCTTGTCCTCCACCAGGGCCTTCACCACGCCGTCCTTCTTCGCGGGCATGGCCCCCAGCACCTTTACCACCATCTCCACGGGGCCGTTGGCCTTTTCCTGCTTCTCCTCCTGTGGGGCTTCCTGCTTCGCTTCCTGCTGCCCCACCAGCACGGCCAGCACCTCCTGGTTCCCCGCCTGCACCGCTGCCGCCGCCAGCTGGAGGAGCGCCTGCGCGCTGCGAAGTTCCCACTTGATTCTCTCGGCCTTCACCTCCAGGGATGCTACCTCTGCCTTGGTGGCTGCTACCGCCTTGTCAATCTCCTGCACTTCGGGCGTTTCTTTCAACCTGCGGGCCATCTCGGCCTTCCTCAGGGTGTCGTTGCTGTACTGCTTGTCCTTTGCCACTTCCAGCGCTACTTGCACTTCCCAAATCTGCTTGGCTTCGTTGAGCTGGACCAACTTCTGCCGCGCTTCGTCCAGCCTGGCCAGAACTTCCTCCAGCTCTGCGGGCTTTTCTCGGATCTGGGCAATCAGGTTTTGAAGCATTTCTTTCCCGTACCCCCTTGCGTGGTATCGCTTCCGATACCAATATAACCGAAGGCGGTGCCTTTGTCAATACCTTTTTCCCCATAAACGAAAAAATCTTTCTTGTTAATGTTGAAGAAAAATTCGCTAACGGTTATAATGGATTCGGGTGATACCATGCGGATAGAGAGCAGGCTTTCCCACATTCTGGGTGCCAAGCGATTAAAAATGAGTGAAGTGGCCCGGAAGACAGGTATCGGCAAGAGCACGCTGCTGCGCCTCTACCACGATAGGGCCGAAGGAATTCGCTTCGATGTGCTGGCAAAATTGTGCCATTTCCTCAACTGCCAGCCCGGCGACCTGCTGGTGTACGTGCCGGATAAAGAAAACCCACAAAGATGAAAAAGACCGTGCCGACCTTTTCTTCTCCTACCGCCCATCAGTGGAGAACCGAGTGCATGAACTGCGCGAAGGCCTCCGCGCCCCTGGCGGCGGCCTTCGCCAGAACGGGCCACACCGTATCGGCTATGTGCTTTAAAAGCGCCACCGCCTCGGGGCCGTGGCGCAGCACCGCCGCAGCCAGCAGGAGGGCGCCCGCCAGGCCGAGCCAGTGCTTCACCGCCGCGGAGGCGTGCCTGGAGAGGACTACCGCCGCCGCGGCGAGGCCCAAAATGAAGAAGACCTGTTCCCACGACATCTGCAAACCGCTCCTTTCACCGCGCGCGTGAGCGCCGCGCGCCTACAGAACCTGCTTTTTGAGCACCTCGAACCAGTACGTCACGCCCCGCCACCAGTTGGGATCCTCGGCGTACACGCCGTTCGGGTTCTCCCGCGCGCTCAGCCAGTATATGGGGTGGACGCCCTCCGGCCTGCCGCGGCTCAGCCGCACGACCGTCCGGGCCGCTATGCGGGCGGACTCGTACAGCCCGGGCGAGTAGCGCTGCCACGAGCCGTAGACGTTGAACGGGTTGCCAAGCATGGCGGGCGGGCTGCCCTCCGGCACGAAGCCCTGCTCCTGGCCGGTTATGGCCACCAGCAGGAGCGGGTCCACGCCCACCTCCCGCGCGGCCCTGATTATTTCACCCACGCGGTCGGCCAGCATAGAACGCCTGGCGCGCAGCCACGCGGCGAGCCTGCCCTCGTCCACGTCCCGGTATGCCAGGTCCTCCGGCAGCACCCCTGCCCGCAGCAGCGGCAGCGGGTCCACCCACTTCCCGCCCACCATGACCCCGAAGTGCAGGTGCGGGCCGGTGCTCCTCCCGGTGCTGCCCACGTACCCGATCACCCGGCCCGGGGAGACGGGTTCGCCGTCGGAGACGGCGTAGCCCGAAAGGTGGGCGTAGTAGTAAGTCCTCCCGTCCTCCCCGTAGAGCCAGACCTCGAGGCCGCCCGCCGGGCTCGAGGAGAGGCGCACCCTGCCGGGCGCCACCGCCAGCACGGGCGTCCCCTCCGGGCACGCCAGGTCGATCCCCATGTGCACGTGGTCCCCGCGGTCCTCCCCGAACCTGCCTGTCAGTTCCCACTTCCCGGCCACGGGCGCCATGGCGAGGCCAACCCCGCCGTCGAAGTACCCGTACTCGCCGGGAAGGTGATAGCCGACCGTCAGGCAGGCGAGAGTACCCAGGAAGGCGAAGAGGAGCGCGAAAATAGCCGCTGCCGCGAGCAGGGAAAAGACCGCGAGGAACCGCCACCACCCCGCGGGCGCGAGCAGGGAAAAGACCGCGAGGAACCGCCACCACCCCGCGGGTGCGAGCAGGGAAAAGACCGCGAGGAACCGCCACCACCCCGCGGGTGCGAGCAGCTTCGCCGCCGCCCGGGCCGGCACTCCCGGCAGGTGGCAACGCAGAGCGCCTTCAGCACGCAACGGAAAAGCCACCCCCGGAAAAAAGAAAAAGCCCGGCGAGGTGCCGGGCACCGTTCCTTTACCGCGCCTGGCGGTCCTCCGCCAGGCCCCGCGTCCTGTACAGCGCCAGCTCCTCGGCCGGCAGGCTCAACCTCAGCACGTCGAAGCCCCTGTCGAGCACCCTGAGGACGAACCTGTGGGTGCGCCTCAGCCTCCTTATGGTGGCCAGCACCGGGGCGGGCAGCTCGGCGTTCTCCTCCACCGCCCTCATGTCCGCGTCCTCCAGCCAGAAGATCACCTTGTAGGCGGAGTTGCTCCAGAGGCCCGACCCGCCCTCGGTGCCGCCTTTCGCGTGCGCCCACAGCACCGAGGGCTTGTTGGTGGCCAGCACCAATAGCCCGTTCCACTTGCGGATGGTGGTGGCCAGGGTGTTCACGAACCTGCTGGCGTTGGGATCCAGGAGCAGCCGCTGGCCCTCGTCGCAGAACACCGCCGACCAGCGGTCGGCCCGGATGCGGTTGCGCCGCACGGCGTCCCACACGGACGTCAGGGCCAGGGACATCTTGACCGCCGCCGTGTGCTCCTCCAGCTCGTTGTTCACCGCCTGGGCCACGTGGAAGACCACCAGCTGCCTGCCGCTGAAGTCCACGTCGTCCGGCACGGCGAACATCCGGCTCTGGGCGCCCTCGAAGAACCGCCAGAGCTTGTCCGCCAGCGACCCCGCCCCGGGCTCGCCCTCGCAGGCCAGCGCCTTCAGGCGGGCGTACCAGTCGTGCAGCCGCCTCGCGTTCAGGCGCGCCCACGTGCTCTGATCCCCGCGGTCGACTCCGCACTCGTCCCAGAGGCGCATAAGCGCACGATCCGCGGCGTTGGCCTCCGCCGGGGACAGCCCCCCGGCCAGGAGGCTCGCTGTGCGCATCACGGCGTTCAGCACGTGATCCAGCCTCGCCGCGTCCTCGTTCGGGTCGCCCAGCGGGGGCGGCACCCTCAGGGGGTCCACGTACCGCCCGGAGGACAGGGTGTGGTCCACCCACAGGCCGCCCGCGTACTCGCAGAGGGCGCGGTACTCCCCGTCCACGTCGAACACGAAGCACTGGTAGCCCTCGAGGAGGAGCGAGGTCAGGAGGGACTTCATGAAGGTGGACTTGCCCTCGCCCGAGGCGCCCAGGACGACGAAGTTCTTGTTGCCCTCGGGGTCCCTCTCCAGGTCGAGGAAGACGAATGACCCGTCGCCGTCGTCGGCGGCCCTGTTGCCTATGTACACGCCCGTCCCGTCGTCCAGGGTGCCGTAGGTGAAGGGGTAGAGCGCCGCGGCGCTGTCCTCGTCGGCGAGCCGCCCGGGGTGCCGCCTGAAGAAATCATCCCCCGGCGCGCCCGCGACCCACCCCGCCCTGAAGGCCTCCGTCTGCTCGTAGGGCACCCTGGAGAGGGCTATCCTGGCGTTCCGGCAGACCTTCTCCAGGCGCGAGGAGGCCACCTCCAGGGCCTCCGGAGAGGGCGCGGTCACCGTCAGGACGCACCACACGTCGAACACCGCCGCGCCGTGGTAGAGGGTCTTCTCCTGCAGCGCGCGGATGGACTCCAGCGCCCGCACCTCGTCCGGGGACGGGGGCGAGCCGGACTCCAGCGCGCTCTGGACGCTGCGCTCGAGCCTCCGCACCCTCATGTTCGTGGCCCAGTTCCAGTTCACCTCGGCGGGCCTGTAGTGGAGGGCGACGCGCAGGGAGCACCCCTCCGGGAGAGGTTCCCGGACCAGGGGGCGCAGCCACTCCGGGGAGATTGCGGAGGGCCAGCCGTGCACCAGGTAGGTGCGGTGCCACACTTCGTCCCCCACCACCAGGCAGGTGCGCCTGCGCTCGAGGCCCCCGGCGCGCTCGGCCAGCCAGTCGGCCAGCCTGTTCCTGTTGGCCGAAGCCGGGCCTGCAGTCCGAACCGCGGCTTTTTTAAACCTCAACTTTCTCAAGAACGGCATTGAACCGCCTCGCTTTCTGTGGTAGCATAGCTATGTAACATGAGGTGTTACTAAATGAGCAACATTCGCATGGTACACGTTAGGCTTCCCGCCCAGCTCGCCGCACAGATGGAGCGGCTTCTGAAGTTCCTCGGCGTGAGCCGCAACGAATTCGTCGTCCAGGCAGTCGCGGAGAAAGTGTTCCGGGAGATGCGGGTCAGGAACCTCAAGGAAACCCGGGGAATCCTCGGGCCGGAGGACGCGCCGGAGTGGGCGGAAACCGTCGGGGCGGAATGGGTGCAAAAGATCCGCAGGCCGGAAATCACACCGCCGCACTCCCTTTAATGGCCGCCGCCGGGACGAGCAGCGCGGTGGCCGCCACCGCGGCCAGGAAGCCCAAGGCCACTGCCACCGCCCGCCTCTTTTCCGGCACCGGGCCGGCGGCGTCAGCCGCGTCGCAGAGGTACCACAACACCCCCGGCAGGGCCAGGAAGGCGAAAGGGACAAGCTTCGGCCACGGCAAAACCCAGTAGGCCACGGCGAGGAATACCGCGTACACCGCCACCACAGAAGCTACGTTGCGGAAGAGCATGGTGGGCACCTCCCAGGGAAAAAAAAGAAAGGACCCAGTAGCGTTAGTTACCGGGTCTCAGAGCGTTCTGGCCAAGGCCACGAGGAAACGTTTCAAGAAGCGTCTTATGGCTTGTGCTTCCTTTTCCGCCTGCGCCTCCTCAAGGGCCGTGAGGGTCGTGCGAAAACCTCCCATGATACCGAAGGCTATCCGGCTATTCCGCCCCACCACGATTTTCAGCTTTTCAGGCTGGCGGTCGCAGAGCGCTATTCTTCCCCTTCCGAGACCATGAGCATTGTATCCATATTTGCGAAGTGTACGGAGAGCCCTGTAGAGCCTTTGACGGTTTTCCAAAGTATCCTTTTTGAAAATGAGAACCGTTAACTCCCCTGTCGGAAAGCTACCGGGGTAACGTTCCTCTAGCGCTTCCAGCACCCGGTCGGCAAGCGTACCCTCCACTGGCCTTCTCCTTTCTCTTTTCTTGGACACCCCCTATCACCTCCTCTCTTCAAAAAAATCTCGAAAAAAAAAGAAGAAGGCCGGGTTTTCCGGCCTCAATCCTTTTTGACTAGCTTCAGCTTGGGCTTTCCCGGTTCGAGGACATCCCAGATCTCAGCAATCCAGCTTGCCGCCAGATCAAGACAGGTCCTGAAGGTCGTGTAAACAAGGACATCGAAAGTTACCTCACTTATCCCCTCTATATCGTCACCGGGCGTACCCCGCACCCGAGCAACCGATAGAAGCCGCCCCGCATGCTTTTCTTTGATATCCTTCAGCGCGGTAGCCAAGCCAGCGGCATGCTCGTTAGCCTTGTCCATTAAAGCGCGGAACTCCTGGTGTTCCTTTGACCACTGCGGAGGCTTCGGGCGCTCCCTTTCCTTCTTCAGCTCGCTACGTGCATGGTCGAGCCACCTACGGAGTTTCTCCACCTCTTCTTCCAGAGTGCGAATCTTTGCCTCCTTCCTCTCCTTCTCCCGGATCACATCATGAAGACGGCACTCAATCCTCTCCTTCTCCTGAAGAAGTTTGGCGGCCTCAGTACGAGCGGCCTCGAGTTCCGCCTCCAGAACGGGGTCGGGCCTGTACACCACCTTCTCCACCACGCGCTCCACGGGCCGCTCCTCCAGCTCCTTCAGCCGCGCCTTAAGCCTTTCCAGCTCGCCCTCCTTCGCCTCCAGCCCGGCCAGGCGGCGGGCAAGGTCCTCCTTCTCGCGCCTGACCGCCTCCAGCTCGCGCCTCAGCTCCTGGGCTTCTTTGACCGAAAGCCCGGCCAGGCCCGCTTCCCCCAGGACGCGCAGGAGTTCTTCCTGCTCCTCCGGGGGCAGGAAGGCCAGGGAGTAGGCGGCTGTCTGGGAAAGCCTGCCCTGGGAAACAAGGTCCTGGAGTGCGGGGATCAGGTCATTGAGTTTGAGGAGGCGCTTTGTTGTCCTTAAATCTTCTTTTATGGCCCTGGCTACGTCAGCCAAAGTTTTCCTCTCGTGAGGATCATTTTGGTCCTCACGATAAGCTGTCGCCCCGTGAGGGACATTTTGTCCCTCACGATAAACTACCGTCCCCTTTGGGTTTGCGCTCCCTTCCCTCACCCCCCAGTACCTCCTCAAAAACTCCGCCCTCCTGGCCTTCCTGATGGGGTCGTCCGTGTCCCTACGCTCGTCATTGTCGGCAATGAGCAAGTACTCCAAGTACTCCGAATCGCCGCCCACGATTTGAACGGGTACGTGAGTGAAACCCAACTCTTTCGCTATCTCCAGCCTTAGGTGGCCTGCAATCACCGTGTAATCGGGCGTTACCTTCAACGGATCGCGTATGCCTTCCGCCGCTATGCTCCGCTTGATTTCCTCGTACTTCTCCTTTGAAGGCCACGAGTGGTAAAACTCGTTCTTCGGATGTGGTTTCAAAAGCTCGATGGGAACCTCGCTCCGCACGGCAAA
>NZ_AUBR01000073.1 GCF_000429345.1 Desulfovirgula thermocuniculi DSM 16036 | reverse complement strand
ACCGGGTACCTCCGGTGGCCGCTGGGAAGCCGCACGGGCTTAATTAACCCCTGCTTCTCCCACGCCTTGAGGCGGTTTGGGTGCACGCCTAACCGCTTTGCCGCTTCCCCGATGGATAAGAGTTCCATACTTCTATGGTAGCAAAACTGTACGATTCAGTCAATTATAGTGCGTTTATTCGTAGCTGCTTCAAACCTCCTCTTTCAGGCAGGCCTTTTATTCATTAAAATTTTTAAGGTAGCCGCTATTACCGTTTCCTGGCGCTGGTTTGTGGCTTCCAGCTGCAGGGTTACCACGCCCTGGCCGGCCCCCCTATCTTCCTTGCCCAGAACTTCCAGTTTCACGTATATGGTGTCCCCGATGAAGGTGGGAGCCGTAAAGCGCAGTTTCTCGATACCGTAAAAGGCCACTACGGCGCCCGGCTTGATGGGCCACATACCGGAGCAAATGGAAAGTACCAGCAGGCCGTGGGCGATGCGCTGCCCGAAGCGCGTTTTGCCGGCCCACTCCTTGTCGGTGTGCAGCGGGTACCAGTCGCCGCTGAGGGCGGCAAACATCACAATGTCGGCTTCGGTAATAGTGCGCCCACGGGAGGAATGCCAGGTTGTCCCAACCTCCAGCTCGTCGTAATACCTGTCCAGCATGTTGAGGCCTCCCTTTCGTTTTAAACTTTCATTTCACGCGCAATGATCTCGCGCATGATTTCTGATGTGCCGGCGACAATGGTGGCTACGCGGGTGTCCCGCCAGATGCGCTCGATGGGGTACTCCCTCATATAACCGTAGCCGCCGTGCAGTTGCAGGGCTTCACCGGCAATCTGGTGGGCTATCTCTGTGGCGGCCAACTTGGCCATGGAGACTTCTTTGAGGCAGGGTTGCCCGGTATGGAAGAGCCAGAGGGCGTGGTAGGTTAAATTCCGGATCATTTCCAGCCGCGTGGCCATTTCTGCCAGGCGGTGGCCCACTGCCTGGAACCTGCCGATTGGCTGGCCGAACTGTACCCGCTGGCGCGCATAGGTTAAAGCATGTGCCAGGGCCGCCTCGGCCATACCTACCGCCCCCAGGGCCAGGAGCAGGCGCTCCCACTGGAACCCTTCCATAAGCATATAAAAGCCCCTGTTTTCTTCGCCCAGGAGGTTTGCCGCCGGCACCCGGCAGTTGTCAAAAATAAGGTAGCCGGTGTCGGAGGAATGAAGGCCCGCCTTTTGGAGCTTTTGGCCTACTTCAAAGCCGGGCGTGCGGCGGTCGACTATAAACAGGCTGATACCGCGGTGCCCGGCCTCAGGCCTGGTCTTGGCCGCCACAATGACAAAATCGGCGTTGACGCCGTTGGTAATGAAAATCTTGCTCCCGTTTAATACGTAGAAGTCGCCTTCCCGGCGGGCGGTGGTCTGCAGGGAAGCCACGTCCGAACCGGCGTTGGGTTCGGTGACGGCTAAGGCCCCCACTTTTTCCCCGGCAATGCCCGGGACAAGGTAGCGCCTCCTTTGTTCCTCCGTACCGAACTTGTAGAGGGGTGGCAGCACCACCCCTGAGTGCACTCCCAGGGCCGCCAGCACGCCCAAGCAGCCGCTGCGGGCCACCTCTTCTTTAAAAACTGCTGCGGCAAGATAGTCGCCTCCCTGGCCGCCGTACTCTTCCGGAAATTTCAAACCAAAAAAGCCCAACTCGCCACAGCGGCGGAAAAGGCTGCGGGGTATTTCTTGTGCTTCTTCCCATTTTTCTGTATTAGGAACGATTTCCTTTTGTACAAAACGGCGTACAGCTTGCCGTAAGGCCTCGTGCTCCTCTTGAAAAAGCCAGTGTTTCATAAGGTTTATCACCTCACATATCCAGGCCCCCGTCTACATGGAGGATGTGCCCGGTAACATAGTCGGACCAGGGGGAAACCAGGAACAGTATTCCGTAAGCTGCCTCTTCTGGAGTGCCTGCCCTGCCCAGAGGAATGGTCTGCAAGAAGGCCTCTCGCTGGGCCTTTGGGATGCCGATGGCTACCCTTCCTCCCATAAGGGTCTGGCCCTTTTCCTTTTCATCGGTGAGGCGCGTTTCAATAAAGCCAAAGGCCACGGCATTACAGTTGACGTTAAACCGGCCCCACTCCCTGGCTACCGCTTTGGTCAGGCCCCCTAGGGCTGCCTTGGCTGCGGCATAGTTGGCCTGGCCGGCATTGCCCATCGTACCGGCCACGGACATGACGTTAACGATTTTACGCATGACCCTTTTCCCGGCAGCCATTTCTTCCCTGGCGGCGTCCCGCATGTAAGGAGCAGCGGCCCGAATTAGCCGGAATGCCGCTGTAACGTGCACGTCCAGCATGGCCTGCCACTGCTCGTCAGTCATTTTGTGGATGACCCCATCCCAGGTGTAGCCTGCATTGTTAACCAAGATATGAAGTGCCCCAAAGTTTTCTATTGCTGTGCGGACCAGCTTTTCCGGTATTGCCGGATCGGTAACGCTGCCGGCACAGGCAACGGCTTTGCCTCCGGCATCTCGAATCTGCCTGACCACTTCTTGAGCCGGTTCCTCGTCCAGATCGTTAATTACCACCGCCGCCCCCTCCCGGGCCATCAAGAGGGCTGCTGCCCGACCGATACCACGGCCGGAGCCGGTGATGATAGCCACTCTGCCTTCAAGCATCCCCATTGGCTATGCCTCCTTTACGGTTTTGAAAGGTAAGCTTTGCAAAATCTGTGCCATTTTCCGGGGAGTAAAGTAAAAAGGCCCCTTTTCTCAAGGGCCTGTTTTGTCAATAAGGGATGTTTAGTTTTTTCATCTTTTCATAAAGACGTGAGCGGCTGATGTTTAAGAGGCGCGCTGCTTTGGCCTTGTTGCCGCCGGCGGCTGCCAGGGCAGCCTTGATGATTTCCCGCTCAGCACCGGCCAGCTTTTCCCGGTAGGGGCTGGAAGAAGCGGGTAACTTTTCTGTTGAAGAAGGGTGCGCAGACCCTTGTGCGATGCCAAGGAGGTGCGGAGGAAGGTGGTGGGGCTCGATGTAGCCCTCCCAGGCGAAGTTTGCAGCGCGCTCGATGGCATTTTCCAGCTCGCGTACGTTGCCGGGCCAGGTATGGCGCCTGAGGATATCTAAGGCCTGCGGAGAAATACCCTTCACGTCGGTTTTGAGAATGCGGTTGTATTTTTCTATGAAGGCAGCCACCAGCGGTTCGATATCTTCCGGCCTTTCCCGCAGCGGGGGTATTTTAAATGTAATCACATTGAGCCGCCAGTAAAGGTCTTCACGGAAGGCTCCCCGCGAAACCATTTCTTCCAGGTTGCGGTTGGTGGCCGCGATAATGCGCACATCCACGCGGATGGTCTTGGTACCTCCAATGCGCTCAAACTCCCGGTCCTGCAGTACCCGCAGCAGCTTGGCCTGGAGGGCCAGCGGCATATCTCCTATTTCGTCAAGGAAGATGGTGCCGCCATGGGCCATTTCGAACCGACCGGGCTTCCCGTTTTTGTGTGCGCCGGTAAAAGCCCCGGGGGCGTAACCGAAAAGCTCGGATTCTAGCAGACCTTCCGGAATGGCGGCGCAGTTTATCTTGACGAAAGGCCCGTTGGAGCGCGGGCTGGCCATATGGATGGCGTGGGCCAGCAGTTCCTTTCCCGTACCGCTTTCGCCGCGGATGAGCACTGTGGAAAGAGTAGGAGCAATCCTCTTTGCTTCTTCAAGGAGGGCTAGCATTTTAGTGTTTCTGGTGATGATGCATTCAAAGGTATACCTGGCCGTGCCAGGGCGGGTGGACTGTTCCTGGTAGTAGGCCACCTGGCTGCGCAGGCTGCTTAAGCGGCGGGCAAGCTCTTGGATTTCTTCCAGTTTGGGAAAAGTTATCTTGCCTACCGCTCCCACGACCGTACCGTCCTTTACTATGGGTAGGCGGGTAACGATAAAAGGGCGGCCGCCAATGTTTTGTATGTCGCTGATTTCTGGTACACCTGTGCGGGCAACAATGTGGAGCCGGCTGGTAGGCAAGATTTCCGTGATGTGCCTTCCCAAAAGGTCCTCATTCTGGCGCTGCACCAGCTCGCGGAAAGGACGGTTGGTCAGCGTAATGCGTCCTTCCCGGTCTACCACCACCAGCCCGTCGTAAATAATGTTTAAAACGGTGTTAAGGGTTTCGTTTAGCTCGCGGACACTTTCCAGTTCCTGGGCGATCTGCTCCAGTTCGGTGATATCCTGGAAAACGGCCACAGCCCCCTGCGAAGAGCCGTGGTTGATGGGAGCGGCGTTAACTACCGTTACGGTGGAACCAAAGAGGTACTTAAAACCAACACGGGGGCTTTTTTGGTGAAGGACACTTTTTAAATCGAGGCCGGGGAAGACGGAGGACAGGGGGCGCCCGAGGCAGTC
The DNA here is from genome assembly GCF_000429345.1 of Desulfovirgula thermocuniculi DSM 16036. Classification (GTDB taxonomy): domain Bacteria; phylum Bacillota; class Desulfotomaculia; order Desulfotomaculales; family Desulfovirgulaceae; genus Desulfovirgula; species Desulfovirgula thermocuniculi. The sequence continues at coordinate 7,726 of NZ_AUBR01000073.1, read as the reverse complement.
CGCGGCTTTTATGCGGAAAATTCTTTCGGCGCCGGCATTGATAAGGGTGATCCTTTCCTTGCTGTCCACGGCAATGAGGCCGTTGTGCATGGCGTCGAGGGTGGCCTTTAGCTGGGCGTTGAGAAGGTCGGCCTGCCTCAAGGCGGCCAGCACCATATCCTGCTTGGTGAGGATGCCCACCACGCGGTTTTCCCGGTCAAGCACCGGGGCTGTGCCGACAGTGCTCTCGCGCACCATTTGGGTGAGCTCGGCATAAGGGAGGTCAGCCGGTACGGTTACCGGGTTTTTGATAATATAAGGGGCGATTTTCTCTTCCAGAGAAGCACCACACAGCAAGGCGTCGTACAGCGCCGAGCGGGTGAAGACGCCGCAAAGCCTTTCTTTTTCATCCACTACCGGAAGAGTGTCGATTTTTGAGCGGCGAAAGAGGCTGATGGCCCGCGCCAGGGTGTCGGTGGGGAAGAGGCAATAGAGGTCTTTTCTGATAATATCTCGTAAAAGCAGAAAGACCCCCTCCTAAAAAAGTTCTGCTTAACACAAATTCTACCATATCATTATTTGCGGTGAATAGCATAGTACTGAATTCAAAACAGTATGTACCAAAAAAGAAACACTTGCCTTGTCTGAGAGACAATTTTTTCTTTCTGGCTGGCCTAGAGTGTTGGCATATATTTTGCGAGAATGATTTTTTTGGGATTTCAAAAAGTTATCACGATTTTGAATTAGGTGAGGAGGATAAAGAATGGAGCCTGTTGTGCTGAGAGGTTTTCCTTCTACTTCTGGTGACGATTGCCAGCTAAATGTCATTAAGCTTTTACAGCATGCCTCCCGGACCTTTCCCGAGGTGGAAGTGGTTACTCGGCGCGCGGATGGAAGTATTTTCCGCTATAATTACCGGGAATGTTACCGAAGGGTTCAAAAGCTAGCTAACGCTTTAAGAAAGCTGGGTGTTAAGCCGGGAGACCGCATTGGAGCGCTAGACTGGAACACCTACCGGTATTTTGAGCTTTACTTTGCCGTCTCAGGAATTGGAGCAGTTCTACTTCAGGTAAACCCGCGGATTTCTTTCGCTGAAAGGACCTATGTAATCAACCACAGTGAAGCTGAGCTACTGTTTGTTTGTGAGGACCTAATTCCCACTATAGAGCCAATAGCCGAAGAGCTAAAAACAGTAAAAGGTTATGTGATAATCACCGACAAGACTCCGAGAGAAGTGAAAACGAAATTAAGCCCCCTTTATTTCTACGAAGAAATTTTAGAGAATGCTGAGGATGAGCTTGAGTGGCCCGTGATAGATGAAAAATCGGCTTACAGCGCCTGCTACACTTCCGGCACCACAGGAATGCCCAAGGGAGTTTACTATTCTCACCGCTGCATTTACCTGCATACCCTCATGATTGCCCTAGCCACTGAAATAACATGCCGGGATGTAGTCATGCAAATCGTGCCCATGTTCCATGCTCAAGGGTGGGGTTTGTTCTTTGCGGCTCCACTTATGGGGGCGAAGCTTGTTTTTCCAGGGCGCTACGCTGCCGATCAGCCCGGACCACTGGTGGACCTGCTGATATCCAAAAAGGTAACCGTCACCGCGGGAGCACCGGCCATTTTTATGCCTATGTTGGAATACATAAGGAAACTAGATAAAAGACCTGATCTTTCCGGCCTGCGCATGCTTTGTGGGGCTACAGAACCTCCTTTGGCTATGATGAAGGGATATGCTGAGTACGGAGCGGAGGTGATTCACGCTTATGGGGCTACCGAAACAACGCCCCTGGTGTTGATCAATCGCCTCAAACCTTCGCTGGCTGGCTTGCCGGACGAGGAAAAGTGGGACCTGCGGCGCAAGCAGGGTCTACCTGTGGCGGGGGTGGAAATTAAGGTTGTGGGCAAAGAAGGTAGGGAAGTACCCGCTGACGGCCAATCGGTTGGTGAATTGCTTATCAAAGGACCATGGGTTACCAGGAGCTATTATAACGATCCGCGTACCGCAGAATCTTTCGCCAACGGCTATTGGAAGAGCGGTGATGCCGCTACTATAGACCCCAACGGTTATGTAAAGATTACGGATCGCTTTAAGGATCTTATCAAAAGCGGCGGAGAGTGGATATCTTCCATTGACCTGGAAAATGCCATTATGGCCCACCCAGCCGTCCTTGAGGCTGTTGTGGTTGGCTTGCCCCATCCAAAGTGGGAGGAGCGGCCCTTGGCCTTAGTTGTCCCGCGGGAAGAGTATAAGAATAGGGTTACTAAGGAGGAAATCATTGACTTTATTAGGCCACGCTTTGCCAAGTGGCAATTGCCAGATGATGTGCTCTTTGTAAATGAGATTCCGAAGACCAGCGTAGGTAAATTTTCCAAGAGGATGATTAGAGAACAGTACCGCGACTATTTCATGAAAGGCTAGGCAGGTTAGCGAAGGGAGGAAACCGGGTTGATTCTTCATTCGAAGGAACTCATAGAAGAGTATACGGTTAAAGGTTACTGGGGAACTCGCACCCTGCTGGATTTGTTTTATAAAAACTGTGAGGCACATCCTGAGAGAATGGCCGTGGAAGACCCGCCTGATAGAATAGAGCTTGTCGGTACACCACCGAAATCACTTACCTATGCGCAGTTTAAGCAAGCCGTGGAAGCAATGGCCGACGAATTATTGCGAAGGGGGTTAAACAAAGACGAGGTTGTGGTTGTCCAGCTGCCAAACATATGGGAACTGGCTGCACTTTACCTTGCTATAGCCTTGGCAGGCGGCATTATTTCGCCTTTGCCCTGGCAGTGGCGTGAAAAAGATGTAGGCTATGTATTAAAACTTACCGGTGCGAGATTTTATATTGCACCCGAATGGTTTAAGGGCTTTGGGTACCTTAAAATGGGAAGTGAGCTGGGGTTTAAACATGTTATCTCTCTGGATGAAATAGGGGAGCATGTCCTAGATATCGTGGAATTTCGGTGGCGGCCTTTTTCGCGATTTTTAGGCCGTTTTCACCATCATGGAATTTTCTGGAGCAGTGGTAGCTTTGAGCAACGCTTCGGCTAGTAACGGTAGCTCCCGGTATCCCTTGAGCCGCTGAAACCCCTTCTCTGCTTGGAGTAGCCCGGCTGCAGCCCAGCGCAAAACCTGCATCCCATTGCGCCACCTCTTTACGTTCCGGGTAACAACCCTCACCTTATCAAAGGCTGTCTCTATCACATTAGTTGAGCGTAAGCTTTTCCGCAGGGTCTCAGGCAAGCCCAGCCGCACAACGGTAAGCGTCTCCTCTAACCCCTCGCGCAGGCTCCTTGCTGCTCCGGGATACTTTTCCTCGAGCAAAGTGGCCAGCCTGGACAGCTCTGTAAGAGCTTTACGGTAGTCCTTTTCTGCCCAGGCCTGGTTTAGCTTTTTGCCCACCCATCCCTGGGCTTCCTTGGGCAGGTGTTCCAGTACGTTACGTTTCTTGTGCACCTGACACCTCTGCACTACGGCCTGTTCTCCGAAAACCTCTTTGACCGCGAGCCTCAAGGCCTTGGAGCCGTCTATGACCACCAGTATGCCTCCTTCTACCTTCAAGCCGCGGGCCACAAGATCGGTAAGCAGGGACTTGCAGACAGCAGCGTTTTCCGTAGCTCCTTCCCACAAGCCCAAAATCTCCTTTTTCCCTTCAGCCGTGATGCCCAAGGCAACTACTACCGTATGTCCAGCGAACACAACCCCGTCAATTACCAGCACCAGGAAGCGCTTGCCCTCCAAAGACCTGTTGAGCAACTCTTCTAAAGCTTTGCGAGTGGCACGGATAAATCGCCGGCTGATGGCGCTTTTGGAAGTCCCATGAGCGGGTACATCTTCGCCTATAGGCTCAAGTCCGTGCCCGTAGTGCCTGGTGGACAAGCCGTAAATTATGCGCTCCAAAACAGATTGGGTGATGAGGCTGTCATTCTGAAAAGCTTCGTAACTCTTGAGTCTTACTTCTCTACCATCTTTGGTGCGTACCCGTGGCCGCCGGACGGCCACTTTGCGGCCTCCCAAAACTACGCTGCCCTTCTCGGTTCCGTGACGCACGGCCCGCCGGTTTGGGTTGTGCTTGCCCTTAGGGCCGGCTATCTTGGTTACCTCATCCTCCATCATAGCCTGAAGGACTTTTAACCCTATGGCTACGGATAAGGCCAAGAGGCCCTCTTTGGCATTGCCCAAAATTTCCTGCAAGGATATTTGTACTTGATCAGGTAATGTGAGGTCGTTAAAGGATATTTGGTTTTGGCCCGTTTTGTGGTATACTGGCATTGGTGGCGGTTACCTCCTTTTGGTTGTATTTGTCCACCCCTGTTATACCACAGGGGCTTGAGGGACCGCCACCTTCATTTTCCACGATTTTCGGGACAACGCCGAAATAGGGGGCGTGATCAAACGTAGACCTGCCTTTAATTTTCCAGTACAGATTCAAATTGATGCTAATGAGGTTTTTACCATTTGCTGGACCTCGGGTACTGAAGCTAACCCCAAGGGCTGCCCTCTAACACAAACAATTGGCTTTTTGGCGGTAATTTAGTCTTGCGTACGTGCAAACTCCAAAAGGGTGACCGCATTCTTTGCGTAGCCCCGTTAGTTAACATGACAGGAGTGGGGGTCAACTATGTACCCTGGCTTTTAACAGGGGGTACTCTTGTTTTGCACCATCCATTGAACATGCAGGTTCTTTTGCAGCAGCTTACGAATAGTAATGTCCACTTTACCATTCTCGTTCCGGCGGTTTTAAACATGATCATCAAACTGCCGGTAGAAAACAGCCCCGATCTCTCTAGTATACGCACTATTGCTACTGGTTCGGCTCCCCCTTCATCATGGGCTATGATTGAGTTCAAAAAGCGGTGGGGAATAGAAATCATCAACATATGGGGACAGAACGAGGGAACGGGTCTTGTAGCTGGTCCGGATGATGTGCCAGATCTCGATATGCGCAGCGATTACTTTCCATTTTGGGGCAAGGAGGGCTGCTCGTGGCCGAGTGGTGTGGAAGGCATACAAATAAAAATATTGGGTGAAAACGGCCAGGAAGTGGTGGCACCGGGAGAAGTTGGTGAGCTCTGCTACCGCTCACCTTTTACTTTCCCCGGATACTTTCGCCGCCCAGATCTAACCGAGAGGTCTTTTACCAAGGACGGGTACTTCCGTACAGGGGACCTATTTATCCTCCACGATTCCTGTCATGTCGGTTTTTATGACCGCAAGAAAGATATTGTCATCCGCGGCGGCTTTAACATATCCAGCGCCGAAGTTGAAAACATAGTACTGGGGCACCCCAAAGTGGCCGAAGCGGCGGTTGTTCCAATGCCCGATGAGGTCTTGGGAGAGCGTGTCTGTCTTTTTGTGGTTCCTAGGGAAAAAGAAAATCCTCCCTCACTCGAAGAGATTGTTAGATACTGTAGGGAGCAGGGCTTGAGCGTATACAAGCTTCCGGAAAGGCTCGAGATTATTTCCGCGTTGCCGCGCAATCCAGTTGGTAAGATATTGAAGTCCGTATTAAAAGAAGAGTTGGCGAAGCGAAGGATACAGAAAGAGTAACAGGGGGGGTTCTTACATGCACCCGACTATTGGGACCGTTTTCGAAAACGTTGCTTGCCGTTACCCAAAGCGTGAAGCGCTGGTTTGCTTGAAAACTGGACGCCGCTGGACTTACGGAGACTGGTTTCAAGAGGTTAAGCGCATGTCATCCGCTCTTTATAATTTGGGATTGCGTAAAGGAGATGTGCTTTCTGTATGTCTTTTTAACAATGCCGATTTCACAACCCTTTATTTTGCTGCTGCCAGGTTAGGAATTGTTTTCAATCCGATTAATTATCGCCTCACTTCTGCCGAAGCTGCCTATATATTAAATGACTGCGAGGCGAAAGCTATTGTTTTTGAAAAGGCTACTACGGGTCTTATTGAAGGTGCTCGTCCGCAGTTGAAAACGGTAAAAAACTTTTTATATACGGATTCAGATCCACCGCCCTATGCAATATATTTACATGAACTAACTAGCAAGGGGTTACCAAATGAAGATATCAATGCCATAGAAGTTGGGGAAAATGAACCTTATGCCATCCTTTACACCAGTGGCACTACCGGTCGCCCAAAAGGGGTGGTGCACTGTCATAGGGCTATTTTGGACCACTGCTATTTGATTATGCATGCTGCGGGGCTTACTTACAACGATATTGGCCTTTCTGCTGCACCCCTGTATCACGCAGCCGAACTGCACGGCGGCTTTTTACCCCGTGTAATGGCGGGTGCCAAGAACGTTTTGCTGCCTTTATTTAAACCGTCAGATGTTTTAGCTGCGGTACAAGCGGAAAAGGTGACACTGTTCTTTGGTGCTCCGACAATGTGGTACATGCTCTTGCAAGAAGACCTGAGCTTGTACGATCTTTCTTCGCTACGCTTAGGGCTTTACGGAGCATCTTCAATGTCTGCAGAGATGGTAAGCAGAATAAGGCAGGCTTTCAACATAGAACTTCTTCAAGCTTACGGTATGACCGAGTTTGGCCCGTGTGTTACCTTTCTCTTGCCCTACGAGCAAATTTCAAAGGCAGGTTCCGCAGGTAAGCCTATACTGAACCATGAGATTCGGGTGGTACGCTATTCTGAAAACCCACCATCAGACCCTGATGACGTTCTGCAACCGGGCGAAGTTGGGGAGATACTTGTACGAGGCACGGGGAGAATGCTTTATTACCATAAGCTGGACGATGAAACGAAACGCAAGTTTTACAAGGGATGGTATCATACATCAGATATGGGATATATAGATGTAAATGGATATTTATGGTGGGTAGACCGTGCAGATGACATTATAATCTCCGGTGGTGTAAATATTTCTTCCCGGGAAGTTGAGGATGCACTGATGCGCCACCCTGGGGTGTTGGAGGTGGCCGTTGTCGGTTTGCCAGACGAAAAGTGGGGCCAGATAGTCACAGCTTTTGTAGTTTTAAAAGAGGGGACAACCGCTGAAGATTTGGAAAGCTTTTTAACTCGTGAAGAATGCTTGGCGCACTATAAGAGACCAAAGTCTTACGTGGTAGTAGAGGCGTTGCCAAAGACCCCTACAGGGAAGGTGAAAAAATACGAGCTTCGTTGGCTGGGGAAGCAGAAATGAAGAACATTTTAAGCAGTTGAGCACCTGGCTGCAAAGGGGAAGCTGGGAGAAAGCGTGGAAGAGGTCATAGGGTGGATTGAAACCGTCACCGGGTATTCCGGCATGGAGGGTGTGGAACTGGTCATCGAAGCCGTTATCAAGCACATCGATGCGGTGGAAGGTGTAGGGGCGGGATGTGCTAGAGGGGATCCCGGCTTTCCTTTCTTTCCCATCATTAGTAATCGGGCGGCGGCTGGAAAGCAGGTTCTGCCGCCGCTTTTACTTTGTGGCATAGTTAGGTCCGCGGCCGTGTAAAATTTCAGTAGGCGCCAGAAAGGAATAAGCCCCTTGAAAAAGAAATGAGACCTCGCTCCCAAAAAACCACCAAAACTCAAGCTAAAGGAGTGTGAGGTCTCATGTTAGACATTCGCCACATAGTGGGTGCAGTCCTTCTTTTTGTCACTGGTCTGATTAAGTTAATCAGTGAGAGCAAGGATTTTTATGAGCTTGAGAGAGGCATTCACGAACTTTGCCAGAAGGTGTGCAACCAAATTCTTACCTGGGCCCTGGAACAAATGGATGAGCGTCTGATGCGCGAACGTGACCGGAGTACCTGGGAGGTAGTTGGTTTTCGAGTAAAG
>NZ_AUBR01000072.1 GCF_000429345.1 Desulfovirgula thermocuniculi DSM 16036 | reverse complement strand
GCTGGCCTTTTTACCCCTTTGCTTGCGGGAAAGGTAGGAGCGGTAAGCGGAGAGCGCTTTGAGCATGGCGCACTGGAGCGTGCCCCGGTTGAGGTCGAACAGCTCACATGCCTGCCGGTAGGTTTGGCGGTTTAAATGTGCGCGGCTGGTGGTGTCAAGAGCCTCGGCCTGCTCCAGGAACCAGGAGCACGCCCGGCGGTAGGTGTCCAGCATGCGGGTCATCTTTTCCAGCTTGCCCTTGTTGGGAGGCAGGAGCTTTATTTTGAGGGTTACCGTCTGCATTTAACATCTCCTCCGGCATGCTTAATTTAGCACGACCGGAGAAAAAACCAAGCCGCCATTCATCCCCCGATTAAAAATCGGGGGCATTCTGGCGGGGCTTTTATAAACCAAAATATGCTATCGCGGGCAGGAAGAGGTTTCCGGGCAGCGAATAAATTAAAAATTAGTTCCGGCCAGAAAGCGGGGGGCGAACATATGGAGCACGCGGCAACGGCGGTGGTGCTAACCGCCTCCCTGGCAGCCACGGCCCTTTGTGCCCTGAGGTATTACCTGGTAAGGCGCGAACAGGAAGAGCTCTTCACCAACAAGCTTTTAAACAGCGTGCTGGAGCAAATGATCGGCGGCGTCATTGCCATCAACGCCGAGGGCAAGATAGTCGTTTTCAACCGCGGCGCGGAGGAAATTACCGGCATCCCGGCCAGCAGGGCCTTAGGGCGGCACATCACAGAGGTCCCCGCCGAGGACACGGCGCTGGTAGCCTTCCAGGTACTGCAAGGAAAGGCACCCGTAGGCCATATGGAAGTGCAGCGCAAAATCAAAGGCAAGAACCTCTGGATCCTCATCAGCGCCGACCTGCTGCGCGACAAGCAGGGACGCGTGGAGGGCGCGGTGACCATTTTCCACGACATCACCGAGCTTAAAAGGCAGCGGGACCTGCAGTACAACCAGGAGAAACTGGCCGTGGCCGGCCAAATGGCGGCCAGCATTGCCCATGAACTGCGCAACCCCCTCACTTCCATCAGGGGCTTTGCCCAGCTCCTCGGCGACAGGCTGAAGGATGAAAAGGACCGCGAGTACCTGGAGGTCATTATTCAGGAAATCGACCGGGCCAACGAAATCATCCGCAACTTCCTGCTCCTCACCCGCCCCGCGCAGGAGAAAAGGCAGCACATTGACCTGAACACCATTTTGCGCGAACTCCTCCCCCTGATTGAAAGCCAGTGCATCCTGGCACGCGTCGAGCTGCACCTGGATCTCGACCCCGGCCTCCCGGAGGTGGTAGCCCACCCGGACCAGATCAAGCAGGTGCTGCTCAATTTAATCCACAACGCCCTCCAAGCCATGGAAGGGCAAAGGACCAAAAAGCTCACCCTCACCACCCGCTGGCTCCCTGCTACCGGCGAGGTTTTATTTTCCGTGGCCGACACCGGCCACGGTATGCCCGAGGAGGTAATACTCCAGCTGGGCACCCCCTTTTTCACTACCAAAGAAACGGGCACCGGCCTGGGGTTGACCATTACCTACCGTATCGTGGAATCCCACGGCGGGCGCATAGAGGTAAGCAGCCGGCAGGGCCTGGGGAGCGAGTTCAGGGTCTACTTCCCCGCCAAGAGCCCAAATTCATGATGACAATTTTTCTCTTGCTTCACCATGTCACATATGGTACTATGTTAGCAGAAGGCTTGTGCCATATGTCACAATGATTCTGTGGAGGCGATACCCGTGGCCGGGCCCCAGGTAAAAACCTCCACCAGGCACCGCCCCCCTCCCTGCCGCCGGCAGGGCCGCCGCAAGGTGGTCCACCTGCACCTCTACCGCAACCCTTTCTTCCGCCTGCCTTCCACAGGCGCCGTCCCCTTTAACCGCTGGGAGAGGGAACTCTGCCACCCCTTTGCCGCCGCGGAAGTCAACCGCGCCATCTGGGCAAGAACCACCGCCCGGGCAGACTCCGGGCCGCTGTACCTCCTCGGCCTCGCGCTGGCCATTCCCACCCTTGTTTTCTTATTCGGTTTTGTGAATAATTTCATCCGCTAGGGCATGTGAGCGTCGTAACTAAGAAGGGGTAAAAAAGGGCACCCCATCACCGGGATGCCCGTCCCCTCTAGTGTGCCCCTACGGCCAGCAACCCGGAAGCTGCCAGGACCAGGACCAGAACCTCAACCAGCACGATCACGGTATACGGCCAGTCCCTCTTGGCCAGGTAGGCCGGCAGCAGGACGAGGTAGCCGAGAATGGTCAGCCCGGCCAGGAGCGCAATGCCGATGTAGTTGAGGAAGTCGCTATAGCCCAGCATCTTAACCCAGCCCCAACCGTGGGGCATGCGGGCCACTTCCACAAACTGGCTGGCCTTCATTCCCCAGTATTGCGGGAGCTTGTGCGGCGGAAGGTAGGGCTTGATCACGCCGGTAAAGTAAATGATGTTGGCCAGCACCAGGAGGATGATCCCCGCCCAGGAGCCGTAAAGGAGTATGTTGGCGTAGGTCAGCTGTTCCGGCGAAACTTCAACCCGCGGCGCGGCAGGAGCCTTTGCCGGCTCCTCTTTGGCGGCGGGAATTTTTTTCACCACTTCCAGCTGAGGTTTGGCCATAATCTTTCCCCCTTTCCTTAGTTCCAGATGCCCAGGCCCTTAAGCAGGGAGCGCAGGCCGGCTGCCAGGAGGAGGGCAATAACCAGGTACTTGACCGCCTTGGGCTTGGCCTTGGCCAGCACCCGCACGCCCACAAACGAACCCAGCATGATCCCTACCACCGAGGGCACGGCGATGACCGGCAGGACTGCCCCCTGGTTGAGGTAAACCCAGGCGGCAGAAGTATCGGTGATGGAGAGGAGGAACTTGCTGGTGCCCACGGCCACCTTCAGCGGCGCCCCCATGAGGAGGTTGAGCACGGGCACGTTGGCCCAGCCTGCTCCCAGGCCGAACATGCCGGCCATGATGCCGATGGCCACAAAGAGGAGAAAGCCCTGGGGCGTGCGCCAAACCGTCCAGTCCACCGTTTTGCCCGAAGAGGCCTCATAGTAAGTGCCGCCAATGCCCAGGAACGCGGCCAGGCGGTCGCTGCCCTCCACGCGGGGATACTCCGTGTTTTTGGAGACAACGAAGAGGAGCGAAATGCACAAGATCGTCAACCCCAGAGCCGTCTGCACGATGTTGTTGGGCAGCGCCAGCCCGATGAACGCCCCCAGCATGCTGAAGGTAGAAGCAATGAGGGCCACAGGCAGCGCCAGGCGCAGGCTGGCCAGGTTGAGCTTTAAGAGTCCCGGCCCTGCTGCCAGCGCCCCGGCCAGGGCTACCAGCAGACCGGCCCCTCGCACAAAGTCCAGATTAAAGGGGAAAAAGCTGCCCACAATGGGCACAAACAGCACGCCGCCGCCGACCCCACCCAGCACAGCCACAATGCCCAGCAAAAAGGTGGTAACAAAGAGGAGCAACGGCCACACCCACCAGGGGGTTCCTGCAGCCGGGGCGCCGCCTGCCCCCGCAGCAGCCGGCGCGGCACTAACCGCCGCGGTCACCTTGGCGGCCAAGCCGCCCCCTAAAAGCGATACCCACTCAAACATGGCTATACGCCTCCCGCCTTTGCTTCTTTTAACTTACTCCCAGGGAATTGAGGAGGGGCTTGGTGACGGCAATGAAGTGGGCAAACTTTCTTGCCGCCAGCGCGGCATCCCCCCTGCGCACGACATCGTAAGGTAGGAAGAATTTCAGGCGATACTTACCGGTGGCCTCCACCTTGGGAAGCTCCCTTTGCAGTTCCACCCCCAGCCGTTTTTCAATTTCCCCCTTCAGCTCTAAAAGCGGGAGAAAAACCTTCTTTTTATAGCCGTCCATAACCAGGTCGATTACCAGCAGGTCCTGGCCGCGGTAAGGGCCTTTGCGCGGCCTGGTGCGCCCGATGCGGTAGTATATGCCGCTGTTCCCGAAAACCTTCACGCACTTCCAGGACTCCTTCGCCCCAAGGTTCTGGCCGGGCAGGGTATAAGTGATGTTTATACGGCGCTCGGCAAGTATGCGCTTTGTCTCGGCCAGCACCTCGTCCAGAAACTCTTCAAGGGCCCGGGGGCGGGCCGCCTGCGGCTCCCTTTCCTTTTGCTCTTCCGCCTCCAGGTGCAGCCACTGTTCAAACCAGTCCAGAAATCTTTTCAGCTCCGCCACAACTTCTTTCTTATCGGCCCCGGAGATGTTCTTTAAAAACTCCTCCTTGCGCTGGTGAAAAACTTCTAAAATTTGCCTCTCAACCATAACCCCCTTCACCCCTTTGTACTTGTAAACCCTTGCACATGCAGGGACATACACTTTGTCTTCGCTACCAGCAGCCGCAGCCGCCGGTACTTTGTGTTATAATAGACATTAGATTTTTTGTGAAAAAACTCATTAAAATGCATACGCAAAACCTGTGCCAGCCATAAGGGCCCTAAATTGCTCCTAAATGCACATTTACAAACAGGCCTCGCGGGCCTATACTGTTTAAAAACGAACACTTTTTGTTTTACCGGCCATGTGAACAGATTTACAAGCCTCCTGCTCCGGTGTTTGTTTTCATACACCGGGTGTTTACATTCAAGCAAAGCGAGGGAAGAACCGTGCCGAAAAAAAAGTGGCGCAGCCTGCGCTTTCAGATCATGGCCATCACCACCCTGTTCTTGCTCGTCCCGGCCCTCCTGCTCTTTTACGACCTCATCTTTGCCTCAAAAAGCGAGGAGGTCATGCTTTCCTCCCTGGAAGAGAGGCTGGGCACGCTGGTCAACAACCAGCTGGTGCCGGGAATCGAGGCCGCCCTGCAGAGGAAACTTTCCGATGCGAGCTTTTCCCACCTCAGCGAAGAGGCCAAGATAAAAATCTTAAAGGAAAGCTTTGAGGAAACGGCCAAGCCCCTGGTGCCCAGCTTCCCCGGCGTGCGCTTCGGCCTTTACCTGCCGGACAGCCAGCAGATCTTCGTGGAGGGCTTCCTGCGCAACTACCGCCAGCTTTCCCCCCAGGAAAGCCGCGAGAGGGAGCAGCGCATCCTGCGGGAAGCCAGCACGGGGCTGCTGGCCGTGGCCGCCAGCCAGCGCCCCCTGGCCAGGCTGACCACCAGCTTGAACGAGGAAACCTTTGAGTACCTCGCGCCCGTGATCGTGGACAACCAGCTGGTAGCCGTGGCCTGGGTGGACGAAAGGCTCCACCCCATCTTTGCCCAGAGCCGCTACTTCCGGCTCATCACCCGCTACGTGGCCCTTTTCGTCTTCTTTGCCTGCAGCCTGGGGGTTCTCTTTACCGTTCACAACCTGACCCGCTCGGTGAACCAGATTAAAGAAGGAATCGGGAAGCTGGAAAAGGATCTCAGCCACACGCTGCCGGACCTGCCCGGGGAAGCAGGACAGATTGCTCGCGCCATAAACCGCATGGCCCAAGCCATTGCCGAAAAGGAGAAGCTCGAAGAGCAACTGCAGCGCAGCGAGCGCCTGGCCGCCCTGGGTAGGTTGGTCACGGGCATCGCCCACGAGTTGCGCAACCCCCTTACGGTAATTAAAACCACCGTGCAGGTAATGGAAGCGGAGATCAAAGAAAAGGACCTGCTCCAGTACACAGAGGTAATTAAGGAGCAGGTCAACCGCCAGAACAGGATTATCCAGGAACTACTGGACTTCGGCCGCCCCACCAAAAACTTCATTCACCCCGTTTCGGTCAGCTCGTTAATTGATAAGGTGCTCGTCTTTACCTCGCCCCTCCTGCGCCAGCACAAGGTACAGCTGGAGGTGGAAGTCGAGCCCGACCTGCCGCTGATTGAAGCGGACGGCGAGCGCATCAAGCAGGTTTTTGTAAACCTCATCCTCAATGCCGTGCAGGCCATGCCCCACGGCGGCAGGCTGGCCATCAAGGCGGGCACGGATGACAACAGCGTCTACGTGCAGTTCAGCGACACCGGGCCGGGGATACCCCGGGAGGAAATCTCGCGCATCTTCGACCCCTTTTACACCACCAGGAAGGACGGAACGGGACTGGGGCTTTCCATCAGCCACCAGATTGTGGCCAGCCACGGCGGTACCATTGAGGTAGACTCCGGCGAAGGGGGAAGCACCTTCACCGTCCGCCTGCCCGTAAAAGAACCGCCACAGGAGGTGCCGTCCGGCTATGGTGCCCAAGATACTGATCATTGACGACGAGGAGCACCTCTGCTGGGCGCTGAGTAAAGCGCTGCAGCAGGAAGGGTATCACGTCCTGACCACCACCTCTCCCCATGAGGGGCTGGAGATCATCCGTGACAAGCAGCCTTCGCTGGTCATCCTCGATTTAAAGATGCCGGAAATGGACGGCATTGAGGTGCTCCGCCGCGCCAAGGAAATGCAGCCACAGCTCCCGGTAATCATCCTTACCGCCCACGGTACGGTGGAAACGGCCATCGAGGCCATGAAGATTGGCGCCGCCGACTACCTCACCAAGCCCTTTGACTTAGACGAGCTGAAGATTGTCATCAAGCAGAACCTGCTCATCACGCGGCTGACCACAGAAGTAAACTTTCTGCGCGCGGAGCTGACCAAGAGGTACCAGCGCAACATGCTGGTGGGCAACAGCCCGGCCATCCAGGAGGTAATCAAGCTGATCGACCGGGTGGCCAACAGCAATGCCACCGTGCTCATTACGGGAGAAAGCGGCACCGGCAAGGAAGTGGCCGCCATCACCATCCACCAGAAGAGCCCGCGCCGCAACGGCCCCTTTGTGGCCATCAACTGCGCCGCCCTCCCGGAGCAGCTGCTGGAAAGCGAGCTTTTCGGGCACGAGAAAGGGGCCTTTACGGGAGCCACTTCCCGCAAGCTGGGGCGCTTTGAGCTGGCCGACGGCGGCACCATTTTCTTAGACGAGATTGCCGAGATGCCCCTCTCCATGCAGGCCAAGCTCCTGCGGGTGCTGCAGGAAATGGCCTTCGAGCGGGTCGGCGGCACGGAAACCATCCGCGTAAACGTGCGGGTCATCGCCGCCACCAACCGCGATCTCACCCAGGCCATAAAGAAGGGCCTTTTCAGGGAGGACCTTTATTATCGCCTGAACGTTTTTCGCCTGCACATGCCCCCCTTGCGAGAGAGAAAAGAAGACATCCCCCTCCTGGCCAATCATTTTTTGGAAAAGCTGCGGTCCACCTATTTTGTGCACAGGATCTCGCCCGAAGCCATGGAAATGCTCTGCAACTACCACTGGCCGGGCAACATCCGCGAGCTGCAAAACGTCATTGAAAGGGCGGCCATCATCTGCCAGGGCTCGGAAATACTGCCGGAGCACCTTCCCAAGGAGCTCCACGAAAGCTATTACCGGCCCAAGGAGCTGGTCATAAACTTTCCCGATGAAGGAATTTCTTTAGAGGAAGTAGAAAAAGAACTTATTGCCAAGGCCTTGCAGAAAAGCGGCGGCAACCAGACCCGTGCCGCCCAGCTCCTGGGCATCACGCGCTCCGCCCTCATTTACCGGGCCCAGAAGTACGGCCTCCTGGGGGAAAAGGCGGCGTCTTCCGAGCAGGGCTAGGGAAGGCGCCGCGAAAAATTAACTCCAAGCCTCCCGGGAGAAGGGATTGCCGGGGTCGTGTCTGAATTTTATATATAATGAGACAAATTACCTTTTGGTGGGATAGAAATGGCCTTTAGCTCAAAAGAACTGGTTACACCACGGGGCAGGGTTATCCTGGAAGGCCCCGCCAGCCCGGAGTACCTGAAGTCCCTGGCCATTAGCGAGCACCTGCGCAACTTCCGCAACCCCGCGCGCCAAAAGGAGGCGCTACTTAATGCCGCTTCCCAGCCCGAAGGCATGGTCTACATTGCCAGAAGCAACGGCGAGATCATCGGCTACGTGATCTTCCACCGGCCCAGCAAGCACACGCGCTGGAGCAGGCACCCGCGCATCCTGGAACTGGGGGCCGTAGAGGTGAGCCGCCCCTGGCAGCGGATGGGCGTGGCCAAAGAGCTGCTACGGCTGGCCTTCAGCAACGAGGCGCTGGAAGAGTACGTGGTCATCACCACCGAGTTTTACTGGCACTGGGACTTAAGGGGAAGCGGCCTGGACGTGTGGGAGTACCAGCGCATGCTCAAGAAGCTTTTCGGGAGCGTGGGCTTTAAGAAGCGCCACACGGACGACCCGGAGATCCTGGAACACCCTGCCAACATGCTCATGGTGCGCTTTGGCAGCAAGGTAGACAAGGCCTACGTGAAGGCCTTTGAAGACCTCACCTTCCAAAACTCCCTGGTGGAGTGAACCGCGCCGGGCAGCACTTAGCAGGGGCCCGGCTTTTTTCATCCCGCCTTGTCACCACGGCGGGGAAAAATGTTTTCTAGGTAACAAAAAAATTTGTGCTTGATTTCACGGGGGCGACTGTGCTATGATGGTGGTGACAAATCTTTCTTCGGTTGTCATAGAGATTTTTTTATAAATCAATATGCACTCTCTATCACAAATACTTGTGCCGTATGATACATACGGGGGGTGGGGTATGAGGGGGTATTGTCTAAAACACCCGACGGGAAATAGTTAACCTACCTTTTGGCTTTCCGACCATCGAGACACAAGGGGGAAGCGCGCATGGCTAAAACCCTGGAAGAAATCAAGGGCCACGCCCAGGCTAAAGCCGCCCCGCAGCCCGCAGAGGCCGCCAGGCCGGCACCGACCCTGAGCGTGGACTTAAAGCGCCTCGGCTTCATTTCCTTGGGCCTGGGACTTTTCTTCCTCTTTTACCTCCTGCCGCCGCTGCCGCCGGCGGTGGATCCGGCAGGAAAGGTCTTTGAGCTTTCCCGGCAGGGGCAGATGGCCCTGGGCCTCTTCCTCCTGGCCGGCATCTGGTGGGTTTTTGAGGTCATCCCCATCGGCGCCACCGCCCTGGCCATCGGCATCTTCCAGGCCCTCTTCGGCATCCGCCCCGCCGACACCGCTTTCCGCGATTTCATGGACCCTTCGGTCCTGTTCATCCTCGGCTCCCTGATGGTCGGCCTGGCCTTCACCAAGGTGGGCCTCACCAAACGCCTGGCTTACAAGATGCTGCAAGTCACCGGCGAAAACACCAGGATGATCCTCCTGGGCGTCTTTGTGGTCACCGTAGCCCTGACCCACATCATGGCCCACACCGCCGTGGCGGCCACCATGTTCCCCATCCTTATGGCCATCCTGGCGCTCTACGGCACCAAGGAAGGGGAAACCAGCCGCTTCGGCAAGGCCCTGACCATCGGCATGGCCTATGCCGCCGGTGCGGGCAGCTTGATCACCCTTTTGGGGGCCGCGCGGGGCATCGTGGCCCTGGGGTTCTTCAAGCAAATCACCGGCAAGGAAATAAGCTTCGCCCATTACACGCAGGTCATGTTCCTTTACGGCTGGGTCATGATGTTTCTAATCTGGCTCTTCCTAACGTTCTGGTATAAACCGGAAAAGGACCGCATACCCGGCCTGCGTGAGAAAGTAAAAGAGCTCTCTGCCTCCCTTGGGCCTGTGAGCAGGCAGGAAATTTTCGTGGGCCTCAGCGTGGCCGTGGTGGTGCTCATCCTGGCCACCCAGAACTTCATCCCGGCGCTAAAGAACCTGAACAAGAGCGCCATCATGCTGGTGCTGGGCCTGCTCTTCTTCCTCACCCGCGTCTTTACCGTGGAAGACCTGGAAAAGAAAATCCCCTGGAACATCGTGCTGCTCTTCGGCGGGGCCATGTCCATCGGCTTTGCCCTCTGGCAGACCGGCGCCGCGCAGTGGATTGCCGTGCACTGGCTCTCCATGTTCAAGCACGCTCCCTGGCTGGTCTTCGTGCTGGCCATCTTCTTCCTGGTCATGGTCATGACCAACTTCATCATGAACGTGGCCGCCATTGCCATTACCCTGCCCGTGGCCCTGATCATTGCCGGCTACCTGGGGGTCAACCCGGAGCTGATCCTGTGGACCTCCCTGGCCGCCGCCGGGCTGCCCTTCTGCCTCCTGGTTGGGGCGGCGCCCAACGCCATAGCCTACGAGTCCAAGCAGTTTAGCGCCGGCGAGTTCTTTATCGTGGGCATCCCCATGAGCTTAATAGCCCTGGCCCTGGTGGCCGTCTTTGCCCTGGCCGTGTGGCCGCTTTTAGGCGTGCCTGCGCTGGTTAAGTAACTAGCTAATAATTAGCAAACCAGCCGGAGTTGATTCACCTAGAGGAGATGGGTTATGCTCTTAAAGACCCATCTCCTAACTTTTAGCCTACGGAGGTGTTGCAAGTGCTCATGCTAGCTCCTGAGGTCAGCTGGCGAAAGGCCGGTTTTCCCGTGGTGGAACCGGGTGCCTTCGTGCACAAAACGGCAGTGGTCATCGGGGAAGTCATTGTTAAGAGCGGGACCATAATTTACCCCTTGGCGGTGATCCGCGCCGATGAGGGCTGCCCCATAATCATCGGCGAGAGCGCAAACGTCCAGGACGGCGTGATCATCCACTGTTTAAAGGGCGGCCAGGTTGTCGTCGGCCCCAGGTGCAGCCTGGCCCACGGGGCGGTCATACACGGCCCCTGCGAGATCGGCGAGGGAACTTTTGTGGGCTTCAGGGCCGTGGTGGCCAAGAGCCGCCTGGGGCGCGGCTGCTTTGTGGGCCACGGGGCCCTGGTGGAGGGCGTGGAGGTGCCGGACAACAGGTTCATACCCCCCGGCGCGGTGATCACCAGGCCGGAAGAGGTAGCCGCCCTGGGGGAAGTTTCCGCGGCGCAAAGGGAATTTGCCCGGGAAGTGTTAAGCGTCAACCAGGAACTCTGCTCTGCCTACAGGCAGAACATGAGGGGGGATGAGTAATGGGCGAGCAACTGCAGGTCATTTTGGCCACCGCCGTCTTCCTGCTCACCTACGCCGTCATCGTCTCCGAAAAAATCCACCGCGCCGTGGCCGCCCTCGCGGGCGCCGCCGTCCTGGCCCTCACCCAAATCATGAACCCCGAAGAGGCCGTCCACGCCATCGACTTCAACACCATCGGCCTCCTCGTGGGCATGATGATCATCGTCGGCATCACCCGCCAAACCGGCGTCTTCGAATACCTGGCCATCCTGGCCGCCCGCAGGGCCAAGGGCGAGCCCATCCGCATCATGGCCGCCCTCTCCCTGGTCACCGCCGTCCTCTCCGCCTTCCTCGATAACGTCACCACCGTCCTCTTAATCGTCCCCGTTACCTTCGCCATCGCCGCCCAGCTCCAAATCTCCCCCATCCCCTTCTTAATCGCCGAAATCATCGCCTCCAACATCGGCGGCACGGCCACCTTGATCGGCGACCCCCCCAACATCATGATCGGCAGCCAGACCCACCTCGGCTTCATGGACTTCGTCATCAACCTTACCCCCATCATCGCCGTCGTCTACGTCCTCACCATCTTCTGCCTGAAACTCATCTACCGCCGCCACCTGGTGGCCAAACCCGAACTCATGCAAAAAATCACCCAGCTAAACGAAAAGGACGAAATTAAAGACCCGGCCCTGCTCAAAAAGTGCCTCCTCGTGCTGGCCCTCACCATCTCGGGATTCGTCCTCCACCAGTACCTGCACCTCGAGTCCTCCGTCATCGCCCTCTCCGGCGCAAGCCTCCTGCTCCTCCTCACCAGGGAGGACCCCGAACATGCGCTCCACGCCGTGGAGTGGCCCGTCATCTTCTTCTTCGTCGGCCTCTTCATCGTCGTCGGCGCCCTGGAAAAAGTGGGGGTGATTGAGACCATCGCCCGCTTCTCTTTAGACGTCACCGGCGGCCAGCTTGTCCCCGCCGCCATGCTCATCCTCTGGATCTCTGCCCTCGCCTCCGCCTTCGTGGACAACATCCCCTTCGTGGCCACCATGATCCCACTCATCCACGATATGGGGCGCCTGGGCAACCTCCCCAACCTCGACCTCCTCTGGTGGAGCCTGTCCCTCGGCGCCTGCCTGGGCGGTAACGGCACCGCCATCGGCGCCTCCGCCAACGTGGTGGTCATCGGCATGGCCGAAAAACGCGGCTCGCCCATCTCCTTCCTCGGCTACATGAAGGTGGCCTTCCCCTTAATGCTCATGTCCATCGCCGTCTGCAACCTCTACCTCCTCTTCTGGTATCACTACCACGGCTGGCTTTCCCTTGCCGCCACCCTGGCCGCCGCCGCCGCCCTCTGGCTC
>NZ_AUBR01000071.1 GCF_000429345.1 Desulfovirgula thermocuniculi DSM 16036 | reverse complement strand
ATGGTTTGTTTCCTGGCCCTGGTGCTGGAATCGGCCCTTTACAGGTGCCTCAAGCTGGCAGAAAGCAAGGCGGAGTACACCTACCTTCTGCGGGACTTAAAGAACCTGAAAGCCGTGGAGCTTGTCTTAGAGGGCGTGAAGTATCTTTGCCGCACCGAGTTGCCTGGGAATGCCTATGAGGCCTTCCGAGTTCTCGGGATAAGACCACCTTCTGAGGTATCTGTAATAGAATAGTGGTATTGCCACAATAAGGTAAATGTTGTGGTACGTCTATCTTTTTTCCTCGTGAAGCCTTGTGTTTTCGGGATTTTTATAGTTTAGGTGTCAAACTTAGGCCTAAGGCAAGCAAAAAATCGGCTTCACGCCTCAATTCCGCAGGAAGCTTTTCCAGGTAAAGGCGTAACTGTTGCCCCCGCCCACTGTAAACGAGTTCATAACTCATGCGTGAAAGAACCTTAGCGGCATCGGCCCATTGCCGGGCCTGGAGGAAATGCTGGAGGCTTTCTTCTAACCGACCCTCCTGGAGGCAATAGGATCCCGCGCGGTAGTGAAGGCTTTCCCAGTTAGGAATTCGTTTTTGCCCCTCCCGGCGTAAAAACTCCCGGAAGAGGTTATGGTAGCGATAAAGACCTCCTTCCAGCTCGACTAAAAAGAGACCCCTCTCATACACTTTTTGCAAAAGCTCTGGAGAAAAAGAGGCACCCATTAGGGCATTGCATGCCGGCACGCTCAGGAACTCCAGTACGGATGACTGCAAGAGAAAAGTTTTCACCTCAGGTTCCTGACGCTCCAGCACATCAAGGCTTAAAAACTCAAAAAGCTCGCTTAAGCCTGCAACAGTATCCTCCAATCCCCTTAAGGGCAGGGAGATGGCTCCTTCTCTTAGCCCCTTGACTAAAAGTTTTACGGCCATGATCCAGCCTTCACTGTAACCGTAGATAAGGTCTGCATATTTAACCAGAGGAACGTTGCCAGAGTAGTCCAGGTACTCACCAACTTCTTCCCTACTTAAGGCGAGGTGTTTTTCTCCTATGTTAAGGGCATTCCCCCTTACCAACTCGCGGCATACATATGCAAGGCTAACCTTCTCGCGGGAGAGAATAACCGTTTTCAGCCAGGACGGTTTACCGGCAAGGAAATGGTCGAAGAACCATCTCGCTTCCTCACTGCTGGCTACTGTGTGCCAGTCGTCGATAACCAATACCCCTTCTCCTACTCGGCCTTTTTCCTCAAGGCAGGAAAGCAATAGCTCCAAAATGGTTTCCTTCGCCACGTTTTGTCTTCCGGCCAGCATACCGGAAAATTGCTCTGCAATACCTGGTACAAGAGACTCAAGGGCTCCGGCAAGGTACCAACCTAGAGCAAAGGCGCTGGCATCCTCCGGCCCTGGGCTAAACCAGGCAAAGGGTATTCTTAAATCACTAAGCATTTTGACCACTGCGGTGGTCTTTCCATAACCGGCACTAGCACAAACTATGGTGAGGGGATACTCTATCAACCTTTCAAGCCTGCCTTTTAACGAAGGCTTCAGCCAGATGCCTTCCCCGGGCCTGGGCGCGACCAGCTTGCTTTTGAGTAGTACCAGCGGCCGGAGCACGTAACTCACCCTCCTTATGGAAAGGTGCTGCCGCAAAAAGTACTTGCGGCAGCACCTGGAATCACTTGCTAACGCTTGATCATTATTGGCGGCTCCGTCTCTTCAGGTTTGAGTTATTTACCCTGAGTTCGGCAGTACCGCTTTTTTACAAGGCGAAAAGCCGCCTGCCGCGAGACTTTCCGCTCCTGGGGGAAAGTAAGCGTGTACCTAGTTTTTGGTCCTCCCCCGTCTCAACCGGGCCTCGTACACCCTGGGCAGCAGGGGGAGGTCTAGGGCTTCGAAAATGCCGCGCATAGCCGCGGTAGGGGACATAATGGATCCAGAATTTTAATCCAGAATTTTAATCCAGATTTTAGACAAAAAAACGGGGGGTTTTTAGAACCAAATGTTTGTTCGCAAGCAATATAATTCAAAAGCAAAATCGTACTGGAAATTCTCAGAGAGGGAAAGACCCTCTCGCAACTCTCATCAGAGTACGGGGTCCATCCCACTCAACTGAAGAATTGGAAAAAAGGAAGTACTCGAAAATCCGCCCCAACTGTTTGATGAAAAGAATAATTGTTAAAATCTAACTCGAGCATCTAGAGGGACTTTGTTTTTTGTGGTTTCGCGACGGTCTCAACCTGACATTTCCATTGACGCTTGGGAGGTCTTAAGCACAGACAAAAAACCCAGAATGGCGGTGTGGAACTCCCTGGCTTTCTCGTATAAAGAACCATGCCCCGCATCTGGTATAACTATAAAAAGAGAGCCCTCAATGCGCTCATGAAGCATTCTCAATTCCTCCAGCGGCGTGACCACGTCCCTTTCTGCTCCTAGAACTAGAGTGGGGACACGTATCTCTTTTAACCTATCAAGCAGGTCAAAACTACTACCATGGCTGCGGATAAGCCTCAGGAAGCCTTCAAACCACTCCTTGTCGAGGCTCCTCCTGAAAAGCTCTTCCCGCTCGTTTATCCAATGATGCCGGGCCTCGTAGAAACTGCTCGAGTGAATAAAAGGCATGGCCAGCCGGAAAAACTTACCCGCATCGCCCAGGCGGGCCGCCTCTTCCCAGGCACTACCAATAGCCCTCAGATGCCTAGTAAGCCTGGCCGTCGTGTTGGCTAGGACTAGGCTCTGTAGCAAGTAGCCGTACTTCAGGGCAAAAAGCATGGCCACCTGCCCCCCGTAGGATATCCCCACCAGGTGAACATGCTTTAAGCCTAGAAGATCAAAAAGGCCTTTCAAGTCTTCGACATGCTGCTCAATTCCATAATCCTCCGGTGACCTGCCTGATCTCCCCTGATCCCGAAAATCAAGTCGCAGAAGACGATAACCAGCATTCAGGTAAAAGCTAGCACTGTCGGCCCAGCTGACGGTACTCATCATTATTCCGTTGAGAAAGACCACCGTTTCCTCCCCTGACCCGTCCAGTTCGTAATATATTTCCACACCGTTTACTAAAGCTTTGGACACTGCCCAACACCCTCCCATCACACCACAGGGCTGTTTCGCAGGAAAATGCCCGCGCCAGCCCGCCGGGAAAACTGGCGGCAACCTGAGTTTCACGGGGCAGGATAACCACCTTTAGCCATGGAGGCTTGGCGGCGAGAAAGCTGTTGAGAAGTAATCTTACCCCTTTATTTCCGCTCAGAATGTGCCAGTTATCGAGAGTAATACCCCTTCGTTCCTTATAAATGCAAAAGCGCCGAGAGGTTTTCCTAGGTTACGCTAACCAGGCCGCTTAATCCTTCCGCAAACCGCCCCACAGTACCAGGCATAAAAGGTTTCACTGGTCCCAGCGAGATAAGTTAGCTAGGGCAAAAGCGTTGGCATCCTCCGGCCCCGAGCTGAATCAGGCCCAGGAGAGGCAAAATTCGCGCAGCAGCCGTGGTCTTACCGTACCTAGCACTGGCACAGATCACAGTCAGGGGGTACTTCCACCACTTTCTCCAGCTTTGTGCCTTAAAAGAGGCCTGAGCTAGACACATTCCTCCGGCTAGGGTACGGCAAGCTTGCTCTCCAACAGCACTAGCAGCCGGAGCATCTGCCTTCCTCCTTTCCTGCCGGGATGGCGCTGCCGCGGGGAAAGTCCCAGCAGCAGCGCTTTTAACCGGCTCTAACACCTAACGCTTATTCATAACAGGTGGCTCCGTTTCCTCGGGCTTGATCTCCCTGATGAGGGTGGGCACCGGGTAGTCAAACCCCTCCTTCTTTTCAAAGCGAATATGGTAGAGCGTCTGCAGGGCCTGGTGGTCTTCTTTACGGAAGGTCATTTTGCCCTTAGGCGTGTCAAAGCTCATGCCTTCCATAACCTCAATGAGCTTGTCGGCACTGGTATCACCCCCGGTTTTTTCTAGGGCCTTTACAATAGCTACAGCTGCGGAGAAGCCGCCGGGTGTAAAGAGATCGGGAGGCTGCCCGAACCTCTTCCTGTGCTCCTGTACCAGCCAGTCATTTATCTCGTTTTTGGGCAGGCCGTAGTAATACACTGAGAACCCTTCCTGACCTTCCATCCCCCACATGGCTTTCAGGGTGGCCAGGTCCGGCGTACCCGTCATAATACGGATGCCCTTCTCCGGTACCTTCATGTCCATTATCTGCTTCCAGGGCGTGTTGGCGCTGCCGGCCCAGATGACATAGAGGTAATCGGGCTTGGCGTTGATAATACGCTGAATGTAAGCTGTAAAATCGGTGGCGTTTAAGGGGGCGAATTCCTGCTGGCTAACCTTTAAGCCCTTTTTCTCCGCGGCTTTTACAAAGGCAGCCGCACCCTCACGGCCGAAAGCATAATCCTGGGCAAAAATGGCCACGCTGGCGCCGGGCTTGGCGAAGGCTATGGCCGAAGCTACGGCCAGAGCATCCTGGGAAGAGTTACGCGCCGTGCGGAAGATGTACTTGTTCCACTGGGCGCCGGTAATGCTGTCTGCCACCGCCGGCTCTACGACCATGATGCGCTTGTACTCTTGAGCCAGGGGCAGGACGGCCAGCGCATCGGCCGAACTGGAGCACCCCACCAGTATGTCCACTTTGTCCTCTTCCAGGAGCTTTAAGGCCTTCTGCTTGGCTACATCCGGCTTGGTGGTAGTATCCTCCACCACCACTTGGATGGGCCTGCCAGCAACCTCCCTCTTGCCGCCGGTGGCGTAATCCAATCCGAGCTCAAAACCGTTAACCGTTTGCTTGCCGTAGCTTTCCAGGGCACCGCTGAGCGACATAAGCAGGCCAATTTTAATTGGCTTTTTACCTTCTCCAGTTGTATTTTTACCAGCCTTTGCACCACCACAGGCTGCTGTCACAGTTAATATTGCAATTAAAAACATACTAAACAAAATTTTCCGCATTTTGCTTTCCCACCTTTCATTAGTGCTCAAAGTTTTAATCCTGTCTTTTAAAGTAAATAAATGGTAAGAACTTACGGTTTCTCGCCATAACACCCCCTGACCTTATTAATTTTAGACTTTTCTTGCGTTAGTCTACACCCTTGTAGTTACAGCGAAGTTACCATACATGAACCCATCCGGGGCTCGGCAGCATTGCTAGCAAAATCAGCAAGGCGGGAGTGAAAATATTTTGTGTAAACCCCTCTTTCCGTCGCACCTTTACCACGCACTGGACTTTCTGGCCGAGCACAAGGAAGAAATCGAGGAGTTTCTTTTCCGGCGGGTGCGCAGCCTATTTGACTGCGAGCTGGACCTGGCTTTCTGGGACACCACCTCCACCTATTTTGAGGGCTCCGGGTCCGGTAAGCTAAGGTGGACCCCATTGTCAAGATAGTTTTTTGAAAATTTAAGAACTCAACATGTGTTTGGTTAACTTCATTGGAGAAAGGATGACTAGGGTTATAAAGCCTCCTGTACTGCCATTTCTGTTATAATATCCCTGGTTATGGCCACCTCCTTTTGTATATTATGGCTTGACTGTGCATAACCATCCGCAGGCGTTTGGTAACCCAGTGACTGATGTGGGCGGCGATGGTTATAGAAGTCCAGGTAGCAGGCAATCCTCCGCCTGGCTTCGCGGGGACTGGCGTAGTCATGTAGGTAAACTTCTTCGTATTTCAGGCTGCGCCAGAGGGACTCAACAAAAATGTTATCCATTGCTCTGCCTCTACCGTCCATGCTGATTTGTACCCCCGCATTTTTTAAGAGCTCTATGTATTGCGGGCTCGTGAACTGGCTTCCCTGGTCACTGTTCATAATTTCCGGCCGTGACCTGGCCAGAGCCAGTTTGACTGCTTTCAGCAAGAGGGAGACTTCCAGCGAGAGGTCCATTTCCCAACTAACCACATAACGGGAGTACCAATCTATAATTGCTACCAGGTATACCCAGCTCTTTTGCAGGCGAATGTAGGTAATGTCTATGCCCCATACCTGAGTCTGGGCGGGTGAATTCAAGGCCTCTAATCAGGTAAGGATAAATCCTGTGCTGCTGAGCGCGCTTGCTCAGGTTTGGGCCGGGATGGATGCCGGCGATGCCCATTTCTCGCATATGTCGCTGTACTGCCTTAAGGTTGACTTCAAAGCCTTCGCGGCGAAGCTGGGCTGTAATCCGCCGGGAACCATAATATGGGTGTTCCGTGTAAATTTCATCAATGCGGTGCTTGAGAGCAACTTCCTCAGGTGAAGGTCCTACAGGCTTATAGTAAAGACTTGTGCGGCTTAGACTCAAAAGTGCAGCCTGCGTAGCAATAGGGATCGGGTTGCCCCACTCAACCAGGGCCATGCGTTGTTCACGAGTCATGCTGGAGGTCAGATTTTTTCAACCAGGATAACTGGGTGGTCAGGCGTCCGATTTCGGCATACAAATCCTGGATTTGCTTTTTATAATCTTTTTTCATTGCTTCTATGTTTCTTTTGTCAAACAGTTGGGGCAGATTTTCGAGTACTTCCTTCTTTCCAATTCTTCAGTTGAGTGGGATGGACCCCGTATTCTGATGAGAGCTGCGAGAGGGTCTTTCCCTCTCTGAGAATTTCCAGTACGATTTTGCTTTTGAATTCCGGCAAATATTGCTTGCGAACAAACATTTGGTTCTAAAACCCCCGTTTTTTTGTCTAAAAATTCTGGGTCCATTATAAGCTGGCCGGGTACGGCTACTCCCGGGACAGGCGGCCCGACAGGCTGCAGCTGGTGATTTGGAGTGCTCATGACCATTATTCCATTTTGTAGGTACCCCTTCAGGAATATGAGCTAGTTCTTCAGAAGTCTCGTTAGATGATGGAGTATCTGAATAGGGAGAAACCGCCTGGCCTCATACCTCACAAGGCCTGTGCTGCTCCCGTTCTTATGCTTGAATCTGATTGTGCTCCCGGAAGATTTAATTTACGAGGTTTCTGGAGTTTATTAACCCCAAACCCGCAGGGCCTTCATCACCTTAGTCATATTCTCCACAAACCTTCTGATGTGGTTAAGCCCCTCTTCGTCTTTGGCTGCGTCGCGGGCGCCGCTGGCTCCGGCTACCCCCACGGTCCAGTAGCTGGAGCCGGGAACAATAATGTCGTTAATAAAGAACCATAGTAAAAGCTGGGCGAAAGCCATGTTGTGGCCGGCCCGCCGCGCTACTGTGATCGGACCGCCCACTTTTCCGGAAAACCGTTTCCCCGACCATAGACGGACGAAGCCGGCCCTGTCCAGTAGCGCCATCAGCTGAGGGTGGACTGAGCTGAAGTAGACCGGGGAGCCGATGATCAATCCGTCTGCCTCCACCATCTTTTGGTAGACAAAGTTGAAGTCGTCGTCTTTTTGGGTACACTCCTCCGTGTTCTTGCACCCGTAGCAACCCCGACAGGGCCTGATAGTCAAGCCCTGCAAAGAAATAAACTCCGTTTTAAAAGAGGTCTGGTCGAAAAGCTCTAAAGCGTAGCGGACCAAGTATTCCGTATTGCCGTTTTCTCTCAAGCTGCCGGAAATGCCAAGCACTTTTTGCATTGTTTTTTTCCTCCAATCCACTTGTAATCCGGTTATTAACATCAATCCACATAAAGAAATTAAAGTAAGCGGCGAGTATCAAAAAGTCACCGTGGGCCAGGTTAAAGATCCCGACCACCCCGGAGGCCAAAGCTATGGGGCATGTCGTAGGTATCGTGGAATTTCGGTGGCGCCCTTTTTCGCGATTTTTAGGCCGCTTTCAGCACCATGGTATTTTTTGGAGCAGGGATAGCTTCAAGCAGTGCTTCGGCTAACAACGGTAGCTCTCGGTACCCCTTAAGCCGCTGAAAACCTTTTTCCGCCTGGAGCAGCCCGACTGCAGCCCAGCGCAAGATCTGCACCTCATTGCGCCACCTCTTTACGTTCCGGGTAACAACCCTAACCTTGTCAAAAGCTGTCTCTATCATATTCGTAGAGCGTAGGCTTTTCCGCAAGGCCTCTGGCAAGCCTAGCTGGATGACGGTAAGCGTTTCCTCTAACCCTTCGCGCAGGCTCCTTGCTACTCCGGGATATTTTTCCTCGAGCAAAGTAGCCAGCCTGGACAGCTCTGTGAGAGCCTTGCGGTAGTCTTTTTCTGCCCAGGCCTGGTTTAGCTTTTTGCCCACCCATCCCTGGGCTTCCTTGGGCAGGTGTTCCAGCACGTTACGCTTCTTGTGTACCTGACACCTCTGCACTACGGCCTGTTCTCCGAAGACTTCTTTGACCGCGAGCCTCAAGGCCTTGGAGCCGTCTATGACCACCAGTATGCCTCCTTCTACCTTCAAGCCGCGGGCCACGAGGTCGGTAAGCAGGGACTTGCAGACAGCAGCATTTTCCGTAGCTCCTTCCCACAAACCCAGAATCTCCTTCTTTCCTTCAGCCGTGATGCCCAAGGCAACTACTACCGTATGTCCAGCGAACACAACCCCGTCAATTACCAGCACCAGGAAGCGCTTGCCCTCCAAAGACCTGTTGAGCAACTCTTCCAAAGCTTTGCGTGTGGCACGGATAAATCGCCGGCTGATGGCGCTTTTGGAGGTTCCATGAGCGGGCACATCTTCGCCTATGGGCTCAAGTCCGCGCTCGTAGTGCCTGGTGGATAAGCCGTAAATTATGCGCCCCAAAACCGACTGGGTGATGAGGCTATCATCCTGAAAAGCCTCGTAGGTCTTAAGCCTTATTTCTTTGCCATCTTTGGTGCGTACCCGTGGCCGCCGGATAGCTACTTTACGGCCCCCCAAAACCACGCTGCCTTTCTCGGTCCCGTGGCGCACGGCTCGCCGGTTTGGTTGTGTTTACCTTTAGGGCCGGCTGTCTCGGTTACCTCAGCCTCCATCATAGCGCTAAGGACGCGCAGTCCTACGGCAGCGGAGAGGGCCAAGAGGCCATCCTTGGCACTGCCTAAAACCTCCTGCAGGGATATCTGTACATGGTCAGGTAGGACAGAGAGGTCAATAATAAGGGGGTGTTTGGTTTTTGGCCGTTTTGTGATATACTGGCATTGGTGGCGGTTACCTCCTTTTGTTTGTGGTTGGTTCACCCCTGTTATACCACAGGGGCCTGAGGGACCGCCACCTTCATTTTCCACGATTTTCGGGACAACGCTGCAAAGCCATCTACGTAGCCGTCAAGGCATAAAGCTCGAAATTTAAAACGCCATTGATTAGTACCTGTCCGAATAGTGACTACTCGCCCACTGATCCTCCCCGCCTTTCGCCCCAGCAGCGCCGCCTGCCGTCCCCCACCGAAGACAGGTGGCCGACCAAGTGTATCCTGTCCCGGCACCGGAGAGTACGACAAGGTCACCATCTTTCAAAAGACCTTTTTGCTCGGCTTCCCAAAGGGCAATCAGCTGGTCCCCTGCTTGAATGTGGCCGTGGTTTTTCAAATATACAGAGCGCTCTTCCGGCAAGCCCAAAGCCTTAAGAATCGCTTGGTGCATAGAAGGCTTCATGTGGGTAATCCCAAGAAAGGCGATATCTTTCGTGGTACAGCCGCTTCGTTCACAAGCCTTGGTTATCACCTTTAGAAAGTTGGGTAAGGAAACCGGGTCCAAATTTTTCTTCATGTCTTCAATGTCCCGGACATCAAGCAAATACATTTTTTTTCGAACGGTTTCCATAGTAGGGCGAATTCTCGAACCGCCGACGGGTACGTAAACGTCTAAGCTGAAACGACCGTCGGTTAAGATGGCTGAGCCCAGCACCTGGTTTTTTGCGTGACCTCGGCGCAATATACATGCAGCCGCGCCATCGCCGAAGTTAAACATGAACCTAGTACTCAAATTCTCGTAGTTAATAAGATCGCCTTCCTTAGTAGCCATGACTAGCAAGATCGTGTTCAGTTCCCGGTCGGCCAAGAGCATATCCTTTGCCACTTTTACTGCTACGGCGAAACTAGCACAAAGAGACATGATCTCAAAGGCAAAGGCGTTTTTAGCCTTGATGCGCTCTTGGATGTGAGTGGCAATGGACCAAACGTAATAGTCCTTGTACTCACTGCCGAAATAAATTATGGCGTCAATTTCTTCAGGATCAATGCCGTTTAAGGCCCTTCGCGCTGCTTCTACGGCCATATCAGAGACATGTTCATCTGTCCCCGCCCGGTGTTTTTTCTCAATACCCATCTTCTTTTCCACTATTTCCGCGGGAATACCTGTAAGCCGGGAAATATCTTCCGCAGTTAAATAGTTATCCGGTAAATAAATTCCATAGTTGACTAGCCCAATAGGTTCGTGTGTTGAAGTTACGCTCATCGTTGGTGATCCTCCCGCGCAAGGTGTGGACCGAATTTTTTGAGCTCTCTCTTTAATACTTTGCCGACCGAACTCTTCGGCAGGGCGTCTATAATTTCCACGTATTTGGGCACTTTATACCCGGCCAGCTTCGTACGGCAGAATTTAATAATCTCTTCCGGGGTCAGGCCGGGTGACTTCAGGACCACAAAGGCTTTCCCCACTTCCCCCCATTTCGGGTCGGGGACCCCTACCACAGCGGCCTCGCGGATCTGGGGGTGGGTAACCAGAACTGCCTCAATCTCGGCGGGATAAACATTTTCACCCCCGGAAATGAACATATCTTTTTTGCGGTCGACGATATATATATATCCGTCTTCGTCGCGGCAGGCTAGGTCACCGGTATGCACCCACCCGTCGACGATTGTTTCCACGGTGGCCTTTTCGTTGCGCCAGTATCCGGAGAAGATCTGCGGTCCGGAAATGCACAGCTCGCCTACCTCGCCCACCGAAACATCCTGACCATTTTCGTCTACTATGCGAACCGGGCTGTAAAGGAACGGCACGCCCACCGAGGCCCACTTTTTCATAACCTGTTCCCTGTCCATCTCCTCCCACAGCATGGAAACGTTGTTCGGCCCGGCTTCGGTAAGACCGTAGCCTTTTACGAAAGGAATCCCTTTATCCCAGTAGAGTTCCATGATTTCTTTAGGGCAGGGAGCTGCACCCGCCATTGCCATTCGGAGCGAGGAAAGATCCGCCCTGGCAAACGAGGGGCTTTCGGCGATCATTAAAAACATCGTGGGTGCACCGAACAAAAATGTAGTTCTTTCCCGTTCAATGATTTGTAACACCCATTCAGGGTCGAAAATTCGGTCGATATATATCCGCCCACCTGCAGCCAAAAGGGGGAGCGTCAGAATGTGCCACCCGCCGGTATGAAACATGGGCAGAATAATAGGCGCGGAATCTTTATCGGTGATGTTCCAGGTCAGCACCTCGTTGACAATGTTTACAAAAACCATGCGATGTGGTATCATTGCTGCCTTCGGCAGGCCGGTTGTGCCTCCGGTCGACAGCAGGAGGTGGGTGTCCTCCCAAGAAAACGGCTCTACGTGCGGGGGTTGCGCGCTCGCCGAGGAAAGTACACCTGTGTATTCCTGCGCTTCCATAACTGTCACTCGATTGCTTCCCAGCCGAATTTTGGTGGGAAAAGGATAGCGAAGAGAGGCTGCTTTCTCTTCTAGCTCACCCTCAAAAAAGAGCACTCGCGGTTCAATTTGGAAGAGCATTTCATCCATTTCAGCCGCCGTGAGTCGGATGTTCAGCGGAAAATTGATCAGGTTGAGTTTTTGGGTGGCAAAAAAGATATCGAAGCACTCTATCCGGTTGCGCGTGAGAACCGCCACACGGTCTCCCGCAACCAGGCCGAGGCCGTCTCTAAGATAATTTGCCAGCCTGTTCGCCCGCTCGTTGAGTTCCCCGTAAGTGTACCACCTATCTGTGACCCGGTCGTAGACTGCCCGTCTTTGCGGCGTAAGCGCAGCGCGCCGGGCAGCCAGATCGCTTATCCAAGACCAAGACAAACCCATCCTTGTACCTCCTTAATATGATATGTGACTCAGTTGTCACTTTGTATTCGGCAACATCATAACAAAATCCTTCCATCCCGTCAATAAATTTTTTAATTTTTTGTGATTCGTCTGTGATATTGTCAGGGTGAAAATCATTAGTGAAAATGTCAGTATGAGCAGGGAGTGGGTCACCTTGTCTCAAAAAGAATTAAGCCGTATCCAAATATTGGAGCAATCATTAAGCGGATTAATTACCACGAGCTATGCGGCCTTTATCCTGAACCTCAGCGAGCGGCAGGTCTATAGGCTTAAGGCCAAATTGCGTGAACATGGACCTGCTGCCCTGGCCCACGGAAACCGCGGCCGTAAGCCAGCCCATGCCATCCCAGATGAGGTCCGCCAGCTGGTGGTGCAACTCGCTCAAACCAAATACAGGGGGTGCAATTACTCTTTCCTCAGCGAGTTGCTCTACGAACACGAAGGTATC
>NZ_AUBR01000070.1 GCF_000429345.1 Desulfovirgula thermocuniculi DSM 16036 | reverse complement strand
CTGGCAGACAGCGCTTTGAGCATGGCGCACTGGAGCGTGCCCCGGTTGAGGTCGAACAGCTCACATGCCTGCCGGTAGGTTTGGCGGTTTAAATGTGCGCGGCTGGTGGTATCAAGAGCCTCGACCTGCTCCAGGAACCAGGAGCACGCCTGACGGTAGGTGTCCAGCATGCGGGTCATCTTTTCCAGCTTGCCTTTGTTGGGAGGCAGGAGCTTTATTTTGAGGGTTACCGTCTGCATTCAACATCTCCTCCGGCCTGCTTAAATTATAGCACGGCCGGAGAGAAAAACCAAGCCGCCATTCATCCTCCGATTAAAAATCGGGGGCATTCTGGCGGGGCTTTTGCAAAAAGAGCAAGCGCTGGCCCTAGCCCTCCCGCCAGGCAATGGGCATACGCCGGCCCATGCCAAAGGCCTTCGAGGTTACCCGCAGCCCCGGAGGTGCCTGGCGGCGCTTGTATTCGGCGCGGTCGACCATGGACACCACCTGCCGGACCAACTCCGCATCAAAGCCGTTGCCGGCTATTTCCTCCCACGATTTCCCCCCCTCAACGTAGTGCTTCAGGATGGCGTCCAGCACCTCGTACGGGGGCAGGGAATCCTGGTCCACCTGGTTTGGCCTGAGCTCCGCCGAAGGGGCTTTGAGCAGCACGCTGTGGGGGATGATTTCCCTCTCCCGGTTGATGTAGCGGGCCAGCTCGTAAACCATCACCTTGGGCACATCGGCCAGCACGGCCAGGCCCCCGCACATATCGCCGTAAAGCGTGCAGTAACCCACGGCCATTTCCGATTTGTTTCCGGTGGTAAGAACTAGGTAGCCCTCCCGGTTGGAAATGAACATGAGAATGTTGCCACGTATGCGGGCCTGAACGTTCTCCTCGGCCAGGTCGCCCAGCGGCCTGTCGTCCCCGTTCATGGTTTCCAGGTAAGCACGAAAAATGCCTTCGATGGGTATCTCCCGAAAGGAGATCCCCAGATTTGCGGCCAGGGCCCGAGCGTCCGTGCGGCTGCCGGGAGAGGAGTAGCGGGAAGGCATGGACACCCCCAGCACGTTTTCCGGCCCCAGGGCGGCGGCAGCCAGGGCGGCGGTAACGGAGGAGTCGATCCCGCCGCTTAAGCCCACCACGGCCTTGGTAAAACCCGTCTTGCGGAAGTAATCGCGTATCCCCAGCACCAGCGCCCGGTAGACATGGCTTATGTCCTCCCGGGGAAGAATACCGGGAAGCATTGCCTGGCAGGGCGCAAGCCGGAGGGCGGAGTCTTCCGACCAGAGCCGGTCTGCGGTCACCTTTCCCGCGGCGGAGAGGCGGACCGGGGCATCTCCCGCCTTCTCCACTTCAAGCAGCACGAGCTCCTCCTCGAAACTGGCGGCCAGGCACGCCACCCGCCCCTCATGGTCCACGGCCAGGCTGCTACCGTCAAAGATGAGCTCGTCGTTGCCCCCCACCTGATTGATGTAAATGAAGGGACGCCGGTACTTTTGGGCCATGGACCTGATCATGTCCACGCGGAGAGCGATCTTGCCGTAATGATAGGGCGAGGCGGAGATATTCACCACCAGCT
Organism: Desulfovirgula thermocuniculi DSM 16036; assembly: GCF_000429345.1. Lineage (GTDB taxonomy): Bacteria > Bacillota > Desulfotomaculia > Desulfotomaculales > Desulfovirgulaceae > Desulfovirgula > Desulfovirgula thermocuniculi. The sequence goes on along the minus strand of NZ_AUBR01000070.1, from coordinate 10,938 downwards.
GTACACCTTTGGCTACCAGCTCTTCCACCGGGTCCAGATCGTAGAGCCGCCGGTTCCAGTAATCTTTGTCGTTCCAGATGTCCTCGCAGACGGTGAGGCCCAAGGCCAGATCCCCCAGCACCACCGGCTCCCTCTTGGCGGAGGGCCTGAAGTACCGGCTCTCCTCAAACACATCGTAGTTGGGGAGCAGGCTCTTGTCCTGCCGCGCCAGAAGCATCCCCCCGCTGTAGAGGAGCGCGGCGTTAAAAAGAAAGCCCCCCTCTCCCTTTACCGGGGCACCAACTAGAACGGCTATTTCCCTGCTCAAGGGAGCCACTTCCTTGCGGAGGGCCTCTGCTACGCGGCGCAGGAAGTCCTCCCGGCAGAGGAGGTCCCGGGGCGGGTAACCGGTTACCGCCATTTCGGGGAAGATCACCAGTTCCGCACCGACCTGCCGGGCGCAGGCCGTAGCTTTTTTGATTTTGTCGACGTTGCCGCCGATGTGCCCTACGGTGGGGTTAAGCTGGGCCAGGGCAATGCGCATGATTTCCCCTCTTAAAGCCAAAAGGCCCCTTTCTTCCCACCGGCGGGAAGGAACAGGGGCGCCTTTGCCCGCACTTTTTTCTCCCGGCCCATTGTAGCAAAAAGTGAGGGGGTACTTCAAGGGGGAGGCGGCCTTTTACGGGCAGCGTAACCGCTTCTTCTTGGCCCCCAAAAACCCCGCCCGCCCGGAAGCCCTGGCCACATAGCGGGAAAGCGGGGGAAGGTGGCGCAGTTTCAGGCCGAGATCCAGGCCGTATATTTCCACCAGGGCCAGGCAGAGCTCTTCCAGCGGGGCATTGCCCGCTCTCTCGCCCAGCCCGCCCACCGTTGCGTCAACCCACCCAACCCCTGCCCTCACGGCGGCCACGGTGTTGGCCGTGGCCAGGCCGAAGTCGTTGTGGGCGTGGAACTCCAGCTCGATCGCCACATGCTCTTTCAGCCAGGTGAGCCGTTCTACGGTGGTAAAGGGGTCCAGCACGCCTACGGTATCGCAGTAACGGAACCTCAAGGCTCCTACCTCCCTGGCCAGGTGGGCGACTTCCAGCAGAAACCCTGCTTCCGCACGGGAAGCGTCTTCCGCTCCGACCGTCACCGCCAGGCCGTGGTCCAGGGCAAAGAGGCAGGCATCCCGGAGACAGCTCAACACCCAGCGGTAGCTCCGCCCCAGCTTATAGCGGATCTGGATGGGAGAAACGGGCGCCGAAATGTGCACCAGACTCACGCCGCAGGCCAGGGAAGCGCGCAGGTCATCCAGAACCATACGGTTCCAGGTGCTGATGCGGCTCTTTAACCCCAGCTGCACAATTGATTTTATGGCTTTCTGCTCTATCTCTCCCATGGCCGGGGTACCCGCTTCAATTTGGGCTACTCCGAGGGCATCCAGCATCTGGGCTATGGCCACCTTCTCCTCGGGGGTAAAGGCCACCCCGGGCGCCTGTTCCCCGTCCCGCAGAGTGGTATCGACAATGTATACGGGCATCCATCTCCACCTCCAGGGAACTCCCCTAACGGATCAGATGAGGCCGACGGCATCCGCACGGCACTGCCGGCACCAGTCTATCTGGGGCAGGAAATGCCGGCACAAGCGGCGTACAAATGAAACCTCCCCAGGGCCAGGCGGGGCGAGGTGGGCAAAATCCGCCAGCGGGATGAGGGGCATGATATTCATTACCTGTACGCCCAGGGCGGCCACGGCACGTGCCACCGCCGGGAGGTGGCGGTCGTTAATGCCGGGAATAAACACTGCGTTTACCTTCACCCGCAGGCCAGCGCGGAGCGCTGCGGCTATGCCTGCAGCCTGCTGCGACCAGAGTAAGGCCGCCCCCTCCATCCCCTCGTAAACCGCGCCCCGCCAGCGCACGGCGGCGTAAATGGCCGCTCCCACCGCCGGGTTCACCGCATTAACCGTAACGGTCACGGCCCTCACCCCCAGGGCCTTTAGCTGCGGTACGCAATCGGCCAGCAGCAGGCCGTTGGTGCTCAGACACTTGATCAGGTGGGGAAAGCGCGCGTGCACGAGCCGCAGGGTGGCAAAGGTTTCCTCGTTGGCCAGCGGGTCACCCGGCCCGGCAATGCCCACCACGCAGATGCGCGCATCCTTTTTCAGCACCTCCGCCACCCTGGCTACCGCTTCTTCCGGCGTGAGCACCCGGCTGGTTGCGCCCGGTCGGCCCTCGTGGGGGCAGTCGTATTCCCTGCGGCAGTACCGGCAGGTTATATTGCAGGCCGGCGCCACCGGAAGGTGAAGGCGCCCGTAATGCCGCGCCGCTTCTCTAAAAAAGCACGGGTGTTCCTCCATAGCATACGCCTGCATAATAGATCGGCCTCCCCCTTTAAAAACCGCCTGCCGCCAGCCGCCACACCGGCGCGCTCACCAGCCCCGCCGCCTGCCGCGCCAGGTTCACAAAGCCCTTAAACCCGGCAAAAGGAGCGCTTTCCTGGGGAAAAACCAGAAAAGGGACACCTAATTTCTGCACGAGGAACTTTTCCTTCGTCCCGCCCACCCAGAGGTGCGGCTGGCTGCACGCCACAAACTCCAGTAACTCCCGGTCGTGGGCATCGTCCACCAGCACCGTGCCGTCCGCCACCTTGTGCCCTGCCTCCTCGTAGTCTTCCCGGCAGCCGAACTGTGAGCCGGCCAGCACCACCTCCATACCCAGTTCCCTGAAAGCCTTAGCCATCGCGCCCATCCGCGAACCGCCAAAGAAGAGGCCCACCCGCTTTCCGCGCAGCCTGGCCAAGAAAGGTCTTGCCTTCTCCCGGGCCGCGCGTAGGCCGCGGGCAACCACTTCCCCGGCGATGGCCAGGCTGTAAAACCGGCTGATGGCCCGCAGGGCGGCGGCGGTTTCCTCCAGGCCGTAAAAAGAAACTTTCACGTAAGGGATGCCGAACTTCTCCCGCATCCCCTCTGCGAGAAGGTGCCCCGTACGGCGGCAGTGCACAATGTTAAGGCGCGCCCGGTGGGCCTGGGCCATGGCGGCTATGGAGGCCCTGCCGGAAAAGGCACAGATTACTTTAAGGCCCATCTCGCCCAAAAGCGCCTCGATCTCCCCCAGGTCGCCCTGCACGTCGAACTCCCCGAGGAGGTTTACGCCGTTTTCCACCGGCTCCCCCCCGCCGTTGCCGATAAAGTGTTCCAGGAGAAGGCGGGCGGCAATATCATGTCCTGCCGCCTGGTTAGAGGCACAAAACCCGGGCGCGTTAACGGGCACAACCGGGCGGCCCACCACTTTGGCGGCACTCCTGCAGATTCCCGGGAGATCTTCGCCGATAATCCCCACCGCGCATGTGGCGTAGACCAGTACGGCGCGGGCGCCGGGCACCAGGGCACAGGTCTCCAAAATGGCGCGGTAAAGCTTCTCCCCGGCCCCAAAGACAATGTCACGCTCACTTAAATCCGTGGAAAACAGGCGGTAGTTTTTCCGCCGCACCGTGCGCCCGTAGTAGGCACAACCTACGGGACCGTGCACCAGGTGGACGGCATCGGGAATAGGCGCCAACACCCACCGCGCCCCGTAATAGGCACAGGCACGCTCGGAAATCACGCCGGGCACGGTCGGGCGGCTGCACAGGGGAAGACACGTCGCCTCGCCTTCTTTCACCACCACATGCCCCCGCCTGCAGGGCATAATCTCTGGCACTACCCGCACGGAAAACATCACCCCTTTTTTTCTTAAAAATAAAGCCGGGCCGTGCGGGCACAGGCGGGCGGCCCGGCCTAAAAGATACACATCCAGCGTAAGATTAAAGCTGCTGGGTACGGTCGTCCGGATAGCGGTAGTCCAGCAGGGCATTGACTATTTCGTAGAGGAGCAGCTCTGCCCCGCGGTAGCCGACAATGGGGCGCTTCTGGTAGCCAAAGCGGTCGTAAATGGGAAAGCCCACCCTGACCAGCGGTACTTCCAGCTCCCGGGCAATGTCCACGCCCTTTGAGTTGCCGATAATTAAATCCAACCGCGGGAGCGTTTTCAGGTATTCCTCGAACTCAAACAGGTCTCCCCCGTTGAAAACTTTCGGCGCATCGAGGAAGAGGTCCCGGTACTCCGCAAATACCGCCTCCACCTCCTGCGGGAACCTCCGGCTGGGCGTCCCTGCCGCCACCGCCACCGGGGTCATGCCCAGCTCACAGGTAAACCGCGTCACCCCTGCGACGATGTCCGGGTCGCCGAAAATGGCCACCCGCTTCATCATCGTGTGGTGCAAGGCGTCGGCCATGGCATCCAGCAGGCGGCCGCGCTCTGCCCGTAGTTCTTCCGGAATATCCCGACCCGTAAACCGGCTGAGGTGCCGGAGGAGGGCATCCGTGGCCGCAACGCCCACCGGGGTCGGCCCCATAACCGCCGGGATGCCAAACTTCCGCTCCAGGTATACGGCCCCGCTCCCGCCGGCGTCGGCCTGCAGGGCAACGGTGGCGCAGGCATTGCCCATTTCCCTAATTTCCGCAAGGCGCGTGCCCCCGGGCGGGTAGTAGGGAATGCGCTGCGGCGGTTCAAGGGGTGCATCCAAGGTATCCGAAATGTCGAAGAGGATGGTGGCCTCAACGCCCATTGCCTGCAGGATGTGTTTGATCTCCCTGATGTCACCGGGATACAGCAAGCCCGGGATGATGTTTACGCGGTTGCCGGGCGCGTCCCGCTTCACGGCCAGGGCCTGCAGGAAGGTCTTGGCCGCCCGGTCGTAACCTTCAACATGGGAGCCGGCAAAGCTGGGCGTGTTAATCTGCACCATCACAATTTGTTCTGCTTTTTCCGGGCCGATCTCGGCCCGCAACCGGGCGCGCGCCTCTTTAAGGAAGCTGGCGATGTCGTCGCCCATAATCTCGCTGGAGCAGGTGGTCACCACCCCGATGACTTCCGGCCAGTAGCGCACCACGAGGTTGCGGATGCCTTCCACCAGGTTGCGCCGCCCCCCATAAACCGCCGCGTCCTCGTGAAAGGAAGCCGTGGCAATGGTAGCCGGCTCTTTGAAAATGCGGCAGAAGGTATAGCGGGCATAGGTGGTACAGCCCTGCGCCCCCTGCACGAAGGGGATCGCCCGGTGCACCCCCAGCACCGCCCACATGGCCCCGATGGGCATGCAGATGCGGTCGGGGTTTACTACCACTGCCCGGTTGGCCGCCGGCACCAGATCCGGGTCGCGGGGCTGGTAGGCCGGCGCCGCCGGGACCTTCTCAATGCGCAGCCGGTCGTAAGGTATGCCCTCAAGGGGAATTTCCTTTAGCTGCACGCCACTTCACGCTCCTCTTTCTTGCTCACAAAGGCCGTTCTGGAATCTCCAGACCGGTGCATAGATGCCCTGGTAAATGTCCCGCGCAAAATTCACCATGCCGACAAACCCGGCGTAAGGCCCCTTCTCGTAGGAATGGGAGTTTACCGTGGGAATGCCCATCTTGCGGCCCAGGTACTTTTCCTTGAGCCCCGTAAGGAAGAGATCCGGTTTGCAGGTCAACAACATCTCCTCAATTTCAAACTCGTTGGGGTTATCAATGACCAAAACGCCCTTCCGCGTCAGCCTGGCGTTGATCTTTTCGTAATCCTCTTCGTGGGCAAAGGTGCAGGCACAGGCCACCACTTCCATGCCCAGCTCCTCCAGCACCCTGATCCAGTGCCAGACCCGGGGGCCGCCCACGTAAATGGCCACCCGCTTGCCGGCCAGCCTCTCGCGGTAAAAGGCCAGGGCCTTTTCCACACGTGCCACCTCTGCGGCAATTACCTCCTCCGCCTTCTTCTCGAGGCCAAAAAAGGCCGCTGTCTTGCGCAGCGCCTCTGCCGTTTGCTGGATGCCGAAGAGGGAAACACGGATAAAAGGTACGTTAAAGCCGTCCTTGATCATGTGCGCGATGTACTCTGCGGAGCGCTGGCAGTGCACCACGTTTAGCTTTACATCAATCATCTTGATCAGGTTTTCCAGGCGCTCGTTGCCCGAAAAGACGGCCACCACCCGAACCCCAATCTTTTCAAACAGCGGCTTGATTACCTTGAGGTCCCAGTCCATGTTGTACTCGCCGATCAGGCAGATATCGTAAGGCGTCTTTTCCTCCTCCCGCATGGCCAATTCCGGACGCCGTTCCCGCAGGGCCTTTACCTGGCGGTAAAACTGCGTGTTAAAATCGTGGTGGCCCTTGGACTGACTTACTCCCGAGCAGCCGGGTGACTCGGCGGTAAAGACCGGTTTACCTACTTCCCTCTCCACTTGACGGGCCACCGCCTGCACGTCGTCGCCAATCAGGCCCGTGGTACAGGTGGTGAAGATGATCATCCCTCGCGCCTCCGGGAAAAGGCGGAAGGCTTCCAGGCAGGCTTGCCTGAGTTTCTTCATCCCCCCGAAAACCACGTCCTTTTCCTGCATGTCGGTGACCACGCAGTAGCGCCGGTTAAAGGAGGTGTTGGCCAGCTTTGTTGGTGTAGCCCAGGGGTATAGGTCGGAAAGGTGCCGCCTCGTTGCCCAGGTATACCGTGCACACCCCACCGGGGCGTGGACCATCGCGATGATATCGGCAATGGGACCGCCGACCACATCGCGGGAGCCGGCAAAGGCTCACCCGCGCTCGGTCATATCCCCGGGAATGGTCCTGGTATTGCACGCCGGAATGACCGGGTTCTGCGGGTCATAAATGTAAATATGCTTTTCCCGCTCGGGAAGTAGCTCGTTGCACTTCAGGTTGACAAAGGGCATGCTCCTCCCCCTTTCTCATGAGATTGCTGCCGCGCCCCGCTCCTGGGTACGGATGCGTATCGCCTCCTCCACCGGGCAGACGAAGATCCGCCCGTCGCCAATGGCGCCGGTGCGGTTAACCTTCATAATGGCCCCTACCACCAGAGGGACATCCTCATCCTCGACCACCAAAGAGATGAGCCGTTTGGGCACGTAACGCATGGTCCCCTCTTCCCGCACCAGGTCCGGCTGCAGGGGAAAGGAAACCTCTCCTGCCAGGCCTTTTTGCTTTCCCCGTCCCAAAACCTTACAGGCCGTTAAAGCGGGAAAACCAAGCGCAGCAAGTACTTCTTTAGTTCTGTTCATCTTATTTGGCCGGATGATGGCCACAACTTCTTTCACCCAAAATCACCACCCTTCACCTAAAGGCCCCTAGTTCCCGTCCTGATGGTATAGGCTTCTTCTACGGGGCTGATGAAAATCTTGCCGTCGCCGAAATTGCCCGTATACGCCGCACGCCCGATCACTTCCACGATTTCCGGTACGCTTTCGTCTTCCGCCACAATCATGAGCATCACCTTGGGCAGCTCGTCGTAGTGCACGGCGCCCACCTGAATGCCCTTCTGCTTGCCCCGGCCGACCACATCCATCTTGGTTAAGGCCACAAACCCTGCCGCGGCCAGGGCATCCACCACTTCCTCGGCCTTTTCCGGGCGCACAATGGCGCGGATCATTTTCATCGTTCCAAGCCTCCTATTCCAAAAGCCCGTATTTGACCACCAGGGCCTCCATTTCGTCCATGGTCATTGGCTTCGGGATGACAAACATGTCGTTCTCGATGATCTTGCGGGCCAGCTCCTTATACTCCTGGGCCTGACGGCACTGCGGATCGAACTGCACAACTGTCTGGCGGTTAAACTCTGCTTTCTGCACGATGTTGTCCCGCGGGAGGAAGTGGATCATCTGGGTGCCAATTTTCCGGCAAAACTCCTCCAGCAGTTCCCTTTCGCCGTCCACGTTTCGGCTGTTGCAGATGATCCCACCGAGCCGCACTCCGCTCTGCTCGGCGTACTTCACCATGCCCCGGCAGATGTTGTTGGCTGCGTAGAGGGCCATCATCTCCCCGGAGGCCACGATGTAAATTTCCCCCGCCTTGCCCTCGCGCACCGGCATGGCAAAGCCCCCGCAGACCACGTCGCCGAGCACGTCGAAAAAGATGAAGTCGAGGTCCGGCGAGTAGGCGCCCAGTTCTTCCATCATGTTGATGGCCGTAATCACGCCCCGCCCAGCGCAACCCACTCCTGGCTCGGGACCTCCGGACTCAACGCACTTGATGCCGCAAAACCCCACCTTTACCACCCGGTCGACGGTTACCGCCTCTTCTCCCAGCTCTCGGAGGGTATCCATTACCGTTTCCTGCGCCTTGCCGCCGAGGATGAGGCGGGTGCAGTCGGCTTTAGGATCGCAGCCGTGAATGAGGACCTTCTTGCCGAAAAAGTAGGCCATGGCCGCCGCCGTGTTTTGCTGGGTGGTGGACTTGCCGATGCCGCCTTTCCCATAGATGGCAACTTTCCTGGTCACGGTCCATCCCCCTTTACAATTGTGGAATATTAAGGGCGCCCCGGTTTCTAGGGGAGTGGGGGAAGTCCCTAAATCCGGGGCGCCCTTGCCGGCCTGTAAAACGCCGTAGTTCTGGTACCGGGCTCACTTTGCCCGGTGGAAGCTCCTAAATGGCGCTCTCGCCGCTTTCGCCCGTGCGGATGCGCACGGCATTATCGATCCTGTAGGTAAAGATCTTGCCGTCGCCGATTTCGCCGGTGCGGGCGGCTTTAACGATTATGTCCACGATCTCCTCCACGTGCTTGTCGGCTACCACAATTTCCACCTTGACCTTGGGCAAGAGGTTGATGCTGTACTCCGTACCGCGGTATACCTCCTTGCGGCCCTTTTGCAGGCCGCAGCCGATTACCTGGGTGACGGTCATGCCCTGAATGCCGAACCTGCCCAGAGCCTCTTTGACGTCCTCCAGCTTGCCGGGGCGGATGATGCACTCTATTTTGGTCACCTTAAAAAACCTCCTCGCCTCTAGCGCTCCTTGAAAGAGTCCCACCGCAAACAAACCAGGCCTGCCGCGGGGCCGGGGCTAGGCCTTCACTTCCCTGGCCCTGGCCACCACGGGTTCCCCGGCGGCGGCCATGGCCGCCGTGCGGCCCATGGGAGCCCCCAGCACCATATCGGAGTAAGCGTCTTCACCGTGCAGGGTAAGGTCCAGGCCCTGCTCCTCTTCCTCGGCGCTGACCCGCAGGGGGAGGACGGCGCCTATCAGCTTCAATATGATCAAGGTCAGGACGGCGGCAAAGGCCCAGGTTGCCACTACGCCGATAAACTGCGGCCACATTTGCGCCGGGTTGCCGAAAAACAGCCCGTCGGCACCGGCGGGGTTTACGGCCTTGGAGGCAAACAGGCCGGTGGCCAGGGCGCCCCAGGTGCCGCCCACACCGTGCACGCCAAAGGCGTCCAGGGAGTCGTCGTAGCCCAGCTTCGCCTTGACCACGCTCACCGCCAGGTAGCAGAGCACCCCGGCCACCAGGCCGATGATCAGCGCGGGCAGGGGCCCGACAAAGCCCGAGGCGGGGGTGATGGCCACCAGCCCGGCCACCAGACCGCTGGCGGCGCCCAGCACGGTGGGCTTGCCGTGGCGGACCCACTCGGCAAAGACCCAGGAGAGGGCTGCCGCTGCCGCCGCCGTGTTGGTCACCACAAAGGCGCTGGCCGCCAGGCCCCCTGCCGACAGCGCGCTGCCGGCGTTAAAGCCAAACCAGCCGAACCAGAGCAGAGCCGCCCCCAGCACCGTCAGGGGCAGGTTGTGGGGCAACATGGGCTCGGTGCCGTACCCGCGGCGGCGGCCCAGCACCAGGGCGGCCACCAGGCCGGAAACGCCGGAGCTAATGTGCACCACCGTGCCGCCGGCAAAGTCCAGGGCACCCAGCTCGCGCAGCCAGCCGCCCAGGCCCCACACCCAGTGGGCCAGGGGATCGTAGACCAGCGTGGTCCAGAGGAGGGTAAAGAGCGCAAAGGCGGAAAAGCGCATCCTCTCGGCAAAGGAGCCGGTAATGAGGGCGGCGGTGATCACAGCAAACATCATTTGAAAGGCCATAAAGGACAGGTGCGGTATGGTGGCCGAGTAGTCGGGATTGGGTTCCTGCCCTACGCCGTTTAACCCCAGCCAGGAGAGGTCGCCTATCAGCCCCCCCTTATCGGGGCCAAAGGCCAGGCTATATCCAAAGAGCACCCACTGCACGGAAACCAGGGCCATAATGAACAGGCTCTGCATGATGGTGCTGAGCACGTTCTTGCGCCTGACCATGCCGCCGTAAAAGAGGGCCACGCCCGGCAGAGTCATGATCATCACCAGGGCGGCAGAGAGCAGCACAAAGGCGGTGTCCCCCGTATCGACCTTGGCCTCGTCGGCCCAGGCCAGGGCGGGCATGGCTAAAAGAAGGAGCACAAAGATGAGGCCTGCCCGGCTTACCTTTTTGCACATGGCGCGCTACCTCCTTAAAACCTTCCTGTGACTTCAGCTCACCCCCGGCTGCCGGCCTGCCGGAGTAAGGCGGCAGCTGCTTTCCCCTCCCCACCCGGGGCAAGGGGCGCCTCCTTGCCCGGGCGCGCCGTGGCGCACGGGATAGGGAACTGCCTGCCGCACAAAAAGCAAAGGGGCGCTCTTTACGGCGGCAGCGTCTTTGCCACCCGTAAAAAGCGCCCTTGCTTTGACTTATTTAAAGATAAATGCCCTTTGGTTATTTTAACCAAAGGGCATCCTTGCCCAACAAAGCACTTCGTTGTACCTTTTCCCTGGCTAAGCAAATAATAATACACATCCCGGCGGTTGTCAACGGGTATTTTTTAATTTGTCCGTGTCAAGATTCAGTAGGTGCCCTCACAAGAAAATTTCCCTTATGAGACCCCATCACCCAAACGAACGCCTCGAGGAACCTGCCTTGAAACCAAACCGTAGATGGTTTAAACAAGCCACCACAGAGTCGGCCTCAGGAAATAAACACCAGCATGAGCATACCATCCGGTTACATATGCGTCAGACGTGGCCGTAGAGAGCAATCAGGCCTGCCGCCAGCTTTTTGCTCCCCCGGTGCTGGACGCCTCCAGGGCCAACGACCCCGACGTAGGGAGCGTGACGCCGGTGAGGTTCTGAATTGCCGACAGGCGGGGTGAAGACTTTTTGACTACGTGTGCTGCTACAGG
>NZ_AUBR01000069.1 GCF_000429345.1 Desulfovirgula thermocuniculi DSM 16036 | reverse complement strand
AAAAGAGCACCTGCGGCTGGACAAGATGACACGGCGAGGTATTGACAACGCTTTCATAGATACAGTCCTTTGTATTACTACTTTTCTTGCCGGCACTCTTGCGGCACTAAAGCTGAGAAAGAGGTATTTTATGGCAGCATAGCCACTCTGCTCTTCCTCTCATGCAAGGCACATTATAGCAGCGTCTATAAGGGGGTGGTATGCTCTCTTTTCTGTTAATTATTACCATGATGCTTTTTTTAGACCTGGGGAATGGCCTTAAAAAGACAAAGGATCCCTGAAATAGCTATAATTGCCTTGTTCACCCATTGCCTGCTATGAGTTTTGCAGGTTGCTCCACCGCCATGCCCAAAATAATGGTCAGCAGGACGTAGTTGAAGTGGAAGATGTCGATGAGCAGGCCCTTGGCCACCGGGTGGGCGGCAAAAAGGCCCTCCAGCCCCGGCCACCAGGCCAGCCCGAGGTCTTTCCCGCCCCGGGCCAGGAAGGCCAGGAAAAACATGAGCAAAATGCCGGGCACGGTTCTCAGCACGGGCACCAGGACCAAGAAGCGCGGGCCTCCCGGGAAGGTTTTGGTCATTAACTTATATTTTACCAGAAAAGAAAAAGAAGCGAGGCCCTGCCGAAAAATTTTCCGGCGAGCCCCGCCTTTCATAGCTTTCCCCTCACTTTGCCGCGGGCACAATGGTATAGCTCAGCCACACCAGGATGCCCAAAAGGGCTATGCCCAGGCCCAGGGACCAAGCAATGAGCTGCTTTTCCGCCGGCAAAAGGTCAAACCACTCCCCCTCTTCGGGAAGCCTCTCCACTTGCGCCTGCGCTTTCTGCAGGGAAGGCTCGCTCACCGTAAAACACCTCCTCGAGACAAAGCTACGGCAGCGCTACTTTGCCGGGGGCGGGGTAATGCCGTGGAAGAAGATCCAGGAGATGAACAGCCCCACCCAGATGATGAAGCCGAAGAGGCACACGAAGTAGACCAGCGCCAGCCTGCCCATGCCCTCTTCCTTCAGCTTGCGGAAGTTGGAAACCAGGCCGATGGAAAAGAAGGTGAGGGCAAAGAAGATACCGCGGAAGTTGTCGGCATTGCCGATGCCTTCCTTCAGGAGCTTGGTGGCCTCGGGGGTGGCACCGGCGCCGATCAGGAGCACCAGGATGAAGGTAATGGCGTAGCCCAGCACGAACTTGGGGAAGCGGTGCCATATGTCCGCCGCGGAAACCTTTTCTCCGGGCTTGCACTCGATCTTCCAGCACCAGATGATGGCCAGCAGGAAGGCCCAGATGGCAATGAAGATGTCGATGAACACCTTGACGGTGGTGGTGGCCATGAGTATCCAGCCTTCCTGCCAGTTGACGCCCAGGGCCGTAGCCGCCTTGGCACGGATGAGGGCGTCGGTGATGGCCCCGCTGGCCGCCGCCGCGCCGTCGGTCTTCACGGCCAGGCCCATCCAGGCGCCGGCCACCATGGGCTCCTTGTAGAGCCAGGCCTGGGCGGCAAAAGGCAGGATGAGCAGCTCCACCACGGCAAAGACGATGACCAGGGAGGATACGATGATGGGCACGATGGGCCGCGCCTTAATGGCGCCGCCGGTGGCGATGGCCGCCGAAACGCCGCAGATGGAAATGCCCGAGGCCAGAGGCGCCGCCCACTCGGGGGTGAACTTGAAGAATTTCCGGGCCACGAAATAGACAATCGGCCAGTAAATCAGGTAGGCCTCGATGATGGCGCAGAAACCCCGGAAAATCACCTGCGCGGCCAGGCCGGTGGACTGCAGGGCGTAAAGGCCCACCTTGGCGCCCAGGATGACGATGGCCGTCTTAATGTACCATTCGGGCTTGGCCGCCTCTTCCAGGTACCTGGCCAGACCCGGCCAGAGGTTGCCGATCAAAAGGCCGACAATAAGGGCAATGATAAAGCCGGACTCACCGGTTAAGCGCAGGGACCAGGCAATCTTGAGCTTGGCGTACTGGTCGGGCGTGGCGGCAATGTAGGCGTAGTGGCCGGCAATCCAGCAGATGTAGGTTAGCCAGAAGATGATGGTGAAGCCGCCGATGAAACGGCCCACCCGGCCGCCCATGACGGCCACGCCGATGCTCAGGATAACGGTTAAGAAGACGTACGTAAGGAAAAGGGAAGCAAAGCCGGAAAACTTGAAAGTCTTAGCGGCGGGAGCCAGCGCCTTGGAGATCTCGAGCCATACGGAGGTCTTGACCACCCAGCCCACCAGGTCCACGCCGGCCATCCTCAAGAGCCCCAGGAGAAAGATGAAGAGCCCCAGCCATACGGCCCACCAGTCCTCGCTTTTGAAGAGGCCGTTTTTCTTGGCCTGTGCTGCCTCGGCCATCCTATCCCTCCTTTAAGGCAATCTTGCTTGCAGTAACTTTCACACGGCAGTCGGAGAGTTTTTAAACTTGTTTTCACAATCTTTTTTGTTCACCCACCTCCCCTTTGTCTTTCCCTGACACACCCCTTTGTCTTTTCCCTGACAAAAGTCTATTACACCGCCGCCGCGCAAAACAACTGCGCCGGGCCACACTGAACTCTTTTAAACTAAAAAATGAACATTTTGTGTCACCTTTCTGGATATTCGTGGAATTTTCGCCGCAAGTTTCCCGCAGGAACTCCCGCGGATCTTGTAGTAAGTTTACCCTAGCCACAAAAACGGGGCGGTGAAAAGGTGAAGGGAAGGTCTGCCGGGCAGGCGTGGGGGCCGCCGCTTTTCCTGGCGCTCGCCCTTGCCGCATTCCTCTTCTTCCTCGCCTGCACCACCTACGCGCTTTCCCTCCGGCAGGACCGTCTGCGCCAGGACCTGGCCCGGGAAGAGAAGTGCTTTGCCGCGGTGCAGGCGGCCAGGCGCCTGGCGGCCAGCGCCCAGGAGTACGTCCTCTTTGGCGACGACCAGGCCTTAAACGACTTCCGCCACTATAGCCAACAGGCCGCCAGACTGGGACTGGAGCTATACGAGCTCGCCGGCCCGGGACAAAAGCAGGCGGTAGAGGAGCTTTTGGCCCTCACCAGGGCCTACAGCTCCTTTATGGAAAACGAAGTGGTGCCCGCCCTACAGGGCGGCCCCGGGGAGAGGAGCTTAGAGCTTTTGCGCTGGCAGCACCGGGACATGACCCGCCAGCTGCTCTACCGCACGGATGCGCTGGCCGCCCTTTTAACCGGCGAGGCCCAGAAGAGCATGCGGGAAGCCGCGCAGGCCGTAAAGAGGAAGGCAGCCTACGCCTTCATCCTCTCCCTGTGCTCCCTGGGAGCCCTTGCCGGAGCCGCCCTTTTCCTCGCGCCGCGGCTGGCGCGGTACGTCCTTTTGCGCCGGCTGGTGGGCAGCCTCACCACCCCAGTGCTGCTCATCAACCGCCGGGAAAGGGTGGAGTACCTCAACCCCGGCGCCGCCGCCCTCCTCCAGGTGCCGCGGGAGGAGGTAACCGGCAGGGCGGTGGAAGAGGTCCTCCGGCTCTTCCCCCACCTCCAAGGGCTGCTGCAGCCCCTTTTGGAGGTGCTCCTCTCCCAGAAAACGCTGGCGGGCCAACAGGTGGCCTTCGTGCGGGACGGGCAGAGGACCTTCCTGGTTGCCGACTACCTGCCGGTGAAGCTGTGGCAGAAAACCGCCGGGGCAGCCGTCCTGGTGCGGGAGGTCCGCCCGCACAGGGACGGCCAGAACATCCTCCTGGACACGCTGGAGAGGGAGAGAAAGCGCATCTCCATTGAAATTCACGACTGGATCGGCCGCTACATGTCCGCCCTCATCCAGGGCCTGGACTACCTGCTGCACAAGGAATCCCTCCCGCAGGAGGCCAGGGAAAGCGTCCTCGTGCTGCGGGGCCAGTGCCAGCAGGCGGCCATCGAGATGCGCAACATCATGAACGACATCCACCCCTACCTCATCGAAAAGGCGGGGCTCATCCCCGCCCTGGAATCCTACGTGGCCAACTTCGAGCACCTGCACAAGAAGAAAGTCTTCCTCTATTACCAGAGCCGCTCCCTGCCCTTAGACCCGGAGGCCAAAATCATGGTCTACCGCATCGTGCAGGAGGCGCTCACCAACGTGGCCCGGCACTCGCCGGCCAGCGAGGTGGACATATACTTTGCCGACGCCGGCGACCACCTGAACATCGAGATTATCGACAACGGGGGAGTAAAGGAAGAGGCCCCGCTGCCGGGAAAGGGCCTGTGGGGGATGAAAGAAAGGGCGCAGCTGGTGGGAGGGCAGCTGAGCTACGGCTACCGGGACACCGGCTTTTACGTCTCCCTGGTGGTGCCCAAAGGAAGTGAGGGGAAGGATGGAGAGGATCAGGATCATGCTGGTGGAAGACCATAACGTCTTCCGCGAGGGGCTGGCCAAGCTCCTGGATACGGAAGAAAACTTTCAGGTGGTGGCCCAGGCCGACTCCTTTGCCCGCGCCCTGGAGAACTTCCGGCCGGACGTGGACGTGGTCCTCCTGGACATAGGCCTGCCCGACGGGGACGGGCTGGAGCTGTGCCGGCCTTTCCGCGCCGCCAACCCCGCCGTAAAGATCATTGCCCTCACCATTTACGACGACGTAACGCTCATCCGCAAGGCCATGGAGAAGGGTGTCAGGGGCTTTGTACCCAAGTATGCCTTTTTTGAAGAGATAAAGGCGGCCATCAACATGGTCCACCGGGGGCACAC
The DNA here is from genome assembly GCF_000429345.1 of Desulfovirgula thermocuniculi DSM 16036. Lineage (GTDB taxonomy): Bacteria > Bacillota > Desulfotomaculia > Desulfotomaculales > Desulfovirgulaceae > Desulfovirgula > Desulfovirgula thermocuniculi. The sequence goes on along the minus strand of NZ_AUBR01000069.1, from coordinate 7,867 downwards.
CTACGTTTACCCCAGCCTCCAGGCGGAGCTTTTGCGTAAACCCAGTGACCCGGGCCTCTCCGACCAGGAAACGGTCATCCTGCAGGCCATTGCCCGGGGCGAAAGCCAAAAAGAGATCGCCGAAAAGCTCTACGTGAGCCTTTCTACCCTGCGCCGCCGCTTAAAGGGCATCTGTACCAAGCTGGGCGTGAAAACGGTGGAGGAGGCCCTGGCGGTGGCCGCCAAAAAGGGGCTGGTGCGCTAGCCATGAAGAGGTCCCCGGAAACCAGCAGCGCCCTCTTTACGTGCGTGGCCTTTTTCTTTTTGAGCGCCCTCACCGTGCTCTTCATTATGGAGTTCCGCTTTTCAAAGGCCATCATGGCCGACTACGAGCAAAGCCTGCACCAGCTGGCCATAAACCGTACCGCCCTCTTCCTGGAAAACCTCTGCGCGCAGGCGGAGGGCGCCGCCAGGCAGCTGGCCCGCCAGCCCAGGGAAGGTAGCATCACGCCGGGCGGCCCGGGCACGGCCGGCCTGTCCCTCGCCGGCGCCTCCATCCTCGACCCGGAAGCCGCCCCGCCGACGGCCAAAACTGCCGTGACGGGAGTGCGCCGTGACGAAGCCGGGCGGCTGGTGGCCACCGTGGTGACGCCCTTTCAGGGCTCCTGGCTCGCCCTGGAGTTTGACATCGGGCGCGCTCGCGAAGACCTGGCCAGGGAATTTTTAAACGGTACCTGCCGCGTGGCCCTTTTCGACCCGCAGCGCTACCCCCTGCTCTGGCCCCTACCCCCGGAAAAGCTGGACCACTTCACTGGCCAGGAGGCGAGGCTGAGCGCGGACGGGGTGACGTACAACGTCAGCTGGGCGGAGGTGGGCGACCCGCCCTGGAGGATTTATTTCTTTCAGAAGGAAAACAACTTCGATGCCTACCGTATCATCACCGTCATGCTCCTGCTGTTTGCGCTGTACTGCTGCCTTTACCAGTTCATGGTAGAACTGTGGCGGGTAAACAGCGCCCGCTCCTACTTCGAGCACATTGACTTCACCATTTTTAATTACGTCAACGAGGGCGTGATCATTTCCAACAACGCCGGGAAAATAATCTTTGCCAACGATGCCGCCCACCAAATCTTTGCCGGGAAAAAGAAAAGCCTGCAGGGAGTGCAGGTCAGGGAAATCCTGGGCCACCGCGGGGAAAACGGCGAAGAAAAAAATAACGGCCCCCTGACGCTGAAGATATCCGACCGGACCTACAGCATCGTGCACTCGCCGCTGGTGAAAAAGGGGCGGGTGCTGGGAGCCATCACGGTCATCGGCCCGGGCGAAAGGGAGGCCAGAACGTGCAAAAACGTCTTAAATAGGCTCATGGAGGTGGCGCCCCTGGCCGCCATCTATGTGGATGAAGGCTTCAGGGTGGCCGCAGCCAACCTCCTGGCCCGCTGCTACCTGGGCAGCCTGGAACCCGGGGCTAGCATTGACGGCGTGCACCCGGAGCTGGCCAACATGCTGTACCGGCACGCGGGAGCGCGGTCGGCGGTGCCTTTTGAGCTGGCCGGCGGCCTGCGGGGGGAGGTTTCCTACGTGTACGATGCCGAGGGCAACTACGACGGCGCGCTGGTGATCCTGACCGGCCGGGAAGGGGCTAGCGCACCAGCGCATTGGCCACCAGCTCGCTGACGCCGGCGTAGCGCATGGGCAGCTTGTGGTAGCGGATGATTTCCCGGAACTGGGCCTTGCAGTTGGAGCAGGCGCAGGCCACGATGCTGGCCCCGGTGGCCTTCAGCTGCTCCGCCTTCAGCTTCCCGTAGGTTTCCATGTGGAACTCCAGGAAGTTGCCCTTTTCCATGATGGCAAAACCGCTGCCGCCGCCGCAGCAGAGGTTCATCTCCCGGTTGGGGCTCATCTCGCGGAAGTCCGCACAGGCCGCCTTTAAGATGCGCCGGGGCTCCTCGTACATGCCTCCCAGGCGGCCCAGCTTGCAGGAATCGTGGAAGGTCACCGGCTCGGGGTTCTTCTGCGGGTCCAGCTTGAGGCGGCCCTCCTTGATCCACTGGTCGATTAGCTCTAAAATGCTTTTAATTTCAAAGGGCCGCTCTTTTTCCGGGATCAGGCGGAGGATGAGGTACTTGAAGGCCTCAAAGGCGTGGCCGCACTCGCCCACCACCAGGACCCTGGCCCCCAGCCTCTTCACCGTCTCCACCTGGGCCTTAATGATCCTGGCAAACTCTGCGTCGCTGTAAAAAACCCCGTAGTTGACGGCATCGTTGATGCCGGTCTGCGGCGAGTTTAAAGTCCAGTCGGCGCCGGCGGCGTGCATGATCTCCGCCGCTCCCATGACCGTTTCGGCAAAGGCCAGGTAGTCGCCGGCGTTGTGCATGAGGAGGTACTCGGCCCCTTCCTTGTCCACGGGTATCTTGACCTCGTATCCCCGGGCCTCCCGAATCTCCTCCTCCAGGAACTCCACCATGTCCAGAAAGGCAGCCGTGTTTATGCCCGGCGCGTTGCCCGCCTGCAGCTGCTTGGCGGTGCCGTTTTCTTTTAGCTCCTCAGGGGCAATGCCAATGGCATCCAGGATCTTCCTGGCCTCGCGCACAATCACCCCGTTGTCCACGGCCATGGGGCAGGCCACGGCACAGCGCCGGCAGACGGTGCAGCGGTAGACGTTTTCGGCCAGGGCGTTGAGCTTCTCCTCGGTGAGGTCTTCCGCCCCCACCAGCGCCGGGAAAAGCCTCCCCGGCCACGTGAAGTAGCGCTTGTAGATCTTGCGGAGCATGTCGGCCCGGTACACGGGGTGGTAGATTTCCTTTCTCCCGCTGGCCTGGTAGACCGGGCAGACCTCCCCGCAGGTCCCGCACTTCATGCAGGCCTCCAGGGAGAGCACGTAGGGCAGCCAGAAGGTCCAGTTGTCCCTCTGCAGGGACTTTTTCATGGCCGCAAGGAATTCCTTCACCCTGGGCTTTTCCGGCTGCAGGGCCTCGTCGGAAAGCACCCGGTAGTCGTCAAAGACCTTTTTTACCGCCGCGCTCATCGGTGCAGCTCACCCCATTTAACTTTGTGGTAGGTAAAGAACTTTGCCGCAAAGTGGGCCATGCGGGAAAGGGGGACGTAAATCAAGAACAGCTCCGCGAGCAACACGGGCGCCAGGTAGCCGGCCGGCGGCTGCTCCGGCGTAAAGCGCGCCAGGCCGAGCAGGTAGCTCCTCACCGCCCCCGCATCGCCCAAGAAGCCGCTCTGCAGCCCGGAAAGGGCCAGGGCAAAGATGAAGAGGAGGTTTAAATATTCCACGGGCGCCGAAAGCCGCCGCACCTCACTCCGGGCAAGGCGGTAGCAGAGCAAAAGGAGTGAGCCCGCGAGGGCCAGCACGCCGCCCGCCTTACCCGCCGGGGCAGCCAGGGGCAATCCCGCCAGCACCAAAAAGGGCCAGACCACCAGGAGGTAAATGCCCCAGTGCATGGTCAGGGAAGGCAGCCAGGCCCGGCGGTTGTGCAGGAAGAGGCTCTTTAAGGTGAACACCTCGGTGAGCATCTCCTTGAGCTGCTCGCCCAGGGTATGAGGGTAGGGGAAAAGCTCCCAGTGCAGGTGCTTGGGCGCCCGGGACCAGTAAAGCACCCGGTAAAGCAGGCCCGCAACAAAAAAGGCCAGCGAAAAATAGGGCAGGACCGCAGCCACAAAATGCCGCCACCACTCCACCGGCAGACCCTCCTCGAATTTCGAAAATATTTTCATTAATTTTCTCTGTTACTATATCTCCTCGCCCAGGTCAATTATAGCACTGCCTGCCGCGCTTTTCAAGTATATTCTAGTTGACATTTCGCTTTTATTTTATATGAGCATAAGACCGAAAAGAAAAGGGCCCCGGCTCTCCGGCGGTCCGGGCCGCCCGTAAAGCCGGGGCGCCGCTCTCAGGCCACGTGCTTCTTGCAGGCCGCCGTGAGGTCCTGGAGGAACTCCTCCAGCACGCCCAGGTATGCTTCCGCCTCCTGGGGCAGGCTGCGGGTCCGCAGGCGGATCTCGAACTCCTCGCCCAGGTTGTTGTACTTCACCCGGTTGGCGTAGCGCTTGCCCACCTCCACCAGCGCCTCCCCGGTGAGGCGGTGGCCCGGGGCAAGCAGGAGGCGGAAGGAGCCGGGCTGGTAGGAGATGGACTTCACCCCCAGGGAGCCGGCCAGGACCCGCAGGCGGGCCACCGCCAGCAGGTGGCGCACCGGCGGGGGCGGCTCGCCAAAGCGGTCCCAGAACTCCTCCTCCAGGTCGGCCACCTGTTCCTCAAAGCGGGCCGCCGCCAGCCGCCGGTAGAAGTCCACCTTCTGGTCGACGTCCGGGACGTACTGGTCGGGGATGTACGCCTCCACCGGCAGCTCGATGGTGGTTTCCACCGGCCTTTCCACCGCCTCGCCCTTTATCTCCCGCACCGCCTCTTCCAGCAGGCGGCAGTAGAGGTCGAAGCCCACGGCGGCAATGTGGCCGTGCTGCTCGGGGCCGAGGAGGTTGCCCGCGCCGCGGATCTCCAGGTCCCGCAGGGCAATCTTGTAGCCGGAGCCCAGCTCCGTGAACTCCTGGATGGCCGCCAGCCGCTTTTCGGCGGTCTCGTTTAACACGCGGTCCTTGCGGAAGGTGAAGTAGGCGTAGGCCAGGCGGTTTCCCCGCCCCACGCGCCCGCGCAGCTGGTAGAGCTGGGCAAGGCCGAAATTGTTGGCGTCCTTGACGATGAGGGTGTTGACGTTGGGCATGTCGAGGCCGCTCTCGATGATGGAGGTGCACACCAGGACGTCATACGCCCCCTCCAGGAAGTCCATCATCACCTGCTCCAGATCATCTTCCTTCATTTGGCCGTGGGCGATGGCTATGCGGGCCTCCGGCACGAGCGTCTTTAGCCACGCCGCCACCTCTTCCAGCTCCGCAATGCGGTTGTGCACGAAAAAGACCTGGCCGCCACGCCCGATCTCCCGCTTGATGGCCTCTCGGATGAGCACGGGGTCCTCCTCCACCACGTACGTCTGCACCGGGAAACGGTTTTCCGGCGGGGTTTCCAGGAGGCTGGTGTCCCGCACGCCCACCAGGGACATGTGCAGGGTGCGGGGGATGGGCGTGGCGGTGAGGGTGAGCACGTCCACGTCCTGCTTCAAGCGCTTCAGCTTTTCCTTGTGGTTCACCCCGAAACGGTGCTCCTCGTCCACCACCAGGAGCCCCAGGTCCTTGAAGACCACGTCGTCCTGGAGCAGGCGGTGGGTGCCGATGACGATGTCCACCTGGCCGCTGGCCAGCCCCTGCAGCACCTGGCGCTGCTCCCTGGGGGTGCGGAAACGGCTCAAGACCTCAACGGTCACCGGGAAGCGGGCAAAGCGCTCCCGGAAGGTGTGGTAGTGCTGCTGGGCCAGGATGGTGGTGGGCACCAGCACGGCCACCTGCTTGCCGTCCATCACCGCCTTGAAGGCCGCCCGCAGGGCCACCTCCGTCTTGCCGTAGCCCACGTCGCCGCAGAGCAGCCGGTCCATGGGCCGCGGGCGCTCCATGTCCGCCTTGACCTCGGCAATGGCCCGCAGCTGGTCGGGGGTTTCCTGGTAGGGGAAGCCCTCCTCAAATTCCCGCTGCCAGGGGGTATCGGGGCTGAAAGCGTGCCCCGGCAGGGCCTGGCGGGCGGCATAAAGTGCCAGGAGCTCCCTGGCCATTTCCTTGACGGCCTCCCTGACCCGTCCCTTGACGCGGTTCCACTCCCCGCCGCCCAGGCGCGAAAGCCGCGGAGTTTCGCCCTCCGCCCCCAGGTACTTTTGCACCAGGCCCACCTGGTCGGTGGGCACATAGAGCTTGTCTTCCCCGGCGTACTTAATCAGCAGGTAGTCCTTGCGCACGCCGCCGATGTCCAGGGAAACCACGCCCATGTACCGCCCGATGCCGTGGTTCACGTGCACCACGTAATCGCCCACCTTGAGCTCGGCAAGCGACTCCAGCCGGCCCTTTTCCCGCGGGGCCTTTCGCGGCACGCGCGGGGCCTTCTTCCCCCGTTGGCCGTAAATCTCCTTTTCCGTGACCACCACCAGCCCGGCGGAAGGCAGCTCGAAGCCTCCGGAGAGCTGTCCCGGAGCGATCACCACGCTGCCGGGGGAAAGTTCCCCCTCCAGGTGCGTGACCAGGCCGGCCTCAATGCCCGCCTCGCCCAGTTCCTCCTGCAGGCGGCGGGCGCGGTCCTCGCCGGCCACCAGGAGCACCACCGCCTGGCCGGCCCTCCTCCACTGCCGCACCTCCTCGCAGAGCATCTCCGGGCGGCCCATGAAGGAGGGCACGCTCTTGGCGGAAAAGCCGCTCACCCCGTGCACCACGAGGCCCTGCGGCTGGCGCGGGAGCAGGGAAAGGTAAACCGCCCGGCGCCTGGCCGCCTGCTGCTCCACGTGCTGCCAGGGCACGTAGCCGTGGAACATGCCGGGCAGGACCCGCCCGGCCGCCAGGAGCTGGCCGTAGGTCTCGCTCCGCTCAAAGTTGACGGTTTCCGCCACCTCGCGCACGCGGACCAGGTCGTCCACGGCCACCAGGGTGGTGGCCGGCAGATAGTCCAGCAGCGTGTACGGCTCACGGTAAAAGTAGGGCAAAAAGAGCGCGAGGTCCGGCGAGATGACCTCCCCCGCTATTTTTTCCTGCGCGCCGCGCACCAGCTCCCGCAGGTTCTCCCGCGCCTCGCGGTAGGCAACGCCCTCGAATTTGCGCAGCTGCACCTGGTACTCGGACTCCAAGACGTTTAGCGCGCGCTCCCGCGCTTCCGGCGTGACCACCAGCTCCCGGGCCGGGGCAATGGTGACCTGCAAGACGTTTTCCACAGAGCGCTGGCTCTCCACGTCAAAGGCGCGCAGAGAATCTATCTCGTCGCCGAAAAACTCTACGCGCACCGGGTTGTCGGCATTGAGGGGGTAAACGTCCACGATGCCTCCCCTGGCCGCCACCTGGCCGGGGCCCTCCACCATTTCCACCCGCTCGTATCCCAGGGCCACCAGGCGGCCGAGAAGCTCGCGGGGCTCCAGGCGCTGCCCTAGGGAAAGCTCCACGGCGGCGCGGCGGAACACCTCCGGCGGGGAGAGGCGCCGCAGGAGCGCCTCCACGGGGGCCACCACCACCGGCGATTCGCCCTCCAGCACGGCCACCAGCGCTTTTAGCCGCTGCGCCAGCACCTCCCGCCCGTGGGCCAGCACCTGGTAGGGCAGCAGCTGGGCGGCGGGAAAGAGGAGGACCCTCCTGGACGGCAGGAAGGCGGACAGGTCCTCGGCCAGGACCGCCGCATCGCCCTCCTGGGAGGTAATCACCAGCAAGGGCGCGCCGAGTGATTCCGCCAGCCCCGCCAGCAAGAGGGCGCGCTGTGCCCCGGAAAGGCCCACCACCTGCTGCTGCACCTGCCTCCCGGAAAGGGCGCCCAGCAGGCTCTTAAACTCGCGGCAATTCTGGAGCTGCTTTATGAGGGCATACATGGGCCGGGTCGTCCTTTCCCCAAAAAAGCTTGGCAAAAGAAATACTACACCCTAAGACGGGCAATTCCCCCGCCGGGTCAAACGGCCCTGCAGCCGTACCCGGGGAGAGAACTGCCCGCCTTTTGGATTATACCACGGGGGCCAGAGCGGGTAAAGTTCTCCTTCCCGCCTGTCCGTGTCAAGATTCAGTAGGTGCCCTCACAAGAAAATTTCCCTTATGAGACCCCATCACCCAAACGAACGCCTCGAGGAACCTGCCTTGAAACCAAACCGTAGATGGTTTAAACAAGCCACCACAGAGTCGGCCTCAGGAAATAAACACCAGCATGAGCATACCATCCGGTTACATATGCGTCAGACGTGGCCGTAGAGAGCAATCAGGCCTGCCGCCAGCTTTTTGCTCCCCCGGTGCTGGACGCCTCCAGGGCCAACGACCC
>NZ_AUBR01000068.1 GCF_000429345.1 Desulfovirgula thermocuniculi DSM 16036 | reverse complement strand
ATAAAGATAGTTTCGGACCCGCTCGACGCGAAGGTCTGCGTGTGCGACCCGGCCAGGGCGATGCTTGCGCCCAGGGGCATGCCGCTCCTCGTCGTGCGCTCGGGTTCCGTGTCCGACCTCGCGGCGGCCATGTCCAGACCGGACGCCAGCCTGGTGGACAGGGCCGGGCTGGCGGAGGCGGTGCGGAGGGCGCTGGCGGAAGAGATGCCCGGGAATCCGGAAGGGGGGCGGATCGGCATTCCCGCCCCGGGCCTGGGCGAGGTCCTCCGCGACCCCCTCACGGGCTGCTACACCCGGCGGTGCTTGGAGGTGCTCGACCTCGATCCGCCCTGCGCGGTGGTCTTCATCGACCTGGACGGCTTCAAGGAGGTCAACGACACCCTGGGCCACGACGCCGGGGACGGGGTGCTTGCGGCCTTCGGGGCAGTGCTCCGGGAGAGCCTGAAGGGCAAGGACGTGCCCATCCGCTGGGGCGGGGACGAGTTCGTGCTGCTGCTCCCCGGTACGGCCGGGGCCGACGCCGAGAGGGTGGTGGACGGCCTGCGCCGTGCGTGGCGGGAGCGCGCGCCGGACACCGGGGACCTGGAAGTGGGCTTCTCGGCGGGCGTGGCCGAGTGGCGGGGCGGCCCGCTGGAAGCCGCGGTAAAAGAGGCCGACAGGCTGATGTACGCGGAGAAGAGGACCAGGAAGGAGCGGGAGGCCGCCCGCACGGGGGCGCCGGAGGGGAGGCGCGCACCGCGCCGGGAAGGAAGGCCGAACGTCTACGTCCTCCCGGGCAGGAAGGTGGAGGGCGGCGTGGCGGTGCCGGAGCACGGTGCCATCTATGTGGCTTGTCCCGGAGAGCCACCCGCTGCGGGTCGGATTGCTGCCGCCCTGGCGAGGCAGGTCCCCGGCTCGGCGCTGGTCTGCGCCAGCGGGACGTCGACCGCCGCGCTGGCGCTGGGGATGAGGCCGGAGGACCTGGTGCTCTCGGACTGGCGCGTGCCCGGTTCCGACGCGCCGGTGAGCTTCGGCGGCGTGGTCGTGTGGCCCGTCGACCCGGGCAAGTTTCTGGGCGCACGGGACGTGCCGCCGCACGCGCTGGTGAGCCAGATCAGGCACCGCTTCCCGCTCGTGGTCGTCGACTGCGGGGGCGACCTCTCGCTCTGCGCGGGTGCGCCGCGCGACGCAGCGGTCGTCGTCGCCAGGACCGGCGGGGAGGCGTCCGACTGGGTGGTGGAGCGGTGGCTGAGGGACTACGGCGGGAACGCGCTGGTCGTAAGGGCCGGGGAGGAGATCGCCCTGGAGGGGGTAGGAGGCGGGTTCCTCCTGCGGGCCGGGGAAGCGGCAGCCCGGGACAGGCACCCGCGGAAGCTGTAGGAGTGGTGGGACCCGGCTTCAGCCGGGCTTTTTTGGAGGGAAGGTGGATCTATGTGAACCAGGGCGGGCCGGTTGGAAAAACGCGATTTGGCCACTGGCCCAGAGTCGGGGATTGGCGGGATCTGGAGATGCAAGTCCTTTAATAAGCTGCTCTGTAGGAATAATAAGAAGCATGTCCTTCAACAGGTAAAGCATTTTTTTCAAAGCAGGATCACATCCCAAGCCGATAAGTTTCTTAAAGTATTCTGCTTGACGGCTCTTGTAAGCTTTCCACTGAGCGCGTTTTTTGCTTCCCGTCACATGGAACTTCTTTCTTTGCTAGCCGGACTACCCGCTCTAATAATCTGCTTGGGCTTGCTTAAAGAGTTTTTGTTGCACGGAATATTTGAATCCTTTTTCGTCTTAATTTACCTGATAGGCGGGTGGGTGGCATTTTACTTTGTTTGGCTCGGAAACACTCGGTAGCAAACCAAAGCAACTGTCCTTTTGATGGAATTTTTGCAAAAAACAACAAAAGCCTTCGCAAGTATTTCGACAAAAACTGACAGTGTGCGAACTTGCCTGTTTTGAACCGGGCTTTTCTTTTTGTAGGGGAGCTAGAAGCAGGTGGTAGCCGCAAACTCTTGCCAATCGAATAAAGATTTGGTAGACTAGCGTTTTCATCTCTTTGGCATGGAATACCGAGCTTTCCAGCGCTATTTCCGGAAATTCCCGTCCCAGACGCCCGTTTTGGTCAAAAATGGTCAAATACCGCCCGAAACAGCGCTTGCTAGCACTGGTGTTCGGTGGTAAGGTAAAGTCAAGGAACGTCAAAGTCAAAATGTCAGTTTTGGTCAAAAAGTCGCTAGAAGGGCGGTGGCCAGAGATGGAGAAACCGAAGCTGGAACTGCTCAAAGTGGCGAAGGACACGCAGCATCACTTCGCCCTGCCGTATTCCTATTGGCGGGAGCTGAAGGAGCGGGGCCACACCCACCTGGCTGTGTACCGTTGCGGCCGGGCACTGGTGCTGGTGCCTGCAAGCGTCGAGGTGGACGGGGAAGCCCTGGGGGAGGTGAGGAAGTCAATGGAAGAGGGGCGGCCAGGTGGTGTATAATGGAAAGAAAAGGTCGGTGCAGTAGCGGATGACGGGAGAGTTGCAAGAAAAACTCCTGCTGGTTTCGGAACTGAAGAGGAAATTGGACGGGTTCCGCCCCTTCTCCCCTGTGCAGGCCGCGCGGCTCAGGGAGTACCTGCTGGTGGAGTGGACGCACCACTCCACCGCCCTGGAGGGCAACACCCTCTCCCTGCGGGAGACGCGCCTGGTGCTGCTCGACGGCCTGACGGTGGGCGGTAAGACCCTCCGGGAGCACTTGGAGGTCGTGGACCACCGGGACGCCGTGGAGTGGCTTGAGGAGGCGGTGCGCGGCGGGGTGCCGCTCACGGAAGGGTTGGTGCGCGAGGTCCACAGGCTGGTGCTCAAGTCCACCTTCCCCGGCGAGGCGGGGAGGTACCGCCGGGGCGGGGTGCGGATAGCGGGCAGCCGACACGTGCCCCCGGCGGCGGGGGACGTCCCCTCCCTCGTGCGTGAGATGGCGGAGGAATACGCGGGGAGGGCGGGCGAGCACCCGGTGTTGCGGGCCGCGTGGCTACACTGGCGGCTCGCCTGGATACACCCCTTCGCGGACGGCAACGGCCGGACGGCGAGACTCCTGATGAACTTCTCCCTGATGAGGGACGGGTACCCGCCCGCGGTCATCAGGAAGGAGGACAGGTTGCGGTACCTGGACGCGCTGGAGGCGGCCTCCATCGGGGGCGACTTGGAGCCGTTCGCCGAGCTGGTGGCAGAGCGGGTTCACGAGAGTCTTTTGCTGTATCTGGAGGCGGCAGGAGTGCGGAAGCCGGGCTAGCACCGCAGAGGTAGCTGGAGCGAGATCTTGAGAAAAGAGGTGGTGGGCTTGCCGCCATTGTTTTGGTTCTACCTTTCGGTCATCCTGCTGGCACTTATCGTCATCTTCATGCCTGGTCTGCGCCCGCCGATGTAGCCGCACTTCCGGGGTACACGGCGGGCGGGGCCGTCCCGCCAGAGCCGATCGCGGCGGGGTCGGGGCGCGGAGTTTTCCGGCGCCCGATCGGTCATCCCGTCGTCTTCACTTCCGGCGCTCTTTTGGCAAATCCAGAACCGAACTGGAGGTGGTTTTTCCCATGCGCAGAGTTTTTGTGCTGGCGCTCGTTTTCGCCTTGTTACTAGCTCTTGCCACGCCCGCCTTCGCAGAGATGGAGTACCGCTTTACGGACAGGAAGGCCATCTGGACCGACTTCGCCTGGGGCAAGAACGACATAATCGAGGCCATCGACTTCGAGCTGTACAAGGGTTATCCCGACAACACCCTGCGCCTGGGCAACGACATAACCCGCGCTGAGTTCGCGGCGGTCCTGGCCCGGTGCATTGACGTCTCCGGCGATCCCGGCCCGAACTGGTACGACTCCGCGGTGGACGGCCTGGTGAAGCTGGGCATCATCCCGGGCAAGTCCGGCGACTGGGACGCGCCGATAACCCGCCTGGAGATGGCGCAGTGGCTCGGCAGGCTGGCCAGGGTGTACAACCTGCCGGAAAAGGACTTGGGCGCCGCTTTTAGCGACACCTACGACGAGGACGCCCTGCGCGCTGCTCGTGCGGGTCTGGTGAAGGGTGTGTCGGCTGGCGTGCTCGGCGCCGACCAGCACCTGAACAGGGCGCAGGCGGCGGTGCTGCTCTTCCGGGTGGCGAGGAGCGTGGACACAAACCTGCCGACTGACGAAGAGCTGATCCAGGCCGTAAAGGAAGTTGCAGAAGATGTAAACGCCAATGCCATGGACTTTGAGGCCCGTCGCAATGTGGATCTGAGCTTCTATGACCAGCTGCCTTATAAGCGCGTAACCCGCACCTACTTCGAGGGCGCGCGGAAGTTCATGTATGCGAACAGGGACAACGGAAGGAAGAATGTCCGCGGAACCGTAAAAGAGGCGCGGATAGCCGAAAAGCACAACTCCATTGCCTATGTGGTTGCTAAGGTGGAAAACGAAAACGGCTATAAGGGCTACACCGTTTCCCGCTTCAAGAAGATAGACGGCCGCTGGATGATGACCCAGGGCGGTTCGCCGCAAGGTAGCAGGGGAGAATGGAAGATAGTGGAGAGCGTTGGCTGGTAACCCGGAAAATAGTTCCACAAAGAGGGGTGATATGCCGTGCGCAGAAAAGCCTTTTTCGGGGCTTTTCTCTTTTTGTCCGTTATCCTGCTGTTGGTGGCGGTATCTCCGGCGCTGGCATCCTGGGAAGGGGGCGGGTATACCCAAGGCGACCCCCGCGACAGCCGTGCGCCGCGTAGCGTAGATGACGTTACCATGTACGTCCGCCAGGTGCCGCTCTTGCTGGTGAATCCCTACTCGCTGCGCTACCAGGAGGTGGAGGGCACCCAGTTTGCCGACATCTACCTGGACGACGTGGACGTGGTTTGGGCGGAGCAGTGGACGAAGCCGGGGTGGGCGGATGAAGAGACGCGCTTCGGCCTGGCGGCCCTGTACGTCCCGGTCAACCCCGGCATGGTGCCCGCACCCAAGGGCGGGCACGACTGGGTGCTGGTACCCTTCTCGGCCCTGAAGGATGAAAACGCGCGCGAGCTCATAGAGGACTGGACTGTGAGCGGCGTGATGGAGCAGTTCAGGTTGTACGACCCGTCGAAGCAGGTGGTGTGGGCGGCTGATGCCGTGCCCGCCATGTGGCTGGAGGTGCCGCTGCCCTCCAGGGATGCCCTCCTGGCGCAGGGCGCGGGCATAGGGGGCGCCCTGGAGCAGAAGTGGAAACCTTACTTCGGAGACCCCGTGATTTCGGCGGACGGTAGCACCACGTATTACCGCGTGGCCAACGTTTTCCAGCAGGGGGCGACCTACGAGTACCACCTGCTCATTGACCCGGTGGACCAGAACCGCAACTACGAGTACGCGGCGTTGAGCTTCCCGCTCCGCGACGAACCCACTCCTACCGGCAAGGGTTTTTACCGCGGCAGGGAGTGGGCGCCTATGCTGGAGAACAGCAATCCCGGTGCGGTGCCAGGCTTCATCGGCAAGGTGGAAGCCTGGGCCAACCTGAAGCTGGAGGGGCCGGCGGAGGTTGTGGGTTATCCCGGCGAGGAGAAGGAAGCGGAATTCACGGTCATCAGCGAGTGCGCCTCTGATGTGGCGACCGACCTGGGGACGTTGCGCGAGGGGGAAAAGCGCTACATGGTGGCCCTTGCCGACCTCTCCGTGCCCGCCAGGGGCAGGGCACCGGCGAAGCTGAAGTTCAAAGTTGAGGGCCAGCCCTACACGGTGCGCGTGGCGGTGAACCCCTTCAAGAACGTGCTGGAGACTTACTACAACGACAACTACGTGGACGTGGTGGTGAAACCTCTCCCGCCGGACTTCTACATCAAGATCGACCCGCACCAGGTGAAGGCACAGCCGGGCCAGGAGCTGACCTTCGCGGTAACGGCGGGACTCAAACCCACCTTCCCGCAGCCGTGGAAGGCGCTGGTCAGGGCATTCCACGTGGTGAACGGCGTGGAGTACCCGGCGTCGCTCACCCTCAACGGTGTGCCTGTTGCTCCCGACCAGCCGGTGGAGTTCCAGCCGGGTGAGGAGAAACAGGGTACGGTGGCGGTGCACGCGCAGAACGTCGGCACGACCGTGGTGGTGAAGATAAACCCGGTGGACACGTCCGAGGACGCCGACTGGAGCGACAACCGGGACGAGGCACAGATAACCACGCTGGTCGACGTGGCCGTGAAGGTCTGGCCCATCAAAGATCCCTACGTCATGAGCTGGTACTCCTCTTCGCTGACGCCGGGCGTGAACGTCCGGGTTTACCGGAAGGACTATGGCGAACCCGTATCGGTGAAGTTGACGGTGGACGGCCCGGCGGGCCCGAAGACGTTCGATTTCGTTCTGGCGGGCGGTGAGTCCAGGACGGTGCAGTATTACTTCACCGTGACGGGCGGCGGCGCGTGGACGGTGAGCGCCGAGGCGTGGCCGGTGCCGGGCGACCTGGAGTCCTATCTGCCTGACAATAGTGCCTCGGCGCAGGTGACGGTCATTAAGAGAGAACCGCCGCCGACCGGGTCGAGGGAGCCGGGCATCCACGGGGAGCTGGGGGACTGATTCCCCCGGCTTTCTTTTTTTCAGGGGGTGTGTTTCTTGCGCTTCAAAGGGGAGGGCGGTTCCACGCTCATCGAGTTCGCCTTCGCTTTCATCGTCTTTTTCGCCTTTCTGTTCGGCCTCCTGGGGGTGACCCTCTGGGGCATAGGGGGTTTCTTTGTGCAGGAGGCGGCCTACGAGGCGGCGCGGGAGTACGCGGTGACGCTGGACGAGGGGGCCGCGCGTGAGCTGGGAGGGTCCGTCCTGAAGCGGTGGGCGTACCTCTTCATTGTGCCCGGCTCCGTCTCGGTCGAAGTCCGGCGGGAGGGCGACAAGGCGGTGGCTGAGGTGCGGGCAAAACCCAGGGTGCGGCGGCTCTACCTGTACCAGATGCCGGAGCTGACCAGGCGGGCCTCCTGTACGCTGGAGTACAGGTTCAGGAATCCGGGAGAATTTTCAGGTTAAAAGGTGGTGACGCGGGTGTTCTTAACCCCTATAGGTTCCAATCTGGTCGTTTTTTGGAGCACTTTCATCTGTGCGATTATCATAATGACCCTTTTCTGTACATTGGTTTTTTCAGCACCTGGTTCGCCTGACTCCGTTATAAATTCCGGGCTAATGAAGTTACTGTTCATTGCAGTAGGAATCTTCCTGGCAGCACCGGTGGCTGTTGCCTTTATTCTCTGTATAGTTTCAGGTATCTACTCTGGCGTAGCCGATTTTCTGAAAGCGCGCAAGGCTTGGCTCAATCCCTCTGCAAAAGGCGTTTGCGCGCTGAGGGTTTTTACTCGTGCAGGGGGCGAGCTTTGGGTTGTGTGGCTTCCGGGTTTAAGGAAGCGTTTTGGGAATAGGGTAAAAGAAACGGTGTTCGTTTATCCCTGCCACGGCTGGATTTCCGGCGGTTTCTGGAAGGACAGGTTCGGTGACCCGGAGGAGTGGAGGGATGAGGTGAAATACGCACGTGGTGGCAGAGATACCATCGTGGCTCTGGAGTACTCCCATGAATTGGAAATGGAGTTGAAAGAACTTGGCTACAAACAAATGGAACTGGAAGATTTCAGGGAAGCGGTTCAAAAGTGGAGAGCCCGGATGGATTCCGTGCGGACCTGGCGGGTGGAGAGGCGGCAATTTTGGACCGACCCTTTCTGGCAGAAGATAGCCCGTCTCCTGATGTGGAGTAGAGGCGGCCTGTCGTGGCGAAGGCAAAGGCGGGCGGTTCCAGACTGTTGGACTGCGGGAGTGGTGCGAAGGGGGCAAAATGATGGTGCTGGGTATTTTAAAGGGTAAAGTTTTCAAGTCGCAGGTAGAGAGAGAAAAAGGCTCCGTCCTGGTCGAGCTTGTCATGGCCTGCCTGGTGCTCATGGTGTTCTTCTTCGCCTGCGTCGAGGTCGCCTGGCTCATCCGCGACGACGTGTACCTCCAGCGGGTGGCGAGGGACGCGGCGCGGGAGGCTGTGCTGGCGGGGAGCCTGGACGCGGGCTACGCCAAAGCCGCCGACCGGGCACAAATGTACTTCGGAAGCAATGCGGGGGACGTTCAGGTATCTCTGGAGCGGTACGATGCCCCGCAGAGGCACAGCGTGACGTGTGTGGCCAAGTACCCCCACAGGTTTTTCGGGTGGTTTTCTAAGGATATTCTCGGGGGAAAGGGGGTGACGCTGAGTGCGGTGGCAACGTTCGGCTGGTGGGACTTCCCGCAGGATTACGAGTGACGAGTCGGGCGCCGTGCTGGTCCTGATGGCAGCCGTGTGCGTGGCGCTTACGTTGCTTTTCGCGGGCGTCTGCGAGTTCGGCAGGTTCCTGCTCGTGCGGGAGCAGACCCAGACGGCGGCGGACGCGGCAGCTCTGGCGGCGGCCACTTCCGGTGTCCACCGGTGGGTGAAGATAGATGTGGTCACCGACCGGGGGGAGGAGGAGCACTGCGACGAGGACAGCTGCTGGTGCTCTTCTTGCGGCACGGTGAGGATTGCTGGCATCGTCGGAGACGAGAGGCGGCTGATCGACGAGGACGGCTGGCGGGACTTCTGCGTCCCGCCGTGCTCTTGCGGCGGGGACGACTGCTGGTTCGAGATCGACGACCGCTGGGTGACCTACGACATAACTTCCGGGGTGTGGGGTACCGACTGGGCGCAGATCAGCAGGCTCGAAGCCGACCTGACGGAGGCCGTGCGGCAGGCCCTGGCGTGGAAGGCATACCCGTACCAGGGGACGGTTTCCGCCATGCTCTCCGGACGTAATTTGTACGGTATAAGAAGCCTGCTGGCGAGCTTCTCGGACTGGTGGTCCGCCTGGAAAGACGTTACGGGGTGCGGGGAGTGCTGCTCCGAGTGCTACTGGTGTGGCGGTGAGTGCTATGAATCCTGCGAGTGTTGCAATATATGCTACTCGGAAGCGAGCGCGGCCTACAACAAGGTCTCGGGCAAACTCGGGTGGGTCGACAGGGTCATCAACCAGATCAACAGCATCAAGTGGGCCAACAGCCGCGGCGGCCCCGCGGCCATGGAGATGTTCGCCGACGACGCCGCGCACGCGTTCTTCCTTGCGAACTACCCGCCCCACGCCGAAAGTTCCTGGATATGGAAGCTGATGGTGCATGCCGCCCGGAACGACCCCTTCTACCCGTCGGTCACCGTGTACGGCCGTTCGCTGATTGCCAGCCTCTTCCCGGGCCTCTTTGGGGTATTTCCAGACAGCTACGCCACCGACGTCTGCGCGCAGGGCGACACCTTCTACCGCGACCCGGCGACGCAGCCCGGGAGGCACTACGGCAGCCTGAACGACGTGGGCAAGTGGGTAAAGGCACCGCCGCAGGCGTGCTGGCAGGATTAAGGAAAGGGGGTGCTTAATTTTGGACGCCGTTTTTGCTGCCTCGCTTCTCGCCGCGGGAGCGGTGGCGGCCCCCGCCGTGGCGAGGTCTGTCCGCGTGGAGAGGGAGAGGGTGCACGAGGTGCTGTGCCGCACCGGCGTTAGGCTGGTCTCCGAGGAGGAGAGGACCGCGCTGGGGCGGAAGCTGGCGGAGGCCGGGCTGTATGACGTCAGCCCGGACTGGTTCGCCGGCCTGCGCTGGGCGCTGGTCGGGGGCTTCGCGGCGCTGTGCCTTCCCCTCCTCCTCTTCGGGCTGGACTTCTTCTGGGTGGTCTTCCTCGCGCCGGTGCTGTACGTGTTGCCCGGGGCGTGGCTCGATTCCCGCATCTCGAGGAGGAAAAGCCAAATACGCCTCTCCCTGGCGGACTTCTCGGTGCTGTTCTCCACGGCGCTGTCTGCGGGTGCGGATGTGATGCTGGCGCTGGAGGAGGCGGCGAAGTGCGTTGGAGGTCCGCTGGCGGAGGAAGTGAGCAGGGCGCTCAAGGAGTGCCAGACGGGCGGGAGCGTGACGGAGGCGCTGGTCGGGATGGCCGAGAGGTGCAACGTGGACGAACTGCGCGGCCTGGTGCGCGCGGTGGTGCAGTCCTACAGGTACGGCGCGCCGCTGGCGGAGTCCGTGCGCGCCCACGCCGAGCGGATGCGCTCCGCGCGGCGCTTCGAGGTCATGGAGGCCGCCGGTAAGCTGACCGTGACCATGGTTGTTCCGGTGCTGCTCTTCATGCTCCTGCCGTCAATGCTTGTGCTCTTCTACCCGGCGGTGGTGCAGCTCATGCAGGCGTTCGGCTTCTAGAGTATCACCCGGCCTTTAAAGGCCGGTTTTCTTTTTTGTGTGGAGGTCTTAGCGGGAAAGGAGGTGGACGGGTAGATGTTGCGGAAGCTGGTGTCCCTGTTGGCGGACGAAAGGGGCTCGACCTTCATCGAGTCCGGCCTGTGGATTGCCGTCGTAGTGCTGGTTATGGCTACCGCAGGTTACAACCTGGCCAACACTATGAAGGGCAAGTTTGCGGAAATTCAAACCAACGTCTCCGCGATTCCTGTACCCAAGATCCAGTAGTGTTGAGAGGGAGCGGAACATATCCGCTCCCTTTTCGTTTTTTAGGAGTCTTTGGGCAAGGAGGTGAACCGGGATGCGCGAGCTGCTCAGGAAAGCCAAGGACGCTGTTGCCGCCTTCGCCCGCGACGAGTCCGGCGGCGCCCTGTCCGAGTACGGCCTGCTCATCGCGCTGATCGCGGTCGCCTGCATCGCGGCCATGATCTTCCTGGGCAAGGCCATCGCTACCAAGTTTAAGGATGTGGGCACCCAAATCCAGAACGCCCAGCCGGTGCAGTAGGGGGTTGCCATGTCGCATTATCGCTGGGTCAGCTGCTTCTTCTTCCTGGCGGCCTTCGCCTGGCTGCTCGCGTGGGGCCGCGGCGCCCTGGTTGTTCCGGGCGCCGCGGCCGCCCTCGCCGGCACCGCTTTTTCTGCGCTTTGCTGGGAGGAGCTAGCCGCGCTGGTTGGAATCGGAACTGCGTCCGCCAGCTTTGCGGCCCAGGGCTTCCTGGGCAGGTGCGATGGCTGCATTCTAGCGGCCCTGTTTTTTGCCCTGGGCGGCCTCGCTGCCGGGGCGAGCGTGTTCGCCCGAGAAGGCGGGAGCGTGCTGAAGGTTGCCGTAGGGGTTTCGGTTTTCCTTCTCCTGGTGGCGGTGGCCTTTTTTGTCCGCACAGAGCTGGTGCCGGTAAGCAGGGAAACTCCCGATATCCCACGTGCCGGGGCGGAGGCCGGTCCTCCGCAGAGTTCCAGCGGGTCTACCGCTGGCGTGGAGGGCGGCGCTTCAGGGAAGGCGCTTCTGTATTTTTCTCCTTTCTGCCGTAGTTGCGACGAAGCCCTCTCCGCCGCGATCCGCTGCGATCCTGACGGGGAAAGGTGGGAGCCTGTTGTCGTGCCTGAACTGGCGTTCCACGCGGGCGAAGAGAAACTGACTGCCCTTGGGTACAGGGGAAAGGCAGGGGTTTCCGCCGCTTCACCGGCGGGGAAGGTTCCCTGTCTTGTCCTGCCGGACGGCAGAATCTTGACGGGAGCGGGGGAAGTGACCGCCTGGTTCCAAAAAGCTACTGGAAAGGAGTGAACTTGAGAGGTGCTGAGGGGTTTGAAGAAGCACGCTCCCATGCTGATTTCGCTCATTTTTGCCGTCGCTTCCGCTGTGTTGATTTACCTCTCCGTGCAGGCCACGCGCCCGACCGTCCCCGTCGTGGTGGCCGCACAGAACATCTCCGTGGGCCAGGAGATAACCAAGGAGAACGTCCAGGTGAAAAAGATGCCGGCTGAGGCCGTGCCGCGGACGGCCTTCCGCGCGGTGGACGCCGTCGTGGGCAAGACCGTGACGGCTGGCCCCGTGCTGGCGGGCGACATCGTGAGGGCCGAGCACGTGTCCACCGATGGCGCGCTGGTCGCGGCGCTGCGCACGTTCGCCCCCCAGGGGTGGGTTGCGGTCGAGTTACCGCCCGACACGGCAGTCGGGATGGCCGGCATTCGGAGGGGCGACGTGGTCGACGTCTACGCGGAGGTGCCCGCCGCGCAGGGTACCTTCACGGGTGTCGTGGCGAGGGACGCCGTGGTGCTCTCCACTCCCTGGACTTCGGCGAGCAAGGACGAGAAGGGCAAGTACTACGTGCTGGCGGTCAGGCCCGAGGAAGCGCAGGCAATTGCGGCTCTTAGCGTGAGAGGCAAGAGGGCCGCCATCGTTCTGAAAGGGGGCAGGCAGTAGGTGCTGGGTAGTTTCTGGAGCAGTACTGTTTCCGAGCGGGGCCTTCCGGCGGTCCCGCTGTCCCCCGGCGATCTTGAAGGCGAAGCAGAGGTGGTGGGGTTCTTTTCGCCCGCTCCTGGGGCGGGCGCCGCCACCCTCGCCTGCCTGTGCGCCCTGCACGCCGCGGGGGAGGGGCGCAGCGTGGCGCTGGCCGACCTCTGCCCCCGCGGCAAGGTGAGGGCGTACATGGGCCTGACCCCGGACGTCTGCCCGGCGAGCGTCCTGGACATGGAGGGGGTGGACGTGCCGGAGGAGGTGAACAAGGCGGGTGTGCTCCACCCGCGGGGGGTCTTCGTCGTCCCGAGCGTTGCGCGGACGCTGGACGCCGCGCAGATCGACACGCGGCTTTCCATCAAGGCGGTGTCTCTCCTCAAGAGGGCCTTCGACCTCGTCTTCGTCGTCCTGGGCCCCCTCTACGGGAACGGGTGGGCCGTGGCGATGGTCTGCGACCGGCTGTTCGCCGTCGTCAGGCCGTGCAGGGTGGACCTGGACCTGTACGTGGAGGATGCGGAGTTGCTGGAGCGGCTAGGGTGCGGCGGGAAGACCCGCGCGGTGCTGAACCAGGCGACCCTGCCGGGGGCGATAAAGGAGGAGGACGTCAGGAAGGTGCTGACGCCGGGAGTTGTCCTGCCGTTCCTCCCGGAGGTGCAGGCCGGGAGCAACAAGCGGTACCTCGTGGTCTCGAAGAGGGTCAGGAGACTTCTTTCCCCCTTCTTTTCCGGGGGCGG
>NZ_AUBR01000067.1 GCF_000429345.1 Desulfovirgula thermocuniculi DSM 16036 | reverse complement strand
TTGAACATTGCCGCCAAAGCGCTCGATGCTCTCGGGGCATGACCCTGGGAGAAAGGGGAGCGTGGCACCCCCAAAGGCCAAGGTGATGATCCGGGCAAACCGGGGAATGCTGGCTAACCTGCGGTTGTTCAGCCGCCGTCCCACAACGGGATGTCCCCAATTTATTGGGGGAGGATGTCACTCGAGTTCCTTCAAAACCTCCTCGTTTATGCTAAAGGAATGCTCGGGGCCGGGGAAGACACCCTCCTCCACTTCCCTGGCATATTCTGCCAGCGCCCGGCTGATTTCCTTTTGCAGGAAAGCATACTGCTTGACAAACTTCGGCACGAAGCGGTCAAAGAGCCCCACCAGGTCGTGGAAGACCAGCACCTGCCCGTCGCAGTGCGGGCCGGCCCCAATGCCGATGGTGGGAATCCTCAGCTTGGAGGTAATCAGCCTGGCCAGGGGAGCGGGCACGCACTCCAGGATGAGCATGAAGGCCCCCGCTTCCTCCAAGGCCAGGGCGTCTTCCAGCAGCCGCCTGGCCGAGGCCAGGTCCTTGCCCTGTACCTTGAAGCCGCCCAGCATGGTGGCCGTCTGCGGCGTAAGGCCGATATGGCCCACCACCGGTATACCCCCGTCGACCATGGCCTTAACCGTTGGAGCTACCACCATCCCGCCTTCAAGCTTCACCGCATCAGCCCCCGCCTTTAACATCCTGTTGGCGTTGCGGATGGCCTGGGCGGGGCCTTCATTGTATGAGCCGAAAGGCATGTCCCCGATAACAAAGGTGTTGGGCGCCCCGCGCACTACCGCCCGCAGGTGGTGGAGCATATCCTCCATGGTCACCGGCACCGTGCCCGCATAACCCAGCACCGCCATGCCCAGGGAGTCGCCCACCAAAATGAGCTCGATGGGGCTCCTGTCCACCATAAGGGCGGTAGGGTAATCGTAGGCGGTAATCATGCGCAGTTTCGGTCCCCGCTGCTTCCTTTCCAACATTTCGGGCACGGTTAACTTGCGTTTTTCCATGAGGCACCTACCCCCTAGCTAAAAAAATTTTGATTTCGAGGTCCGGCAAAAGGTGAGGGTATCGAAGGCGATAAAATCAACAATGAGGCCGTCCCATTGGTATTTTAAGTATAACCCTTCGGGGATAAAAAAGGAACTCCCGTGGTCTACCTTCGCATACAAAGGTCCACCCTTCCAAAGGGCAAGTCAAAAAAGGCAAAGCCTTCCTGAGCGGGCCCAGACCGCCTCCCCGTCCAGAGATTTAAAAAGATTATCCTCCGCTTGGCTACCATAAATTATTTCTATTGTGGTCATTACAGGATTACATAGCTAAACGGAGAAGAGTACTTTAATGAACGGGCTTAAAACATAAAGCCAAGGGAAGGTGGGAAAGCCCGATGAAAAAAGGCAAGGTCATTTTAGCCGGAGGGGTGCTCGGCCTCCTGGCACCGCTATTGGTTAAACTCGGCAATCCCCCCAATATGGGCGTCTGCATCGCCTGCTTTTTGCGGGACATTACCGGCGCCCTGGGGCTGCACCGCACAAGCACCGTGCAGTACCTGCGCCCGGAAATCTTGGGCCTGGTGCTGGGAGCCTTTTTATCTGCAGCGGCCACTAGGGAATTCCGGGCTATGGGCGGCTCCAGCGCCTTTACCCGCTTCACCCTGGCCTTTTTGGCCATGCTGGGCATGCTGGTCTTTCTGGGATGCCCGGTGCGCACCGTCCTGCGCTTGGCCGGCGGGGATCTCAACGCCCTGGTGGGGCTGGTAGGTTTGGTGTGCGGTGTGGCCGTTGGAACGTGGTTTTTGTCACGCGGGTTCTCTTTGGGCCGGGCGGTGCCGCAAAACAGCGTCAGCGGCTACATATTCCCCGCAGCCGTAATTGGACTTCTGCTGCTTTTAATTTTCAGCCCCCCCTTTATCTTCTTCAGCCAGCAGGGCCCGGGGTCCATGCACGCCCCCACAGCTATCTCCCTGGGGGCAGGCCTGCTGGTGGGCATCCTGGCCCAGCGCTCGCGGCTCTGCATGGTGGGTGGCATACGGGATTTCATCCTCTTCCGCGACACCTACCTCCTTTCCGGCTTTTTAGCCGTGCTGGTGGCGGCACTTGCGGGCAACCTGGCGCTGGGCTACTTTAAGCCGGGTTTTGCCGGGCAGCCCATTGCCCATACCGACGGCCTGTGGAACTTCCTGGGTATGGCCCTGGCCGGGTGGGCGGCAGTGCTCTTAGGCGGCTGCCCGTTGCGCCAGCTGGTGGCAGCCGGCGAGGGAAACACCGACTGCGCCGTTACCGTGCTGGGGTTTATTGCCGGCGCGGCGGTCGCCCATAACTTCGGCCTGGCTGCGGGGCCCAAAGGAGTTCCCGTAGCCGGCCAGGTGGCCGTGCTCCTGGGCTTACTTTTTGTCCTCTTCCTTTCCGTCTCCCATCTCAGGAGGTGAACCAAAATGGAAAAAGAAATTGACGCCCGCGGCTTGCTCTGTCCCGAGCCCCTGCTCCTGGCCAAAAACGAAATGGACCAGATGCCCCAGGGAGGCACCATTAAGGTGCTGGTCAGCACCCAGGCAGCCAGAGAAAACATCACCCGCCTGGCTGAAAGCAGGGGCTGGGCCGTGGAGGTATGTTCTGAGGGAGAGGACATCGTAATCGTGCTGAAAAAGTGATTAGAAGCCTTCCCGCACGGATCCCCCGGGGAAGGCTTCTCTTTTAAGGAGGTTCTACCGCCAGGCTCCCCGGCTGGGCTGCCGGAGGGCCGGCGCCGACTTCTACAATATACAAGGTAGCTTTACCACCCCCGCGAATACTCCCCGGCGCAAGGGATGCAGGCAAATTTACCCTCGCGCACCCTGGCCCGGGCTTCTGCCACCGGCTCCCCGCAAAAGGCGCAGGTGACGGAGTTAAAAATCCGCGCCCTGGGAGGTGGTTCCATGGTGGTGTGCCGCACCACACAGAACTCCTCTTCCGGCGCTTCCAAGATGTAGCGGGTGCGCTCTTCTTGATGCCGGCGGAAAAGCTCCCGTTCTTGCGGGCTTGCTGTGCCGCCGAAAACCTTTGCCCGCAGCTCGCGGTAGCCCGCCTCGTCCTGCCTCCATACGCCGCCCCGCACGGAAATGCGCACGGCTTTCCGGCTATCCCGACAGATGAAGGTGAACACGTGCTTTCCGTAATCGCGGTAGATGAGGTTGCCCTTGCCCAGCGTGCAGCCGGTTAAGAGCTGAATGGCGTCCACCCCGCAGGCGTCGTTCTCCACGATGGCTACCAGCTCCTCATCTTTAGCACGGTGCTCGGCCAGCTCCCGTAGGGCTATTTTGGCCACCCGGTACCCTACCGCCAGTCCCGGGCAGCTGTGCCCGTGAAACTCCACCACCCTTTCCCAATCCGTTTTGGCCATACACATGAAAAACATCCTCCCCCATTTGGAAATTTTCTACATACTCACCGGCTAATCATCTTGCCTCTGCCCCGCACAATCCTTACAACCCAAACTTCCATCCTGAAGAACAATAGCATGGTCCTTCATCACTTCTTCGCCGCAGCGGCTGCAGGTAACCACCTGCAAGCAGAGTTCGGGAAGGGGTATTATCGAATCTACAGCTTGGACCTCAAAAATTTCTTCTGCCGGCCCCTCCAAAATATACCTCATCAGCGGCTCCTGGCGGCGGTAAAACTCTCTGTGCTCTTCCTCCGTGGCCTCTCCGTTGGCCACCTTCTCCATGAGGGCAACAAAATCCTCCCCTTCTTTGGTCAACACTCCCGCCTTCAGGCTAATCCGCAAAGCCTGCCGCTCTCCCGCGCGGGCAAAGGTAAACACGTACTTGCCGCTATCTTTGAAGATAAAGCTTCTCTTGCCAAAGGTGCAGCCCGTCAAAACCTGCACCGCATCGGCAGCACAGGTGCGGTTCTCCACCACTGCCACCAGCCCGTGCGCCGAGCCGCCGGCGCCGAGCCTCTCCAAAGCCAGTTTTGCCGCCCGGTAGCCAACGGCCAGCAGGCAGCACGGGTGTCCGTGAAAAGCAATTACCTTTTCCCAATCACTCATTTAAAAGCCCCCCTTCATGTCACAGCCCTCAAGAGTTCCCTGGTCGCCGAACGGGAGGGAGCAGCAAGAAGCCTGGCTGGAGGCCCCTCCTCAACGACCTGCCCTTCGGCCATGATGGCCAGGCGGTCTGCCACATAGCAGGCTGCAGCCAAATCGTGGGCGGTGAGAAGAATAGACATCCCTTTCTCCGCGAGACTGCGCAAAAGGTTTAAAATCTCCACCCCCACCGAAACGTCAAGCATGGAGGTGGGTTCATCGGCCAGGAGCAATGTTGGCTTCGTCACTAAGGCCCGCGCCAAAGCCACCCTCTGACGTTGGCCGCCGGAAAGCTGGTGGGGGTATCTACGCAGGTAGGCTTCGGCAGGGTGAAGGCCCACCGCATGGAGGGCTTCAGTTACGGCCCGGGCCACATTTTGCCGTGGCTTGCGGCGGATGAACAAGGGCTCGCCTACAATGTCGGCCACCTTTAAGTGCGGGGACAGGGCCGCATAGGGGTCCTGAAAAACCAAGGACATTTGTTCGCGTCCCTGCCGGGTTTCCCTTAAAGCCAAGGGGCGGCCGGCAAAAAAGGCCTCCCCACCGTCGGCAGCCAGCAAGCCGGCAATGATGTGCAAAAGCGTTGTCTTACCAGCTCCCGAGGCCCCCACCAGGGCCACCACTTCGCCCCGGCCCACGCCCAGGTTGACGCCGGCCAGCACTTCCTGCCGCTCCCGCCCCACCCGGAAGTGCTTAACCACCCCTTTGAGCACCAGCAGCATAGGCAAAGCACCTCACCTGCCCCTCCCCTACTTTCACCAGGGGCGGCGCTTCCTTGCGGCAAACATCCCTTGCCTGGGGGCAGCGCGCGGCAAAGCTGCAGGCCTGCGGCGGGGCCAGGAGGGGCAAAGCATAGCCGGGTATGCCGCGCCGGCTTAACGGCGGGTCGCCAATTCTGGGGCCGGAGGCCAGCAGGCCGCGAGTGTAGGGGTGCAGGGCGCTCTCTCGTTTAAAGGCCGGCAGTTCCTCCACCACCTGGCCGCCATAGAGCACCACTACCCTCCGGGCAAGGGAAAAGGCCAGGCTAACGTCGTGGGTGAAAAAAAGGATACCCGTACCGTGCTCACGGTTAATTTTTCCCAGCAAGTCTTTAACCTTTTTCTGCGTCAAAACGTCGAGAGCCGAGGTCGGCTCGTCCAAAACCACCAGCTGCGGGCGGTTCAGCAGGGCCAGAAGCAGGGCCACGCGCTGCTTCTGGCCTCCGGAGAGCTGGTGGGGGTATTTGCGCAAAACCTCCTCCGGCAGGCCCAGCTCCTCCAGCAAGGGGAGTACCGCTTCCCTCGCCTCCCCCTTGCCGTTCTTGGCGGTATAGATCTCCCAGAGGGTGCGGGCCACCGTTTGAGTGGGGTGCAGGGTATCCGGGGCGTTTTGGGGAACAAGGCTCAGTTCCTTAAAGTAAATGCGCCGTCTTTCCGCAGGGGGCATGTTTAAAATGTCCCGGCCTTTAAAGTAGACTTTTCCGGCTACCACCTCCTGCCCCGGCAGGGGGCGCCCCACAGCCGCCCAGGCCAAGCTGGTCTTGCCGCCCCCGGACTCCCCCAAAACCGCCACCACCTCGTTATCTTCCACGCGCAGGCTTACGTCCCAAAGGGGGTAAAGGCTACGCCCGCTCACCTTCAAAGTGAGGTGCTCGATCCTCATGGTCCACCTCTTTATTCCGGGAGGTTAGGCTTTCCTCCAGGGCATAACCTGTAAGGGTAAACCCCAAAATGGCCAGGCTCACCGCCACCGCCGGGGGGAGAAACCACCAGGTCCAGGCGGGGGTCCAGAGGATACCCGGGTAGTTCAGCGCCCCGCGGATCATCATCCCCCAGCTTTTCGTGGTGGGGTCGCCGAGGCCGAGAAAGCTTAAGCCGGCTTCAGCCGCAATACCGTAGCTGGCCGTACTCACCACCTTGGCAATGAGTAGGGGCAGGAGCTCCGCCAACAGGTGGCGCCGCAGCACGTAAATAAACCCTCCCCCGGCAAAGCGCACGAACTTTAAGTAATCCCGCTCGCGAAGCGAAAGCACGTAGGAGCGAATGGTGCGGGCAATGCCCGGCCAGGAAAGGAAAATGAGCACGAGAATCACGTTAAAAAGGGAGGGCCCCAGAAAAACCGCCAGGAGGACAATTAACGGCAGGCGGGGAACGGTCATCAGCACGTCCACCAGGCGCATGAGGACCACGCCCAGCACCCGGGGGTAATATCCTGCAGCGGCACCCACCACAAAGCCGAGCAGGGTTGCTCCCGTGCCTACGGAAAGGCCCACGAGCAGGGAGGTGCGGCAGGAAAAAAGCAGCTGGCTGTATACGTCCTGGCCCAAGGCGTTGGTCCCCAGCCAGTGCTGGGCGGTGGGGGGCGAAAGGGGAGGCCCGCCGGTGGCATCGGGATCATAGGGAGCAAGCCAGGGCGCCCAAACGCCCAGAAAAACCATCAACCCAATTAAAAGCAGGCCCGCCCAGGCCATGGGTATCTTTTGCCATGCCGCCACCCAGGTCCTTACCTCGTGCATCTCTACACCTCTTTTATGCGGGGGTCCAGCTTTAAGTAGAGCAAGTCGGTTAAGAAGTTAACCGCCAGCACCCAGAGGGTAAAGACGAAAAACACGCCCTGCAGCAGCGGGTAGTCGTGGTTCAAAACCGCCTCATAAGTCAGCCGGCCCAGGCCCGGATAGGCAAAAAGCACTTCCACCAACACCGCCCCGCCAAGGGCATAGGCCACCCGCAGGGAAAAGAAGGTAACCACCGGCAAAAGGGCCATGCGCAAAATGTACCGGTAGTGGATGACGTGCCGAGGGAGCCCCTTGACCTCGGCCAGCAAAACGTAAGGCTCATCTTTTACCAGGCGCACCGAGTTGCGCACCAAAAGGTAGGCGCCGAAAAAGCCGTGGGCCGATAAAGCCAGCACAGGCAGCACGGCATGCCTGAGCACATCAACGGCCTTTTCCCAGCCGGCAAGGTTAGCAAAGGCCGTATAGGCCCCCCCAATGGGAAACAGTGCGAGCTTAACCCCCAGAAAGATCAGCAAAAAGCTCCCCAACACAAAAGGAGGCATGCTGTCTAAAACCACTGCCGGCAGCAGCACCGCTGCCTCCCGCATCCGCCCCAGGGCGGCCCGGGTCCCCAGGATGACGGCCAAAAGGCAGCTTAGTAAAGCGGCGCTAAAGGTCAAAAGCAACGTCCAGGGAATGCGCTGCCAGATAACCTTGGCCACCGGCGCCTTGTAGCTAATGGAAAAACCCAGATCGCCCCGGGCCAGCCCTTGGAGATATTGTAAAAATTGTCGGGGTAAGGGCTGATCTAGCCCGTAGTATCGCTTCAAGGCCTCCAAAGTGGCCGGGTCGGGCGCCACGGCCAGGCTGCCCACCCCGCTGGAGAGGTCCTCCAGGGGGCTGCCCGGCAGTGCGCGGGGGAGAAAAAAATTGATTAACAGTGCGGCCACCAGCACCAGGAGGTAGGTGGCCGCACGGCGAGCCAGGTAATCGAGCAACCCTAACGCACCCCTATGAAAGCCGCCTTGTTGTACGGCATGGGAATGCCAATGCCTACGCCCCCTTCGGCGGTGAAGAACCAGCCGTCAAAGATAGCCGGGTTATAGGCATAGTACCAGATGGGATAGTACAGCGGCAGGCAGGGCAAAACCTGCGCGTACATCTGCTGCATCTGGCGGCATATTGCCTTGCGCTGCTCGGGATTGGGCGTGGTTAAAAGTTTTTGCGCTAACTCCCGGTACGCGGGATCCTTGGGCGTCCCCGGCGTGAGGATCCCTCCCCGGGCAATGCCAAAGCCCATGACAATGGCCGGGTCACCGCCAAGGCCACCGTGGCCGTTTATGGCCAGGTCAAACTGGCCGCTGCTGATGACACCGTCTATGGTCTTCATATCCAGGGCCTTCACTTCGCAGGCAAAGCCCACCTCTTTCAGCATGAGCTTCACCACTTCTGCTTCCCGGGTATACTGCTGGGGGGCAAAGAGGGTAAACTGCATCTTGCGGCCCTTTTCATCTTCGGCCACCCCGTCGCCATCCCGGTCGTAAATGCCCGCCTCCCGCAGCAGGGCTTTGGCTTTTTCCACGTCCGGCGGGTAAAGCTTTGCGGCCTCCGGGTCGTGCCAGGAAGAGTCCGGCGGCAAGAACCCGGGGCTGCCGGGCTTGGCCCCCTCCAGCCCGCCGGGCACGGCCCGTTTGACCAGCTCCTCGCGGTTGACGGCATAGGCCACGGCCTGGCGCACCTTAGCGTTGCTGAAGGGCTCCTTGTCCACGTTAAACTGCAGCTTCAAAACCCAGAAGGCCGGGATGCTAAACACTTTCAGCTTGGGGTTGGCCTTAAACTTGGCCGCCAGGGATGCCGGGATGTCGGCGAAGTCAACATCGCCCCGCTCCAGGGAAGCCAACTTGTCGCCGGTGGGCACAAAAAGGAGTTTTTTGACCTTAGGCGCGCCCAGGAAGTAGTCCTCGTTGGCCTGGTAGGAATAGGCCCCCTGGGACTTGTCGTAAGAGAGCAGCTTATACGGGCCGCTGCCAACTAGCATTTCAGGCCTGCTCTCTTTGCGCGGGTCCTGCACCCCGGACCAGATGTGCTCCGGGATGATGGGCACGTTGCCGGCCACCTGCTGCAGGAAAGGCACGTACGGGGACTTAAGGGTAAAGACCACCGTGCGCTCGTCGGTTGCCTTAACTTCCTGGATCATCTCCAGGTTAAACCATTCCACCGGATGCTTCTTCAGGTAATCAAAGGTAAAAACAACGTCCTTTGCCGTCAGGGGCTTGCCGTCCTGCCACTTAATGTTGGGCCTTAAAACAAAAGTCCAGGTCTTGGCATCCGGGCTCATTTCCCACTTTTCCGCCAGCCAGGGGATGACACCTTTATCGTCTTTCCAGGTCAGGGTGTCGTAAATAAAGCTCAAGTGCAAGTACCCGGGGCCACGCGGGTAAAAGGTAAAGGGTGAGGGGAGCCCCCAGTCCTCGCCGGGCAGCTTCAGCTCGGCCACAGCCCCGCCGCCTACCGGCTGGCCCGCTCCTCCGGAGGGTGCCTGCTTTGTCCCGCAGCCGCTGACCAAAAGGGAAACGGCTGCCAGTAACGCTACCAGTCTGGTCAATAAGCCTTTTGCCTCCAAGCCTCCACTACCCCTTTCTCATAAGCATGAGTAAAAGCTAACCTTTCGGAGCGACATTAAGTTACCACTTGGTCAAATAAACCTTATCCCCTTCCTTAAAAGCCCGGATCAGCTCGCAGTGGCGGAGAACGGCAATCTGCCGCTCCAGCTCTTCGGGCTTTACCTTAACCTCCCTCAATAACTCATCTCTGGTAATTTTCCCTCTCTCCTCGATGGTGCGGTAGATATGTTTCTGCAGTTCCGTTAAGCCCGCGGTGCCCGACTGGCCCAGCTGCTTCCGGGTTGTGACGGCTCCGGCCACGGCAGTAGGGTCACAGACCCGCGGCGGATTGACCATGTAGATGTAACAGTCTTCACACAAAGCCTGCCCAAAGAAATCGTACGTTTCCCCTTCTTCCACAGGCGAGCGGCAGCGCTGGCAATGCATGATGCTTTGAGCCCCCTCTCTTGAAGCGTTCATTTTTCTTTTCCCTCCCCTGTCAAGGCATTCAGCACTTTTAAGGCCTCTGTGGCATATGCGACGGCAGGCCCGCCGCCCATTGCTATGGCCACGGAAACGGCCTCTAAAATCTCCTTTCTGGTGGCACCTATTTGCAGGGCCTTGGTCACATGATTGGCAATGCAATAAGAACACCTAATGGCCACGGCGATACCAACGGCAATCAGTTCCTTTTGCTTTGCCGAAAGCGCTGCGTCGGAAAAAACCGCCTCGTGTAGCTGGTGAAAACTCTTCATTACCTCCGGCAACTCTTGAGCCAACTTTTCCAGATAGGCGCTTAAGCCTTCACTATTCTTTTGTGCTTCCATTCTTACCACCCCTGCCTAACTCTTTATTTTTTAAACCAGCCTATGCGCGCGCCGGGAAAGCTGTCCAGGTCGGCAGAGTACGGCTTGATGTCTATAAGCGGGCTCCCGTCCACTGCATCCAACCCCCGCACCAGCAGGCGGTTTTCCTTCACCTCCACCAGCTCCGCCACGCAAAAAGCAAGGGGGTTGGGGCGAGACGGCGAGCGGCAGGCGAACACCCCCCGAATTTCCGGGCCGTGGGGCGTTTTGGTTTGCAGCACGTCCCGGCGGGCCAAGTGGCACCAGTAAAGCACAATTAGGTGAGTAACCTGCTCCACGTCCTTTAGCCCCTCCGCGTACTGGGAGTAAATCTCCAACTCGGCCACCTGGTCGGAAAAGCGCCCCTGATGCGGTGCTTCCCTAGTGCTACGGTAAGGGCTATGAATCACGCCGATTGGCACTAATTCCAGGCAATCACCTCCCAAAGGCTTGTAGGCGGTGAGAAGATACTTTTCAGGGGTATTGGTAATTCCCACCTGCACCAGCCCGGCCTTTAGGCATAACTCCCGCATCTCTTCTTCGGAAGGGAGCATGTCATTGGCCACCACTCCCCCTATGGACCTGTGCAGCTCGTTCACCGCTTCCCGGCTCATGGGGTGGCAAATAACCAGCCGACCGCCGGGCTTTAAGAGGCGAACCATTTCCCTTAAGGCCCCCAGCTTATCCACCAGGTGGGGAAAACAAGAATTGCAGATTATCTCATCAAAGGCATTGCTTTCTAGCGAAGTGCGGGTAATGTCCGCGCACACGTACTCCACCCTGTCGCCCATCTTGGCCCTGGCCCTGGCCAGCATTTCCTCGGCCACGTCCAGGGCCACTAATCTTCCTTGCGGACCAACGGCCTCCAGCAAAAAGGGCAGCAATACACCCGTGCCCGTACCAACATCCAAAACGGCGCTGCCGGCCTTAATGTTTAGTTCCGCGATGATTCTCTTCAAGCGTTCTAATGTTTCATCAGCCAGCAGGCTGTCCCACTTGGGAGCCATCTGGTTAAAGTAATCGCGGTGGGCATGCGTCATTTGTTCTCCTCCCATTTTCCGCAAAAAAATAAAGGCCTACCGCTACCCTTTTTTCAAAGGGCCCACGCAGGCCTCCGTGGCCACTTAAGATTCCAGGGTATTCCTAATCACCTGCTTAAGAAAAAACTTTAAGCGGAGAAGGCATACCTTTCCTTCCCATCCGTTCAAAAAGATCTTAAACTAGATATCAGTCTCTGTCAATAAGGCGCCCCCCCCTTTTTGCGGCACAAAAAAGTGGGGAAAAGCCGGAGATTAAGTAGCCCGCAGGACCGGCCTGCAGTATAATAAGCTTAAGGCGCTTCCTTAATTCCCGTGCTCACCCAGAAAGGGCGGCGTCACCCCCCAATGTACCGCGAAGAATTTGCCCTGGCTTTAAGAATTATCGTCGAAGCGGCCCAGGAGGTTTACGGGAACCGCCTGGTTTCCCTGGCCGTTTTTGGCTCTGTAGGCCGGGGCACGCCACGCCCGGACTCGGACATCGACCTTTTATTGGTAGCAGAAAGCCTGCCCAGGGGCGGATAAAAAGGATGGCCGAGTTTGAACGAGTAGAGGAAATAGTGGCCTCACGTGCCGACCAATTTAAGTATATAAGGCCGGACCTCTCCCCGGTAATAAAGACAAAAGATGAGGTTCTCCTGGGCAGTTTTTTGTTTCTGGACCTTGTGGACGACGCAAAGATCCTCTACGACCGGGGGAATTTTTTGGCCCGGTACCTGGCAAAGCTGAAGGAAAAACTGCATCAAATGGACGCAAAGAGGATCACCGTAAAGGAAGCTGGTACTGGGTCTTAAAGGAGGACTACCGCCCGGGCGAGGTGATAGAAATTTGACGAGCATTGCCCTGGAAAAAATGATCATCCTGGCCGCCAGCAACTGGGGGCTTCTGGAAGAAGCTTTAAGCATGTCTGCCTTCCAACCCTTTGTGGTGTTCGGCACACTTGACCTCCTGGCGCCAGCTGAAGTCACCCAGGTATCCGGAAAGCAAGCTTGCAAAAGCCCCGTCAAAGTGTATTTCTACGAGCACGGGTGAAACTGCGAGAGAAAAGTGGTTGCCGTGGGCAACCTGGCCGGCATTTGGACAGAGGTTCCTGAGGAACCGCCAAGCATGAAGGTGCTAAAAGAACTATTTTTTGCGCGCTTCGGTAAGGCGTGGGAGGAAGTCATGGTAGGCGCATCGAGGCCCTTTGCCTATCACAAGGACTGGCGGTCCTACCTGGCCGTCTCCCACCTGGTCCGGTACGGGGAAAGCCTCCTTTTGGCTGACTTAACCGCCAAATGCCAGAGGCAAGGCGTAAGGGTAATCCATATCCTCACTGGCTAGCCTCTCACCCACCCCCGCTGCTCCAGCTCCCTCTTCTTGAAATAATTCTTGATGGCCTCATGCAGCGTGTTTACAGCCAGGAAAGCACAGTGCACGTGCTCCTCAGGCAGCCCCCCTAGCGCTTCTAAAACATCCCGCGGGCTCAGCGCTAGGGCCTCTTTGATCGTCCTGCCTTTGGCCATCTCGGTAACCATGCTGCCGGCAGCAATGGTGGGCCCGCACCCATCGGTCCAAAAAGTTACCTCACCAACCACACCGTCCACTATTTTCACCCAAATCTGCATGTTGTCACCGCACTGACCGGTAATGCTGGCGTAACCGTCCGGGTTCTCGATGCTCCCCACATTCCGCGGGTTGTTGGCGTGGTCAATAACCACCTCGCTAAACTGGGCCCACACTTCTTTCTGCAGTTCTGCGGCAAGCTTGTCCAGGTCAAAATCCATCCTCTCCCCCTCCTGTTTCTAAATGCCCCGCTTGGCGCAGACCCGGCAGGGGTACCTTGGTCGCCCGCTTTTTAAGGCACGGCGAAAGGCACGGTACGCTTTTTGGCGCCAATTGGCAAAGAAGGCTTCTCTACTTATGTTACCAAAATACCTACGCCAGGCCAGCGCCGGCAGCCCTTCCCCCCTCTGGGGTGCGGGATAAACCGGGATGTTTGTGACATCCTCCCCCCAATAAATTGGGGGGCATCCCGTCGTGGGATGGCGGCTGATCAACCGCAGGTTAGCCAGCATTCCCCGGACGACCCGGATCATCACCTTGGCCTTTGGGGGTGCCACGCTCCCCTTTCTCCCAGGGTCATGCCCCGAGAGCATCGAGCGCTTTGGCGGCAATGTTCAATGCCCCAACCCTGTCCGCATCGGACTGGTACCCGCACCTGACGCACCTGAACCA
>NZ_AUBR01000066.1 GCF_000429345.1 Desulfovirgula thermocuniculi DSM 16036 | reverse complement strand
CCGGTTGAGGTCGAACAGCTCACATGCCTGCCGGTAGGTTTGGCGGTTTAAATGTGCGCGGCTGGTGGTATCAAGAGCCTCGACCTGCTCCAGGAACCAGGAGCACGCCTGACGGTAGGTGTCCAGCATGCGGGTCATCTTTTCCAGCTTGCCTTTGTTGGGAGGCAGGAGCTTTATTTTGAGGGTTACCGTCTGCATTCAACATCTCCTCCGGCCTGCTTAAATTTTAGCACGGCCGGAGAGAAAAACCAAGCCGCCATTCATCCCCCGATTGGCAGGGCTTTTGTAAATTTTTTTAAGGAGGGAACGGCGCCCGTGCGCCTTTTCTGGGCCGTAAACCTGCCCCCGGAAGTGAAGGAAGCCATTTCTGCCCTGCAGGAGAGCCTGAAGGGTTCCGGGGCCGACGCCAAGTGGGTGGAAAGGGAAAACCTTCACCTCACCGTGCAGTTCCTGGGGGAGGTGGAGGAGGAGCGCCTGGGGGCCCTCGTAGAGGCCGGCGGGGCAGCCCTGCAGGGCTGGCGGGCCTTCACCGTTTCCCTGGAGGGCCTGGGCGCTTTTCCCGACTTCCGCCGCCCGCGGGTCCTCTGGCTGGGCGTGCGGGAGGGGGTAGAGGCTCTGCGGGAAATCCACCGTGCCCTGTCCAGCGCCATGGCCGCCCTGGGGCTGGGCGGGGAAGAGCGCGCTTACGTCCCGCACCTGACCCTGGCCCGCTTCCGGTCGGCGAGGGGCCTGGAGGCCTTTACCGGAAAGGTGAAGGGGCTTTTGTCCTCCCCTCCCGCCTTCGGGCCGCTAACCGTTACCTCGGTGGACCTTATGGAGAGTCGGCTGACCCCCCGCGGCCCTCTTTATACCTTAAAGGCAAAGATTCACTTAGAGAGCGCCTCTAAAAAAGGGTGTGCGGGAGACAAGGTCTAGAGGAGTACCCTGGAGCATATTTTTTTAAGGAAAAAACGAAAAAACGGCAGGATTTCCGGCCTTGACCGCTTAAGAATTCTTTATAATTAATTTTTAAGGTGAGGTTCGGCCATGCTGATCCTGGCCATAAACGGCAGCCCGCGCCCCTCCGGCAGCACGGCGCAGCTTCTGTGGGCTACCCGGGAGGTGGTGGAGTCCGCAGGAGCTACATTTGTCTTTCTGCAGGTATCCGAGGCCTTAAAGGAGCTCAAGGTCCCTTATTGTACGGTCTGCTCCGATCCCTGCCGGGGAAAGTGCTATGCAGGGACGCGCCTGGAGGAGATGTTTAACCTCATGCGCCGGTCCGACGGGATTATCATGGGCAGCCCGGTTTACTTCAGCACCGTTTCCTCTCACCTTAAGTCCTTCTGGGACCGCACGCGCCTCTTGCGGCGGGAAATGGCCCTCTTAAACGTTGTCGGAGGGGCGCTGGCGGTTGGGGGGGCCCGCTTTGGCGGGCAGGAAACTGCTCTGCGGGCCATGCACGACATGATGCTTTGCCAGGGGATGACTGTGGTGGGGGACGGCTATCCGGACGTCGATGCGGGGCACCAGGGAGCCTGCGCGCAGGATCCCGTGGCGGGAGATGCCTGGGGGTTGCAAAGGGCCCTGGCACTGGCCCGGCGGGTGGTGGAGGTGGCCGGAGCAACCCGGGAACTGCGGGCCAGGACCCGCAAAAGCGCCACGAGGTAAGCTTCTGACCCCCCGGTCCCTTGCGGGGGTTTTTAAATTGGGGGAAAAGGTAAAGTGAACATCCGGGAGCAAACGGAAAAACTAGAGGAGCTTTACCTCTCACCCCTGGCCTGCCACAGCGCCAGGTCGAGGGGACGCCTGCGCCCGGAAGAGCCCTGCCAGGTGCGCACGGCCTTCCAGCGGGACCGCGACCGCATCATCCACTCCAAGAGCTTTCGCCGCCTTAAGGGCAAGACCCAGGTCTTCATCATCCCCGAGGGCGACCATTACCGTACCCGCCTCACCCACACTCTGGAAGTTTCCCAGATCTCCCGCACCGTGGCCAAAGCGCTGCGTTTAAACGAGGACCTCACCGAAGCCATTGCCCTGGGCCACGACCTAGGCCATACCCCTTTCGGGCACATCGGAGAGGAGGCCTTAAACGAGGTCTTCCCCCAGGGCTTCCGGCACAACGAGCAGAGCCTGCGGGTGGTAGACGAGCTGGAAGGGGGAACGGGTCTGAACCTGACCTTTGAGGTGCGGGACGGCATATTAAATCACACCGGGCCCGCAAAGCCCTGCACCCTGGAGGGGCAGGTGGTGAAAATCTGCGACCGGGTTGCTTACCTCAACCACGACATTGACGACGCTATCAGGGGGGGCATCCTTACCGCCGCCGAGCTGCCCTCCAGGTGCCTGGAAGTGCTGGGCCGCACCCACCGCGAGCGCATAAATACTATGGTGGTGGACCTCATCACCGCCAGCTGGGGCAGGCCGGAGATACGCATGAGCCCGGCGGTGCAGGAGGCTACCGATGAGCTGCGCGCCTTCTTGTTTGAGCGCGTCTACATTGGCTCGGAGGCCAAGAGGGAAGAGGGTAAGGCCAAGAACATCGTGCAGTTTTTGTACACCTTCCTGGTAAAAAACCCCCATTACCTTCCCGCCGAGTACCTGCGGAGGAGCGACGAGGTGGGTGTGGAAAGGGTGGTGTGCGACTACATTGCCGGGATGACGGATAACTTTGCCATCGCCCAGTTTCACCGCTTTTTTGTCCCCCGGCCCTTTTCCTTCCCCGCATAAAAATTGTCGCCCCTGGGAGGAAAATCTATAGTAATAGCGAATACCACACTTATAGGGACGTGATTTTTCGCCATGGGCGGTCCCATTCCAGCTGAGGCCCTGGAGGCCGTGAGGCTGGCTACCGATATTGTACAGCTGGTTGGCGAGTACGTCAGGCTGGAGAGGCGGGGAAAAAACTACGTGGGGCTCTGCCCTTTCCACGCGGAAAGGGAGCCCTCCTTCACCGTCAGCCCGGATAAGCAAATTTTTTATTGCTTTGGCTGCGGGGTAGGCGGCAACGTCTTTAAGTTCCTGATGCTCCTGGAAAACCTGACCTTTCCCGAGGCGGTGCACAAGCTGGCCGAAAGGGCCGGCATTGCCCTGCCCCGCTTTGCCGGGGCGGGGGAGGAGCCGAAGTCCCGGCCGGAAGAGGAGGCCTGGGAGGTAAATGCCCTGGCGCGGGACTTTTTCCGCCAGTGCC
This sequence comes from Desulfovirgula thermocuniculi DSM 16036, assembly GCF_000429345.1. Classification (GTDB taxonomy): domain Bacteria; phylum Bacillota; class Desulfotomaculia; order Desulfotomaculales; family Desulfovirgulaceae; genus Desulfovirgula; species Desulfovirgula thermocuniculi. Next base: position 10,735 of record NZ_AUBR01000066.1, on the reverse strand, counting down.
TGAAGCGCCCGGAGGGCCGGGAGGCGCGGGAGTACCTGGAAAGGCGGGGCATCTCCTCCTATACCCAGGAACTGTTTCAGCTGGGCTACGCGCCCCCGGGATGGGATAACCTGGCGCAGTTCCTTTCCTCCCGCGGGTGTCCGGTGAAGCTGGCCGTGGACCTGGGTCTCCTGGCCGTGGGCGAGAGGGGCAGGCCCTACGACCGCTTCCGCCACCGCCTGATTTTTCCCATCTGCAACGCCCAGGGCCGGGTGGTGGGCTTTGGCGCCAGGGTGCTGGACGAAAGCCAGCCCAAATATCTGAACACACCGGAGACACCGGTCTTCAGCAAAGGGAAGGTTCTCTTCGGCCTGCACCTCGCCAAGGGGGCCATCCGGGAAAAGGGCTATGCCATCATCATGGAAGGGTACATGGACGTAATTACCGCCCACCAGCACGGCATTTCCAATGCCGTGGCTTCCTTGGGCACGAGCCTGACGCAGGACCAGGCCCGCCTGCTCTCGCGGTACACCCGCCGGGTGGTCATTGCCTACGACTCCGATGCCGCGGGTGTGGCGGCGACCGTGCGCGGCCTGGACCTTCTCCAGCAGGAAGGCTTTTCCGTAAGGGTGGCGGTTATCCCGCAGGGCAAGGACCCCGATGAGTTCATCCGCCACCAGGGCCGGGAGAGATGGAACGAGCTGGTGGAGAGATCCCTCACCCTTCTGGACTACAAGCTGGACTGGGCGGTAAAAAAAGGCGAAGGGCTTTCCGCCGCGCTGGCACAGGTACTGCCCAACCTGGCGGCCATGGAGGGAGAGCTGGAGCGCCAAGAGGCCATTAAGCACGTCGCTGCCCGCCTGAGCGTTAGCTGGGAAGCAGTTAAAGATGCTTTGCGGCGATACAGCGCGGAAGCGGGTAAAAAATGGGCAAAATCGGATAAAAATGTTAAAAGGGTGCATACTATAGTAGAAAATACGCCTTTAAATGCCGAGTTGCTGCTCGTGCGGTTGCTGCTTAGATATCCCGAATACCTGCCTCTGGTGCAGCAGGAACTGCCCGGGTTTTCGCCTCACGACCCGGATTTGAGCCGGATCTACTTTTTCCTCTGCCGGCAGGGAAACCCCGCCGGCTGGATGAACGAGCTGGGCGAAAGGGGGCAGGACCTGCTGGGCTACCTCCTGGTGGAAGATTTGCCCCTGGAGGACCCGGCAAGGGTGGTCAGGGACTTAATTGCCAACCTCAGGCAGAGAGCCCGGAGGCTTGAGAGGGAAAGGCTGATACAGGAGCTGGCCGAAGCGGAAAGGCTAGGAGATGAAGGGCGCGTACAGCGTGTTCTCTCCCGCCTTCAGGAGCTGTTGCCCACAGGAAGGGGGGAAAATTAAATTGGGTGACGAACTGCACAAGCTGGATTGCGTGAAGGAGCTTATTGAAAAGGGAAAGAAACGGGGGGTTCTCACCTACAGCGAGATCATGGACAGCCTCCAGGGTGTGGACCTGTCTCCGGAGCAAATTGACGACATTTATGAAAAGCTGGCCGGCATGGGCATCGAGGTGGTTCCCGAGGTTCCCGACCTGGAGCCCGTCGAAGAGGTGTCTATGGATACACCGGCGGAGGAGGACCTGGATCTGGACATCCCCGAAGGGGTGGCCATAGACGACCCCGTGCGCATGTACCTCAAGGAGATAGGACGCATCCCGCTGCTCACCCCGGAGGAGGAGATCGAGCTGGCCAAGCGCATTGAGCAGGGGGATGAGGAGGCCAAGAGGCGCCTGGCCGAGGCCAACCTGCGCCTGGTGGTCAGCATTGCCAAGCGATACGTAGGGCGGGGTATGCTCTTCCTGGACCTGATCCAGGAGGGCAACCTGGGCCTCATCAAGGCCGTGGAGAAATTCGACTACCGCAAAGGCTACAAGTTCAGCACTTATGCCACCTGGTGGATCCGTCAGGCCATTACCCGCGCCATAGCCGACCAGGCCCGCACCATACGCATCCCCGTGCACATGGTGGAGACCATCAACAAGCTGGTAAGGGTGCAGCGGCAGCTCCTCCAGGAGCTGGGGCGCGAGCCCACTCCGGAAGAAATAGCCAAGGAGATGAACATTTCTCCGGAGAAAGTGAGGGAGATCATGAAGATCGCCCAGGAGCCGGTTTCCCTGGAGACGCCCATAGGCGAGGAAGAAGACTCCCACCTGGGCGACTTCATCGAAGACCAGGAGGCCAGGGCCCCGGCGGAGGAAGCCTCCCACACGCTCCTGCGGGAGCAGCTGGAGGAGGTTCTCAAGACCCTCACCGACCGCGAGCAGAAGGTGCTGCGGTTGCGCTTCGGCCTTGACGACGGACGCGCCCGTACCCTGGAAGAGGTCGGACAGAAGTTCGGGGTCACCCGCGAGCGCATCCGGCAGATTGAGGCTAAGACCCTGCGCAAGTTGCGGCACCCGAGCCGCAGCAAGAAGTTAAAGGACTACCTGGATTGATGGTGCAGCCCCGGTACATGGGTTTTTCCGCGGCAAGCTATTGACCGGGGCTGCGTTTTTTTGTATAATGACTCTTGCACGGGCCCATAGCTCAACTGGTAGAGCATCCGGCTCATAACCGGCTGGTTCCGGGTTCGACTCCTGGTGGGCCCACCATTATTTTTGTCTGGCCCCATGGTCAAGTGGACTAAGACACCGCCCTTTCACGGCGGTAACGCGGGTTCGAATCCCGCTGGGGTCACCACACGGGCGATTAGCTCAGGGGGAGAGCACATGCCTTACAAGCATGGGGTCGGCGGTTCAAATCCGTCATCGCCCACCAGAAAAATCAAGGCTTCCGGGGTTTCCGGTTAGCTCCCGGAAGCCTGCTTTAACGGCAGTCTTACGGCAACGGAAAATCGCCTGCCCGCCCGCCTCGTATGGCGGGCTTCTCTTTCTACCGGAAAAACCCGTGGCTTTTGGCCGCCTGCCCTCTCCAGGCCCGCTGCCGCGTGCGGGCAGGTGTGTCCGGGGTCCGGAGTGTGAGAGGCGTTGCCACCCCCGCCGGGTGTCCGTGTCTCCTTGCGGATCTATCGCCGGTGCGGTTTTCCTGCCGTAAAGCCTGCCTGCCGGTGGTAGTATGCCGGAGCGGGCTTTGCCGGCTGCGGTGTTAGGCCGGGCAGAACTTCCCCGCCTCCCCTTGGGGCGGGGGTTGCCTTGGCCTTTTAATTGGGCTATTATTTCTTTACAAAGCCGCCGCGGGAAGATCGGTCTGTTTCCCAGGCGGGGGTGGAGAACCGGGCCATGCTTACCAAGCGCCTGGCTGCTGTTGCTGCCTTCGTGCCTCCCGGTGCGGTGGTGGCCGACGTGGGCACCGACCACGCGCTCCTGCCCGTTTACCTGGTAGAGAGTGGGATCTGCCCGCACGCCATTGCCACCGAGCTTAATGACGGGCCCTACCGCCACGCATTTGCTAATATTTGCCGTTACGGCCTGGAGGAAAAAATATCCCTGCGGCAGGGGGATGGCCTGGCCCCCCTGTGCCCCGGGGAGGCAGATGTGGTCGTCCTGGCAGGCATGGGGGGGAGGAGCATTGTGCGCATCCTCTCCTCTTCGCCTGAAGTGCTGGCGGCAACCAGGAGGCTCATCTTGCAGCCCATGACCGATGTGGGCGAGCTGCGCTCCTGGCTGGCGGATAACGGCTGGCGCCTGGTGGACGAAGACCTGGTGGAAGAGGAGGGGCGCCTCTACCCGGTTATCGTTGCCGAGCCGGGCAGGGAGGAGGTTTCCGACCCCTTCCTGCTGGAAGTAGGCCCCCGCCTGGTGGAAAAAGGGCACCCCCTCCTCCCGGATTACCTGGAACGCCTGAAAGCGGGCTATGAAAAGGTTTTAGGGGCCCTGAGCTGTAGCTGCCGGCCCCAGGCGCTGGCCAAGGCGCGGGAAATAATAAAAAAAATTAGCCGGCTGGAGGAGGTTTTGGCCCTTGCCGGTAGCGACCGGTGCGGTGATAGCCGCAATCGTGGAGGAGCTGGCACCGCTTGAGCTGGCAGAACCGTGGGACAACCCGGGTTGGCAGCTGGGCGACCCGCGGGCACCGGTGGAGAAGGTTTTGCTATGCCTTGATGTGGGACGGGAAGTGGTGAAGGAAGCCGGGCAGAAAGGCGCCCAGCTTATCCTCACCCACCACCCGCTGTTCTTTAAGGGCATGAAGAGTCTCCGGGTGGATACCCCGCAGGGGGCCCTGGCAGCCGAGCTTCTTCGCCTGGGCATAGGTGTGTACGCCGCGCACACCAACCTCGACCGCGCGCGCCTGGGGGTAAGCGATGCCCTTGCCAAAATCCTCGGCCTGGAAAGCACGGAGGTCCTGGTGCCTGCCGAAGAGCGGTATTATAAGCTTGTCGTTTTTGTTCCCGTGGAGCACGTGGAGGCGGTCCGGGAGGCACTGGGGGCCGCCGGGGCCGGCTGGATCGGCAACTACAGCCACTGTACCTTCGGCGTGGAAGGCACGGGCACCTTTTTGCCCCTGGAGGGGACCAGCCCCTATATAGGGAGGCAGGGGGTTTTGGAGAGGGTCAGGGAGGTGCGCCTGGAGACCGTTGTACCCTCTGCCCTGGTGGAGAAGGCAGTAAGGGCCATGCTTGAGGTCCACCCGTACGAAGAGGTGGCCTACGACCTTTACCCCCTGGCCAACCGGTTTAAGCCTTCCCTGGGCCTGGGAAGGGTGGGGGTGTTGACGGAGGCGGTTCCCTTGCGGAACTTTGCCGGGCGCGTGCGGGAGGCCCTGGGCCTGGGGGCCGTGCGCTGGGCGGGCGAAGAAGGGCGCCCGGTCCGCCGCGTGGCCGTTTGCGGCGGCGCCGGTGGCGAGCTGTGGAAGGAGGCCCTGGCCGCCCGGGCCGATGTTTTGGTTACCGGAGACGTGAGCTACCACACCGCCCGGGACATGCTCGCCGCGGGGCTGGCCTTTGTAGACGCCGGCCACTTTGGCACCGAGAGGGCCGTCCTCCCGCTGCTTAAAGAGCTTTTGGCGCGTGCGCTGGAGGAGAGGGGACTGGCCGTGGACCTCTTGCTCAGCGAGGGCGAAAAGGATCCCTTTAAATATGCCGTTTAGGAGAATTTTTTGAAAATCTCCAGGAATTCTTCCATGGCCTTCTTGAGGTCTCTCTTTTCCTCCAGGCTTTCCCTGAGGAGGTCGGCCAGGTGGCAGGCCAGGGTGGTCATGGCCACCTGGTTTAAGGCAGACTTTATGGCCGCCAGCTGGATGATGATCTCCCCGCAGGCGCGCTTTTCCTGGATCATCTTGGAGACGCCCCGGACCTGGCCCTCAATTTTTTTCAGCCTGGCCAGCAGGTCTTCCTCCAGCTCCTTGCGGGACTCAAGCCACATCCTGCGCATACCCCTTTCGGTAAAATTTTTCGCTCCCTGAAGCCCCCCTGGGGTATCAAAATTTTACTTTACCGTGTCCTTTCCTGTCAACTTGAGCCTCGGGCCGGCAAAAGAATTTGCGGTCGGCATATCGATTCGGCATATCGATGTGTTAAAATAAATATAGGGAAGAACAAAAAAGAGGTGAGTAAACCGGGTGGCCGCGGGTGCCCGGAAGGGCGCCTGAGGAAAGTCCGAGCTCCATAGGGCAGGGTGCTGGGTAACACCCAGTGGGGGCGACCCCAAGGAAAGTGCCACAGAAATGTAGACCGCCGAAGCCGGTTCTGCCCCGCGGGGGCAGCACCGGCTGGCAAGGGTGGAACGGTGCGGTAAGAGCGCACCAGCGGCCCTGGCGACGGGCCGGCTAGGTAAACCCCACCCGGAGCAAGACCGAATAGGGGGGCAAGGGAGTGGCCCGCTCCGCCCCCGGGTAAGGTCGCTAGAGGCGCCAGGCAACTGGCGTCCCAGATAGATGGCCACCCACGACAGAACTCGGCTTACAGGTTTGCTCACCCGCGCCAAACTGCGGTGAAGGCCGCGGTTTGGCTTTTTATTTTTTCTCTTAAAGGGAGGTGTAGCGCCGGCGAGGGGAGAAACTATTTCCGGGCAGGCGTTTTTGGGGGGGATCCGAGTGGCGCTCTTTGCCGTAAAGCATTGCCGTGGGTTAGCTGATTTTTGGCTGGGGGTGAGGGACGGTTTGCCTCTCACCGTCAGCATTTTCGCCTACGGCCTGGTGTTTGGCGTGCTGGCCAGGCAGGCCGGCTTGAGCTACTGGGAAACGGTGACGATGTCGGCGGCGGTATTTGCAGGTTCAGCGCAGTTTGCCGCTGCGGGCATGATAAAAGAGGGGGCCGGTGCCGACAGCATTGTGCTGGCAACCTTGTTGCTTAACATGCGGCACCTGCTGATGGGTTTTTCCCTTGCCCCTCACCTGGGCAGGATTAAACCGTGGAAAGTGGCCCTGCTGGCTCATTTCTTGAACGACGAATCCTATGCTTTGACCATCAGCCGCGTGGGGAACCGGGAAAACAAGGCGGCCTACTTTTTAGGGGCCGGCTTGGCCACCTTCCTGGGCTGGCTTCCCGGCTCCGCTCTGGCGGCGGGTTTGGGGGAAATAGTTGGTGACCCCGGGCGGTACGGCCTTGACTTTGCCTTTCTCGGCGTGTTCACCAGCCTGCTGGTTTTGCAGTTGCAAAATAAAGTTACGCTGCTTGTTTTTGTGGTTACCGCCCTGGTAGTTCTGGCGCTTGCTTTTTTCGTGCCCGGGAACTGGTGTATTGTGCTGGGTGCCCTGACGGCAGCTTTTGTGGGGGTGGTGGTGGAAAGCTATGCGTTCCGAGATACTGCAGCTAATTGCCGGGATGGCCGCGGTGACCTACCTGACGAGGGTTAGCTTTCTCCTGCTCACCAGGTGGGTGGCCTTCCCGGAGCCGGTCAGTAGAGGGCTGAAATACGTGCCGGTAGGCATTTTAACGGCTTTTGTGATTCCCGGGGTGCTGGTCTCCGGAGGGACGTTGAATTTTTCCTGGCAAAACCACTACCTTTTTGCGGGCTTGCTTGCCGCGATGGTGGCCTGGAAATGGAAGAACGTTTTCCTGGCCATGGGGAGCGGGGTAGCCCTGCTTTTGATTTTGCGCGCGCTTGCTTGAGCGAATTCCCCTGCGGCAGCTCCGCCGCTCACCGGAAACTCCTGGCCGTAAAGGTCCACCGATTGTTGGCGTAGTAGTTCCAGGCGGTGGCGGCCAGGATGCCCATGCCGTTGGCCCAAAGTGCGGGCACCTGCCAGTAACTGTGGAGCAGGCTTAAAACGGCGGCGTTTAAGAGCATGCCCGTGCCGGAAAAGAGGTAGAACTTGGCGGCGCGGACCAGCACGTGGTCGTGCTTGGGCTGGTTCCAGGTGATGGCGTCGTTTAAGAGGAAGTTGGCGTACATGGCCAGGCTGCTGGCCAGGAGGGCGGAAAAGAGCACGTCCAGCGCCAGAAGGAAGGTAAAAAGGGCAAAGAAGGCAAAGTTAACCGCCACGCCGCAGGTGCCCACCAGGCAGAACTTCCAGAAGCGCAGGTCCTCCGGGCTGCTGCGCAGGAGCCGCCAGAGGTGGCGCAAGTAGTTAAGCTGCTCGGTTATATTCATCTTGGAGCGGTCGTTTAGGCGTCGCTGAAAGGTAAAGGGCACCTCCACCACGCGGCTGTAGCGGCCCCGCACCAGGATTTCGGCCAGTATTTTCCAGCCCAGGGGAGAAAGGGGTACGCCTTCGATTACTTCCCGGCGGAGCATAAAGTAGCCGCTTAAAGGGTCTCTCACGGGCCGGAGGCTTTTCAGCAGGAGGCGTCCGGCCAGGCGGGCGGCCAGGGAAACGAGCTTCCTCTGAAAGTTCAGGCCGCTGTCGCTGGCGCCCGGCACGAAGCGCGAGGCGATGACCAGGTCGTAACCCCGGAGGATATGGTCCAGCATCTGCGGCAGGAGTTCCGGCGGGTGCTGCAGGTCGGCATCCAGCACGGCCAGGATTTCCCCCCTGGCAGCCCGGAATCCCTCCACCACGGCGGTGGCCAGGCCGCGCTGGTTTACCCGGTGGAGGTAGCGCACGCGTCCGTCCCGGCGGCTGAGTTCTTCCAGCACCTGCGGTGTGCGGTCGGTGCTGTCGTCAACAAAGAGTATTTCAAATTCCCTCCCCTCCAGGCAGCGGCAGAGGCGCTGTGTGAGGGGTATGATGTTGTGCTTCTCGTTGTACGTGGGTATGATAACGCTCAGCAACAACCTTAAATAAACCCCCCTCGACTCAGGCTACCCAGCACCCGTGGGCAAAGAGCATGTGGAAGAAGAAGAGCAGCGCGGCGCTCGTAGCCAGGACAAATAAGTGGGCCTCCTCGCTCTTTACCAGGCGGGCCATGGTGAGATAGATGGGGAAAAGGACCATCGTGAAACGCGGCATGCTTAAAAGGGGCATGCTGGAAGCGGGGGAAGAGAGGGGCACCAGGATCCCGGCCAGGGTAAAAAGGCAGTACGAGGGCCTCTCCTTCCCCAGGGAAAGAAGGAAAAGAACTACGGCCAGCGAGGTAAAGAACAGGTCCACCAGCGTGTTGCTAAAGGAGCGCCTCTCCCAGAGGTGCCTGGCCGCCTGCGCCAGGCTTTCCCAGGGCCACGCAAAATCCCTTTCCCAAAAATGCTGCGCCGTCCAGAAAGCCAGGGGGTTGCCCAGCTTTACTTTGAGGTAAGCCATAAAGAAGAGCAGCCCTAGGGGAATGGCGGCCACAAAGAACAGCTCTTTACTTATTTTCCCTCCGGTGGCCTGACGGTATTCCCAGAGGGCGGGAAGGGCCAGGAAGACGCCCACATTGCGGGTGGCCGCGGCCAGCAGGCCGCAGGCCCCGGCAGCCGCCCAGCGCCGCCGGCGCAGGAAGAAAAAGGTTAAGAGGGCCAGAAGGAGGTAGAGGGACTCGGTGTAGACGGCGGAAAGGAAAAAAGAGGTGGGGAACAGGCCGAGGTACCAGGTGCCCTTAACGGCTGTGCGGCGGTCGTAATCCAGGGCGGCCAGGCGGAAAAAAAGATAAAGGATGCCCGCCAGGGAGAGGTTGGAAATAAGGATGCCGGCCACGGTTGCCGGTAGCCCCAGCCGGTACAGCAGGTGAATGAGCAGGGGGTACAGGGGGAAAAAGGCCGCCGCCTGCCCGTCGTAACCGTGCTGGGCAATTCTGGTGTACCAGCCGGCGTCCCACTGGTTGAGCCCCTGGATTAAAATGGCGCTTATCTGGTGCGGGGCGAACTGATTGGAAAAAAAGATATTGGCCAGGTAGCTGGCCAGGGCAATTAGGAACTGGTGGGTAAAATATATTGCGGCAAGCTGGCGCCAGTTCATTCCTCTAACACGTTTTCCCCCTAAGCGCCCCTGTTATACATCTTTCTTATGCTGGCTTAAGTGGAAGTGGTTGTGCTCGATGCTCAAGACGTGGCGGGCCTGGCAGTGCGGGCAGGTGAGGCTCTGCTGGTCCGCAAAGCGCATTTCGCCGATACGTTGGTGGCAGCAGGTTACCTCCACACTTAAAACGCCCACGCCCGGCTGGTAGTTCACCCGGTAGTCGACAATAGACTTTTTGGACATGAAAAACCTCCTTAAAAAGGCTTTTAAGGTATTATACCTCATATTTTCCCCTGAAGGTAAATTCCCCGGCTTAACTGAGCTTCTTTTATGGTGTATAATGGCCGTGGTGATGGTGATGCCCGGAAAAGAAAGACTCCGCCCGCGCCGGCGCAAGAAGGCCGTATTGGCGCCGCTTACGCTCGATCTCTTTCAGGAAAAAGCGCTCCAGGCCCTCATGGAAGGCTACAGCGTGCTGGTGGCCGCGCCGACGGGAACCGGCAAGACCCTCATTGCGGAAAGGCTGATTGCCCACGTGCTGGAAAGAGGCTGGGGGGTGGTTTACACCTCGCCCATTAAAGCCCTCTCCAACCAGAAATACCGCGATTTCGGCAAATTGTTTGGCCCGGAGCGCGTGGGCCTTATTACCGGGGACCTTTCCCTCAACGAGAGGGCTCCCGTGCTGGTGATGACCACGGAAATTTTCCGCAACTGGTGCTTTGCCAACCCGGAGGAGCTGGAGCACACCTCCCACGTCATTTTTGACGAGATCCATTACCTGGACGATCCCGATAGGGGCACGGCCTGGGAGGAGAGCATTATTTTTGCTCCTCCCCACATCAAGATCCTGGGCCTTTCCGCTACCGTCCCCAACGTGCGGGAGATTGCTTCCTGGATGTCCGAGGTGCGTGGCGAGGAGGTAAAGGTGGTGGAGGAAAGGCGGCGGGCGGTGCCCCTGGTTACCTACTGGGTTGCTCCCGGCGGGGAGGTACTGGACGAGGAGGAGGCCCGCGCCGAGATTGCCGAGAGGCAGGAAGCGCGCCGGGCCCACCGCTCCCACTGGGGCAGGAAGGCGGCCCGTGCCCGGGAGTGGGAGGATTAGTCGGAGGAGGTTTGCAACAGCTACAAATAAACGCACTATAATTGACTGAATCATGCAGTTTTGCTACCACAAAAGTATGGAACTCTTATCCATTGGGGAAGCGGCAAAGCGGTTAGGCGTACACCCGAACCGCCTCAAGGCGTGGGAGAAGCAGGGGTTAATTAAGCCCGTGCGGCTTCCCAGCGGCCACCGGAGGTACCCGGTAGAGGAGATCAACCGCATTCTGGGCACAGGGGGGATAAAGGCAGAGCCGGACGCCGCGGTCGTCCTCTACGCCCGGGTATCCACAAAGGAGCAGGCCGATGCCGGAAACATAGAGCGGCAGCTGGAGAGGCTGCGGGCTTATGCCGGGGAGAGAGGCTACCGGGTGGTGGCCGAGCATTCCGACGTGGCCTCCGGTCTCAACCAGAACCGCCGGGGTC
>NZ_AUBR01000065.1 GCF_000429345.1 Desulfovirgula thermocuniculi DSM 16036 | reverse complement strand
CGCCGCCGTAAGCGTCGTCTTCCCATGGTCCACGTGCCCTATCGTCCCTACGTTCACGTGCGGCTTCGTCCGCTCAAATTTCGCCTTGGCCATAAGCGCAATTACCTCCTTTTACACTCACTTTTTTCAGGGCTTTCGGGAAAGAGCGGCCGGGCCGGGCCACCCGCTATCCCCGCCGCCGGGAAATAATGGCCTCCGCCAGGGCAGGGGGCACTTCCTCGTAGTGGCTGAACTGCATGGTGAAGCTGCCGCGGCCCTGGGTGCGGGAGCGGAGGTCCGTGGCGTAGCCAAACATCTCGGCCAGGGGCACGTAGGCCCTCACCACCTGCACGTTGCCCCGGCGCTCCATTTCTTCAATGCGCCCGCGCCGGGCGTTTAGGTCCCCCAGCACGTCACCCAGGTACTCGTCCATCACCACGACTTCCACTTTCATTACCGGCTCCAGGAGCACCGGCTTTGCCTTTTCCGCCCCGTTCTTGAAGGCCACCGAACCGGCAATCTTAAAGGCCAGCTCCGAGGAGTCCACCTCGTGATAGGAGCCGTCCACCAGGGTGACCCGCACGTCGGTTACAGGGTAGCCGGCCAGGATGCCGTTTTCCATGGCCTCGCGCACGCCGGCGTTTACCGCGGGGATAAACTCCTTGGGTATCACGCCGCCGACAATCTTGTTCACAAACTCGTAGCCGCCGCCGCGCGGCAGGGGCTCTATTTCCAGCACCACGTGGCCGTACTGGCCGCGCCCGCCGGTCTGGCGGATGTACTTGCCTTCGGCCTTGGCCTTTTCGCGGATGGTTTCCTTGTAGGCCACCTGCGGGCGCCCCACGTTGGCCTCCACCTTGAACTCCCGCACCAGGCGGTCCACGATGATCTCCAGGTGCAGCTCGCCCATGCCGGAGATGAGCGTCTGGCCGGTCTCCGGGTCTACGTGCACCTTGAAGGTGGGATCCTCCTCGGCCAGGCGGGAGAGGGCCATGCCCATCTTCTCCTGGTCGGCCTTGGTCTTGGGCTCAATGGCCACGGAGATAACCGGCTCGGGAAAGTCCATGGACTCCAGCACGATGGGGTGCTTCTCGTCGCAGAGGGTGTCCCCCGTGGTGGTTTCTTTTAAGCCCACGGCGGCCACAATGTCCCCGGCGTAGGCGGCATCGATCTCCTCGCGGTGATTGGCGTGCATGCGCAGGATGCGGCCGATGCGCTCCCGCTTGCCTTTGGTGGAATTGTAGACGTAAGAGCCGGAGGTTACCTTGCCGGAGTAAACGCGGAAGAAGGTAAGCTTGCCCACGTAGGGGTCGGCCATGATCTTGAAGGCCAGGGCCGAGAAGGGCTCGTCGTCGCGGGCCAGGCGCTGGTCCTCCACGCCCGTCTCGGGGTTAAACCCGCGGATGGCCGGGATGTCCGTGGGGGCCGGGAGGAAGTCCACAATGGCGTCCAGGAGGGGCTGCACGCCCTTGTTTTTAAAGGACGAGCCGCAGAGCACCGGCACCATCTTGCAGGCCAGGGTGGCCTTGCGGATGCCCCGCTTGATTTCCTCCACCGTCAGCTCCTCGCCCTCGAGGTACTTCATCATCAGCTCCTCGTCGGCCTCGGCCACCGCTTCAATGAGCTTCTCCCGGTATTCGGCCACCAGGTCGGCCATCTCGGGCGGCACTTCCGTTTCCTTGGGGTTGGTGCCCAGGTCGTCGAGGTAAATGATGGCCTTGTTGCGGATGAGGTCCACCACGCCGACAAAGCTTTCCTCGGCGCCTATAGGCAGCTGGATGGCCACCGGGTTGGCTCCCAGCCGCTCGCGGATCATGGCCAGGCCGCGGAAGAAGTCGGCCCCCACGCGGTCCATCTTGTTGATGTACGCGATGCGGGGCACCCCGTACTTATCCGCCTGCCGCCAGACCGTTTCCGACTGCGGCTCCACCCCGCCTACGGAACAAAAGATGGCCACCGCCCCGTCCAGCACGCGCAGGGAGCGCTCCACCTCCACGGTAAAGTCCACGTGCCCTGGCGTATCTATAATGTTGATGCAGTGGTCGCGCCACTGGCAGCTGGTGGCCGCGGAGGTAATGGTGATCCCCCGCTCCTGCTCCTGGACCATGAAGTCCATGGTCGCCGTGCCCTCGTGGACCTCGCCCATGCGGTGCACGCGCCCAGTATAAAACAAAATGCGCTCGGTGGTGGTGGTCTTGCCGGCGTCAATGTGGGCCATTATGCCGATGTTGCGCGTCCGTTCCAGCGGAAACTGCCTCGCCATAACTTCACCTCCCTACCACCGATAGTGGGCAAAAGCCTTGTTGGCTTCTGCCATCTTGTGGGTATCCTCCTTTTTCTTAACTGCGCCGCCTGTGTTGTTGGCCGCATCCATTATTTCCGCGGCCAGCTTCTCCATCATGCTCTTGCCGCTGCGCTCGCGGGCAAACTGGGTGAGCCAGCGCAGGCCCAGCGTTAAGCGGCGCTCCGGGCGGACCTCTACGGGCACCTGGTAGTTGGCGCCGCCCACGCGGCGGGCCTTGACCTCCAGCACCGGCATGACGTTTTTCAAGGCCTGATCCAGGACCTCCAGCGGGTCCCTGCCGGTTTTCCGGCGGATGATCTCAAAGGCGCCGTAGCAGATCTTTTCCGCCAGGCTCTTCTTGCCGCACCGCATGACCTGGTTGATGAGCTTGGCAACTATCTTGCTGTTGTAGATGGGATCAGGCGGTATGTCGCGCTTGGGTACGGGCCCTTTCCTGGGCATCTTTTCCCCCCTTCCCTAAAAGTATGTCCCTTCCTGCCCAACCCAAAACTACCGGCCTCGCGGCCGGTACCCGGGTTACTTCTTCGGGCGCTTGGCACCGTACTTGGAGCGGCCCTGGTGCCGGTTCTGCACACCCGCGCAGTCCAGGGCACCCCGGATGATGTGGTAGCGGACGCCGGGCAAATCCTTTACCCGCCCGCCGCGCACCAGGACCACCGAGTGCTCCTGCAGGTTGTGCCCGATCCCCGGGATGTAGGAGGTTATCTCAATGCCGTTGGTGAGGCGCACGCGCGCCACCTTGCGCAGGGCAGAGTTGGGCTTTTTGGGCGTGGTGGTGTAAACCCTGGTACAAACCCCCCGCTTCTGGGGGCAGCCTTTCAACGCCGGGGCTGACGACTTATCGCGCACCTTCTCCCGCCCCTTGCGAACCAGCTGGCTTATGGTCGGCACCCGTTACACCTCCTTCTCCGCGGCGCTGCTCCCCGCCGCCAAAATCCTAATCCTCAATAACCGCCGCCGAAGCGCACCCCACGTCGATGTTACAGATCTTGCCCAGCTTGGCCATGGACTCCACTTCGACCAGGGGAATGTTCTTTTCACGGCATGCCTGGATGATGGGATCGATGACGTGCCTCTCGGCGTTTACGGCTACGTAAACCACCTTTGCCTGCCCCCGCTGGATGGCCTTCATGGTTTGCTTGGAGCCAACCGTCTTCTTCTTGGCGGAAGCCAACCGCGCCAAAGGCATAGCTTACCCCCCAGAGCTATCCAGACACTTTTTTATCTTACCACCGGCAAAAAGCGCTGTCAATAAGCAAAGTTAAAGCGCCCGGGACGGCGGCAGCGCCCCGGGCGTAGCCCATGGCGGAAGGGGCCCTTTTAGCGGCGGTCGCCGTTTTCCATAACCTGGATGCTGCGGTAGCGGCTCATGCCCGTGCCCGCCGGGATGAGCTTGCCGATGATGACGTTTTCCTTTAAGCCCAGCAGGGGGTCGACCTTGCCCTTGATGGCCGCCTCGGTGAGCACGCGGGTGGTTTCCTGGAAGGAAGCAGCGGAGAGGAAGGAATCGGTGGTCAGCGAGGCCTTGGTAATGCCCAGCAGCACCGGGCGGGCCACCGCCTCCCGACCGCCCATCTTTCTCACCCGCTCGTTTTCCTCCTCCAGCTCAAACTTGTCGACCAGCCCGCCGGGCAGCAATTCCGTATCCCCGGGGTCCTCCACCCGCACCTTGCGGAGCATCTGCCGGATCATGATTTCAATGTGCTTGTCGTTAATGTCCACCCCCTGCATACGGTAGACTTTTTGCACCTCCTGCAGGAGATAGGTGTAGACCCCGTGCAACCCCTTGATGCGCAGCAGGTCGTGGGGGTTGATGGGCCCTTCGGTCAGCTCGTCGCCGGCCTCCACCCTGTCCCCGCTGCTGACCTTCAGGCGGGCGCCAAAGGGCACGGCGTAAGTATACCTTTCCCCCTCGTCGGTGACGAGCTCTATCTCCTTGCGCCCGCCCTTGGCCTCCCGCACCTCCACCACGCCGGCCGCATCGGCAATGAGGGCCTGGCCCTTGGGCCGGCGGGCCTCAAAGAGCTCTTCCACCCGCGGCAGACCCTGGGTGATGTCCTCGCCGGCCACGCCGCCGGTGTGGAAGGTGCGCATGGTCAGCTGGGTACCGGGCTCGCCGATGGACTGGGCGGCAATGATGCCCACCGCCTCGCCCACATCCACCAGCTTGCCGGTGGCCAGGTTGCGACCGTAGCACTTGGAGCAGACGCCGTAGCGGGTGCGGCAGGTGATGACGGAGCGTATCCAGACCTCCTTGATCCCCGCCCTGACGATTTCCCTGGCCTTTTCCTCGTCGATTTCCTCGTCCGCCCCGACCAGCACCTCCCCGGTTTGGGGATGGATGATGTCGTGCAGGGCCAGGCGGCCCACCAGCCGCTCCTCCAGCGTCTTGATGACCTCCGTGCCGTCCTTTATCTCCCGCACCAGGATGCCTTCCGTGGTGCCGCAGTCCTCTTCCCGCACGATGACGTCCTGGGCCACGTCCACCAGGCGCCTGGTGAGGTAGCCGGAGTCGGCGGTGCGCAGGGCGGTATCGGCCAGGCCCTTGCGGGCCCCGTGGGTGGAGATGAAGTATTCCAGCACGGTCAGGCCCTCGCGGAAGTTGGCCCTGATGGGCAGGTCGATGATGCGCCCGGAGGGGTCGGCCATGAGGCCGCGCATGCCGGCCAGCTGGCGGATCTGCTGGATGTTGCCCCGCGCCCCGGAGGTGGCCATCATGAAGACGTGGTTGTAAGGGTCGAGGGTATTTAGAAGAGCCCTGGTCACCTTTTCGGTGGCCTCGTTCCAGATGGCGATAACCTTGCGGTAGCGTTCCTCCTCGGTAATCAGGCCCCGCCGGTACTCGGCCTCCACCGCCTCTACCTGCCTGTCGGCTTCTTTAAGGATCTCGTCCTTTTCCTGGGGTATGACGATGTCGGAAATGCCGATGGTAATGCCCGCCTGGGTGGCATAGTGAAAGCCCAGGTCCTTAATGCCGTCCAGCATGGCCACGGTAGCCGAGTAGCCCAGCTTGCGGAAGCAGTCGTCCACCAGCTGCACCAGGCGCTTTTTGTCCATTACCTCGTTGAGGAAACCCAGCTCGTCGGGGACCACCTCGTTGAAGATGATGCGGCCTACCGTCGTCTCGATGATCTCCCCGTCGGGCTTGCGCACCTTGATGCGCGCATGCAGGCTCACCGCGCCGTTTTGGTAGGCCATGATGGCCTCGTCGTAGTCCCGGAAGGCCTTGCCCTCTCCCGGGGCGCCCTTCTTTTCCAGGGTGAGGTAGTAGCACCCTATGACCATGTCCTGGGTGGGAATGGTCACCGGGCGCCCGTCCTTGGGATTTAAGATGTTGTGGGTGGAGAGCATGAGCAGCCGCGCCTCGGCCTGGGCCTCCGCCGAGAGGGGCACGTGAACGGCCATCTGGTCGCCGTCGAAGTCCGCGTTGTAGGCGGTACAGACCAGAGGGTGGATCTGGATGGCCCGCCCCTCGATGAGCACGGGCTCAAAAGCCTGAATGCCCAAGCGGTGCAGGGTGGGCGCGCGGTTTAAGAGCACCGGGTGCTCCTTGATCACGTCCTCTAAGACGTCCCACACCTCCGGGCGCACGCGCTCCACCATGCGCTTGGCGCTCTTGATGTTGTGGGCATAGCCCCTGTTCACCAACTCCTTCATGACAAAGGGCTTAAAGAGTTCTAAAGCCATTTCCTTGGGCAGGCCGCACTGGTGGAGCTTCAGCTTGGGGCCTACCACGATTACCGAGCGCCCGGAGTAGTCCACCCGCTTGCCCAGCAGGTTCTGGCGGAAGCGGCCCTGCTTCCCTTTAAGCATGTCGCTCAGCGACTTAAGCGGGCGGTTGCCCGGGCCGGTCACGGGGCGCCCGCGCCGCCCGTTGTCAATGAGCGCGTCCACCGCTTCCTGGAGCATGCGCTTCTCGTTGCGCACGATGATGTCGGGCGCACCCAGCTCCAGGAGGCGCTTTAAGCGGTTGTTGCGGTTGATCACCCGCCGGTAGAGGTCGTTTAGGTCGGAGGTGGCAAAGCGCCCGCCATCCAGCTGCACCATGGGCCGCAGCTCGGGGGGAATGACGGGGATGACCTCTAAGATCATCCACTCTGGGCGGTTGCCGGACTTGCGGAAAGCCTCCACCACCTCCAGGCGGCGGATGGCCCGGATGCGGCGCTGCCCCGTGGACTCGCGGATTTCCTTGCGGAGCTCCTTGCTCAGCTCCTCCAGGTCGATCTCCGCCAGGAGCTCCTTAATGGCCTCGGCGCCCATGCCGGCCTTAAACGAATTGCCGTACCTTTCCCGGTACTCCCGGTACTCCGTTTCCGTGAGCAACTGCTTTTTCATCAGGGGGGTGTTGCCGGGATCGATGACCACGTAGGAGACGAAGTAAAGCACCTTCTCCAGGGCCCGCGGCGACATATCCAGGAGAAGGCCCATGCGGCTGGGGATGCCCTTAAAGTACCATATGTGGGACACGGGGGCGGCCAGTTCGATGTGCCCCAGGCGCTCCCGCCGCACCTTGGAGCGGGTAACCTCCACGCCGCAGCGGTCGCACACCACGCCCTTGTAGCGCACCCGCTTGTACTTGCCGCAGTGGCACTCCCAGTCCCGGGTGGGGCCGAAAATGCGCTCGCAGAAGAGCCCGTCCCGCTCCGGCTTTAAGGTGCGGTAGTTGATGGTCTCCGGCTTCTTGACCTCCCCGCTGGACCACTGCCGGATCATGTCCGGAGAGGCCAGGCCAATGCGGATGCGGTCAAAATTGCTCAAGTCCAGCACGAGATCGCCCCCCCTTTACTCCGCTTCCTCATGCTCATGGTCGTCCAACTCCAGGTCTTCATCAAACCCCAGGTCCTCGGGGTATTCCTCCATTGCCCCGCCTTCTTCCTCCTCGGGAGGCTCTTCGACCTCCTCCGCCTCTTGCTCAGGCGGCTCCTCGGCAATGGGTATGTCCAGGCCCAGATCCCGCGGCGTTTCGCGGGCCTCCTCGTCCATTTCCTTAATGTCGATTTCCTGGTTGTCCTCCGAGAGCACGCGCACGTCCAGGCACAGGGACTGCAGCTCCTTGATCAGCACCTTGAAGGACTCGGGGACGCCGGGCTCGGGCACGTTCTCGCCCTTCACGATGGCCTCGTAGGTCTTCACCCGGCCCACCACGTCGTCGGACTTCACGGTGAGGATTTCCTGGAGGGTGTAGGCGGCCCCGTAGGCCTCCAGCGCCCAGACCTCCATTTCCCCGAAGCGCTGGCCGCCGAACTGGGCCTTGCCGCCCAGCGGCTGCTGGGTCACCAGCGAGTAGGGGCCGGTGGAGCGGGCGTGGATCTTGTCGTCCACCAGGTGCACCAGCTTGAGCATGTACAGGTAGCCCACCGTCACGGGGTGGTCGAAGGGCTCCCCCGTGCGCCCGTCGTAAAGGATTATCTTGCCGTCCCTGGGCAGGCCGGCCTTCTCCAGGTACTCCACCACGTCCTTTTCGGTGGCCCCGTTAAAGATGGGCGTGGAGACGTGATAACCAAGGACGTGGGCCGCCCAGCCCAGGTGGGTTTCCAGGACCTGGCCCAGGTTCATGCGCGAGGGCACGCCCAGGGGGTTGAGCACGATTTCCACCGGCGTGCCGTCCGGGAGGAAGGGCATATCCTCCTCCGGGAGGATGCGGGCGATGACGCCCTTGTTGCCGTGGCGCCCGGCCATCTTGTCCCCTTCGGAAATCTTGCGCTTCTGGGCCACGTAAACCCGCACCAGCTTGTTCACGCCCGGCGGCAGCTCGTCGCCGTTTTCCCGGGAGAAGACCTTGACGTCCACCACCTTGCCGGACTCCCCGTGCGGCACCCGCAGGGACGTGTCCCGCACCTCGCGGGCCTTCTCGCCGAAGATGGCCCGCAGCAGCCGCTCCTCGGCGGTGAGCTCCGTCTCCCCTTTCGGGGTCACCTTGCCCACCAGGATGTCCCCGGGCCGCACCTCGGCGCCGATGCGGATGATGCCCCGCTCGTCGAGGTCCTTTAGGATCTCCTCGCCCACGTTGGGTATGTCCCTGGTGATCTCCTCCGGGCCCAGCTTGGTGTCCCGGGCGTCGCACTCGTATTCCTCGATGTGGATGGAGGTGAAGTAGTCCTCCTTCACCAGCTTCTCGCTGATGAGGATGGCGTCCTCGTAGTTATAGCCCTCCCAGGGCATGAAGGCCACCAGCACGTTGCGCCCCAGGGCCAGCTCGCCCTGGTCGGTGGAGGGACCGTCGGCAATGACCTGGCCGGCTTCCACCCGGTCCCCCTTGTTCACAATGGGGCGCTGGTTGATGCAAGTGCCCTGGTTGGAGCGGGCAAACTTAATCAAGCGGTAGACGTCCTTCTCGCCGCCGTCCGTGCGCACGACAATCTCGTTGGCCGTTACCCGCTCCACCACCCCAGCGTTTTTGGCAATGACCACCGCCCCGGAGTCCCGCGCCGCCTTGGCCTCCAGCCCCGTGCCCACCAGGGGCGCCTGGGCCTTAATGAGGGGCACGGCCTGGCGCTGCATGTTGGCACCCATCAGCGCCCGGTTGGCATCGTTGTGCTCCAGGAAGGGAATGAGGGAGGTGGCCACGCTGAAAACCTGCTTGGGGGAAACGTCCATGTAGTCTACCTGGTCCACGGGCACCATGAGGATTTCCTTGCCGCGGCGGGCGTTTACCCGTTCATCCAGGAAGTAGCCGTTTTCGTCCAGGCGCACGTTGGCCTGGGCAATGATCACTTCCTCTTCCTCGTCGGCGGTGAGGTAAACAATCTCGTCGGTTACCCGCCGGTTCTTCTTATCCACCTTGCGGTAGGGCGTCTCGATGAAGCCGAAGTTGTTGACCCGCGCGTAGCAGGTCAGGGAACCGATGAGGCCGATGTTCGGGCCTTCCGGCGTCTCAATGGGGCAGACCCGCCCGTAGTGGGAGTGGTGCACGTCGCGGACCTCGAAGCCCGCCCTCTCCCGGCTCAGGCCCCCGGGGCCCAGGGCGGAGAGGCGCCGCTTGTGCGTCAGCTCGGCCAGGGGGTTGGTCTGGTCCATAAACTGGGAGAGCTGGCTGGAGCCGAAAAACTCCTTTATGGCCGCCACCACGGGGCGGATGTTGATGAGCACCTGGGGCGTGATGACGTCCACATCCTGGATGGTCATGCGCTCCCGCACCACCCGCTCCATGCGGGAAAGGCCGATGCGGAACTGGTTCTGCAAGAGCTCGCCCACGGAGCGCAGGCGGCGGTTGCCCAGGTGGTCGATGTCGTCAATTTGCCCCTTGCCCTCCATGAGGCCAATGAGGTACTTGACGGTGGCAATAATGTCCTGCGGCGTCAGCTCCCTAATGAACTCCCTCTCCTTGGGAACCTCCGTCTGCAGGTAGCGATCCCATTCCTTGGGCCCCTGCCCGTTATCCTTATAGCGGTAAAGGACGCCGTGCTTTAGTTTCTTCCATATCTTATACCGGCCCACGTTGGCCAGGTCGTAGCGGCGGGGATCGAAAAAGAGGGAATGCAGCAGGGTGCGCGCGCTCTCCACCGTGGGGGGCTCGCCGGGGCGCAGGCGCTTGTAAATCTCCACCAGGGCGTCCTCTTCGGAATCGGTGTTGTCCCTGGTGAGGGTTTCCTGGATGAACCGGTGCCCGTCAAAAAGGTCGAGGATTATGGCGTTGGTGCTGTAGCCCAGGGCCCGGATCAGCACGGTTACGGGGATCTTGCGCGTGCGGTCCACGCGCACCCAGATGTGGTCGTTGACGTCCGTCTCAAACTCCAGCCAGGCGCCGCGGTTGGGGATGATGGTGGCCAGGTAAATCTTCTTGCCGCTGGGGTCGGGCTGCTCGTCAAAATAAACGCCAGGGGAACGCACCAGCTGGCTGACGATGACCCGCTCGGCGCCGTTAATGATAAAGGTCCCCTTCTCGGTCATCAGGGGGAAGTCGCCCATGAAGACTTCCTGTTCCTTAACTTCACCCGTTTCCTTGTTAATGAGGCGTACCCTGACCCGCAGGGGAGCCGCGTAGGTAACGTCACGCTCCTTGCACTGCTGCACGGTGTATTTTGGCTCGCCCAGGTGGTAGTCCAAGAATTCCAGGATCAGGTTTCCGGTGAAGTCCTGGATGGGGGAGATGTCCTGAAAAACCTCGCGCAAGCCTTCGCGCAAGAACCACTCGTAGGACCTGCGCTGCACCTCAATCAGGTTGGGTATCTCGAGGATCTCCGGGAGCTTGCTGAAGCTGAGCCTCTGCCTCGTTCCCGCCACGACGGTATTCATCAATAACCTCGCACCCCCAAAATTAAAACAACCAGAAAAGACCCGTACAATATAATAGACAATTGTTAATGCTATCAAACTTTTACTGGGTTGTCAAGGGGAGGGCTGCCTGAATGATCCCCAGCTTTTAGAAGGAGATATTAAGCGAAAAGGGCAAGGAAAAAGGATTCTCCCCCGAAAATTAGCTGTTAAGGGAGAAAACAGCAAAGGGGGAGAATCCTTATGGTTGGCCGAATTCACGCGGCCCGCCGCTTGAGCACCAGCGCCAGAGGGCGCGCTACTTGATCTCCACCGTGGCGCCCTGCTCTTCCAGTTTTTTCTTGATGCTTTCCGCCTCTTCCTTGCTGACCTTTTCCTTGATGGGCTTGGGCACGTTGTCCACGAGGTCCTTGGCTTCTTTGAGGCCGAGGCCGGTGATTTCCCGCACCACCTTGATGACGTTAATCTTCTTGTCGCCCACGGCGGTGAGGATGACGTCAAACTCGGTCTGCACTTCTTCCTCCGCCGGGGCGGCGGCAGGTGCGGCGGCTGCCGCGGGGGCCGCCGCCACGGCCACCGGTGCGGCAGCGCTGACCCCAAACTCCTCCTCAAACTTCTTGACCAGCTCGGCCAGCTCCAGCACGGTCAGGCTTTTAACCATTTCCAGGATTTCGTTAACCTTGGACATGCCTTAAAACCTCCTTATAGGTTAAGGTTAAGATAATTTTTTATAAGCACAAACGTTCCGTCCCCGCGGGCGGCGCCTATGCCGCCTCCCCGGCCTTTTGCTTGCGGATGGCCTCCAGGACGTAGACGAGGCTGCGCAGGAGGCCCTGCAGCGCGCCCGCAAAGCCGTACAGGGGCGCCTGCATACCGCCCAGGACCCTGCCCAGGAGGACCTCCCGCGAGGGCAGTTCGGCCAGGCGGCGTACCTCCCTGGCGTCAATCACCCGCCCCTCCAGGATGCCCCCCTTTACCTCCAGCTGCTTAAATTCCCTGGCCAGCTCCGCTATGGCCTTGGCCGGCGCCACGGGATCCGCAAAGCCAAAGGCAATGGCCGTGGGGCCCGCCAGGTAAGGGTCCAGGCCCTCCAGGCCTATTTCCCGCGCCGCGATGCGGGTGAGGGTGTTCTTGACCACCTTAAACTCACCCCCCGCCTCCCGCAGGCGGCGGCGGACCTTGGTGATGGAGGCCACGTTTAAGCCCCGGTAGTCGGTGAGGACCGCGGCCTTGCACGTGCTGAGCTTTGCTTTCAGCTCCTCCAGGATGGCTTTTTTCTCTTCCCTCGTCGGCACCAGCTGCACCTCCTTCCCATCGGTTTAAAAGAAACGGGGCAGGCACCTGTAGCGCGCAAAGGCACAGGGCCTGCCCCCGCAAAAATTTTTTGGCGGCAGGTCAACGGCCACTGCTCCCCGGCCTCGGTTGGCGGCAAGTGCCATTAAGTCCTTAAAAGACACCAACTGTCTACAGCGGGCAAGGGCGATATTTAATTTATTTTTTCAGGCAATCAGCTTCAGGTAATTGACCTTTATGCCCGGGCCCATGGTGGAGCATACGCTCACGCCCTTGATGTACTGACCCCTCAAGGTGGCAGGCCTGGCGCGCACGATGTGCTCCATCAGCGTGCGCAGGTTTTCCAGGAGCTTTTCCACCTCGAAGGAAGCCTTGCCGATGGGCGCGTGGATAATACCGGCCTTATCCACCCGGTACTCCACCTTGCCGGCCTTGGCCTCCTGAACGGCCCGCGCGACGTCAAAGGTCACCGTTCCCGTTTTGGGGTTGGGCATCAGGCCCCGCGGGCCCAGAATGCGGCCCAGCCGCCCTACCATGCCCATCATGTCGGGCGTGGCAATGGCCACATCAAACTCCAGCCACCCATCCTGGATCTTGGCCACCAGCTCTTCCGCACCCACAAAGTCTGCCCCGGCCTCCTCGGCCTCCTTGGCCTTTTCACCCCTGGCAAAGACCAGCACGGTGGGCGTCCTGCCGGTGCCGTGGGGCAGGACCACCGCACCCCGCACCATCTGGTCCGCGTGGCGGGGATCCACCCCCAGCTTCACGGCCACCTCCACCGTTTCGTCAAACTTGGCCGTGGCCAGCTCCTTCACCAGAGCCAGGGCCTCTGCCGGGTCGTAAAGTTTCGTGCGGTCGACCTTTTTGGCCGCTTCCAGATACCTCTTGCCGTGCTTGGGCACAAAGCTCACCTCCCGTGGTACTGGCGGATAATCTCCTCCCACCGGCAAAATTTTAGCCTTCCACTATTTCAATGCCCATGCTCCTGGCTGTGCCCTCAATCATGCGCATGGCCGCCTCTATGGAGTTGGCATTGAGGTCGCGCATTTTCAGCTCGGCAATTTCCCGCACCTTGGAGCGTGGGACCTTGCCCACCTTTTTGCGGTTGGGCTCGCCGGAGCCGGTTTCAATGCCGCAGGCCTTCTTTAAAAGCACCGAGGCCGGCGGGGTCTTGCACACAAAGGTAAAGCTGCGGTCCTCGTAAATGGTAACCTCCACCGGGATGATCAGGCCCGCCTGGCTGGCCGTGCGCTCGTTGAACTCCTTGACAAAGGCCATAATGTTCACGCCGTGCTGGCCGAGGGCCGGACCCACCGGCGGCGCAGGGGTAGCCTTGCCGGCCGGCACCTGCAGCTTGACCACTGCCGTCACCCTTTTAGCCATCTGTCAGCAACACCTCCTCCGTATGCGCCTTGCTCATATTTTTTCAACCTGCGAAAAATCCAGCTCTACCGGGGTTTCCCGCCCGAACATGGAAATCATCACCCGGAGCTTGCCGCGCTGCGGGTCGATTTCCTCCACGATGCCCTCGAAGTTCTCAAAGGGGCCGGTAATTACCCGCACCCGGTCCTTGACGGACAGGTCCACCCTTGGCCGCGGTGCATCGGCATCCGTATGCCCGATGATCTGCCTGACTTCCTCATCCGTTAAGGGTATGGGCTTGGCTCCCGAACCTACAAATCCGGTGACGCCGGGGGTGTTGCGCACCACGTACCACGAGTCGTCGGTAAGGATCATCTCCACCAGCACGTAACCGGGATAAATGCGCTTTTTAACAATTTTCTTCCGGCCGTCTTTTATCTCTACTTCTTCCACTTCCGGCACCACGATGCGGAAGATCTTCTCTTCCATGTTCATGGACTCGATGCGCTTTTCCAGGTTGGCCTTGACCTTGTTTTCATAGCCGGAATAGGTGTGAATTACATACCAGCGCCTTTCTCCCTTTTCACCCATAAACACAAGGGACCTCACTGCTAGCCACCATGAGGCCCCCCACCCCCTCGGTGCTTATTTAATGACCAGCTGCATGAGTCGGCTCAAGAGCGAATCAAAAATCCAGATGAGGATGCCGACAATGCTCACCGAAACCAGCACTACCCCTGTGTAGACCGTGACTTCCCGCCGGGTGGGCCAGTGTACCTTTTTGAGCTCGCCGTACACGCTGCGAAAGTATTTCCTCACCTGCTCCAGGCGGTTTGTCCTTTCCCTTTCTCTCTTAACTATTTCCTTTTTTCCCTGTTTTTTTTCCAGGCCGGTCCCCGGACCATTCCGTTTGAGCAGGTTTTTAAAAGCCATGCATGCCACATCCTTAAAAGACCCGCCTAGCGGGTTTCCTTGTGCACCGTATGGGCATTGCACCACTTGCAGTATTTCTTTAGCTCGAGCCGGTGGGGGTCGTTCCTCTTGTTTTTAGTGGTGGTGTAGTTGCGGCGCTTGCACTCCGTACAGGCCAGAGTTATAATTACCCGCATGGCCAACTACCTCCCGCAAAACTAAAAAAAGAAATCACCCTACGGTCCGGAATTGACCTTATCAACTGTACCACAACTTCCCGGCCCCTGTCAATAGCCGGCCACGGGCAACGAAGAGCAGTGAAGGGGGTAACCGTACCCCCTTCATGCTGCCCAGTTACTCGATGATGGAGGTGACCACCCCGGCACCCACCGTCCGGCCACCCTCCCGGATGGCAAACCGCAACCCCTCCTCTATGGCTATGGGCGTGA
>NZ_AUBR01000064.1 GCF_000429345.1 Desulfovirgula thermocuniculi DSM 16036 | reverse complement strand
GGCACGGGTTACGACGCGCCCGCTACTGGGGGCTGGTAAAGACTAGGCTTCAGGCCATTTTCACTGCCCTGGCGGTAAACTTCAAGCGATGGGTGTACCTGGCAATTGCTGCCAAGCGGGCAGTCAAAACCGCGGCAGCCTAGGAATAAGGAGTTTCTCTGCCTTTTTCAAGGACTTGGTTACTTTATATTGGTACTAAAGGTGGCGATTTGCTGTGGTAAGCTCTTCCATAAAAGCCTGATTGCCATATATTGTTAATTATACTTGGTTAAAGTGTTATAACTTGCTGTTTTCCCTCAGTTTTGCGACGGTCTCTTATACACTTTCTTGACGGCAGCTGACTGCACGGTAAAGGTCATTAACCCCATCCAATCCGATAGCTTGCGCAACCTTTATATCCGCGTGACTAAGAACGACCGCAAAGACTCATTCCTGGTTGCCGAGGTATTGCGCTTCGGACGCTTTACGGAAACCAAAATTCCCGATGAACCTCTGGTTCAGTTGCGCGAACTCTCCCGCCTGCGGGTTGAGTTCACGCAAACCATAGGCGATATTAAACGCCGTATCCTGGGTATCCTCGACCGCATCTTCCCCGAGTTCCCGGGTTGCTTTGGTAATACATTCGGGCAGGCGGCTATCCAGGTTCTCAAGACTTATTCTGACCCGGAACAGCTAGCCAATGCCGACCTGAGCGAGCTTGCCGAACTGCTGAAGAAATACAGCAACGGGCGCCTCTCTCTAGATAAAGCCCGACAACTTAAGGAGCGAGCCGCCAATTCCTTCGGCATTCGCTACGGCCTCGATGCCTTCACTCTGGAGCTACGGCTCCTCCTGGAGCAACTAGAGTTCATTATGGGCCAGGTTAAGCAATTGGACGAAGCCATTACCAACCTAATGCAGGAGCACCAATTGATTCTTTCTGTGCCGGGCGTTGGTCCGGTTCTCGGGGCTGCTATCCTTGGCGAAATCGGTGACATCAGCCGGTTTGGGAACGCTAAAAAGCTCCGGGCATACGCCGGGTTGGATGCCACCGTCTATCAAAGCGGAACCTTTGAGGGCTCGCGTACCCGACTTTCCAAGCGAGGTTCGCCCTACCTGCGGCGGGCGTTGTGGATTGCTGCCGGCACAGCCCGCCTGCATGACCCGGTACTGAAGTCTTACTACGAGAGATTAATCGCCAGAGGAAAGCACCCCAAACAGGCTCAGGCCGCTGTGGCCTCCAAGCTTTGCAGCATCATCTTTGCCGTGTTATCAAAGAACCAGCCCTATGACCCTGACTACCTGAATAAAAACCTAAAAGATACCCCTTGACATCTGTTAGTAGGTCTAAAGGAGGCGGGTCTTCCCGCGGCGGTTTTATAAAGGGTATTGACACGGCAGGCGGGCGGCCTTACACTAAAGATACCGTAGGGGGTATGAAAGGAGGAAGAGTACGGTGATCCAGGCACACGTTTCCGACGAAGCCAGGGACTACATCCTGGAAAAAGCCGACGCCATTACCGTGGTGCTGGAGCCCTGCGGCGGCTGAGGGAACGTCATTTACGAGCCTGCCGTGTATGCAGGCCCACCCGAAAACCCTGAGGACTACCACCAGGTAGATTCCAACGGCTTAAAGATCTTCGTGAGCAAAAACGCCCAGATCGACTCCCGGGAAGGGATCAGGATTACCCTTAGCGGCAAGGGCATCTGGCGCCGCCTGAACGTGCAGGGCATCCGCGGCTACTGGTAAAAAAGCCTCCGGGATGGCATTTCCCGGAGGCTTCCCTTTCCTAAGAGGTCCACCTGGGGCAGGCGGGACAAGGAAGGGACCGGTCCTGCCGGCGGCGTCCTCCACCGCCTCGCTGATGGCCATCCACAGGCCGCCCGGCGAAGCGGGCTCTTTCTCCGCCCGGCGGCAGTCCTGGTGCTGGGGCAGAGGCAGCTGGGGCATGTCGGCCTGGATGTTGTACCAGTGGGCCGCCACAGCTCCCGCACAAAAGCCCTTGCCTTCCTGCGGGGAACCGCGGCGGCCTTTCGCTTCAATACCTCACGCCTCCTGGGACTCGTACTGCTGCTTGATCTGGGAGACCACCGAAGGGTCGGCCAGGGTGGTGGTGTCCCCCAGGACGCGGCCTTCGGCTATGTCCCGCAGGAGGCGGCGCATGATCTTGCCGCTGCGCGTCTTGGGCAGCTCGGCGGTAAAGAAGATGTCGTCCGGGCGAGCGATGGCCCCGATCTTTTTGGCCACGTGGGCCTTCAGCTCCTCCGCGAGCTGCGGCGTGCCCGCAATGCCCTCCTTCAAGGTCACAAAGGCGCTGATGGCCTGCCCCTTTATCTCGTGGGCCTTGCCGATGACCGCCGCCTCCGCCACCGCCGGGTGGTCCACCAGGGCGCTCTCAATTTCCATGGTGCCCAGGCGGTGGCCGCTGACGTTAATCACGTCGTCGACCCTCCCCACGATCCAGAAATAGCCGTCCTCGTCCCACCGCGCGCCGTCCCCGGTGAAGTACATGCCGTCAAACTTGCTCCAGTATTGCTGCACGTAGCGGTCCGGGTCGCCGTAGATGGTGCGCAGCATGGCCGGCCACGGGGACTTGATGACCAGGTACCCGCCGCTGCCCAGGGGGACCTCCTCGCCGGAGCTGTTCACCACCGCCGCCTCCACGCCGGGGAAGGGCACGGTGGCCGAGCCGGGCTTTAAGGTGGTTACCCCGGGCAGCGGGGAAATCAAGATCATGCCCGTCTCCGTCTGCCACCAGGTGTCCACAATGGGGCAGCGCTCGCCGCCGATGTACTTGTAATACCACATCCAGGCCTCGGGGTTGATGGGCTCGCCCACCGTCCCCAGGAGGCGCAGGGAGCTGAGGTCGCGCCTGGCCGGCCACTGCGTGCCCCACTTCATGAAGGCGCGGATGGCCGTGGGCGCCGTGTAGAGGATGGTCACGCCGTACTTCTCCACAATGGCCCAGAAGCGGTCCCGCTCCGGCCAATCGGGGCTGCCCTCGTACATTACCGTGGTGCACCCGTTGGCCAGGGGCCCGTAAACGATGTAGGAGTGGCCGGTGACCCAGCCGATGTCGGCGGTGCACCAGTAAATGTCGTCGTCTTTAATGTCGAAAATGAGGCGGTGGGTGGTGCTGACGCCCACCAGGTAGCCGCCGGAGGTGTGCACCACGCCCTTGGGCTTGCCGGTGGTGCCGCTGGTGTAGAGGATGAAGAGCATGTCCTCGGCGTCCATTTCCTCGGGGGGACAGCCGATGGGCGCCTTGGCCATCAGCTCGTGCCACCAGTAGTCGCGCCCGGCGGTCATGTTCACGTCCTGGCCGGTGCGCCTGACCACCACGACCTTTTCCACGCTGGGGCACTGGGCCAGGGCCTCGTCGCAGTTCTTCTTCAGCGGCACGATGTTGCCCCGCCGCCAACCCCCGTCGGCGGTGATGACCAGTTTGGCCTGGCAGTCGTTGATGCGGTCGCGCAGGGCCTCGGCGCTGAAGCCGCCGAAGACCACGCTGTGGGGAGCGCCGATGCGCGCGCAGGCGAGCATGGCAATGGGCAGCTCGGGGATCATGGGCAGGTAAATGGTCACCCGGTCTCCCCGCTTTATGCCCAGCTCTTTAAGCATGTTGGCGCACTTGGTGACTTCCCGGTAAAGATCCTGGTAGGTGAGCACCCGGTCGTCCCCGGGCTCCCCTTCCCAGATGATGGCCGCCTTGGTGCGGCGCCAGGTGCTCAGGTGGCGGTCAATGCAGTTGTAGGAGACGTTTAGCTTGCCTCCCACGAACCACTGGTAAAAGGGCGCCTTGCTGTCGTCCAGAACCTTATCCCACCTGCGGAACCAGTGGATGTTCTCGGCCTGCCTGGCCCAGAAGGCCTCCCTGTCCGCCCTGGCCTCTTCGTAAAGCGACCTGTCCTTCACGAGGGCCTTTTCCACAAAGTGGGGCGGCGGCGGGAACGCGCGCTCTTCCTTTAGCAGGCTCTCCAGAACTTTTGCCTCCATGGCCATAGCTCCTCTCCCTCCTTGCGTTACTCTTGTTAACACAGTTTAGCGGTAACCTGTGCGAATGTTAAGATTTTTCAGGCTAAATGTTGTTCTGACCAGTTAAACTATAGACATGGCGCCGCGAACGGTGGCGGAAAATGCCGCTCCCGCTGGCGGGCCAATTGCGCCAGGTCGCCCGCCCTTTTTACCCGCTGGCCCGCCAAACGCCGCCCGCGAGGGGCGCCACGCGCCCGACCAAGGCGGCTCCCGGAACCGGCGCGAGCAAAAAAACAAAGCGCCTATCCGCATGCACGCCGTCCTGGAAACCCGAGGATCTCTAGCGCGCCGATAAACAAAAAAAGCGGCGTGTGTGCCGCCGCTCGCTTGCCTAAAGCTCATACCAGCAGCTCGACGATGTCCTTGTCCTGCAAGATATACTCCTTGGGCACGCTCTGGCCGGGGAAGCGGGCCGAGCCCCAGATGCGCGCCCCTCGTAGCGTCTTTAAAAAGTCCTTGTGGATGTGGGCGGCGAGGTCCAAAACGCTTGAGCCGCGCGGCAAAACGAAAGGGCGGGTCAGGTCCGGGTCCCTGCCCGGGGGCTTGGTGAAGATGCGGATGACCTCCAGGGCCGCAAAGAGCCTGCGCTTGAGCTCCTCCAGGTTTGTGCCCGCGGTGGCGGAAACCGGCAGTATTTCCATGCCTGGGGGCAGGAGTTCCTGCAAGAGCCCGGTGTTTTCCCTTCCCTCGGGCAAATCCGCCTTGCTGGCCACCACCACCAGGCGGTGGGGCGGCACGGCCCTGACGCCGGGCGGTATCTCGCTGCGGACGATCTTGCGCTCGCCGAGCAGCCGCAGGGAATTTTCCAGCTGGTCCAGGCAGTCCCCGGCACTGGCATCGATGACCAGCAGGAGGGCGTCGGCGTTGCGCATCAGGCCGGCCAGCCCGGGCGGGAAGCCTTCGGCGGTAAAGGGCGGGGTATCGACCAGCTGCACGGAGACTTCCTCGTAGGGCATCATGCCGCTGAAGGGCACGGTGGTGGTAAAGGGGTAGTCCGCCACCTTCACCTTGGCCCGAGTGAGGGCGCCCACCAGGGCCGACTTGCCGCTGTTGGGGTAGCCTACCACGACCACCTGCCCGGCTCCCTGCTTTTCCACGTGGAAGGGGTCGTAACGGCTGGTGGCCGTTTTCTTCTGCCTTTCCTCGCGCAGGCGGGCCAGGCGCCTCTTGATGTCCGCCTGCAGCTTCTCCGTGCCCTTGTGCTTGGGGATCACGGCCAGCATTTCTTCCAGGGCCGCGATCTTTTCCTCAATGGTGGTAGCGTTGCGGAAAGCCTCTTCGGCGGCGTGGTACTGGGGGGTAAGATTGGCAGGCATTGGCCGCTCGCCTCCTTGCCAGCCGTCAGCCTCTCAGCCCCTTGCGCTCCACGACTCACACAGCTGCAGGGTTGCTAACAGTTAACTAATTTGCTATACTATCCTTGGTGATTACACAAAATGCCGAGGTACCACAAACAACGCTTGTATCGCACCGCTGAAGCTGCAGTTCTGCTAGGCATTCACAAAGACACCTTACGTCGGTGGGAGAAGGAAGGAAAAATCCGGGCCGTCTGGATGGGGCGGGAGCGCCGCTTCCCCGAGGAAGAGATCCGGCGCCTCTTGGGCGAGTCTAACCCGGACGTCGCAGTGCTTTACGCCCGCGTATCGGGTCATGACCAGAAAGCGGACCTCCAGCGGCAGGTGGGGGTATTGAAAGAAGCATACGGCTCTAAATTTTCCGATGTGGTGGTGCTGACCGACGTTGGTTCCGGCCTCTCCACCGACCGCAGGGGCCTGCGGAAAGCCATGCAGATGGCCAGGGAGAGAAAAATACGCGCCGTTGCAGTCACCTATCCCGACCGGCTGACGCGGTTTGGCTTCGAGTACCTGGAGGAATACTTCAACAGCTTCGGCGTCGAAGTGCTCGTGCTCAACCGTGAAGAAGACCGCAGTCCCCAACAGGAATTAGTGGAGGATCTTCTCACCATAGTCACTTCTTTTGCAGGCAAACTCTACGGACACAGGTCGCACAAGGTAAAAAAGCTAAAGGAGGAAGTAAAGGAGGCGCTAAAACGCCTTGATACTGACGACGAGCGTAAGGCTGCCGAGTGATTTTATTGGGCCGGTAAAGAACCTGACTGCGCTGGGAGTGAAGCTGCAGGAGCAGGCCTTGGAGAATTATTGGTCTTATGAGGGACTGGGAAGGGTGGCCGCTCACTCCGGGCAGATCTGGAAGCTCCTTGACACGGAGCTTTCTCGTCCGCGGGGAGTATACGTTCCCAGTCGCCCCTGGCGGTGCATTCTGGAATCCGCAGGCCGCATCCTGCGTTCCCAGGCCGAGCGGAAGCGCATATTCGAGCACCTGCTTCCGCTCTTTACCGACGGAGCAAAGAGCGCGGCGAAAAAGCTCTACGAGGAATTCAAAGCTGAAGGAAACCCGGAAAAGTTTGGTTACCTTCTGAATGTGGCCGAACAGTTGGGGGAGTTCTATGCTGAGCACGAAAGACCGCCGCGGGATTTCTTTGAGTTCCAAAGGAAGCCCGAACCGAAGCGGTTCACGTATACCCTGGCTCCGGACGACGGGTCGGAGAACGGGCAGGCGGCTCGCTGGCGCCTGGAAGGGGACCAGCTGGTAGGCGAAATAAAGTTGCCGATTGTCCCGGAGCCGCGGTCGAAGAAGGACTGGCGGTGGCTGCCGTTTTCGGTAAAGCTACCGGCCGAGCTTCTGGAGAAGCTGGCCGCGGGCGGGGTTCTTTGTGCTCCGGACCTGCGGCTCAAGGTCAAGCCGGACGGGGAGCTTGTTGCCCTGCTGGACGTGAAGGTGGAGGTGCCGGAGGAGGAGCCTTCGGGTAATTCCGGGTGTGCCCTGGCCTGCGACTGGGGCCTGCGGAAGCTGGTTACCTGCACGGTGGTTTCCCGGGAAGGCCAACTCACGCCGCCGTTCTTCGTGTTCTGGTCCGGGCTCAAAGCTAAGCTCTTTCGCATTCGGGAGCACATCGGGAAACTTCAGGGGCTGCGGGATCGGTACGAGAAGGGAAGCGCCGCCTGGAAGGAGCTGAACCGGAAGATCGCGGCGGCCTGGCAGAAGTACCACCGCATACAGCACGCCCTGGCGCACGCGGTGAGCACGCTTCTGGTCCTGCTGGCCAAAATCTTCAGGTGCCGCCACATATACGTTGAGTGGCTGGTCGGCTTGCGCGGTAAAAAGGGCCGCGGCAAAGACCTCAACTGGTGGGTGACCACCGTGGTGCGTGGCCTCCTTTTCCGGCTATTGAAATACAAGGCGAGGCTGGCGGGCATCCGGGTGTTTGCGGTGCCTCCGGGAGGCACGAGCCGGATCTGCCCGCGGTGCCTGGACGCTGGGAAGCACGTGGTCTCCCCGGGGGACAAGACCGAAAGAGATTCCGGCTCCTGGTTTGTCTGCCCTTCGTGCGGCTGGCAGGCGGACCGGGACTATGCGGGAAGCTTGAATATCGCCCGGGTCGGTTTTAGCCTTACGAGGCCGCTGTCCTACAAGGTCGGCGGCGCGGCGTTACCGTTCCCGTCGCGGGCAGCTTCTGCGGAAGTTTTCCGGGAAGCGATGGCCTTTACCACAACTCTCGGTTATGTATGTAGCGTCTACCTTGCTAACGTTGGTTGCTTAGCTAAACTATTGGATATGCAGAGTTGTACCTAGAAAAATCTAGTGTGGGAGGAACGGTTTGCAGCAAGTTATAGGCCAGGTCAATGAGGTGCACGCAGCCGTTCTGCCCCCCTAAGAGCGCGGCCACCTCCTTTTTGCCCCGCAGGGCGGTGAGTTGCCTAGACACCAAGCCGGAGGCCAGCTCCATGCCCTCGCGGCACACCTCGTCCGGGCCGCGCAGCATGCGGGCGGAGGCGGAAACCACGCTGCCGCCGGGCCAGGCCACCTCCAGGACCAGGTTCAGCTCGTGGAAGGAATCGCCGAAAGCGCCGGTCAAGAGCAGCCGGGAGGAACCGCCTCCGGCACCGTAAACGGAGAGGGCGTAGTGACGGGCGTAAAGGAGGCCAAACCTCTCCTGCTCGGCCACGTGCTCCATCCACCGCCTCCTCACCCGCTCCAGGTTGCTGTAGTAGCGGCAGGAGTTCCGGTACATTTGCTCCCAGTATTCGTCATACGCTTTGGCCGAGGCAAAGCCCCGCTCCGGCAGCAGGAAGGTTTCCGCCTGGATGACGCCGCGGATGCTCTCCGCAATGAGCAGGCGCTCCAGCTCGCTCTCCCAGCGCACCCGGTGCAGCTCCTTGCTTGCCTCGAAGTAGGCGGTGACGCCCGCCAGCTCGGGAATTTCCCTTGCCCGGCAGCGCTCCCTGCCCTCCGGGCTCCGGCAGGTTTCGGAGGTGGCCTTTAAAATGGCAAAGGTGCGGGGCTCCACCGTCAAGCGCACGGACATCTCCCGCGCCGTGTCCAGGTAGTGGGTCTCCGCCTCCAGAACCCCGGAAAGCCTTTTCACCACACACGTCCACTGGCGGTTAAAAATTGCCTCCACGGGGCACACCTCACTCCTTCCCGCGGTGGCTCCCGTCGCAGAAGGGCTGGTTGGCGCTGGCGCCGCAGCGGCAAAGGGCAAAGCGACCGCCGCGGTCGAGGAGCTCCCCGCCTTCCCCGTAACCCACGTGGGCACAGCGCTCGAGGTACCAGTACACTACGATGGGCTCGTTGCGGTACTCCTTCAAGCTTATCCCTCCCCGCCGCTTTCCTGCAAGAGGTGGGCAAAGCGCTTCTGCAACGCCCAGTACTCGCGCACGGGCCTGGGGTTTGACACCTCTTTCACGCGCCACGCTCCCTCCTCGTATTCGGCCAGGGCCCACTGCCCCGCCTGCACGGCCAGGCGCGCCAGGTGCACGGTCAGGTCGCTCCGGTAACCCCACCCCGGGGGGCAGGGGGTGAGCACCTGGATGTAGGCCGGGCCCCCGGCCTTCACGGCCTTCTCCAGCTTCCGGATGTAATCGGCGGGGTAGCCGATGCTCGCCGAAGCGGCGTAGGGTATGTTGTGGGCGGCCACAATGCGCAGCATGTCCTTTTTGGGGCGGTCTTCCCCCTTTGCTCCCCTGCCCACGGGGGTGGTGGCGGTGCTGGCTCCTAAAGGGGTGGAGCCGCTTCGCTGGCCTCCGGTGTTCATGTACGCCTCGTTGTCGTAGCAGAGGAAGATGAAGCGGTCGCCCCTCTCCAGCGCGCCGGATAAGGCCTGCAGGCCGATGTCCACCGTGCCGCCGTCCCCGGCAATGCCCAGAACGCGGACGTTTTCCCGGCCCTTACGCCGCAGGCCCGCCACCAGCCCGCTCACCGCCGCCGCCGTGGCGGGAAAGGGGACGTTCACGCAGGGAACTTTAAAGGCCAGCTGGGGGTAAAAGGTGGTGACGCCCAAGAGGCAGCTGGGCGTGGTCACCACCACCGTCTCCGGGCCCAGGACTTTAAGCGCCAGCCGCACGGCCAGGATGGCCCCGCAGCCGGCACAGGCAAAAGAGCCACAAACGAACTCCTCCTCCCGCAACTCCTCGATGCGCAAAACCTCACCTTCTCCCTGGGGAAAAACTTAAAGCGTGCTGGAAGATCTCCTCGATGTCGGCCTGGGAGATGTCCTGGCCGCCCAGGCCGCGGATGAAGCCCAGGACCTGCGGCTGGCGCGCCAGGCCGTAAAGGGCTGCCTTGACCTCCGTGCAAACCGCCCCCTCCAGGCCAAAGGAGCAGTTGCGGTCCAGGACGGCCACCACCTCCGCTCCGCCGAGGATTTCCCTTATCTCTTGGGCCGGGAAGGGGCGCAGGGCCCGCAGGCGCAGGAGTCCCACCGCGTGCCCCTGCTGCCGCAGGCGGTCCACAACCTCGCGCGCCGTGCTGGTCACGGAGCCCAGGGTAACCAGTACGGCCTTTGCCCCTTCGCAACGGTATGGTTCGGCCAGCCCCCCGTAGCGCCGCCCGAAAAGGGCCCCGAACTCTTCGTCCACCGCCTTAATTACCTCCCGGGCCTTTTCCATGGCCAGCTGCTGCGACCGCTTGTAAGAAGGGTAAAGATCCGGGCCCATGCCGGGGGCAAAAACGGCGGGCCGCTCCGGATCGACGTAATAAGCCGGCCTGTACGGGGGGAGGAAGCTGTCCACCTCTTCCTGCCGGGGAATCTCCACGACCTCCTCGGTGTGGGAGAGCACGAAGCCGTCTAGGCACACCATGACCGGCGTTAAAACCTCGCCGTGCTCGGCAATCCTGTACGCCTGCAGGGCGGTGTCCAGGGCCTCCTGGGCCGTTTCCACGTAAAGCTGTATCCAGCCGGTGTCGCGGCAGGAAACGCTGTCCTGGTGGTCGGTCCAGATGGTCCACGGGGCCGCCAGCCCCCGGTTGACCACCGCCATGACCACCGGCACCCTGCTGCCGCTGGCGTAGTGGAGCATCTCGTACATGTAGGCCAGCCCCTGCGAGGAGGTGGCCGTAAAAACCCTCGCCCCCGCCACGGCGGCGCCGTAGCAGGCGGCCAGGGCGGAATGCTCTGACTCCACCCGTATGTACTCCGCGTCCAGCTCGCCCCTGGCTATCTGGCCGGCTATTTCCTCCACAATGGCCGTCTGCGGCGTGATGGGGTAGGCAGCCACCACCTCCACCCTGGCCAGGCGCACCGCCAGAGCCACCGCCTCGTTGGCGTTGCGGTAGTCACGCAAGTTTACCGCCCCCCTCGCCCATGAAGGAAGCCTCCTCCACCATGCGCAGGGCCCGGCGCGGGCACTCCCGGGCGCAAATGCCGCAGCCCTTGCAGTAGTCGAGATCGATGCTCACGGAGCCGTTCTCCCGCCTGATGCTGCCCTCGGGGCAAAAGAGCCAGCAGACGAGGCACCCGTTGCACTTTTCGGCCTCGAGCACCGGGCGCAGCATGCGCCAGGCACCCGTGCGCGAGGAAAGGTGAGGCGTAGGCAAAACCGGTATCATGCCCTTCTCCCCTTTTCACGAAGCTCCTGCCCTAGGAGGTAAGCCTTTTCCGCTGCCAGCCAGTTTTTTTCCGCCAGCCGGGCGGGGAAAAGGTCAAATATCGCCCCCTTCACCGCCTCCCCGCTCACCCAGCCCGTAATTCCCGCCAGCACCCCCACCATGGCCGTGTTTACCAGGGGCTGGCCCAGAACCTCCCGGGCGAGGGCCGTCACGTCCACCCGATAAAAGGTCACGCCCTGGAGAGGGAGGGAATGCGGCTCGAAGGGGGCGTTAAGGAGGAAGATGCCCCCGTGCCGCAGGCCCTGCCAAGTATCCCCGCCCTCCAGGAGGGTTACGTCAAAGACCACCACGCAGTCCGGCGTGTAGATCTGGCTGCGGTCCCTTATGGGGCGGTCGCCAAGGCGGGTGAACGCCTTCACGGGCGCTCCGCGGCGCTCCGTCCCGAAGGAGGGAAACGACAGGGCGTAGCGCCCCTCGTAAACGGCTGCCGCGCGCCCCAAGAGGCGCGCCGCCGCCACCACCCCCTGGCCTCCCCTGCCGTGCCACCTTATTTGCAACATAACCAGCCCTTCTCCTTTAAGCAAATGGTTAATAACATCAACAAAAATAACAAATTTAACGCCGTACGGTCAAGTTTTCCTTGCCTCCCCGGCCCCTAAATAAAAATTCCGCCCGGGCAGAAAGGAACCCTTCCCGGAGGCGGCAAAATTGTCTTACCGGGAGATTTTTGAGGAGGGGCTTGCCATGGCCGCCCGTATTTTCATCGGCACTTCCGGCTACAGCTACAGCGACTGGCTGGGCTACTTTTATCCGCCAAAGCTGCCCAGGAGCAAAATGCTGGAATACTACGCCCAGGAGTTTCCCTTCACGGAAATAAACTCCACCTTTTACGCCCTGCCCTCACCCAAAATGTCCGAGGCCCTAGCCCGCAAAACGCCGCCCGGCTTCGTCTTTACCGTAAAGGCGCACAAGTCCCTCACGCACGAAAGGCCGGGGAACGTGGTGGAATTTGCCCGGCGCTTCCTTTTTGCCCTGCAGCCCCTGGCCGTCGCGGGGAAGCTGGGGGCGGTCCTCCTGCAGTTCCCCTACTCCTTCCACCACACCCCCGAGAACAGGCGCTACCTGGCCGGGCTCAGCCGCCTCCTCCTTCCTGTGCCGGCGGTGGTGGAGTTCAGGCACCACACCTGGACGGGAAGGGCCGCCTGGGACTTCCTGCGCGAGCTGGGCCTCGGGTACACCTGCGTGGACGAGCCCGCCTTAAGGGGCCTGCCCGGGCCGGCGGTGGCCTGCACCGCCCCCGTCGCCTACGTGCGCTTCCACGGGCGCAACGCCGCCAAGTGGTGGCACCACGAGCAGGCCTACGAGCGCTACGACTACCTCTACACGGATGAAGAGCTGCGGGAGTGGGTGCCGGGCATAAGGAGCCTGGCGGGCAAAGCGGAGAGGGTTTTCGTAGCCTTCAACAACCACTACCGGGGTCAGGCCGTCATCAACGCCAGAATGCTCCGGGAAATGCTGGAAGCGCTTTCCTAATAGTTCCTACCCGTATCCCCTTAGCTTCCGGTAAAGCATCGTGCGGTGGATGCCCAGGCGACGGGCCGCTTCGCCAATGCGCCCGTTGCATTCCCTCAACACCTGGCTTATATACCTTCTTTCCATTTCCTTGAGAAAGTCCCGCAGGGTTCCCTGGGGCCAGGAGGGCTCGTACACTCCGCCCGCAGAACCCCCCGCCTTCTCTCTTTCTTCCGGGACCCTCCTCTCCAGCATGCCCTCGTCCAGGTGCAGCTCTTCTTCCCGGGAGGTAATCACCAGCCTCTCTATGACATTACGCAGTTCACGGGCGTTGCCCGGCCAGTCGTAGCTGAGCAAGAGTTTCTCCAGCTGGGGGCTCATCCTCTTCTTTAACCCGTACTTTTTGTTTAGCTCCTGCAGAAACCTCCTGGCCAGGGGCAAGATATCTTCCGGCCTCTCCCGCAAGGGGGGCAGGTGGATGGGGAGGACGTTTAAGCGGTAGTAAAGGTCGCCCCGGAAAGCCTTCTCCTCCACCATTTTCTTTAGGTCCCTGTTGGTAGCGGCAATGACGCGGACGTTTATCTTGGTAAAGGTGGTACCCCCCAGGCGTTGCACCTCGCCCGTGTCCAGCACCCGCAACAACTTTGACTGCATGGCCAGGGGTAGCTCCCCGATCTCGTCCAAAAAAAGCGTTCCCTTGTCGGCGATCTCGAATAAACCCGGCTTGCCGTGGGCGTTGGCCCCGGTAAACGCCCCCTTGGTGTAGCCAAAAAATTCTGACTCTAGCAAGTCCCTGGGAATGGCCGCGCAGTTAACCGGAATGAAAGGTTCGCTTGCCCGCGGGCTGTTCTTGTGGATATACCTGGCAATAACCTCCTTGCCCGTCCCCGACTCGCCGGTAATTAACACGGTGCTGTCCGTCTTGGCAATTATGTTGCAAATATCTATAATCTGGCGCATCTGCGGGCTTTCGGCCACCGGGGCGTCGCGGTCGAAATCTGCCTCGCTCAAGAAGTCGACCGCCGCCTTGTAGCGGTGGACCCTGGCCCTCTCCTTTTCCAGCTCCAGGAGGTACTTTTCAATGATGTTTGCTTCCCGTCCGTTGGTGATGACGATTTTCACCCTGCCGCTTTCGTCCAAAATCGGTATGCTGGTCACCAGCAGGGTAATGCCGGTGCGCGTTTTTACTATCCCTGTGGCAATCGACCTCGTTTCCAGGGACTCAAGCACCATCGATCTATCGTAGACGCCTTCTTTTACCAGGTCCCTCACGTTTTTGTTCATCAGTTGGTCGGCACTTAAACCCAGCGACTTTTCCGCTGCCGGGTTGACAAATATAACCTTCCCATTTCCGTCGGTGACGAGTATGGTATCGTAGGAGTAATTCATGATGGTCCTCAACAGTTCGGCATTGGAAAAGAGCCAGGCGTGTTCCCTTCTCTCGGCAAAAGCGTTTTTAGTGTAAACCTGGTACTTTGCCGTCATACTTTTACCACCCCACCCTTTTACAAAGCCCCTTGTACTTCCGAACCCTCTTTATTTCTCGCAGGACGCATAACCCGCCTGCAGCAAAAGCACGATATTGCCAAAAGGGGTGGTTTTTATAATAAATCCGGCGCGAGGAGGGAAAAACCACCCTTTAAAATCAGCACACAGGCTTGTACAAGCCAGAGGTTCTTTCAGAATATTTTATCACAGGTTCTTTTTAGCTAAAACAACGGTAAGTTTTACCTACCCAGCAGCTTTTTAAATTCCGCAGTAAGTAAGGGCACGATTTCAAAGAGGTCCCCCACGATGCCGTAGTCGGCCACCTTAAAGATGTTGGCCTCGGGGTCCTTGTTGATGGCCACGATGACCTTGGACGAGCTCATGCCCGCCAGGTGCTGGATGGCCCCCGAAATGCCGCAGGCAATGTACAGCTGCGGGGACACCGTCTTGCCCGTCTGCCCCACCTGCATGCTGTGCGGGGCGTATCCCGCGTCCACCGCCGCCCGCGAGGCCCCCACGGCGGCGCCCAAGACGTCGGCCAGCTCCTCCAAGATCTTGAAGTTCTCCGCCGCCTTCATGCCCCGCCCGCCGGAAACGATGA
>NZ_AUBR01000063.1 GCF_000429345.1 Desulfovirgula thermocuniculi DSM 16036 | reverse complement strand
TCGGGTGGCTAACCCTAAAAATGCACCTTTTATCCCTCTCCGCTCGGTCGTTGAGGTCCATAAGCTTCCAGACGGTTCCCTCTACGTCGCCTGGAATGGCCATATCTACCCCTTGGAGGAACATGCAGAGGTTAGCTTAGCATCTAAAGGTAAGGCTGCTCTGAGACCTGCAAGTGAAAAAGAAATAGCGGGTGCTACTCATCCCCGTAGACCCGCTGAAAACCATCCATGGCGTAAGCCATTTTTACCTCGCAGGTCCTATTATACCACATCCCTGACAAATTCACTGACGAATTTCACCTGACATTTTCACTGACTCTTGACATAAATTTTTTAATTTTTTTGAGAACCATAAAACTCAAGGAGTGATTCAATCCCTAGATATAGTTGGGTTACCATGTATTACCTAATTTATTATGAATATTCCGGGTCTCTACCTAAAATTCTGCTGGCATTACTATCTACGCACGAAAATTGTGCTACAATACCATTGGATCGCTATCCAAAATACCGTTTCTACTTGGCAAAAAGTGCCAGTCTATCCGGGCAGTCTAGCTTCCATAAAGATCGAGTTGTGGCCTTGCCCCCCGGCTTCCTCTAGATTCCATCCTGCCATGGAACCTGCCATGGAAACCCTTGTCTTTGACTGGCGGGCTCATGCTGCTTAACCTGGAGAGGTTCTTCGGCGCAAAGTTAACGCCCATGCCTGACACGAATAGTGTTCAAAAAAGCTTCTCTTCAAAAAGATTTTAGGGTTTAAGAGGTGAATCATGTGTCAGCAATTAATTTAAAAGAAGAGTTATTGGAAGGCGTAAATAAACCGAAAACTGCTAGAGGAAAGGCAACTTTTCGTAGACTGTTAGAGGCAGCGGAGGAGGTTTTTGGTGAGAAGGGGTATTTCGAAGCATCTGTTACTGATATCATTACCAGAGCAGGGGTTGCTCAGGGAACTTTTTATCTATACTTTAGAACAAAAAAAGATATCTTTAGGCACCTTATCCTTCATCTGCACCACGAGGTGAGGAAAAATGTTCAGATGGCCGTTGCACACTTGTCTGACCGAATCGAAGCAGAAAAACAAGGAATGTTAGCTTTTCACAGGTTCATCCTAAAGCACCGCAATCTGTACCGCCTCTTGCGTGATCTCGAACTGGTAGACGAAGACTTGTTTAAGTGGTATTATAAAAGTTTTGCTGAAAGATATGCCAAACGTTTGGCTGAAGCTATAGAAAAGGGAGAAATCCGTCCCGCTGAGCCTGAAGCATTAGCATATTGCCTCATTGCC
Organism: Desulfovirgula thermocuniculi DSM 16036; assembly: GCF_000429345.1. Classification (GTDB taxonomy): domain Bacteria; phylum Bacillota; class Desulfotomaculia; order Desulfotomaculales; family Desulfovirgulaceae; genus Desulfovirgula; species Desulfovirgula thermocuniculi. The sequence continues at coordinate 13,370 of NZ_AUBR01000063.1, read as the reverse complement.
ATCAACATATTTACTGGTATGCGCTGGCCACTATGGGAAGGAAAAGAGGTGCCCGCAGCAGCTCTTAATACAATTTTCGACTTCTTGGAAAATGGACTGAAACCCCCAGTCTAAGCATGAGGTATACCTTATAGAGTTTGGTACAAGCCAGAATCAAGCAAACGAACAGAAGCAGTACAAGCTTTGTAAGGCCGGATGACTTCTCTTCTTGCAGGCAAGTATCCTTCTAAGACGAATCATCTGCTCCGCTAAAACATAGGGGTGTGGGAATATACCAAGTAGCCCCTCACTTTGTATATGCGATTTTCCCGCACACGGCTATCTAACGCCATTCTAATGTAATAAGGTATTTGCAAGTTAGCGATGTGCCGAACAAGCTTATCTATCTTGATACTAAACCCCGCTTCAGGTTTCAGGGATGTAGCCAAAGGGAAATTTGCCATAGGGACAAAAATACTTTCTTCATAAGTCTTATTAGTCCTGTTAATGCCCACTTTATTTGACCTTCAATTGCTCAAATTTCGCGACCGGCCACTGTTAGGAAAGGAAAAGCCGGACATGTGGGTCGGCCTATGAATCTCATTCGAATTCTCCGAGGGCGCGTCTAGCCGTATCCTCGTCAATTATTGGCTTTTCCTGTAGGAACCCACCCAGGAGGCAAGCAGTACAGATGCTTTTATCTTCCGAGGTATGCCCTTCGAGAATTATTTCTGTAATTGGGAGTAGTGGGCGTTGAGGGAAAGAAAAAATCCTGGTAGGGTATAAGTGATACAAGCTAAACCACCAATACCAGGAGGGATCAGCAATGTACAATCCCCTTATATACAAAGTTGCCTCATGTTTCCAGGCCTGATCCGTTTTAATTCCACGTACCTCGCTGCAAAAGCAAAAATCCAGCGGTAAGCTACCCGTCAGACGGGCCTGCCAGCCGCGGGATTAATAGTTAAGGATAGGGTTTTTCTTTGTAATGGATTTCCTTGACCGGTTTATATGACCAGGCCGCCGTCTACTCCTAGAACCTGCCCATTGATAAAGGATGCTTCATCCGAGGCCAGGAACAGGTAAGCCGCCGCCACGTCTCGAGGCTGGCCTAAGCGGCCCAAGGGAGTTTTTTCCTTCATCAGTTCCAGAATCTTCTCCGGAACCCGGGCGGTCATCTCCGTCATGATGAAACCCGGTGCCACGGCGTTGACGCGGATGCCCTTTCTGCCCAGTTCCTTTGCCCAAGACCTGGTCATCCCGATCACTCCCGCCTTGGTGGCCGCGTAGTTGGTCTGGCCGATATTACCGTAAACGCCTACCACAGAAGAAGCGTTGAGTATTACCCCGTAACCCTGCTCGATCATCACCGGAGCTACCGCCCGAGTACAGAGAAAAACTCCCTTGAGGTTTACGTCGATAACCTTATCCCACTGCTGGTCGGTCATTTTGGTTAGGAGGGCATCTGCCGTGATACCGGCATTGTTGATAAGGATGTCGACACGGCCAAAGCGCTCCTTGGTTTTTTTGACCATTTCCTCTACGCTCACGCGGTCGGTCACGTCCACCTTACAGAAAAGGGCTTCCGCTCCCAGAGCTAAAATATCCTCTAGGGTCTTCCGGCCAGCTTCTTCATCAAAATCACCAATGACCACTTTCGCTCCTTCACGTGCAAACAAAAGGGCCGTTTCCCGGCCAATTCCCTTGGCCCCGCCGGTAATGATGGCCACCTTATCTTTTAAACGCATAATCGCAAACCTCCCCTTGCAAAGTCTACGCTATTCTTTCCACCACTGTGGCCACGCCCATGCCTCCCCCTACGCAAAGGGCGGCTAGACCGTACTTGCTACCACGCTTTGCCATTTCGTGGAGTAGGGTGACCAGTATCCTTGCCCCGCTGGCCCCAATGGGGTGTCCGAGGGCAATGGCCCCCCCGTTGACGTTGACTTTTGTAGTATCAAGCTCCAGCTCCCGGATAACCGCCAGGCTCTGTGCGGCAAAGGCTTCGTTCAGCTCGATGAGGTCTAGGTCCTGCAACCTGAGCCCTGCTTTCTTTAAAGCCTTAAGTGCAGCTGGCACAGGCCCTATGCCCATTAGAGCCGGGTCGACCCCCGCGTGAGCGCCGGACCTGATCACCGCCAGTGGCTTCAGGTTAAGCTCGTGAGCCACGGAGGCAGCCGCCACTACCAGGGCCGCTGCCCCGTCGTTGATGCCCGAAGCGTTCCCTGCCGTCACAGTGCCGCCTTCCTTAAATACCGGCTTTAACCTGGCCAGGGCCTCCAAGGTGGTGCCAAAGCGGGGGTGCTCGTCCTGCTCGAAAACAAATACTTCCCCCTTTTTCCTTATTACCTCTACTGGCACGATTTCATCGCGGAAGCGACCACTTTTTATGGCCTGCTCCGCTTTGTGCTGACTCTCGCAGGCAAACTGATCCTGCTCTTCGCGAGTGATACCATACCTGGATGCCACGTTTTCGGCCGTTATACCCATGTGGTAGTTATAAAAGGCATCGACAAGGCCATCCCGCAGCATGAGGTCAATCAATCCGGCATCACCCATGCGGTTGCCCCAGCGCGCGCCAAAGACCGCATACGGCGTCCAGGACATGTTCTCCATGCCCCCGGCTACCACTATCCTTGCTTCACCGGCGCTGATAAGGTCCGCCGCCAGGTTCACGGCCCGCAGGCCCGAGCCGCATAGCTGGTTTATGGTCACGGCGGGCACCTCCACGGGGAGGCCCGCCCTCACAGCCGCCTGCCTGGCCGGGTTCTGCCCCTGGCCGGACTGCAAAACGTTGCCGAAAATAACTTCGTCTACCTGCTCGGGCCTTATCCTGGCCCGCTTTAGGGCCTCGCGAATTACCAGGGTACCTAGCTCAAAAGCAGGGACTTCACGCAGCGTACCACCAAAGGAACCAATAGCCGTGCGTACCGCGCTCAAAATAACCACTTCTTCCCCCAAAACCATGCACCTCCAGAATCCACGGGAAATTCTGCAGCCAGATTTTATTTTCTATTCTACCGGTTACGGTTGGGTTACAGGCCCAGGCGACTTTTCAAGCCCATGGGGGCATCAACAAAAATGCTTTCCTCCATTATCTTCAGTTCGGAGGCAATTTGGGGTGCAAACCCCATCCGGTCCAGTACGTCTTTTTTGAGGTCCACACCAGGAGCAATTTCCACCAAGAAAAGGCCGTCGGGACGAAGCTCGAAAACGGCCCTTTCAGTTACATAGAGGACCTTCTGTCCTTTTTCCCGGGCATATTCTCCGCTGAAAGTAATGTGCTCTACCTGCGGCAATAGTTTGGGCATCTGACCCTCCCGAATTATTTCCAGTCGACCTCCCCCTACTTTTACCTCCAGACCTCCGGCAGTAAAGGTTCCACAGAAAATGACTTTTTTCGCGTTCTGGGAAATATTAATGAAGCCGCCGGCACCAGCCACCCTTTGACCGAATTTAGAAACGTTCACATTTCCCTGCGCATCCATCTGGGCCATGCCCAGGCAGGTTAGAGCAAGACCTCCGCCATCGTAAAAGTCAAACTGCGCAGGTTGATCGACGATACACTCGGGATTGGCGCTGCAACCAAAACTCAACCCCCCCGCGGGAATTCCTCCAATTGGACCGGATTCTACGGTAAGGGTCAAGTAATCGCTAATCCCTTCCTCTGCTGCAACTGCAGCTACTGCTTCGGGTATGCCGATACCAAGGTTGACCACTGCCCCGGGTACTAGCTCCAGGGCCGCCCGACGACATATTACTTTTCGCTCATCTAAAGGAACTGGGGGCAATTGGGCCGGCGGTATCTTTAACTCACCAGTGTATGAAGGGTTATAGATTTCGGCAAAAGTCTGGTGGTGATTTTCTGGCCGGGCAACCACCACTACGTCTACCAAAATGCCGGGTATTTTGACCAGCCGTGGGTCTAAGGTACCTGCCCTGGCCACGCGCTCCACCTGGACCACCACTATGCCTCCGCTGTTTCTGGCTGCCTGGGCCATGGCCAGCGCCTCCAGGTAAACAGGCTCCTTCTCCATACTGATGTTACCCTTTTCATCGGCCGTGGTGCCGCGCAAAAAAGCAATGTTAACGGGAAAGGATCGGTAAAAGAGCCACTCCCTGCCCGCAAGCTTGATAACTTCCACCAAATCTTCCCTGGTAACCTCGTTTAACTTGCCGCCGGAAAGCCGCGGATCCACGAATGTTTTCAGCCCCACGTGTGTGATCAGGCCAGGACGGCCGGCTGCTATTTCCCTGAAAAGTTGGGAAATGACTCCCTGGGGGAAGTTGTAGGCTTCGATTTTATTCTCAACGGCCAGCTTGCCCAGGCGGGGAGCCAGGCCCCAGTGGCCGCCGATGACCCTCTTCACCAGCCCTTCGTGGCCGAGGTGGTTTAACCCCCGCTTGTCCCCGTCCCCCTGACCGGCTGCATACACGAGCGTAAGGTTCCGGGGCCGACCAGTTTCCAGAAACCTCTTTTCTAGGGCAGCGGTAAGCTCTTCCGGGTGCCCGTTGCCCACAAAACCGCCAAAAGCAATGGTGGCGCCGTCAAAAACCAGCTGTACAGCTTCGTCGGCTGATAAAAACTTTGGTGCCATCGAAAACCTCCTCCTTGAATTCGGTAGGCGGGGCACCTTTTTGAAGGCGCCCCGCTCCTTGCTATACAATGCCAATGACAGGTGCCAGGAGGGCTAGAAGGAAGCCTGTGGCAAAAGTAATTACTGTGGCCACCATAAATATGTCGAGGTAAGAATCACGGTGGGTAAGACCGCAAATGGCCAGCAGGGTGATGACCGCCCCGTTGTGGGGCAGGGTGTCAAAACCACTGGAAGCCATAGCCGCCACGCGGTGCAAGAGTTCTGGACTCAAGCCAATGTTCATCGCCCATTCTAGGTACTGCTTGCCCATCGTTTCCAAGGCAATGCTCATGCCACCAGAGGCGGAGCCGGTTATGCCCGCCAGGACGTTTACCGTTAATGCCTCCGAAACCAGCGGCGTGCCGCCCAGCTTGATGGACAGAAGGCCGGCCGCTATGGCTTTAAACCCGGCGAGAGCCGCAATGGTATTCCCGTAGCCCACCTCGGAAGCCGTATTTAAAATGGCCAGGAGAGAGCCCAAGGTGCCCTGGTTCAAGCTGGCCACATATTTATCTTTCATAGTCCGCCAGTTAAAAAGAATGGCCATGACAATACCTACCACTAGGGCTACGATTAAGGCCCAGGTAGGAGCCACCTGAGCGATGGGGCTGGCACCGGCAAAAGGCTTCATGATCTCCGGGTTCAAGTCTTTAAAGACCCGGGTGAGGATAAAGTTAAGCACAAGTACCGCCACCATGGGCAGGAGGGAAAGCCACACGCTGGGTAGCTTGTCCGAGTTATCATTTGCTGGCTCGTTCTTCGTGTGCTGGCCATAGCCCTCCCCTGCCGCCATAGCTTTGCGGCGGCGCCACTCCAGCCAGGCTACGCCGGCGACAAAAACTATAAGTGAGTAAATAATCCCGGTGACCGGCGCCGCATAGGCAGTGGTGCCAAAATATCTGGTGGGGATCATGTTCTGAATTTGAGGTGTACCGGGCAGGCCCACCATGGTAAAGGTAAAGGAACCCAGGGCAATGCAGCCAGGAATGAGCCGCTTGGGAATCCCCGCTTCTTTAAAAAGGGCGGCAGCAAAGGGATAAACTGCAAAGGCTACTACAAAAAGGCTCACGCCGCCATAGGTGAGAATGGCGCAGGCCAGCACCACGGAGAGTATGGCCCTCTCCCTGCCTAGAGAACGCACCACGGCGCTGGCAATGGCCCGAGCGGCACCAGAGTCTTCCATTACCTTGCCAAAAACGGCACCCAGCATGAATAGGGGAAAGAAGTTTTTAAAGTACGTTGCGGTTTTAGCCATGAAAAGCTCAGTATAGGTGGGCAAAACGTGGAGCCCGCTGGCAGCAGCCGCCAGCAAGGCGCAAACCGGGGCCATGAGTATTACCGACCAGCCGCGGTAGGCAAGAAACATTAAAAGGCCCAAGCTAAGGAGGATGAAGAAAATACTGACAGCGCTTTCCATAAAACCACTCCCCCTCAAATTAATTCAGCTCCGGCTTTCCCGGGCATGTCCTTCGCATTCCTTATGCAACTCCTGTGCAACCGAAACAAGGCGTAAAAAAAACGGCCTCCCTAAAGGCCGCTTCCGAATTTTCGGAAAAGATAGTTAGACAAAAAGATATTAAATTTATGTCGAACAGCTTACCCTATACTGTGCATAGCCTTTTCCGGAAATGTGGACATCTTTTCCGACTTTTCGGAAAGGCCTCTGCAGATCCCGTACCGCGCAACCTTTTCATAAAAAGTGGATTTGCTCACGCCTAGCAGGCGGGCCGCTTCCAGGCAATTGCCCCTGGCCAGGGAAAGGGCTTTTTTGATCAGATCCCGCTCCGCTGCCGCCACGGCCTCCTTTAAAGTGGGCAAAAGGCGACCGCCGGACCCGGCATCACGCAGGTAATAGGGCAGGTGACAGGGCAGGATTTCCGGGCCGTCCACCACGTTCAGCGCTCGCTCAATAACGTTCTCCAACTCCCGCACGTTGCCCGGCCAGCTGTGCTGCATGAGGATGGACATGGCCTCTGAACTGATCTTCTTTTTCCCGCAACCCAGGGCGAGCCCCAGCTTTTCTAGAAAGAATTCCACCAAGCACGGTATGTCCTCACGGCGCTGACGCAAAGGGGGTATTTCCAACGTAATAACATTAAGGCGGTAGAAAAGGTCCTGGCGAAGTTTACCTTCACGTACCAGGGCTTCCAGGTCGCGGTTGGTAGCAGCAATTACCCGCACGTCCACTTTCACTGGACGGGTGCCGCCCACGCGCTCAATTTCCTTTTCCTGCAAAACCCGGAGCAGTTTTGCCTGCATGGCCAGAGGCATTTCACCGATTTCGTCCAGGAAAATGGTCCCTCCGTGAGCCTGTTCAAACTTGCCCGTTTTACCACCCTTCCTGGCCCCGGTAAAGGCTCCTTCCTCATAACCGAAAAGCTCCGATTCTAAGAGACCCTCCGGGATAGCCGCACAGTTGATTTTGATAAATGGACCCTGGCTTCGTTGGGAAGCGTTGTGGATGGCGTGAGCAAAAAGCTCCTTGCCCGTGCCGGTTTCACCGCGCAAAAGGACGGTGGAGTTGCTGCGGGCAATTTTTACCGCCAGATCTTTAAGCTCACTTATGGCCCGGCTCTGCCCCACAATGTTCTCAAGGGAGTAACGAGTCTGCTGGTGACGCCGCAACTCGGTTTTGTAATACTCCAACTCTTGCCTTAACTGTTCCGTTCGCGAGAGTAGTTCTTCCACTTCCCGGACGTCCCGAAAGAGCACCTTTCCAACCGCCCCGATGATTTTGCCGTCCTGCTTGACCGGTATACGGTCACAGATCATGTCGTGACCTTTTATGCGCTGGATTTGGCGGTACTCCGGCACGCCAGTTTTCACCACGATGTGCATGCGTGTGTTTTCTATCACATCGGCTACAAACTTGCCGATCATCTCTTCCTGCTTAACGCCCAGAAAATCACAGTAGGCCTGATTAAACATAGTAATAATACCCTTTTCGTCCACTACCACGATGCCCTCGTAGGCGCTGTCCAAGATGCTCTGCAGGATGTGGCGGATCTTTTCACAATCTCTTAATTTCCTCTCTAACGCCGCATCGTGGCCTACCAAAAGAAAGCCTTCTTCGCCTATAGAAATGCAGGAGCACTGCAACACCGCATCCCCTATGGCCAACTCCGTACGATAAATCGGAATACCCGTAGCAACAAGGGAGCCAACTCTTTGCGACCAGATTTTTTCCCAAAAGCTTTTATCACCCAAGTCTTGTGCCGATTTATTTAAGGCTAAAACCCGCCCCTCTTTACTAAACAAAACCAAGGCCTCGTAAGATGCCTCAAAAAGTGCTTTAGACAGATTGTCCATTTTAACTTGCTGCTTCATTCTATCAACCACCCTCAACCTCTGACCTGCTTTTCCATTTTTTTTAGACGGTCATACACCGGAAAAGCGTTCCTGCAGCAGGTCCCCCAGGGCGCGGACCAGGGCGTTCTGCCGCCTGTCCAGGATGAGGCAGGGGCCCTTGCCTGCGAGATAGCCGGGAGCGTGGGAGCTGGGCGCGTACAGCCCCAGCGCCGGCCGCCCGCCCTCCCTCACCACGTGAAAGCGCACCTTGCAGCGGTAGCCCCAGGGCTCCTCCATGCCCAGGGTACCCCGCACGCGCACCTCCCCCAGCCTGCCCAGGCGTAAAAGGACGTTCTCCACCACCTTTTCCTTGAAGCGTAGCTGGCCGTCGTAGTCCAGGTGCTGCAGGGAGCAGCCCCCGCAGGAGCCGAAGAAGGGGTAGGGGGGCGTAACGCGGTGGGGCGAGGGAGAGAGCAGCTCTTTGAGGCGGGCACGCAGGTAGCTTTTTCTTGCCTCCTCCACCACCGCCCGCACGCGCTCGCCGGGCAGGGCAAAGGGCACGAAAACCACCAGGCCGTCGTGCCGCCCCACACCCTCCCCGGCGTGGTTTAAATCGGTGATCTCCAGGACGAGCTCCCGGCCCGAACTTATAAATAACACCACCCTAGTATAATTTATGTTCTTTTAGGTAAACAGTGTTGACTCTCGTGATTGATGATTACTATAATGGAAGCAAAAACAAAGAGGGGAGGTAGGCGTAAACATGATCGTCCAGAAGAACCCGTATTCTTTTGAGGCTTTTATCCAGAAGCGGGACGGCTACGATTTCTACCGGGATGACTCCTTCCTGCAAAAATTAATCCAGAAATATGCCCCAGATGAATGGGAAACCCTGGACAAGAAGCTGTTGGAGTTTTCCCCCAAAGTGTCCCTCAGATGGCGGCAGATGTCCGAGGAAATTGCCCGCCCCCAACTACACCCCTATCTACTTCATTATAACGGTTACAACGAGCGCATTGACCGTATTGTGCGCCCGGCACAGACAGAGTTGCTGGAAAAGGAAATTTTCGGCGAAGGGCTTTTTACCGCCCAGACCACTCCCTGGGAAAGGTTTGTCAAGCAGTATCTCCTGCACCAGCTCGGAGAAGCGGGCGTGCTCTGCCCCATAGCCTGCACGGAAGGCTTAATTGCCCTCATCGAGCACTTCCCCGATCACGGCTACCCGGAACTGGACTTTATTTTGCGCCACTGCAGAGAAGGCATCGACGGAGATTTCGGCATTGGAGCCCAGTTCATGACGGAAATCCAGGGAGGTTCTGATATCCCGGCCAACCTGCTGGAAGCAGTGCCCGAGGGCAGGTATTTCAGGCTGTACGGAAACAAGTTTTTCTGCTCTGCGGCCCATGCCGATTATGCAGTGGTGACGGCTAAAATCAGGGGAAGTGAAAAGGTAAGTACCTTTATTGTCCCCTTATGGTTGCCTTTAGGGAAGCCTCGTAAAAAGCGTAATGCTTATTACATTAATCGCCTTAAGTGGAAGCTGGGCACCTGCGAGCTGCCAACGGCGGAAATAGACTTTGAGGGCTCGCTGGCCTACCCGGTAGGGCCACCCAACCGCGGTGTGGCGGTGGCCGTAGGAATAGTCCTGACCCTCTCCAGGCTGGCCGTGGGAATAGCCAGTGCCGCATACATGACGCGGGCGGTGCGCGAAGCATCGCTGTACAGCGAGTTCCGCGAGGCATTTGGTTCAAAGATAAAACAATTCTCCCTCGTCGCCCACCAGTTAAACCAGCTTACCCGAACCGCCCAAAGAACGCTGGCAGGAGCCTTTAAAGTATACAATCTTTTTGTAAGTCTTGGATGTAAACTGCAGGCAGGCCTGGCAAAAGAGAACGAGCCTCCGGCGTTGAGAAAGCAAAAATTCCAGTTACGTGAGCTCATCCTCTTGCAAAAAATTACGGCTGCGCAGGAAACGGTAGACGTTTTAAGAAGAGCAATCAGCATTTTCGGCGGGCATGGGGTCATTGAGGATTTTTCGTCGCTGCCGCGCCTTTTCCGCGACGCAGTGGTAAACGAGCTGTGGGAAGGGCCGCGAAATGTCCTGCTCACCCAAATTTACCGCGACTTGGCCAGGGCAGCCGGTTGGTATAACCCAGATGAGTTTGTTGCCGATCTTCTCCGCGGTGCACCCGCCGATAAAGTAAAAGAACTCAGCGCAAAGCTAAAGCAATTTTTATCCAGGCCTTTCTTCAACGATCTTACCACGGAAGGTATGCAAACTGCCGCGGAGTGGGATTTCTTCTGCAGTGAGCTGTTCAACACCTATCAGGAGCAGGCACTGGTAGAAGTAGAAAGGGGGATTTCAAAATGAACATGGGCCAGTTAATTAGTCACCGTGCCCTATTATCGCCCAACTTGGAAGCTTTTAAAGGACCGGGATATTCATTTAGTTTTCACGAGGCTAACCGCCGTGTAAATCAATGTGCCAATTTTTTAAAAATGTCCGGCATAGGGCAGGGAGACAGGGTAGCGATCCTCTGCAGAAACAACCATTACATTCCCACCGTTCTCTTTGCTGCTGCTAAAATCGGCGCCATTACGGTTATTTTAAACTGGCGCCTGGCTGCTCCTGAAATAAGTTATATCCTCAGCCATTCCGGCTCGGCAGTCTTGATATACGAAGAAGAGTTCAGCACCACCGTAGAAGCGCTCCGCGGCTCCGCGGCGGCAAGAATCTGGCTCTCAACCAGTGAACTAGAAGACCAGCTACAGGAACAAAGTGACGGCGAGCCCGGAACAATGGTTGGCGGTGAGTGGCCGGCGTTAATCATGTATACATCGGGCACAACAGGCAGGCCAAAGGGGGCCACCCTATCACACAGCAACCTCATCTGGGCAGCCATTGGCATTACACGCACCATTGACTGGCGCTACCGCGACCGTTTTCTCTCCGTAGCGCCGTTGTTCCATATCGGCGGCCTGGCCCCCATTATAACCAACGTATACCAGGGCTGTACCACCGTATTTTTGCCCGGCTTCGATCCCCTGCAGGTATGGGAAACAATTGTAAACGAAGAAATTAACATCATGATGTCTGTGCCGACCATGCTGGCTCTAATGTTAAAGGCACCAAATCTTCCCCCCAGGGAAAAACTAAACCTCCGTTACTTTATCTGCGGGGGCTCTGCGGTGCCAACCGGTCTAATAGATGCTTACCGGGAGAGAAATATCAACGTCTTACAGGTTTACGGCATAACGGAATATTCTGGTGCTGTCACCTTCTGGACCCCGGAAATGGGCATGGAGAAGCGCTCATCGGCCGGTAAGCCCGTGTTTCACGGAAAGGTAAAAATTCTCTGCCCCCAAACCGGCGCGGAACTGCCAGCGGGTGAAATAGGGGAAATCGCCTGTTCCGGGCCCCAAGTCTTCAAGGGATACTGGAACGATCCCGGGGCCACAGCGAAGGTCCTGAGGGACGGCTGGTACTGTTCCGGCGACCTAGGCAAAATTGACGATGAAGGCTTTATATATGTAATCGACCGTTTAAAAGATATGATCATTAGCGGGGGAGAAAACATTTATCCTGCCGAACTGGAAAGGGTTATAGGTTCACTGCCGGGAGTCCTGGAAGTTGCCGTAGTTGGCATTCCCGATGAAAAATGGGGAGAGGTACCGCGGGCGTATGTTGTAAAGGCTCCCGGTTCGGCACTAACAGAAGAGGATGTTAAAAATGCCTGTTTGGCTAACCTGGCCAGATACAAATGCGTAAAAGAGGTTGTTTTCGTCGATTCCTTACCCCGCAACGCCGTGGGAAAAATCCTAAAGAACGTTTTAAGGGAAATGCGCTAAAATTTCTTTTCCCGGGCCACTCCCCGGCCCGGTTTTTTTATTGAGAGATGAAGTGCCCGGCCAGAAAGGAGGCCAGCCTGTGCATGTGGTGACGCACTTCTTTAGGTTTTCTTCCCGGGTAATTACGGAAGGTGATCATGATACCGTTTAAAGAAGCAAAGAAGACATGGGAATAGAGCCGCACGTTTTCTTTTATACCATGCCCGAGGAAAGCGCGATCAAAAATGTTCAAAATTTGGCGCGCCATTTCGTTTAACTTAACTAAGGACTCCTTGCTTATTTTACCGCTCATCATAAAATAGGTCATCATTTTAAAAAAGGTGTCGTGATCAAACAAAAAATCGATATAGGCAACGGCCATCTTTTCAAGGCTAACCATGCCCGTGCCTGTAAAAAGCTCTTCCAAGTAACTTAGTAGCACTTTTCCCTCTCGTATAAATGCTTCCACAAAGAGGTCATCTCTGTCTGCAAAATAGCGGTATATAGAAGCCGGCGAAATACCCGCCGCGGCGGCAATTTCCCTTAAGCTGACCTTTTCAAAAGGCCGCTCGGCAAAAATTTTAACCGCCGTGTCAAGAATTAAATTCCTCCGCACCTCTCGCTCGGCTTCTTTTAACTTAGAAAAGGTCGATTTATCCTGCAAGGCAATATACCTCCGTTCCCCTGATAACCTGTAACACTTTACCCTGTTAAGCACACTCTAAAAGCATTCCTGTAATCGGGAGTAGTGGGCGTTGAGGGAAAGAAAAAATCCTGGTATGGTGTAAGTGGCACAACCAAAACCACCAATACCAGGAGGGATCAGCAATGTACAATCCCCTTTCCCAGAAGCTGGCTATGGTCACACCCGAAACCCTGATTGTGGGTGTAGACATAGCCAAGCACACCCACTACGCCCAAATGGTTAACTTCCGGGGGGAGGGACTGCACAAGCCGTTCCCATTCCAGAATACCATATCCGGCATTGGTGATCTAGTCCAGCAAATTAAAGCAGTCCAATCTAAGCACGGGCTATCCACAGTGTTGGTGGCCATGGAACCTACCGGCCATTACTGGATCCCCCTAGCTCGTGCCTTAGAAAAGCAGGGGTTTACGGTAGTCCTGGTCAACCCGCACCACGTCAAAAAAGCCAAGGAACTGGACGACAACTCGCCGACTAAGCGGGATGACAAAGACGCCGGAGTGATTGCCCGCCTGGCCAGAGATGGGCGCTTCGTCATCCCGAACATTCCACAAGGCGTCATTGCCGAGATCCGCCGTCTCGTTAACTTCCGGGAGCAGCTAAACAAAGAGAAGCAGCAAACCGAGGCCCAAATTAACATTATCGTGGACCTGTACTTTCCGGAATTTCGGGAAGTTTTTGGGTCTGTTAAAGGCAATGCAGCCATGGCGGCCTTGAAAAGTTTCCCCTTTCCGGCCGATATTGTGGCAAGGTCGGTGGAAGAAATAGCTGCTGTTTTAAGACAGGCCACCCATAACCGCATTGGGCAAAGACATGCCGAGCTTTTAAAAGAAAAGGCCAGTACCTCCATAGGCATAAGGGAGGGGGCAGAAGCAGCCAGGATGGAGCTTCAATACCACCTCCGCAGGATGAAGGAAATTCTTGCGCAGAGCGAA
>NZ_AUBR01000062.1 GCF_000429345.1 Desulfovirgula thermocuniculi DSM 16036 | reverse complement strand
CGCCGGAAGCCGGATCCGTCAAGGAACCGCGTTACTTCTCCGCCCAGGTCTCGCACGCCGCCGCCTCTACCTCCACCGGGACGTCTGGCAGGAAGCGGGAGGCGGTTAACTCCATCGCCGCGCCCAAAAGCTCTGCCACCTGCTCCGCCAGTTCCTCCGGGGCTTCCAGCACGAGTTCGTCGTGCACCGTGGCCACTAACTTCACGTCCTCCAAACCGCGCTTCAGCAACTCCCTATAAAGCCGGGCCATAGCACATTTTACCATATCGGCCCCTGTACCCTGATCTGGCGTGTTGTACAGTTCCGTGAACGCCCCGGCCTTGCGGAGGTAGGGGCCCTCCCTGCCCTCTTCCCGCACCGTGGGCCACACGCGGAGCCTGCCGCCCAGGGTGCGCACCCAGGGGCGCTTCTCCCGGTGGAATCCCTGCCCGAAGTCGTGCTGCCAGTAGTCCGCGAAGCCCCTCTCACGGCCCTTCCTCGCCTGCTCCGCGTGCCACGCCGCCACCGCCGGGTAGGTGCGGAAGAAAGCCTCGCGGGCGGCCTCGGCCTCCCCCAGGGTCATCTTCACGTTGTAGCTGGTCTCGGCATAGAGTTGTAAAGTAATTCCTTGCATACCATAAATTAGTCCAAAGTTGAAAGCCTTCGCCGCCTGGCGCTCCTCCTTGGTCACGTCCTCCGGGGCCTTGCCCGCCATCCTCCCCGCGGTGAACCTGTGTATGTCCACATCCTCCAGGAAAGCCTCCCGCATGGTCTTGTCCCCGGAAAGTTGGGCCATAATACGCATCTCGATGGCCGAGTAGTCCGCCACCACCAACTTCTTACCTTCCGACGCCCGGAAGAGCTGGCGGATGTCGGAGCCACGGGGACACTGTTGAAGATTTGGGTTGGACGCGCTGAAACGCCCCACGCCCTGGGGGTTGATCTGCCGCAGGTCCGGGTGCAAGCGGTTCGTGGCGGGGTGCAGCAGTTCCAGCCACTTCTGCAAAAAGTCCGCCCGCTTCTTAGCCGCGCGGTAGGCCCTCAGCGCTTCCGCGAACCTCCGCAGGGGGCTGCCCTCCGGCAACCGGGAGGCCAGCCGGGACAGCGTCTCGTCCCTCGATTCCAGGTCGAACTCTTCTCCTCCCACGCTCAGCCTGTCCCCTGCCAGCAGGCCCTCCCCCTCGGCCAGCAGGCGCAGGCAGTCCAGCACGTCCTGGGAGCTGTCCGGGTTGAGGCCCGCTACGATCCTCTTACCCTTCTTCGGCCTGGGAACGAAGCCCGCCCCCGCCGCCAGGGCCTCCAGTTCCCCCCTGTGCCGGGCCGCCTCTTCCCGGGCGGCCGCCAGGAGTTCCCTCGCCCGGGGGGCGTCGAAGGGCATGCCGCTCAGTTCGATTTCCACCACCGCGGGCAGGCAGGCGAACTCGATTTTCGCTACCTCCACCAGGCGGTTCAGCACCAGCAGGCGGGCCAGGACCTCGTACAGCGGCAGGAGCACCGCCGCGTCCCGGGCGGCGTACCGCACCTGCCCCTCCGAGAGCTCCCCGCGCCAGTCAGAGGCCTGCAGGTCCTTGGGGAGCCACACCTCCAGGTGGCGGTGGGCCACCTGCTGGAGCGAGTGCGTCGGGTAGAAGGGCTTGATCTCCTTCTGGTTATCGTGCTCGAACTCCACCAGGTGGCCGTGGGCGTCCACACGGGTGGCTTTCAACTCCTGCCCGCGGTCGTTCCTGGCCGGGCGCAGGCCCCGCTCCGCGCACCACTTCTCCCACTGGCCGCCCGGTACAAAATCCCCCGCGGTGACCAGCTGGCTGGCCAGCATGGTGTCGAACAACCGCTCCATCGGGATCCGCCGCCCGCCCAGGCCCGCCCGCAGGAAGACCAGGTCGAACTTCAGGTTGTGGCCGACCTTGAGTACGCCGGGGTCCGCCACCAGTCCGGCCACTGCCTCCAGGGCCTCCCGGCGGTCCCCCTCCCGCGGCAGGGCGAACAGGTCGAGCACGTACACCCTCGCCCCGCCGCCGGATTCCGGGCTCACCCAGTCGTCGGCCACCAGGCGCTTCTTCCCCTCCGGGTAGAGTGGCACGGCCAACTGGATCAGCCGGACCCGGTTCTGGAGCGGGTCGAGGCCGGTGGTCTCCGTGTCCAGGGCGCAGGCACCCGCCGCGCGGGCCTCCTCCAGCGCCGCCCGCCACGCGGCCAAGTCGGGCACGCGCGCGACCTCCGCGGCGTCGAGCCAGTCTTCCCACGGGGAGCGGAAGGCCCCCGGCGCGGCGCCCGGTTCGGGCGGGAAGAGGGACTGCTGCACCTTTTCCGTAGCGTCCCGCACCGCCTCCGACTCCTTTCCTTTCAATCCCACCATAGGCGCCTCCGTTCCGGGATCTCCATTCGGCGCGGGCGGCGCGGCCCCCTCCCCGCCCGGGGGCGGCGGCGCAGGGACCCGCGGGGTTTCCGCAACCGCCCCGGCGGGGTCCGGGGACGCTGGCGCCGCGGGTGCGGGCCCCGGCGCGGTGCCGCCAACCGCCCCGCGGTCCGCCTCGGGCGCGCCCTTCGCGCCCTCCCCGCGGGGTTCTTCTTGGGGAAAGAGGGCATCCTGGCCGCCCCCGCCGCCCGCCATGATCCACTCCCGCCAGGCCCGCTCCAGGGCGGCCTTCGCGGCCTCGAACTCCGCCCAGGCGGCCTCCTCCTCGTGGGGCAGGAAGGCCTCCTCCACCGCCCTTTGCGCCGCCCTCAGCCGGGCGAGGAGATCCGGGCGGCGCTCCCTCGCCCACGCCTCCAGGTGGAAGAGGGAGAGGGTGGGGGGAACGACGCTCTTTCCTCGCTTTTCCAGCCCCGCTACAGGCGTTCCTGCGCCGCCGCGGAATTCCACCGCCAGTTCTTCTCCTTTCAATCCCACCATAGGGACGTCCATGTCACCGCAGGCCTGGATCGCCGCCCTCGCCCTTCTCCTGGCGAAAAACTCCCTCACGCCCATGCCCTTCAACCCCACCACAGAATTTTCGCCAGCGGCCTCACGGGCAGGCACGCCTCGGTAAACCGCCTGTGCCTTCCCGCCGCGCGGGGGTCGCAGATGATTACCAGGCCGGTGTCCGTTTCGGTGCGTATCAGCCGCCCCACGCCCTGGCGCAGGGTCAGGGCCGCCAGCGGGCGGCACACCTTTGCCCACCACTCCCGCCCGGCGAGCCAGCACTCCGCCTCCACGTCTGGGTCGTCCGGCTGCGGGAAGGGCAACCTGGCGATGAGCACGGCGCTGAGTGCGTCACCCGGCACGTCCACCCCCTGCCAGAAGCTGGCCACGCCGAAGAGCACCGCCCGACCGTGCTCTTTGAAACGCTCCAGCAGCTCGGCCCGGCCTGCCCCGCCCTGCACCAGCAGGAGGCGGTTGGCGGGCAAGCTGCGCTCCACCAGCGCGGCCACGTCCCGCATCTCTTTGCGGCTGGTGAACAGCGCCAGCACACCGCCGTCCACCTTTTCCAGCGTCCTCAGCACCGCCCTGGCCAGGGCTTCCACGCGGCGTGCGTACCGCTCCCCGGTTTCTTCGCCGTCCCCGCCGCCGTTTCCCGGCGGTGCCAGTTCGGGGTTGGTCAGCACCACCGCCCGCATCTGACGCTCGTAGTCGAACGGGCTGGGCACCACGCCCGCTGCCAACTCTCCCTCCTCGAAGCCGAACCTTTCCCGGAACCATTCAAAACCCTGGCCCTGCGGGAAGGGGAACAGCGTGGCGCTGGTGAGGAACACGTGCCCGTACTGCCGCCACAGGTCACGCAGGAAGGGCGCCGGGTCGGCAGGGTGCGCGGCGAACCTGCCGGGATATTCGACGTAGCACACGTCACCATCCCGCCCGGCCAGGCGGTAGTGGTTTTCCATCAGCACCGCCCTCCTAAAGGCCTCCTTGAGCTCCCGCCAGCGCTCCACCAGCCTGCCCGCCCTTCGCTTCAGGGGCGCGAACTCCCGCTTCAGGTCGCGGTCGCCCTCCACCGCGGACTCGACGGCCTCCGCCGCACGCACGGCGAAGCTCAGCAGGCCCGCCGCGGGCGAGAAGAACTCCTCCAGCCCTTCCAGAACGCCTGCAGCCGGCGGGGAGTGGCCCGGCAGAAGCGGGCGGCGGTCGTGCTCGCCCAGGCGCTCCCGGGCCCAGGAAAACAGGGCGTCCAGGCGCTGCCCCAGGTTGGCGTAACGCCTCCCCGCCCACTCCCGCGCGGCGTCCAGCTTCTCCCGCACGTACAGTCCCGCCTGCCACTGCTCCGCCCGCATGGCCCACCCGTGCAGGTCGCGCAGGAAGGACAACGCGTCCGAGCGCAGGCGCGCCACGCGCCGCTGGGAAAACACCACCTCCCTGCCCTCGCGCGCGGCCTTCAAGAACTCGTGGGCCTCGTCCAGCACCAGCACCGCCGGGGGCTTCGCGCCCTTCCCGGAAAAGAGGCTCAGCCCCGCCTCCTGCCTCAGCAGGGCGTCCGCCACCACCAGGTGATGGTTCGCCACCACGACGTCCGCCGCCGCGGCCGCATCCCTGGCCGCACGGAAGCCGCAGGCGCCCCTGAACCGGCACTCCGCGCAGTCCGCGTCCTCGTCCGCGGCGCTGACCCTGGCCCACCACTGGTCGCGATCCTCCGCCGTCCCGGGCAGGTAGGGCCAGGCGGGCAGGTGATCCTTCACGCCGGTGCCGCCATCCTCCAGCCACCGGGCAAGCACGTCCAGCCAGCACAGCTCCTCCTGGTCCCTCTGGTCCGGCACGCCGCCGACCGAGAGGAGGGCGTTGGCCCTCGCCCAGAGTTCCTCCAGGCGGCGGACGAGGAGCGCCGGGCACAGGTAATTGGCCTTGCCGAAGAGCACGGCTACCGCGGGGCGCTTCCCGGTGGCCTGCCAGATCAGCTCCTGCACGAAAGGCGCGTCTTTCTTGACCAATTGCTCCTGCAGGTTCTTCGTGCCCGTGGCCACCACCGCGCGCTGGCCGCTTTCTACGGCCCAGAGCATGGCCGGCACCAGGTAGGCGTAGCTTTTGCCCGTGCCCGTGCCCGCCTCGACGGCCGCGTGCCTCTCCTGCCGCTCTCCCGCGAGCACCCGGGCCAGCAGGCGGAGCATCTTCAGCTGGCCCTCCCGGCGGACCAGGCCGGGCGCGGAGAGGAGGACCGAAGCCGCGCGGTCGGGGAAGGCCGACTGGGCCTCCGCTGGCTCGCTTTCGGACCCGGTTTCAGCACCGCGGTCCGGGTCCTGAGATGGCGGTCGAGCTTGCTGCTGGGCTTCCAGCATTCCCTTTCGACGCAAGATCTCCAATACCGTACCCATTTTTCTCACACTACTCTTTAGAAAATTGGGGGAGTGCGAGGGGGATTGATCCCCCCCCCCCCCCTCGCTTTTTCTTTTGCAATGAGAGTTACCACCCGTCGTTACCACCTGTTACCACACGGTGGTAACAGCGGGGAGAGCCTTTCGGCCTTACAGTCATAAGGCTTTTAGGACTTGGCAGTAAATGGTGTTACCATAGGTGGTAACACCCCTCAAAACCTTGTGGCCGTAGGGATAGAAGGTTATTGGAGAGAGAGGTGTTACCACTTTTTTTTAACAAGTATATATATAGGACCTGCGCAACATATGTTTTTGCGAACAGAAAAAAGCAAGAATATAGTTATGCGAAAAATAGTGAGACTTTCCCCTGTACGCAAAAATATATTGTGTAGAGATCCTAGAGATCCCGTTAAAAAATTTTTGTGGTAACAGTGGCAACAAAAATCCCTTTAAAGCCTAGAGCGGCAAGGCTTTGAGGCTGTTACCACCTGTGGTAACAGCCTGAAATTTCCATGTCCTCAAAGCCTTGAGGCTGTAAGCATCGAGGGCATTTTGCGCTGTTACCACGAGTGGTAACAGTGTGGTAACAGCGGGGGTAACAGTTAGAACAACTTGTCCCATTCTTCGTCGACCCACGTTTTATCGGGGATTTCGTCTCCTTCCTTCTCTTCCGGCAAGACGCATTCGGCGCGGACGCATACGCACCGCGTCAGTACCTTCGCCACGCGCACGCCCAGCTTGAACCTGGTGACCTCCTTCCCGTTCGGCCTCTTCTCCACCTGTGTGACCACGTGCCCTGCTTGCGCCAGCGCCTGCAGAGCGTGGTGGCTGTCCAGGCAGAACGGTTCGCGGCTCACCGCTTCCGCAAAAGCCGCTTCCGTGAGGGCCACCACGCGGACTTTCTGCCCGCACTTATCCCGTACTTCCGTCACCGAGCCGACCCATTTGGAGGGCGGGCGGGGCCGCTCTATGTCCTCCTCCCGCAGGTTCTCTATGCTTTCCCTGTTCTGGGCGACGTACGACTGCACCGCCGCTAGCGCCAGCTCCGCCACCGTCTCCTGGGGGATGTTTTCCAGCGCCATCTCCCACCCCGCCAGGAAGGACTCCATGCAGGCGTCCTCCTCGCCTTCGGTCGCGCCCAGCGCCTGCAGGAGGAAGCTCAGGCCCGCAAGGGCCACCGCCGCGCGCGAGGCCAGGCGGCCCGCCGTCCCGCGCCTGTGGTCCGTCGGCAGGGTCTCATCGAGCTCTTCCAGCGAGTGCTTGATTTCTTCGAGAATAAAGCCCTCTCCTTCTTCCGCCACCTTCCGCACCAGCCAGGCGAGGTATTCCCGGCCCGCGTGCCCGAAGCTGGACATGGCCAGCTTCCGCAGGCGCTCGGCCTCCCGGCGGTTCTCGTCGCTCTCTTCGGGGAGGAGCGGCGGCAGTTTCACCACCCGGTCGTGGCTGCCGGACTCCGCCGGAAGCAGTGTGGTGAAGTCCACTTCCGACGTGGCGAACACCACGGCGTGGAAGCTCCTCGTCCTGCGCCCGCCGCCGGCCCTGGCGCCGCGCCCGCGCTCCATCCCCTGCCCGGCCAAGTGCAGGAGGTAGTCCACCTCTTCGCCCGCCCCTTTCCTGAGACGCCCGATGAGCTTGTGCACGTCCTCCAGGTGGACGGTCAGGTCGGAGCACGTGCCGAAGAGCACCTGCATGGCCACGCGGGTGTTGTCGGCGAACCTCAGCCGCCCCTCCGCACCGCTGCCCGGCCAGCCGTAGAGGCTCGCCACCACCTGGCTCCAGACGGTCTTCCCCTGGTGCCTGCTCCGCCCCGAGTTGACCGGCACCATCGCCACGGTGAAGCCCGACACGTCCACCAGCCCGGCGGCCTTGGCGAACCGCAGGAGGGGCGCGCCGGCCGCGCAGCCCAGGGCGAAGGCTACCTGCGGGTACTTCGCGGCGGCATCCAGCAGGAAGCGCCTGTGCTCGGAGGGGTCGCCGCCGCAGCGGAAGGAGGCCAGGATCTGCCTCTCCAGCGCGGAGATGTCCTGCGCCCAGGCGATGTCGGCGTCCGTCTGCAGTCCGGCGTCCGGCTGGATCTCCTCCTTGTCGCCCGCGTCGGCACAGATGGAAGCATCCGGGAGCAGGATCTCCCTCCCCAGCACGAAGAAGCGCTTTCCGTCCAGCTCGTGCCATCCGCACCGCGAGACGGCGCGCACCGTCGGCAGTTCGGGCGCGCCCTGGTGACCGAGCACGGCGAGGCAGCGGAGGGCGTGCAGCCAGCCGATGAGGGCGTCTATGTCCGCCGAGGACACGGGCAGCCCGACGTCCACCAGCTCGCCCACGCGCTTGCGGTCGAACAGGTACCGCGCCGGCACGTCGGCGAAGCGCCACTTCTCGCGCTCCCACCAGGCCACCGTCCACTTCTCTATGCCCGCGTCCTGCTCCACCGGGTCGAGCCTCCTGACCAGCAGGGCCACGGTGTCGATAACCGGGTGCGCCCGCTCCCCGCCCTCTTCGTCCACCGACACCTTCACAACCCTGCCTTCCCGGATGTCGTAGTAGCAGCTCTTCCTGCCCGTCGGCGGGAACGGGAAGTTTTCGGGCAGCACCTCCTTCGCGGGAGGGAAGGCGGAGGTGATGGTTCGTGTCCCGGCATTCTCCGCCGGGTGCTCCACCTTGCACTCCTGCCTCTCCCGGATCGCTTCCAACTCCTTGGCGGCATCTTCCTTGAGGGCCTTGGCCAGTTCGCCCCTGATGCCGAGGCGCTTCAGTAGCGCCTGCAGGCTGACCGTGCCTCCCGCGGCGAAGGCGGCCGCCGCGCCGCGCCTCATGCGGATTGGGTCGCCTGAGGCCAGCGCGTCCAGGGCATAGCGCCATGCGCCCTCGCCCGTGGGCACCCACTCGGGGGCGCCTTCCGCCAGGGCGCGGAGCTCGGAGACGGCGTCGTGCCCCTCCGCCTCCCTGCGGCGCAGGTAGTCGTCGAGGCCGGTCTTGCAGCCCGCCGCCCCGCCCTCCCTCTCGCCCTTCGCGGGAGGCACGGGCGGCAGGCTGAGCACCTTCACGCTGGCGGCGCCACGAGCGTAGAGCTGTTCGGCCAGGCGGCCGTAGGCGGGCCACGCGGGGTGCTCCTGCGTGATGTCGGAATCGTACCACAGGACGAACCGCTTCCCCGTCCAGTCCCGGCGGAGATCTTCGATAAGCGCGTGGGAGTCGGGTATGGCGGACGTCTCCCCGCCGCCGGCCAGCTTGGCCGCCGCCGCGGCGGGGTCGCCCCCGCTCGTGTCCGTGCGCCAGTTGTAGACCCCGGAGAGGGCCGCGCAGGGCAGGCCCCGCAGGGCGGCGGCCAGCGCCTTGAACTCGCCCTCGGTGATCCAGACCTCGGGCGTCCCGTCCAGGTCCAGCCCCGGCGGGACGAAGAGCCGGTTGGGTTGCCCCAGCGGACGCTTGTACTTCTGCTCCCTGCCGTCCCTCCCGCGGTAGGGCACGTCCAGCCTTATGGTGAAGGTGCCCGGGTCGTTCGGGTAGCGCAGCAGGATGCCGCCCGACTCCAGGCCGGGGTCGTCGTGCGGCACGCCCAGCAGGGCGGCGGCCTCCTCCCTCGTGACCGAGCGCAGGAGGCCGGCCGCCTCCATCCCCGCCACCGCCGGGTGCGTCGGGTCTATGCCGTAGTGCGATTTCAGCCTCTCCTTGTGCGCCTCATTGAGCCCCATCTTCCCCCTCCCCGTCTATCTTCTTCCCGGCGGAAAAAGGAAGGCGCCCGGCGGCGTTGGTTGCCGGGCGCCGATGCAGGGAGGGAAGAAAGGATGGGGAGTGCGGGGCGGGCACGCACCCCGCGAAAAAATACAGCGCCCCGGGGAAAAACCGGGGCGTCGCAGTTCGTGGGGTACCGGAAGCGAGGTCCGGGCCGACACCTCCAGAAAAAAAACGGCACACCCGCGGGGCACGGGACCGCGCCGCGCCCGCGGCCGCCGGGCGGGCTGGCACCTAGAACGGGAAGTCCTCGAAGGCCGGATCTCCCTGGGCTACCTCTTCCGCTAGGCCTAGCTCGACAGCCGCTTCCCTGTCCCTCCTCGCCAGGTACTTTTCGCGGAAGTTTCTGAACTCCTGGGCATACCTTTTCAGTCTGGCACTTACCTCGTCCGGTAGCTTTTCCACCACGGTGAAGACCGCCTTGGAGTAGGGTATCTTGCTGGTGCTCACCGCTTCCTTCAGGCCGATCCTGACTACCACCTGATGTATGTCGAGCCACTTGCCCGTTAGGGTTTTCAGGAACTTCCTGAAGGGCCCGATGGAAGTGGGCGGGAGGGAGAGTACTACGGGGAAGAATTCTCCCGACCGGAGGATGTACAACCGCCACATGTTCTTGCACGCCTTCCTGTTATCACCCTTGCTACCCATCTGGTTGAGCTTGCACGCGGCACACGGACCGCCAGGATCTCCCACTCCGCGGAGGCCGTCCGGCGAGTAGCACTGCGGGGGGTTGCCCGTGCCCTTGAACTCCCCGGGCCAGTAAGCATTCACACGATGATGGTCCAAAACGACGCCGACTATCTCCGGCACGTCCTCCATGACGTCGGGATCGTCCTCCCTGGGTAGCCTGAACTTCGTCGCCCCGCCGAGGGGGAACTTCACTCTGGTGAACAGGGAAACCGACTCGGCGTCCCCGAAATTCGTGCGTATCAATTCTTCTAGGCTCCTGTGCCCCTCACCCTCGACGACCATCAGTTCAAACTTTCCCTGTCCTTCCTGTGCTACCGATTCCGGCTTGCTCTGTACCTCTTGTTCCACGGGCGTGGGGAAAAGACCTTTAATTTTTGCACTCATTAACCAATCGCTCCTTTCCATAATCGTTTGGTTGTTTGATTGACATATTTGATTGACATAGCAGAGGTGTCCGACTCTCCTAGATTTCCCTCTCTACCGCCGCCTTGACGAGGCGCCACTTCCCGCCGACCATCGCGAAGAACAGGTGCATGTTGGCCGCCGTCTGCACCTCCGACACCAGTCTGCCCTTCCCGTCCCTGTAGCGAGTGACGGACGGCACCCTGGCCACCACGCAGTGGGCACACGGGTGCGGGACGCGACAGGCGTCGCGGTCCACGAGGCTCCTCCAGTCGGCCAAATAAGTGCTCAACACCCTGTAAAAGCCTATCCCCATCAGGCCGAGCAACTTCTCGGCCTCCGCCTTCGTCAGCGGCGACATGTACGGGTCTTTTTCCTGGCGGGGTCGGGAAAATTCCACAACCCGCCACTTTATCGCGACGCGGTGCTCGCGCTTAAACCTGTCGTCGTAGTACAGATCCAGCGCGGCCCCCATCTGCTGTTCCTCCACCAGGGCGAACGCCTGCGCCGACCGCTCGTCCACGGCTTCCGCGAATTCAGACGCCGCGCACTGCTCATCGTCCGAGGGCCAAACTCCGAAGTGGGGATTTTTGACGCTCGCCACTTTTGCCATTTTTCCCTCCCTCCCCTCTTTCAAGCGTAGGCCGCCGCACGGTGTCGGGTCCTGTAGCGGCGCGCCGCTTCGTAGGTTACTTCCTTCCGCACCAGGTTGTCCGCGCTGGCCCCGTCCACCGCGCAGGCCGCCACGAGTTCCATCTTCCCGCCGCACCTGCGGCATGCAGGCGGGGCGGACTCGCTAAAGGAGATTTCGCTCCTGAAGCACTCCCAGCAGAAGTAGCGGAGAACTATCTTTATTCCTATTTCTGCCATCCCCTTTCTGCCAATCTCTGTCAATCCTCGTACAGCACTACTTCCTCGGCGCCGCCGTCGAGCCGCCGCCACACGGCGGTGATCTTTCCCCGCTTTCTTACTCCCCCTCCTACCCCGGGGAGCTTTGTCAGCCGCTCCTCCGGCCGGAGGAGGCCCGCTTCCACGAGTTGCGCCTTAGATCTGCCGCCGCGCTTTCCGTCGCCGTTGGCTTCCCACTGTGCTTGTTGCTCGTCCAGAATTTCCAGCACTTCGGGATCCACCTCGTCGTCCGGCAGCCTCGCTTCGAGCACGACGCGCAGGGAGTACTTCGCTACGGGGTAGCCGCGGACGAGGTGGGGAGGATCCACGCATGCAGGGGGAGCGTGGCCCTTCCCGTCGAGGTCCGCCGACATCAGTCCGAAGCGCCCGGCGATGCGGGCGAGGACGGCTTCTCCAGAGCTGTGCGAAGAAAACAGTGGGTGGTTCGCCAGTTCATGTAGCTTCGCACGGACTTGCTCCCGCCTGCGGCGCTCCAGTTCAGCCCTGGCCAGGGCGGCGTTGTGCCTGGCCGCCACGGCGGGGAGATCCGCCGCGAGGGCCGCCGCTTCCGCGGCATACCACGATGCGCTCCGTCCCTCGCGGATGTCCGAGAGTAGGATCTTTTTCGGATTGGCCTGGAGGTCGTCTGCGACGGGCGCCTTGGCTCTCGCGCGAGCGGAGATTTCCGCAAGTGCCTCATCCCTGTCTAGGCACTCGTGCACCGCCACGAAGAAGATCTCCTCTAAAGGGGCCACAGGGGAAAATCTACGTCTCCGCCAGGGAGATTTGCTCACGATTCTTGCGGTTTTCAAACGCGGCATAATCCAATCCCTCAGTTGGCACGGTGATTTTGAAAGCACGGGCGTACTTCTTGCCGGCCCGCGTGGAGAAGGATGCAACGACGGAAAGTCTCCCGTCCTGGTCCTGGCTGGCTTGCGTCTCCAGCCAGCCTTCCTCCCTCCAGTAGCGGAGGATCGCGTCCTGGGTTTCCCTGTCGTGGATGCCTGCCGTGCGGGCGAAGAAATCTCTCCGCATGGTGGAGACATTAATGGTTACCGTAATCCTTTTCCCATCCGGGGAATAGCTTATTTTTGTCAGGTTATCCTCCTTCTGGAGTTCGGCAAGATTTTGCCATACGAAGCGAATGAACTCCTCGTAAACGGAAGTTTCGTCGTCGCTTCCGGGCTTAATCGAGGTTACCTGAAGCCGGGGCTTATTCTCGAACAACTCGCGGGTCAAATGCTCTATCAGGGCCTTCTTATCCAGCACGATCACACCCAGGTCCGTCAGCGCCGCGAGGATCTGCCTCGGGGAGCAGCCCACTTTCTTGATGATATTTCGGTTGGGTAGCTCGAGCCTTAGCCACCTTCGTCCGGTTTCCCTGTTTTCTAAGATTCCGGTGATCTCGAAGGTTTCATCGGCTAGCTTGTCCTCCCTGTCAACCCTTATTGTGGCGTGGGATTGCACGCTACGCACCCCCGTTGGTGGTAATAGTTGGCTTCCTTTTCCTCCAAAAAATTTAGGTGTAACCCAGGTAACCGGTATCGAAATTACCTTTGAATCCGCGTCCCTCAAGGCTTTCGGCGGTTACACTTGTTTGGTAACCTTGGGTAACTCGGGTAACCTGAGAATTATTTGCAATTATATTTGGTTTATCAGCTACTTTATACTGCGATGAAGAGCTGCTTGCTGCCCCTGATTGCCTCGAAAGACTTTCTCCACTTTTCTGCGAACTCGGTTTTTAGCGCGATGAGGGTTTGGTAAAGTTCCTCTGCACATGCTAAGGCTTCGGAAAACCTCCGTTCTACCATGTAACTTGCGATTTTTTCGATACGGTTGTCAAAGTGAGGGAGTTCGTAAAAGCCAACGGCAATACTCGATGTCTCGGTTTTGTATCGGATGGTTAGCAAGAGAAATCTGCTAGTATCGATTTCAACATCGAGGAATCTTTTAGGATAATTGATTGATTAACTGTTTTAGAGTTTCGGAGAATCTCTCCAAGGTTACTGTCACAGCTTGTACGTTTCGGTAATAGTTACTACCTTTTTCTGGTTCTTTAAAAACTACGCCATGACGCAACTCGTCACCCTTTTGCCAGAGGATGTGCAGGTGCGGGGAAGAGGGAGCATGTTCGTACCCCACATGGTAGTTAACCCTACCCCATACTCTGCCCCGCAACTCGGCAGTCTTCGGATCTAACAAGTCCTCCACCTCAATTTGCCGGAACACGGCCAGAGTCATTTGCTTTTTTCCTAGCCTGACCACCTCAACCTTGACTTCCGCGGTTTCGATACTTGCTTCCGCTACCCTGATTGCCTTGTGAGAGGGGAAAGTTTGCATTCTCTTCTCCCTCCGAAAAATTTTAGGTGTAACCCAGGTAACCAACATCAAAATTGCCTCTGAGCCCGCTTCCCTCAAGGTTTTTCCTGGTTACACTTTTTCGGTAACCTCGTGTAACCTGGGTAACCTGAGAATTATTCGCAATTGGTTAGTTGGTTTGTAAGGCAATCCAAGTTTTCACGGCTTTCCGCAAACCCTTCACCCGGCCAACATACAGGAAGAGGAGCCTTTGTGTTGACCGCATCCCTCCCTCACCCCCTCTCCGCGGTCGTCCGGCCGCAGGGCGAAACCTCCGCACGCCTTCGAAGTGGCCCAAGTGACGTGGCCGCCGTGGAGGGCGCCTTTGGCCTCGGTACACGAGCCGACGCCGCTCCTCCCGAGCGGTCTGAAATGCTCGCAGTTCCCGCACCTGAAGAGTTCCATTATCTTCTCCCTCCTGGAAGTTTTCCGCTGGCGGGGGAGGCGGAACTCGAACCCGCGTTGCCGGATTTGGAGTCCGGAGTTCTGGCCGCTGAACTACTCCCCCACGCGTGGTGGAGGGCAGGGGACTCGAACCCCTGAGGCGACCTTTCAGTCGCCCACCCACTTAGCAGGCGGGTGCCTTCGGCCTCTCAGCCAACCCTCCGCGGTGCGTTCGGGGAAAGGCGGAGGGGGCGGGATTCGAACCCGCGGGGCCAGCTGGCGGCCCAGCGGCTTTCGAGGCCGTCGCCTTATTTCAATCCCACCACAGGTTCCCTCGGTCGCTAAGAGGAAATCCGCCGGGCCACTTGGCCACCCCTCCGCACCCGCGGCCTCAACTCTGCCCTTTCATCCCGCTATATGTTCCTTGGCCACCATCCCGACGACGACCGTTGCTGTACGGGAGCGCGTTGCGATCTTCGCCCTAGCTTGGACGAAGTCGCGTGCCGTAGCTAAATCGTCGGGGTTGGGGAAGGAATACGTTTTAACCAAGAAGTTGTGCCTCCTTATCGGGAGAAAACTTGCTTTCAGCGGTCTTAAGCATAAAAAGCTCGTCGACACTTTTGTTGAAATGCTTGGCTATTTTGAGTGCGATGGGCAGGGAAGGTATTCTTTGATTGGTGGCAATTGAGGTTATCATACTTCGGGAAACGCCAATGATTTTGGCTAAGTTTTTGTGCGTGGTGGTTCTTAATAGTTCATGAAACACGGGAGTAGTAGTCACCAGTCGTGGCATTTTTTGTCGCGGCATAGGATTACCCTCCCATAGGTTACAGGGTATGCTTTATAGATCGGGAGGCTACTCTGTGTATAAGTATAGGTTACTGTATGTTTCTTGTCAAGCTGTATCACAGAAAAATTTATACCCTTAGTAGCAGGTGGTTGCTTAAAGTTAACTTTTGGGTATACTATAAGCTAAAAAGGTTACTAAGAGTAACCAACTTCAAAGGAGGGAATTTTGATGTTTCCGCAGAGGTTAAAAGAGGTAAGAAAAAAGAAAAATCTTCTTCAAAAGGAACTCGCATCCATGCTGGGGGTTTCGCGCGCTGCTGTAACTTCTTGGGAAAACGGTTCCAGAGTTCCCGAGTTTGAAACTCTTCAACGAATAGCTGATGTTTTGGAGGTATCAGTAGATTACCTTCTCGGCCGTACCGATGATCCCACCCCAAAGAGTGCCAGGCAGGAAATGAGGAAAGAAGCGGAAAAATCTCTACGTTCATATAAGAAACAAGAAGAAGATACAAAACAAAAAGAAATAGAATCCCCCAAACCAGCCCGCCTCACCGTCGCCGAACTCCTCCAGCGCTTCGCCGACCGCGACCCCGAGACCCTGACGGTGGAGGAGGCGCTGGACATGGTGCTCCGCTCCGACCACGTGATGTTCGACGGCGTGCCCGTGGGCCACGAACTCGACGAGGACGTGCTGCTCGACATCCGCGACGCGATGGTCTACTTCCTAAAGTTCCTCCTCAAGCAGAGCAGGCTGACCGCAAAAAAAGCCCCCCGGTGGGCGGGGGAGGTGGTGGGTCCGCGCCGCCGGAGAGTTGAGTGCCTGGCCGGGTAGGGGGGTTTTTTATTTTTTTTGTCGAATTTTGTCGCAATTTTTCGGGCGTTCGCCCCTTCCCTCCCTGCCGGGTTTCTGCTATACTGGGGCTTGTCCGGCAACGTACATACGTTCGCTGTGTGGGGGTATCCGCGTGCTCTTGGATTTTGTGTCAGGCAGGGTTGAGGAGGTCATCCGCAGGTACGGCCTGCTTTCTCCGGCCGACCTCGCTCGCGAGCTGGGCGTGGTGCCAGTAAAATTGCCCCTCCGCTCAGCTCACGGCATCTCGTTCTCCGTGGACGGGAAGAGGGTGGTGTTCGTCGATGCTTCCCTGCCTCTCGCCAGGCAGGAAGGCGTGCTCGTGCACGAGGTCGGCCACCAGGTGCTCCACCCCGGGGAGGTCAGGTTCCACCTGCGGCGGTTCCACCGGGGCGTCTCGTGGAAGCGTGAGGCCGAGGTGAACCTCTTCACTCTGCTGTACCTCCTCGCCTGGAACAGGGAACTGTTCGAGGCGTGCGGCTACAACCTCTACGCCTTCGCGGAGGCCCACGGCGTGCCCCTGGGAGCCGCCGAGTACCTCGTCGGGGCGGCCCGCCTTAGGGGCCTGGGTTTTCTTAGGAAGTTGGGAGTTCAAGTGCCGGGTTTCGAGGGAGACGCGGCTTGAGAAGGAAGGAAAAAACTGGTTTGCTCAAGTCCTACAAAATCGAAGAAGCCCGCCTCTTTCCTGCGGGCTTGTTTCTTCGCTATCTGCATGCTGGCTTTAGACAGGTTTAGTATATTCATAAATTTGGTCCGCCTCTGGTCCGCCTCTTGGTCTGTATAGTTACGGAAACCTGCGTGAAATAAGGGTTCCTTACGGAACCCTTTACCTGGCTTCCCCTTTCGTTTTTAAAACTTGGAAAGCCCGCAAACCCTTGGTTTTTGAGGGCCTGCGGGCTTTCCGGTGGTCGGAGCGACACGACTCGAACGTGCGACCTCTACCACCCCAAGGTAGCGCTCTAGCCAAGCTGAGCTACGCCCCGACATTATGGGGTACTACTGCTTATTTTATCCCACCTTCATGACTGCTGTCAAGGGCCTTAAAACCTCAGGTATCCCCACCTTTTATGCCTACATCCCGCTGTAAGCTATCTCGGGCCAGGCATCGAATACCCAGGGGCATCGGCCCCGTCGTCCGCTCAACCAGGAATGAAAAATATAGTACCCCACACGCCAAAGCCCCAGAGTCCGCTTTCGCTCTGTGTTCGCCATCAGCCGCCGGTGCAGTTGCCGTTTTTCGGCCCAATCACCCACTACGGTCAGTAAGTAGTAGGCGTACGCTATTAAAAGAAAAAGCCGGTTATAACGCATCGCCGTCCTCAATACCAGCCCCCGCAGCCGAAAACCAGCCCGCTCATTCTTTAAGTCCCG
>NZ_AUBR01000061.1 GCF_000429345.1 Desulfovirgula thermocuniculi DSM 16036 | reverse complement strand
AATTGAGCCCAAAAACGGTGAGCTGGCTCGCTGGCACGGGTTACGACGCGCCCGCTACTGGGGGCTGGTAAAGACTAGGCTTCAGGCCATTTTCACTGCCCTGGCGGTAAACTTCAAGCGATGGGTGTACCTGGCAATTGCTGCCAAGCGGGCAGTCAAAACCGCGGCAGCCTAGGAATAAGGAGTTTCTCTGCCTTTTTCAAGGACTTGGTTACTTTATATTGGTACTAAAGGTGGCGATTTGCTGTGGTAAGCTCTTCCATAAAAGCCTGATTGCCATATATTGTTAATTATACTTGGTTAAAGTGTTATAACTTGCTGTTTTCCCTCAGTTTTGCGACGGTCTCTACACTACTACAAGCTTACCTGATGCAAAAAAGGAGTGAGTAAACTTGCGGAGCAACATAACCCGGTTAACGTTCACCAGCTTAGCCGCCGCCCTGTTGGCCTTTGCCCTGGTGTTGGTCTCGGGCTGCGCGTCGGAAACGCCGCCTCAGGCCGCACAGGACAAAGGGAATGCGGCCCAAGGGCAGCTCGCTTCTCAGGTTCCCGCCCAGACACAGCAGCCACCGGGCACACCAACCCAGGCCGGGATCCGCACAATCCAGGCCACCGTCACCTCAGTCGCCGACGGCGACACCGTCCACGTGAACCTTAACGGCCGGGACGAGCGGGTGCGGATGATCGGCGTCAATTGCCCGGAGATAAGCCACCCCGACCTGGGCATAAAGGAAGAGCCCTACGGCCGGGAGGCCAAGGCGTACACCGAAAGGCAGCTCTCCGGCAGGCAAGTCTGGCTGGAGTTCGACGTCCAGGAGAGGGACAAGTACGGCCGCCTGCTGGCCTACATCTGGCTGGAGCCGCCCTCTACCGGCTCCGAGGAGGAGGACCGGGCCAATATGTACAACGCCCGGCTCCTGCTGGAAGGCTACGCCCAGGTCATGACCGTGCCCCCAACGTGAATTACGCGGACCTCTTCGTCAAGTTCCAGCGGGAGGCAAGGGAGAGGGGTGCGGGCCTGTGGAGCCTGGCGCCGGCCGCGCCCTCGACCGGCAAGGGTGGAGGGACCAGGTAAATTGGCAGCACCCGGTCGAAGATCCTCCGCCATCCGGACTGCGGGTGGGCGCAGGAGATAAGCCCGTAGAACCGGGTGGAGTTTGGGAGCAGAGAGGAGGTCCTGGAAGCAGGGTACAAGCCGTGTAAGGTGTGCAACCTTTAGGGGTGGGGGCATGGAAAAGCGGTTGCGGTTACCTTTGGACGGAGCGGATTGCACTTAAAGCGGAAGGAGATGTGCGCTCGGTAGCGGCTCGGATCGGTAGATTGCAGAACGTTCCCCCGCAAGAGATCAGGCTAGCGAGTAAGTACTTGGAACTGGTGCAAGAGGTTTGACGAAAGGAGGTTTGCTACCCATCGTGTCTCCGTTAATCGTTCGAGCCGGAGATCCTCGAAAGAGAGCCTGCTCGGTATCTAAGACGGGAATAAGCCTTTCTCGACCTGTCATTGAGCAAACGAAGTGGAAAATAGGTGATGAAATAGAGATTGGTTTCATTCAGAAGGTATTTTGCGTACTCCTAAGAAAAACTACTAAAGGAACTGACTGTTTCCGGTTGACCCACTTGAATAACCGAACAAAAACGGGTGGGAAGATTCATTGCGTCGCGTGGTGCCGAAATTACCTAAGTGCCATATCTGTCCTCCCAAAACGTAACTTGCGTCCGATCTTCCTTCGTACTACCCCGTGGGATCTCGCGCTATTGCTGGAGGAAACAAAGTGGGAACTCGAAGAAGAATTCAGCAAGGCTGGGCTCGAGAGAATGAAACAACATATCAATAAAGAAGCAGTCGGTTGCTATGTTCTCCTTGGCACACGAGATAAGATCCTACGCTACGGTCATGGTCAACTAATAAACCGCTTAGAAACGCATCTGAGTGATACGGCACGATTTATGCCGTTAACAAAGAAGTTTAGAGTTATTGTGTTCGATAGCAAGGAAGACGCTGAAATTTTTGAAAAAGTGTTGATTGCACAATACGAACTCGAAACAGGCATGATTCCCCCACTTAACGAAATCAGGAGTTGACGAGAACCTGGGACAGGTTGCAGTGGTTCCTCTTAGAATCCCCGGCCTTAGCCGTGGGGAAGCTCAGTGCTTTCCCGGCAGGTGGAGTTCATGAGGCGCTGGTGGTTCGGCTGTTTCGGTCCGTTCGGCTTCGGTTTTTCCTTCGGGTTTCCCTTCGGCTGGTGGGGAACCTTGAGCGTGGAGGAAGAGCTTGACATGCTGCGGAAGTACCAGCGCCGCCTGGAGGAAGAGCTGGAGAGGGTCAGGGAGAGGATCAGGAGACTCGAAAGCAGAGAAAGCTAACGGGATTGGTGGGATGCGGTATGTCCAGCCTGGGTCCGTGCCTGACCTTTTACGACGGTGTTGGCTGCATTGGCGGCAACAAGGTGCTCCTGGAGGACGGCGGTGCGGCCCTCCTCCTCGACTTCGGCACCAACTTCGGGGCCGAGGGCATGTACTTCGATGATTTCTTCCAGCCGAGGAACACCTTCGGCTTTGCGGACCTCCTGGCGCTGGACTTGCTGCCGCCCCTGCAGGGTCTCTACCGGGCCGACCTGGAGTACCCGGGGGTGTGGCAGAGGTGCTCCGCCCGCCCGCTGTTCCGGAAGGTAGAAGTGCAGGGGGTATTACTTTCCCACGCCCACTACGACCACTGCGGCTACCTGCCCTACCTCCGGGAAGATATCCCGGTGTTTACCAGCCTTGCCAGCGCCTTCATCTGCAAGGTTTTGCAGGACACCGGAGGGGGCAACAGGCTGCAAGACCTCTGTTACGCCGTGCCCCGGGAACTCAAAGATGGCCTCATCCAGACGGTGCGGGTCACCAAAAGCAACCCCGCCCCAGCCGTACAGCGCCCTTTCCGGGTTTTCGGGTGCACCGCGGTGAGCCCTGACGCGGCGTCCTTCTGGGAGCAGTGCGATGCCTCCCGTGAACTCTGCTGCACGCCCCTGAAGGCCTGCGGAGACAAGGCCGAGGTTGCCGGCCTGCGAGTGCGCTTCTGGCCGGTGGACCACTCCGTGCCCGGCGCGGGAGCATTCGCCGTCAAGACATCCGCAGGCTGGGTCGTCTACACCGGCGACCTCAGGCTTCACGGAAAGCACGCACATCTGACTAGGCAGTTCATCAGCGAGGCGGCGAAGCTCAGGCCTGTGGCTCTCATCTGCGAAGGCACTCATCCGGAAGTGGAGAGGCCCGTGACCGAGGAAGAGGTGGCCGCCAACTGCTTCGAGGCGGTGAAAAGAGAAAGCGGCCTGGTGGTGGCCGACTTCGGTCCCAGGAACGTGGAGCGGCTGCTGTCGTTCCTGGAGATAGCAGGCGAAACCGGGCGCCGGCTCGCGCTCACCGCAAAGGACGTCTACCTCCTGGAGGCTCTCAAAGCGGCGGGCATGCCTGGCGTGCCCAACCCGTACACCGACGAAAGAGTGGTTCTTTACGTGCAACCCAAGGCTGAACGGAAGAAGTGGGAGAAAGCCCTGTTGGCGAGGTTCAGCGAGTGCGCGCCCGAAAGGGTGGTCGATGCGGCGAAGGTTAAAGCCGACCCCGGCTCCTACATCCTGTGCTTCTCCTACTACGACTTCCACGCCCTCCTGGACATGGAGCCCAGGGGCGGAACGTGCATTTACTCCTCAAGCGAGGCGTTTAACGAGGAAATGCTCATCGACCACCAGCGGGTGCGCAACTGGATAGACTACTTCGGCTTCAGGCTCTACGGTACCCTGGGCCGCGACAGGGAAAAATCCGGCTTCCACGCCAGCGGCCACGTCCACGGGCCGGGGATAGAGGAGCTGGTGGAGACGGTGAGGCCAAAGATCCTGATCCCCGTACACACCGAAAACCGGGAGTTTTTCAGGCGGTTTGAAGGAAGGTGCAGGGTCGTGTTCCCCGAAAAAGGGAAACCGCTGGCGCTGGGTTAGAAGCCGTGTTCAAGTAAGCAGAAAATGCGCCCTACTTTGCGGTATTGCTTTTCTGTTGCACTTGCGCTAAAATTCTGATAAAAGAATGGCCTGTCGCTTCCTCCAACTGCTTTCCGGGAAAGGGCGCTGCTCCCGCGGGCCGGGAAGGCGGAGTTTCTCTCCTCCTTCTCCCGGCCCGCGGGGGTGCTCGGGAGCATATGCTGTCCAGGGGTACCTTAAGCATGGCCATTGCGGGCCCTGGGGTATACCTGCATTCTTTTTTCGGCAATTCCCCTCCCCCTTACCTAGCAAGCAGGTCTTTCTCTCCCTAAAAGCAAGCTATCAGCCACCTGTGTTCTCCCCGCGGGAATCACCCACCTGCGGGGCCTTTTTTGTTCCCGGCCCGTCTTTTTTCGACAGAACCCGCCCCTTGGCAGCGTGCTTGCGAGCGGGGTAGAATAAAAGTGGCTGCGCCACTCACCCCCAGTGAAAAAGATCAAGAAGGGCACTGCTCGGCGGGCTTGGGAAAGAACTCTCTTCCCTCAGTCAGTTCGCGTTTTTCGCCCTCCTCCGACGGAATTCGCCCTTTGGTAGGGGGCGTTCAGGCGCAGTAAAATTAAGCCAGACAAGAGGCCATGCGATCTCATCTTTCTCTTTCCGGCTCTGCGGGGGACTCTCAGCGGGAGTCCCCCGCAAGGCTTTTTTGTCCCACAAAAACGAAAAACCCGCCGGGTCTTTTCCTTCCCGGTGGGCCTGGCCCCTCACTTCGCTTTCCCGCAGGCTGGCTTTGTAATGGGTTTAGCATGTTCGCAAAAATTGCAACCCAGTTGCAACCCAAGCCAACTTGAAAGGCTTGATTTTACTTGTATCACATGGATTGTTTCGGACGCCCGGTATGTAGCCGGAAAACCCTCAAACCCTTGCCGTTCCTGGCCTGCGCCCTTTTGTCTCCATTATTACCAGATAACCTCTACCGGATAGCCCGCAATTTGGAGATCTGCAGTTAGAATGGGCAGATTTTCTAACTGAGCCTGGGCAATCAGAAGGCGGTCAAAAGGGCCCCGGTGGAAATCCGGGAGAGCGTAAAGGTGCAGGGCGTGGCGCATCGAAACGGGTAACGGCTCAATGGCGTTGGCGGCAAGCAAGCTGTTCGAGAAGAATCGCTTCCGGATTGTCCGGCAAAGAGAGCTTGCCGAGCCTGGCCTTAACGGCTCCATCGTTTCGATGGTGAAGCCGTTGTCCCTGGCCACCTGGTACAAAAGGCCTTTGAGGTGTTCGGCCACTCTTCTGGTGAGCAGCGGCTTGCGGTAGTTGACGCACCAGACCATGTGGTAGGCTATGCCGTACGCGCTGTTGCGACCGCGTTGGGGCTTCACATTAATTAATTTGCAAGAAACTCCTTTATCTCATGGACAACTTGCTCTTTCATGATAATGGTATAGTGATTGGAATTTTCTATCACAGAGAAACGGCTTCCAGGTATAATTCGGGCAATTTCTTCACCTTTTTCCCGGGTCAAAACGAAAACGCCAGGGACCACCAGACCTTGCGGCGCCCAAAGGACAAGGGTAGGCGTTTTAATTTCCCGGTGGAGGTCGTTTATGGAAACGGTGTTAAATGACTCAATGTCCTGGCTCACGGCGTCTTTGCTCACTTTCGAGCTGACGCTACCATCGGGGTGGTGGACTACGTCGTAGTAAAAATATTGTTCCCAATAAGGGGACCACTCCGCGAAGAAAGGAAGTGACCTGTGATAGTCTAAATAAGCTTGAAAGGTAGCAAACACCTGGCCGATCCTGTCCAGTGAGGGTTTGAGGACCTCTCTGAGCCTGGGGTCGGGGTCCATGCCCCCGTCAATCAGCACCAGTTTTTCCAGCCTTTCAGGGTACCGGGCGGCAAAGTAGCACCCGATGGCAGCCCCCAAAGAGTGCCCGACCAAGTTAACTCGATTGAGACCAAGTTGTTTTATCATCGCTAAAATGTCTTCGGCATGGGCGGGAATACCGTACCCCGCAGCAGGTTTGGCGCTGTCGCCCCGCCCGGGCAAATCGTAAGCGATTACCCTGTATTCCGGCGCTAATCTTTCGGCCAGCGCATCCCAGCAGCGCCCGTTGGCCGTTAACCCGTGAACGCAGATGATTGGAGCGCCGCTTCCCTTCCAATCGATCAAATGCAGTTCCTTTCCGTTTACGTTGACCTTTAAGTCCCGCATCTTCATTGAACTTCCCCTCCGTCCCTATACTTTTAAAGGCTCTTGCAAGAGACCATCGCGAAACCCAGTGGTTCACGCACCCCCGCTAGCCGAGGCAGTTGACGACAACTGTTGGTGCCGTAGTGTCCTCAAAATTTGCAGCAGAGTTGTAGCTTGTGGCAGGTTAGTTCCTTGATTTCCAACTGTTAGGTTGCTACGTCCTGAAAATGGACAGGAAACACCCTGTGACTATGCTACGGCAATTTTGGCCGCCTTGTTGGGAGCAGTTGCCAGGTGGACCCACCGCTTGAAGTTCACCGCCAGGGCGGTGAAAACGGCCTGAAGGGTGGTCTTCACGAGACCCCAGTAGCGGGCGCGGCGCAGCCCGTGCCAGCGGACCAGCTCGCCGTTCTTGGGCTCGATCAGGGCGCGGGTGCGCACGTCCTGCTCGTACTCGGGCGTCTGGCTGTAAAGGTAGGCCGCCATGTGCTCCCGATAGTAGCAACTCACCGTCAGGGTACGGCCACCCCGGCCTCTGGCGCATGAGGCGTTAAGTTCGCAGGCGCGGCAGGCAGCCGCCGGGAAGCGATAGAGCAAGCTTTCGCTCTCGAGAAGGTAGGCGCGCTGGCTACACACCACCCCGGCTGGGCAGGTGAGGGTTTCGGTCTCCGGGTCGAAGACGAACTTTCCTTCCCGCAGCTCCGGCGCCAGGGCCTGGGGCAGCGGCGGGGCCACCAGCTCCACCCCTTCCTCGGCCAAAGCGCGCCGGTTGGGCCCGGTACCGTGGGCGCCGTCGCCCAGCACTTTTGAGGGTTGCAGGTCGTTTTGCTCCTTGCTTTCCTTGACCAGCTCCACCACCGGCTCGGCGTCGTGCGCGTTGCCTGGGGTCACGGATACGTTGGTAATAGCCACATGGGTACAGCCGGCTGCGCTTAACCAGTCACTTAAAAGGTGCAGTTCGTGGGTGGTGGTGCCAAAGGTACGCGTTTCTTTCTTGGACTTCCCCCTTTGCCCGGAGTGATAAGGCAAGTCACTATTTTGGTTTTGTGGACATCCAAACCGCAGCAACGCTCATAAACAACCTGCATGGCTGCCCCGCCTTTCTGAATAAAGTTTGATGTGCCGCCGCCAGGCCACCGCTAAGATACAAAGAGTCTGCCCACCGTGCTCCCGCAAAGCGGGGCAACACTCGGTGGTTCCTGGCGCAGTGGCCAACTCCATACTTGTGACCGGACTTTCTCGTACCAAGGTTCGACGAGCTTTTTGGGGACGGTCCGAGGTAAGTATAGCACAATTTTCATGCCCCGGTGGTGGCGCGGGCGCCATGTCCTACTTGACAAGTCCTGAACCTCATGGAATTTCGGTAGCACCTTTTTTCGCGATTTTTTAAGCTGTTTTCATCAGCAACCCTTGTGATAGCCTTTGAAGGGCCGCCACCTTCATTTTCCACTTTTCTCGGGACGGCACCGCTTCCCGGCGCCTTCCTGTTAAATGCTCTCAAGATGAAGGGCCACAAGTTACTTTTTGTCGTTCGAACCTTACCTTCGCTGGGCTTGGTACTTCGTTCCAGGGAAAATATGGCGCCGAGCCGCGTCATGAGGTCTTCCCCAGGAAAGACCTCTACGCGCGCCACGTGAACCTCTCCTGGTAAGTTCAAGCGATCCTTATTGAATCCAAAAATGCCGTATACCTGCCTCGCGCAACAGCGCTTCCAGCTTTGGCGTTGAGTCCCCGTACGGAGGAGCAAACTCGGTAACTTCAATGCCCAGCTTCCCCAGTTCCAGCTTCATAAGCTGGATATCCGCCCACACACGCGCACGATATTCATCTAGACTCTCTCCTGGCAGAGGGCAGGCAATCCAGGAACCGCTTTCCGTCCAGCGGTGGCTATCATAGGTATGGCCGCCAAAAATCCAGCCTTTTTCAATCAACTCGCGCGTTTCCTTGGCAGTCAAATGCGGCCTGGCCCGCTCCGGCCGGGGATGGTTGGAGTACCACTTCGCTATCGGGAACACAAGGCCGCCAAATCACGTTTGCGCAAAACGGAAAAGGCATACTTATAGACCCCCTCATAGCCGTCATCAAAGCTTAGAACCACAGCTCCAGGAGGAAGATCCTTTTTTCCTTCAAGGTAGGCTAAAAAGTCGGCAGGCGCAACTACGCGGAACCCCGCTGGCTGTAAAGAGTCCAAAAGCTTTGCCAACTCCTCGGGAGTGATTACAGCCGGGCTGCCCGCTGATTTCGGGTCAACTTCGTGAAACAGTAACACCGCTGCTTCTTTCCTAAAGGCATTTTGAGCCGTTACGGGTACGGAAGAAAACCCTTTTTCCCCTTTTGCTCCGGATATTGTTAACGCACACCCCGCCAGCATTAGGAGTGCAGGTAAGATTAAAAAAATTACTGATAGCCTAACCTTTCCTGCGTTTTCATAGCAATTCACCTTCGCTTTAGGCAAACCCTAACAGCATCGTCCTGCTTTCCGGGTGTATAGTTGTCGGCCGGGTTCCTCCTTGCCTGCCACTTGAACAGTATTGTCTCGGTCATACCGGAAAAAGCCCTTACCAGCCCGCCGGGGAAGAAAAGAACAATAATGATATACACGAACCCAAAAAGGAGTGGCCACCGCTCAAAAAGCGGATATACCCGTGCCAGCCCCGTAAACCAGTCCTGCACAAGATTTACTAGGGCGGAACCAATTATGGCGCCATAAAGGGTACCACTGCCGCCGATGATTGTCATTAAAAGAGCGTCTATAGTTTTTTCCAGAGAAAGTACAGAAGCGCTGACAAAGCGCATCTGTAGCCCAAAAAGGGAACCGGCCAGGCTAGCCGTAACACCTGCCACTGCGGTAGAAAGAAGCTTGTAGCGGAATACGTCATACCCCAAGGCCTCGGCTCGCTGCTCGTTTTCCCGGATGGCCTGCAGAACCCTGCCTGCCGGGGAGCAAGTGAACCGGTACAACAAGAAGGTGGTTAGAATTAATGCTCCCAGGGATAGGTAATAGAATACCACGCGGTTGCTCAGCAGCTCCGGTACGCGAAAGCTGAAGCCATCCTCGCCTCCGGTGATCCACCGCAACTTAAGCGCCGCCACAAGAAACAGCTCGGCAAAAGCAAGGGTGATCATGGCAAAGTATGCATCGCGGATCCTGAGAGAGAGCGAGCCTAAGAGGAGGGCCACCAAAAGTCCGAATATCAGGGAGGCCAGTATTCCCAGAATTGTGTTTGTCCAGCTTGCTCCGACATACTTGAGCAAAAGGCCGACTATATACGCCCCGCTGCCAAAAAAAAGGGCATGGCCAAAGCTGACAATTCCCGTGTACCCCAGTAATATATCGTAGCTCATGGCAAAGATGGCCCAGAGGAAAATATGCGTCATGAGGTTTAAAGTAGCACGGGAATCTGTAAGAAAAGGTATAAATGCCACCAGGAACAAAAGCACTGCTAAAAGCACAACTGTAAGCTTCTTTTTCATTTTCATTACAGGCCACTCCCTCCAAACAATCCCGTAGGCCTTAGCAAAAGAACCACAGCCAT
Organism: Desulfovirgula thermocuniculi DSM 16036; assembly: GCF_000429345.1. Lineage (GTDB taxonomy): Bacteria > Bacillota > Desulfotomaculia > Desulfotomaculales > Desulfovirgulaceae > Desulfovirgula > Desulfovirgula thermocuniculi. The sequence goes on along the minus strand of NZ_AUBR01000061.1, from coordinate 7,253 downwards.
GAGAAGTATGTTCACAGCCAGCGCGGCTTCAGGTAAAAACCAGGATACCAGTGCCCCTGTGATCCCCACCAGAATAGCTCCAATTAAAGAGCCGATAAAGCTTCCTAGGCCACCAATTACTACTACGATGAACGCCAGCAACTGATTTTCGAGGCCCATGGTGGGGCTAATGGAGCCACCCAGCGGTCCCATGATTGCTCCTCCCAACGCGGCCAGGGCTGCACCGAACGCGAAAACCAGGCTAAACACTTTTCTTATGTCTATACCTAAGGCTTGCACCATCTCCGGGTTTTCCACTCCGGCGCGCACGATAATACCCAGGCGGGTGCGCTTTAGGATTAGGTATACCGCTAATGCCGTGGCGGCTCCAACTATGATGGTGAAAAGGCGGTACTTAATGATAATCACGCCGTTCAAGTCCCAACTTCCCGCAAGATAAGCAGGGAGCGGGCTCGTTAGTATGTTAGGCCCCCAGAAAACTTTAACCATTTCTCCCAAGACCAGCATTAAGCCCATGGTGAGGAGCATTTGAGAAACGTGGTTACCGTATACCCTGCTAATGGTGCTGCGTTCCACTACCAACCCGATGATCGCCCCAACCAAAACAGCACTTGTCAGGGCCAGAGTGAAGCTTTTGGTGAGCCCAAAAATCCAGGCCCCAACATACGCACCCCACATAAAGAAGGCACCATGGGCAAAGTTTAGCACACTCATTAGACCAAAAATAATAGATAACCCTACGGCTAAGAGGAAAATGGCCATGCCTGTTGCAATACCATTGGTTAATAAGTTAATATATGCGTCCATAGATAAACCCTCCAGCAAAAAGTAAAGTGTTTACCGTGCGGCTTGCTTTACCCCAAGATAACGTTCCAGGAGCTCGTGGTTTTCCACAAGCTCACCCATTTTCCCCGAAACCACGGTGCGCCCATCGTCTATAATGCTGTAATAGTCTCCCACAGCCTTGGCTAGACGGAAGTTTTGTTCCACAAGAACAATGGTAATTTCCTTTTTAATTTGAGAAATAGCCCCTGCTACTCTTTCCACCATCACGGGAGCAAGCCCTTTGCTGGGTTCATCTACTAGTAGCAGGCGGCTGCCCGTAACGAGCGCCCTTCCAAGAGCCAGCATCTGGCGCTGGCCGCCGCTCAGGTTCCCCGCCTTTTTGCGCAGAGCAACCCTAAGATCAGGAAAAAGATCCAGCACTTTTTCCAGGAGTTTTCCGGAAGTACCGTTTCTCATGGCCAAGCGCAGGTTTTCCTCTACCGTGAGACAAGTAAAGATTCCCTGATCTTCCGGGACGTAACCCACACCGAGCTGAGCGACACGGTGCGCTGGCAAGCGTTCTATGGAGCGTCCCTCAAAGGTTATCTTTCCTTTGCGGTGGGGTATAAGACCCATGATGGAGCGCAAGGTTGTAGTTTTTCCCGCCCCGTTTCGCCCCAAAATGACTGTTACGCTTCCAGAAGGTACTTTCAGCGAAACTCCCTGTAAAATGTGAAATTCTCCAATATAGGTGTGGAGGTCTTCCACTTCCAGAATCATGCCATTCCCCCTCCCAGGTAAGCCTCCTGGACCCGGCGATCACCCACAATTTCCTGCGGGTTTCCGCGGGCAAGGAAACACCCGTTATAAAGAACTAAAATCTCGTCGGAGAGAGAAAGAACTACATCCATCTTGTGTTCCACCAGCAAGATGGTGCGGTCACACTTCTCTTTTAGACGGCGCAAGAGTTCCAGCATGGCCGGTAGTTCCTCTAGGGAGATGCCGGCGGTCGGTTCATCTAAAAGCAGGACCTCAGATTCCATGGCCAGCACGATTGCTAGCTCAAGTTTGCGCTTTTCGCCGTGGGTCAAGGTTGCCGCCAGACTCCCTGCCTTTTCTGTCAGCCCTACCTCCGACAATGCCTGCCAAGCCTTTTCCTCCAGTTTCCTGAAACGAGACGCAGGTGTAAAGGGGTGAAAATTAACCCCTGCCTTGGCCTGAGCGGCCAGGCGAACGTTTTCCAGAACACTTAATTTGGGAAAGACGTTGGTTATTTGAAAGCACCTGCCCAGCCCCAAGCGGGCCCGGGCATGGACGGGCAACCAGGTAATGTCATTGCCTTTAAAGAAAATTCTTCCACCGGTAGGTTTCAACTGGCCCCCCAAAAGGTTTAAAAAAGTAGTTTTTCCAGCACCATTGGGCCCGATAATGGATAAAAACGTAAAGGGCCTTATCTCTATTGATACATTGCTCAGAACCTGGTGGCCGCCAAAGGCCATGGAGAGTTTTTCGGTCCATAATATTGGCCTCATGCAAACCAGCCCCTTTTACCATAGCTTTAACCTCTCGGCTTCCCGACGTAGCTCTTCCCGGAAGTCCGGGTGAGCAATGCTTATTAGCTGCCTTACCCTCTCCCTGATGCTCCTTGCTTTAAGGTGAGCGACACCGTACTCCGTGACCACATAATCAACGTCGGCGCGCAATAGGGTTACCTTGGCACCCGGCGGTAGTACAGGCACTATGGTGGAAATAGTACCGTTTTTAGCGGTGGAACGGAGGGCGATAATCGACTTGCCGCCAGGAGACATCTGTGCTCCAATGGCCGTATCATTCTGCCCCCCCGTGCCACTGTACTGTATATGGCCTATGCTTTCGGAAACGACTTGTCCCGTAAGATCTATTTGAAGGGCGGTATTTACGCTTACCATTTTATAATTTTTAGCAATAACCCGCGGGTCGTTGGTTACCCGCCCAGGCTGAAATTCCACTGCCAGGTTCTCGTTTACAAAGTTGTAGAGCTTTTTTGTGCCCAAGGCAAAGTTACCAACCATTTTTCCGCGCCATATGGTTTTTTTCCTCCCTGTTACAACTCCTGCCTCGGCCAGGTCCACCATGCCGTCGGTAAACATTTCCGTGTGCACGCCCAAGTCCTTTTTGTTCATGAGAAACTTGGCTATGGCATTGGGTATGCCGCCTATACCCAGCTGGATGGTAGAGCCGTCCTCAATAAGCTCGGCCACATACTGCCCAATGGCTTTTTCTTCCTCGGAAGGCTCAATGGGCTGTACCTCCACCAGGGGAGCCTCATGCTCGACTATGTAATCCACCTCCGAAATGTGGACGTGAGTATCACCGTAAGTTCGCGGCAGGTTCGGGTTGATTTCCAGGATGACTGTCTTGGCTACAGATATCAGGTCTTTTTCGTAGCCCACACTCAATGAGAGGGAGAAATAGCCATGCCTGTCCATAGGACAGGCCGTCCCCCAGAAAAAGTCGGGGGGGTCAAAAAGGGCCTTACGCGGACCCCAATCGCGCCCGTGGGAAGGAATAAGCGAAACAGTACCTAGGTCATGCGCCTTGCGCTCTCCCGCACCGTAAAACCAGCTCTCCAGGAGGAAATGCCCTTTCATGCTGGGGTCTAGGAAAAAATCGTACTCCTTAAGCAACAGGGCACCAAACACACGCACATTTTCCACTTCGTCCCGCCGAGAAGCCAATGCACCTAGCAAGCCCGGCGGAGCGGCGGCGGCCATGGCTACACCAATGCTACAATAGGAAGTAACCATACCCACTGCTTCCTGGATGCTTATGAGCTTACGGCGGTACTCCTCCTTAACACCCATATGCTTTCAGTGCCCTCCTTGTAGTTCCAACCAGGTTTAATTTTCCGGCCCCCATTTTATTACCGTGGCAGCCCAAGCATACCCTACACCCGCGCTGGTCATTACCACTAAGTCTCCATCTTTCACCAAGCCCCTCTCCAGGGCTAATTCTAGGGAAAGCACCTGGTCTATCTGGCCTATATGGCCATACTCTTCCAGGTAAATAGCTTTCTCAGGCGGTAGTCCAAGCTGGGAGAGGATGTATTCGTGGGCCGAGCGCTTCATGTGAAGGATGCACAGGTACCCAATATCCTTTACGGTGTACCCGCTTTCTTCCACCGCCTCGCGAATAACGCGCAAGAAATTGGGCATGGAGACCTCATCTAAGCGCGCTTTCATGCCCTCCGGATCAAAAACGTCTAGGGTGTACAGCCCCTTTTCCAGGGCCTCGCGGGTCATGGGGACCTTTGTGCCCCCTGCAGTCACACCTACACAATCGGCAAGAAGCGGGTCGGTAATTATCTTTCCTCCAAGAACTGTATTCCTTTTCCAATTCTTTTGGAGCACAACAGCTGCTCCGCCTGCTCCCAGGTTGTACATGAAACGCACTCGTGGATTACGGTAGTCAATTAGATCGCCGTTACGGTAGCCACCGGCCAAAAGCACCGTGTTAAGCTTATCATCCGCCAGCATGAGATCGCGGGCCACCTTTAGGGCCATGACCATAGTACCGCAGCGTAGCTGGACGTCAAATGCCCAGGCGCGCTTGGCACCTATCCCCCCCTGGAGCTTGATTGCCCCAGTTTGCAGGAGGTGTTCCTTATACTCCTCGCCTATATATATCACCAGATCTATTTCATCCGGATCTACCCCTCCCTTTGCTAGGGCAGCGCGCGCCGCTCTTATGCCCATTTCGATGGTGTGATCGTCCGGCCCCGGCACAGGCTTCCTGTAAAAGCCCAGCTTTTTCTCTATTATCTCCTGGGGTATGCCGCTTTCCCGAGCAATGTCAGCGCTGGTCATATAGCGCTCCGGAAGGTATACCCCCGTGCTGCGTATGCCTACAGTAACGCTTGCCAACTTTCATTCCCCCTCTCTCTTAACAGCTCCCAAAGGTTTTACACTATTATCCTGCTCTGTACATGAGGACAAAAACTCCTGCAAGAAAGTTCCAAGCTGTGCCGGCTCGGCTAGTCTGTACATTTTGCCCGTCTGCACGTGCTGGAGGGTTATGCTCCAGGGTATGTGTTCGTTTCCGCATTCATGAACGACGCGGAGTACAAACGACGCCACCAGCCGCTGTCCCGTCATCTCTCTCACTCTCCCCACAATCAAAAAAGAACTTGCTACCGATTACGATAGCAGGCATAAGTTGCTTTGCAGTTACAATGATACCGGTTGGTTAACAATTTTCTTAAAGAGCTTTACCGTTTTAGGAGAAGGAGAAACGTTTAGCTCCCTGCGGAGTACCTCTGTGCATTTGTTAAAAATTTTCATAACCATGGGCTTGTTGCCCATCTTTGCATAGCAATACATTTTTAAGCGATATGCTTCTTCCCAGCAGGGATCTTTTTCCAGGATTTTATCCGCCCAGTTAATACATTCATGATACTCATGGCGTGCGGCCAGAAGCCTGGCCAACATTTCGGCAGCCTGGATGTAGAGGACTAAAAGGCGCTCGCGTTCTTCCAGACACCACTCGTCCTGCGTTGCCCCCTGCAGGTAATCGCCCTCGTAGAGGTCGAGAGCTCTTTTCAGGAGTAATTCTGCCTCAAAGGGCTTTTCCTGAACTATCTTTTCTGCCCTTACCACAAGGGTTTCAAATTCTTCGGCATCAAGCCAGTAGCCCGAAGCAAGATTAAAGTAGTAGGCGTTTCCCTGCCGTTGAATGAAAAAAGAAGGACTGCGTGGCTGCCTTGAAGGCTCTAGGACGCATAGCAAGGTGCTGAGGGCTACTTTTAAGTCCCGGCTAGCTGTTTGCGGGTCTGCATCGGGCCACAGAAAACAGGCAATTTCTTCCTTGTGTAACAATGTTTTTCTCTTGGTAATGAGTAGCTGGAAAAGCCTCCTAGCCGCCTCACGCCTCCACTCCTGAAACCCGATTTCTTCCTCCCCACGCCAAACGCGGAAACAGCCAAGAGTTTTTATGCGCAGGGTATAGCCAACGGAAGGTAGGTCGTCTCTGTCTCCTAGCTTTTTCAGGTGCCATTCTGCGTACTGTGCACATATGTTAAGGCGCTTTGCCTCGCGGAGAATCAGTACAGAGGCGCGCGGGTCCAGCGTTCCCCAAAGCGTCGCCTTATCCAGAAGGAAATCGTATCCCAGGTTTTCACAGAGTTCCAGCATTTCAGAAGCATTGCGGCAGAAGTCATCTTGCTTGCCTTCTTTTAGGGAAAGGTATGCCAACCACCAGGAGGAAACTGCCTTTCCAAAGCTATCGCCGCAACAAGAAAAAAGTTCCCTCGCTCTCGCAAACCACACTTTTGCCTCCTCGAACTTCCGGCAACAGGCAGCAGCAATACCGAGGCTATGGTAAAGCACGGCTACAAACCAGCGGTCCCTAACCTTCTCCGTAACCTCCACGCCTTCGAGGCCGCAACGCCTTGCTGCAAGCCAGTCTCCTTCATAACCGTAGAGCAGGCACCTGCCCATAAGTACCTCCGTACGCCCGCGTACTACACCAAGATTGTCGTTGAGCACCAGGGCGCGCTCGTATGCTTCATGGCAGGGCTTGCTCGGGCGCTTTTCCTGCACCATCAAAGCATGGCCCATGCGTACGTAACCAATTGCTTCCACAAAGGGCGATTTGAGTTTCTGCCCTAAACGTATTCCTTCTTCCGCTGCTGCCACAGCTTTATCAGCTTCGCCAGTAAGGGAGTACAGGAGAGAAAGTAAAAGAGGAGTTTCTCTAAAGGATAGTGGCGGGCGGTATCCGTCCCCTTCACTTTCCCTTTTCTCCTCCAGGAGCTTTATAGCTGCATGAAGTCTTCCCGTGCGCAAGAGCATTCTTGCTTCAAAGTTGCCACGGCTTGCCAGGTGAAGTAGTTCCCCTGCCAGCTGGCGGTAGCGAGCGGCACGGCGGGGCTTACCTTGATTGAGAGCATTCTCGGCCAGAAGATTTAGTATCTCCGCTTTTTCCTCTGTATGCTCTTCTTCCAGCGCTTTGTATGCCTGGCGGAGGAAGTCTTCCGCTAGGGCAGGTTGGATGGTATCTATGTACACCTCCCCCAGGCCTTTTAAAGACCTGCTCAAACCGACCCTGTCACCTCTGGCCAGGTATTCTTTCCTGGCCTGGTCGTAGTACGAGCAGGCCGCCTGGTAATTGGAAGCCAGCCTTTCTGCATCGCCTAACCCAACTTTGACACCAAAGGCCCTTTAAGAGCCCTATTAAAAGCCCGGAACCCAGAAAAATCAAGGGGCTAAGCTCTAAAAATTTAATTTTTGTTGTGCCACGTATTCCAATATATGTTTTGCATCATTGCCGAATGTGTGCTAATATGGTTGTGCTATGTATATCAGAACCAAAACCTTCACCAACAGGGACGGCTCAAAAAGAACATACATTCAAATCGTCAAAGGTGTGCGGGAAAACGGTAAAGTACGCCAGAAAGTGGTCGCCAACCTTGGGCGCTTGGAAGAGCTCCAGAAAAAAGGGGGCATTGACCG
>NZ_AUBR01000060.1 GCF_000429345.1 Desulfovirgula thermocuniculi DSM 16036 | reverse complement strand
TATTTTGAGGGTTACCGTCTGCATTCAACATCTCCTCCGGCCTGCTTAAATTATAGCACGGCCGGAGAGAAAAACCAAGCCGCCATTCATCCCCCAATTAAAAATCGGGGGCATTCTGGCGGGGCTTTTGTAAAAACACACGGCGAAACGGAACCATCAGCTGCTACATAGACTGCCCTTAAGGGGTTCTCTGCGCAGGGCCTGCCACCTGTTTTACCTCCCGGCAAGCGGTAGTGAAGACGGGTTCCCCTGGCCTTGCAATCGCCGGCCACCTTCTCCACCAGGCTGCGTACCTCGGCCAGCATAGAAGGCCCGGCCCCCACAAAGGATTCTCCGGCCAACTCCGGGACTGGGACAAAGTCAAGGGTGCTCACTACCACCGCGTCAACACCTGCGCTGGCCAGCAGATCCGGTAAGCGGGTCAGTTCGTCGGCAGCCGAACGCAGCAATAGGTAGCTGACGTGAATGGCCGGACGGGGAGAACCAGCTTTTGAGCGGTACCCTGCAAGCCTTTCCATAGCCCGCAAGGCAGCACTCAAGCTGGTTCCCCTCCTGTAGTAATCATTGGCCGGGCCTGTGCCGGCCAGGGAAAAGGAAATAAGGTCCATGCCGCTATTAATTACCCGGCTGCAGACTTCATCGTTAAACAGCATCCCGTTGGTGGTAGTGCTGACGGCACAGCCGGCCGCTTTGGCCAGCTGCACAAAGGTAAAAAAAGAGGGGTCCCCTCTCCATACTGCAAAACCCTCCTTACCTTGAGTACCGTTGCAGGTAGCCCTCGATGTACTTTCTAACCTCTTCCCCGGGGCGGTACACACCAAAATGCCCTTCGCAAAGCACATCCGCGTTTAAAGATAAAAGCTCCGCCATGGAATTTCTCCACGCTTTGAGGTCCGAACCCCAGGCAGGATCAAAGGGACCGTGAACATCCTGGCCAAAGAGAACTCTCTCCCCTCCAACGTCCACGAAAGGAGAAACGCTCCCCGGCGTATGGCCTGGTGTATATAGGAGAATTAAGGTAAGCTCCCCCACTTTTAAGGATTCCGTTTTGCCTTTAATGACCTTATCTACCTTTACGGGCCGGTAGTTAACCCCATAAAACCCGGCGGCAGTAAGCCGCGGGTCCCCCTTCTCCACAGCCGGTAGATCTCCCTCATGGGCTAACACGCAGAGTTCTAGAGACTCTTTAAGGTAGGCCGCGCCCCCTATGTGGTCAATGTGCCCGTGCGTCAGCACCAAAAACTTAACGCGCGAGGGCTCGAAACCGAGACGCCTCACATTTTCCACTATGGCCGGCGCGCTTTCTCCTAGGCCCGCATCTATGATGGCCAGCTGCGAGCCGCCATCTACAAGGTAGACGCAGCAATCCCGGCGGCCGGTAATCCCCGGGCCGCCAATTTGGTACACCCGCCTGCAAACCTGCTGCGGCTTCATATCTCCTCACCGCTCCTCGGGGGAAGTTTCCTTGCTTTATGGACATATTTTCGCCAAGATGACGGCAAATTCCTTTTGCCCTAGCCCAGGGAACGCTTGAACTGGCAGGTTGCCACAAGCACCATGGCGAAGGCAAAGAGAAGCGTCACCATCAGACCGGACAGGATCTTTCCCCAGGCCCACCCTTCAACAATTAACGCGCGCATAGCGGTAACGGCATAGGACAGCGGGTTCCAGGCGGAAACGACCCTTAACCAGGAGGGCATGGCCGCCTCGGGAAAGATGGCATTGCTGGAAAAAACCATGGGCATGGTAAAGAAGTTAAGGATGGGGTGCAGGCCCTCAATGGTTTTAACCCAAATGGCTACGGAGAGAGAAACTCCGGCCATGGCAAAGCAAAAAAGGGCGGCAATAAAGAGCAAGCATAAAAAGCCCCCAAGCCCCGTCTTAAATTTCACCCCCAGGAAGAGGGCCACCAGGGCAATGACGGCCACCTGAATGGCCCCCTGCATGGCGGTGGCCAGCATCTTGCCCACCGGTATGGCCACCCGGGAAACGGGTGCCACCAGCATCTTGCTCAAAAAACCTATGCGGCGGTCCCAGAGGAGGGAAACGCCGCTAAAAATCCCGCCAAAAAGAGCGGTCATAATCATGACGCCCGGAGTCATGAAGTCAATATACCTCTCCACGCCCAGCATGCGGGAGGCAAAGGGGTTGCTGGTGAGCCCCGACATCATGTTACCCATGAGCACAAGCCAGACCAGCGGCTGAAAGACGACCACCAGGATGCGCGGTTTGTGCTGCCAGAAGCGCTTCATCTCGCGCCAGCAAACGTAGTATATGTCGCTTAAAACGGTCAAGCCCCCCTCACCCTCCTCATGAGCATGCGCGCGCGCATGGCCTCCTCCTTGCTCCCGGTTTCGTCCCGGAGCTCCCGCCCCGTGTAATAGAGGTACACGTCGTCCAGGGAGGGCCTTTTAAGCGTCACCCTCTCCACGCCCACTCCCAGAGGTTGGAGCACCTGGAAGATCTGCGGGATCAGCTCCCCGCCGCCCCTGGCCACTATAAAGCAGTCCCCGTCCTGGTGCTTGACGCCGCGCACTCCCGCCAGGCCCTCCAGGGCGGCTACGGCTTCCCTTATTTTTTCCGCCGGGGCCTCCTTAAAGCGGAGGGTCACCACATCACCGCCCAGGCGGTCCTTTAGAGCGGCAGGCGCACCCACGGCCTTAATCACCCCCCGGTCGATGATGGCAATGCGGTCGCACAGGGCGTCGGCCTCTTCCATGTAGTGGGTGGTCATGAAAATGGTCATGCCGTATTTTTCCCGCAGGGCTTTGATGTATCCCCATATCTGGTGCCTGGTCTGGGTATCCAATCCCACCGTGGGCTCGTCCAGAAATAAAACTTTCGGGCGGTGAATGAGGCCGCAAGCAATGTCCAGCCGCTTGCGCATACCGCCGGAGTAGGTTTCCACCAGGTCGTCGGCTCGCTCGTACAAACCCATCATTTTTAAAAGCTCATCACACCTGGCCCTGGCTTCACCCCTAGGGAGGTGGTAAAAGCCGGCCTGCAAGAAAAGGTTATCCCTGCCGCTCAAGTTGTCGTCCACCGCCAGCTCCTGGGAAACGTAGCCAATGCAGAGGCGCACCCGCCCGGGCTCCCTCACCACGTCAAACCCGGCGACAAAAGCCCGCCCCGCCGTGGGCTTAATGAGGGTGGTGAGCATCATAATGGTGGTGGACTTACCGGCCCCGTTAGGACCGAGAAAGCCGAAAATCTCGCCTTCCTCCACCGCAAAGGTAACTTCTTTCACGGCCACTATTCCCCGGGCGTAAACCTTCGTCAAGCCCTCCACTTCGATGATCGCGCCCACTTTTTCCCCTCCGCAACTCACCGCAGCCGACCGGAACAGCACCCGGCAACGGCCTCCCGTGCCGGTTGCGACTCCCCACCAGCCGGGTTTTCCAACGCTTACGCGTTTATATTATACTTGTATTTAAGCCCGTTTTGAGCCAAATTTATTTTGCGGACGGGAAGGGACCTTGGTTGGATACTGAGTTGTTGCGCAAAAAATTACAACCGATTTTGGAAAGTTTCGGGGTAACCTGTTGCTACCTATTTGGCTCCCGCGCAGGCCAGGACTACTACAGGGAGAGCGACATTGATTTGGCGGTAGCCTTCGCCAACTACTCCCCCGCGGTACACAATCTGGAAAAAGAAATCGAGCTACAAGGCGCCCTTTCCGAAGCCCTGGCTCCCCTGGAGGTAGACCTTCTTTTCCTGCAGAAGGCGCCCATTTACCTCAGGTTTGATGTCATCCGCACCGGCAAGGTAATATACTGCACCGACGAGGAGTTCCGCACCGACTTTGAAGATGTAACTATAAGGGACTATCTCGACTTTAAGCCTTTTTTGGACATGTACTACCGGGAAATGATTGAGGATCTGCTTGCGGGGAGGCATGAGCTTGCTCAATAAAGAAATGATTTACAACCGCATTGCTCTAATCAGACACGCTCTGGCCAGGCTAAAAAAATGGCCGCCCTTCCCAAAGAACAATTTTTGGGCGATGCCGATAATTTTGCCATTTTCGAACACCACCTGCGCCGGGCCCTGGAAAGCCTGCTCGACATCGGCAGGCACATCATGGCCAAGCAGGGGCTGGGCCATCCGACCGATTACCGCTCCATCCTGCTAACCCTGGGAAGGGAAAAAATTCTCCCCCCTGAGTTTGCCGAAAAAATCAAGGGCATGGCCGGTTACCGTAACCACCTGGTGCATGGCTACGCGGAGGTAACTCTGGAGGAGGTGTATCAAGTGACTTCCTTAATCTGTTAAACTCAACTCAGAGCCGTTGCCTTGGCAGGAAAACCGGTCTGAGTTGGCAAAGCCTAAAACCTAGCCCTAAGTCCGGGAAAAGGCCTTGACTTCCAGCAGTTCGACTGCTTTGGGGAGACTCGCCTTTCCCGGAATAATATTCAGGCAAGCCAGGGTCTATAGAGGGGAGCGCTTCGAGCGCCAGTGTTAGATAAGGCTCACCACTTGCCTGCAGTAACCTAAATAACGCCCTTTTCTTTTCAAGGAGGTCCACCCAATGATCTTCGTCGGCATTGACTGGGCAGATAAAGAACACGAAGTCTGCGTCCTCGATCAAGACGGCACCGAACTTGCCCATTTCCGGATTCCTCACACGCGCCATGACCTGGAAACCCTCAAGAAGCAGCTGCTGCGCTATGTAACTTCGCCGGAAGAAGCACCCTGCTTCCTGGAAACCAGTCAGGGCCTTCTGATCCAGTTCCTCCTGGAGGCAGGATTCCCCGTCTACCCCCTTAACCCTAAAGTGGTTGACTACCGACGTAAACCTTCCGGCGCTAAAAGTGACACCATTGATGCTCGCCTGCTGGCCGATATTGGTCGCAGCGACCTGCGCCGACTGCGCCGCCTGAACCCCGATTCCAAACTCATTCAGGAGTTGAAGATCCTGTGCCGCGACCAGGATATACTCCTGGAAGAGGTTACTCGGCTCACCAACCGCTTGACCGCTTGCCTCAAGGAGTACTATCCCGTGGCCCTTGAACTCTTCTCGCGCCTAACTCTGCCGGTTACGCTCAACTTCCTTAAGACCTATCCCACCCTGGAAGCGGCAAGGTCTGCCTCAGTGCCCGAATTGGCTGCCTTTTTAAAGGCTCACCGGCACCCTAAACCCAACCTCACCGCACAGCGCATCTACGCTCAGCTGCACGCCCCGCAACTCGAGGCGCGCCCGGCTGTGGTTAGAGCTAAAAGCCGATTTATGCTGGTTCTGATCGCCCAACTCGAGCCCCTCCTGGAGGCCATCAAGAAGTACGATGAGGAAATCACCCGCCTTTTTAAGTCCCACCCCGACAGCCTGATTTTTGCCAGCCTCCCGGGTGCTGGCACTCGGCTCGGGCCGCGGTTGCTGGCGGGGTGGTGCGATGACCGCGGCCGCTACGAAAATGCCGCTGCCGTACAGGCCCTGGCCGGCACTTCCCCCGTCCTCTACCAGAGTGGGAAGTACCGCTTCGCCCGCCAGCGCCGGGCCTGTATCAAGTTCCTGCGCCGGGCATTGCAGCTTTTTGCCTACCAGTCAGTACTTAAGGTCAGCTGGGCTCGAGACTATTACCAGCGCAAGCGCACCGCCGGCAAGACACACCACGAAGCTCTGCGGGCTTTGGCCAACATCTGGGTGCGGATCATCTTCGCGATGTGGTTGAACCGCCGTCCCTATGATGAATCTGTCTTTCTCGCTGCCAGGGCCAGACACGCTCCTTCGGTGGCTTAATCTGCCCTCTTTTATTACAGGTCACCTATTGACATAGAGGGTCTCCCTACACCTAGAGGTGTAGGGCTTCCTGGCGGCAGGTGCACGCACCTGCCGGGTTACACCGGTGCGAGCGACCCTTTTAAAACCCGTTGCCGGAGGGTCTCCCGGAGGGGACCGTCACTTCCGTCCCGACTACGCCAGGTGCCGGACAGGTCTGCCCACGGCCCCCGGCGATACTTGCATAAACCTGTTGAACCTCCTATCCCAGCGCCAAACCCGTGGTTCCCCGAAGGCGAAGCGCAGTTTCCTGCCAATGCATCTACCGAAGAGGTACTGTTTCAGCAGGTTGGCCGCACCGTTGAGGTCGGCCTGAAGGGTCAACCTGCACTTCCCGCATATCCTCAAGCCGCGGTGTCTACGCCACTTGGGGTTGCGGGAGCTACATGTGCGGCAGGTGGAGGACGTGTTCTTCTCCGTCCAGGAGTCGGTTTTTGCACGCCCCTCATGAGGTTCTTGTAACGAGCCGGTCGTAGGCCATCTGGTTGATCTTCTGAGTAGCCTTCCTGCCTTTCATCCCGGTGCGGGCGGAGCGGCGCAGGTCGGTCAGGTCGCCCACCACCGCAAAGGCCACGCCCTCGGCTTCGTCCAGCTCTGCGAAAAGCTTCGTCAGGGTGTGCTCCATCTGCCTGATGCGGCGGTCGAGCTTTTTCAGCCTGCGAATCTTCGCGGCCAAGAGTCTCCTCCACCTGCGGGAGCCCTCCTTTAAACGGCTCATCTTCTTCTGGAAGTCAGCTATGGTTTTGTTCCTGTACTGCACCTGGGAGAGAATTTCCCGGCAGATGAAGAGGTCCAGAGCACCGTTTAACGTGGCCCGCACGAAAGTCGCAGAGTTGTAGTCGTATGCCGAAACGGCGCCTGCGCGGTAAACGGATACAACTCCCAGGTCGAAGGTCACGTGGAGTACCAGGTTTTCCACTTTGCGGCGGCGAACGACCGCCTTCACCTTGACCTCGACCGGGGTGCCTTTCATTCCCGTGCTATCGGGCAGGGTGACCACGTTCCACCCTTCGGGTAGTGCGACCTTGATGGGTTCCTTCTTCCGAGAGAGCTTCAACACGAGGGTGTCACCCTCGACATCGAAGCCTTGCCTCTTCCAGGTCACAGTACGAAGGTGGCCCTTCGGCTTGAAATTGGGCGGGTTCATTTCGGTGTGGCCGTTTTCCTTGTGCTCCCGGTAGCTCGATACAGCTTCAAAGTACTCTTCCACCACCGCCTGTGCCGATTGAGAGTGCAGCTCCTTCCAAGAGACGATGGACTTGAACTTCGCCTTGAGTTCCGCTTCCGTTGGCCAGCGGTTTTCCATGCTGGTCTTTTCTTTTACACAAGCTCTAGCTATCCAACCTTTTTAATTTAACCCAGGCCAAGATAAACAAAACCACACCCCACCCTCCCAACAATGTCGCCAGCCCCCAGTGAAAGTATTTCCTGCATAACGCAGTGCGCAAAAGCTCCGCCGCCGGAGTAAGGGGGAAAAGCCAGACAAGGTACTGTAAAAAGCCCGGTAAGCGCTCCACGGGGATAAGGGTGGCGCTTAAAAAGGTCACAGGCACAAGGATAAATTCGCTGACCAGGGCCTGGTCGTCAAAAGAGCGCAGGCACAGGCCGATGAGCACGCCAAGGGCCCCAAAACAAAAGGAGGCCAATAACATTGCCCCGCCAAAGGGCCAGTTCGGCTTTAAACTGGGAACCAGGAGGAAGGCTACCCCAAAGACAATCAGCCCGGCCAAAAGGCCGCGCATGGCGCCAGACAGGGTGTAGCCCAGGCAAAGGGAAAAATTGCTCACCGGGGCCAGACGGTAAGATTCAAAACTTTGCCAAAAAAGGCGGGTATAGAACATGCGCACGGTGACCGAAGTCACGCCGTTGTTAAACAGAGCCAGGGCTACTATGCCCGGTACTAAAAACTCCAAGTAACTCGCTCCTCCCGGCATGATCACCCGCAGCCGCCCTCCTACACCAAAGCCAAAGGAAAGCAAAAAGAGCAAAGGAGAAAGCATGTAGGTGGCCAGGTAGAGCCAGAATTTGCTCCGCCAGTAAATCATTTCTTCCCAGAGAATGGGATACCACTGGGGAGGGAAAAAGCGCCTCCCTTTTCCTCTGTCCGTCAAAGCCCTGCCCGCAGGGTTAATTGCTTTTTCCCCAGTCCGTACCAGCCTGGGGGAAGCTTTGAGTTCTTGCGGCTGCTTAAAGAAACCTCCCGCTGGAGAGGGCAAATAAGCTCACCGCCTTTGTTTTTCATTCTTCCCGCCGCCACTTTAACAACCAGTAAGCCAGCAGGTAAAGACCGGCCATCCAGCCAATGCTCTGGAAAAACCAATCCGGGTGAAAGGCTCCGCTTAAGGCCAGTGCCCGCAAGTTATAGGTAGCCGCCGTCAGGGGAAGGCCCCAGCATAGGCGGGCTAGCAAACCGGGCAGTTGTTCCACCGGGAAAAAGGTACCGCAGAAAAAGGTCATGGGAAAGACGATTAAGTTGGTAAACATAAGCGTATCTTTATCGCCCCCGGCAACCATGGCTACGGCCACCGCCAGACAGGCAAAAGTGAGGCAAATGACCAGCAGCTGGAGAAAGAAGAAAAGAGGGAAACAAAAACCCTCCACAAAAAAAGTCCCGGCACAGGAGAAGACTACCAGAGCCGAGATAAAACCTTTTGCTCCCGCCCCCAAGACATGTCCGGCCAAAAGAGAAGCGGTGGAAATAGGCGCCAGCAGGTATTCGTCCAACACGCGGTAATAGTTCCGCCTTAGGGTAAACCAGTTGACCAGGTCGACATAACTACCTGAAACAGCAGCCATAACCACCAATCCCGGCACAAGAAAGCCCAAGAAGCTTTGCGCGGCTTGAGCCTTTTGTTGCTCCATGTTCCAGGCAAAGATGGTCAGAAAAATGAGGGGGCGGTTTAAGCTACCAATGAAAAAACGCCACCAGCGACGGCGCCAGACTAAGCCCATGGCTAGGACAATGGGCAACCATTCCAGGTAACACAACCCTTGAGGGTTTCTGTTGAAGGGCCCCGCTAAAAGGGGAAGCCCGCCGGTAAAATCTTCCTTACGCCTACGCCAGTTCACCTGCATCACGTCCGGTCAGCTCCACAAAAACATCCTCTAGGTCGGTGCGCCGTACCACCGTATCCACATCCTGGCTTTGCGCGTACGCATTGGCTTCGGCTCTGGTGGTGAAAAAGCGCCGCTTGGTTCCCCGTGCACTTAAAAATTCCACGCAGTAACTGCCCAGCCTCTCTTTGAGCTCCGCCGGACTGCCCAAAGCAATGAGCCGTCCGCGGTCGATGATACCCACCCGGTGGCAGAGGGTTTCCGCTTCTTCAATGTAATGGGTGGTAAGCAG
Source organism: Desulfovirgula thermocuniculi DSM 16036 (assembly GCF_000429345.1). GTDB lineage: Bacteria > Bacillota > Desulfotomaculia > Desulfotomaculales > Desulfovirgulaceae > Desulfovirgula > Desulfovirgula thermocuniculi. The sequence goes on along the minus strand of NZ_AUBR01000060.1, from coordinate 8,088 downwards.
CACGGTCACGCCCTCCCGGTTCATAAGCTGGAGGAGATCCCAGATTTTGCGGCGGGTTGGCGGATCAAGGCCAATGGTGGGTTCGTCCAGGAAGAGAATGAGAGGCTGGTGTAAAAGGGCCCGGGCAATCAGCAGCCGCCGTGCCATACCCCCGGAGTAGTGCTGCACTCGCACGTCTGCCCACTCCTCCAGCCCCACGTAGGCCAGGAGGTCCTTTATCCGCCTCTCCCGCACATCGCGCGGCATACGGTGCAGCAAGGCGTGCAGGAGCAGGTTCTCACGCCCGGTTAATTCCCGCTCCAAATTGTTAACCTGGGGCACCACCCCTATACACCTCTTCACTTCCACCTGACGGCTGCCCACAGGGTAGCCGGCCACATACGTTTCGCCGGCGGTAGGCCTGGTCAGGGTAGTGAGCATGCGGATGATAGTGGTCTTACCCGCCCCGTTTGGCCCGAGGAGGCCAAAGATTTCCCCCTGCCAAACCCGAAAGCTTACCCCGTCCACAGCCCGCACCCGGTTGTAGTACTTTACCACATTCTTGAGTTCCAATATCACTTCAGCGGCTTTTTGATCAACAACTCCATCTCCCGCGTCCCTCAAACCACGACACCATCCCATGCTGCGCGAAGCTTGGGCTTCTCCCCGCAAGGATGTAGCAAGTTACTTTGTTATCATAAACATTTTTCCTGTTTCTGGATCCCTAAAAACCGTGCCCACTTTTTCATACGCCTTCCCTTCTCCCCGGGTTTCAATGAGGTCGCGTCGCACTTCCGGCAACTGCGAAACATCCTTTCCCAACTTTATATCTACTTTTTCTCCTTTGCGAGCGAGGTCAACGTTCCAGTAAATTGCCAGCGCCAAGATTAACCCGCACGCAAAAACCAGCATGGCGTCCACAATATTGATTGCTCCCTCTATGGGATTAACGTCTCCCATTCTCTCCAGTACGCTTTTTGTCCTCCGCAACCTCCCCTTCACCTGCCAACACCTCCAGCAGAGATTCCATAATAGTTTCCAGAGCACTCAAGGAGTCCTCATACCACCTTTTCCGCACCTGAGAAATAACAAAAGCAATCGCAGCTGAGGCCAGGCCAATCACCGTGGCATCAAAAGCAGTTAATAACGATTCTGCTAGCCTCTGAATGTTTCCCTGGCTCATGGCAATCAAGCCTGGTCCTAGAGGTATAAGGGTGGCCATTAAGCCCAACATGGGCCCCAGGCGAGCGATAGCATCCGTGCGGCTCGTAATCCTTGCGTAATGCAATTCTTCTTTAGTTAAAAGCTGGCGGGCAAGGGCTTGAAGCGTGGCCGCAGGCAGGTCGTAGTTAGCCAAAAACTCACTCACAGCATCCTTTTGCCGCCGCGAAAGCTCGCTCTGCAAAACCAGGGCTTTAATCTTTGCTAGATCGCGCTCTTTCCGGAATTGCTGTAGGAGAGCAGTGACATGAACTTTGATCCTCCCTCCGCGCCGCTCCTTAAACCACTCTACCACTAAGCTCCCCAGTTCGGCCATGGAAAATATGACGAAAAACAGCAACACAGCAATAGTTGGCACCAGCAAGCCGTAGGAAAAGATATGCATCAGTTCCCGCAGAAACTTTAAGCCTACTGCGTCCACCTTCATGCCTCCCTTGCATATTCCAGATACTTCCTACCCGCACCAAAGAAAAAGGATACTAAAAGTCCAAAGGCCATAAGCAAAGAGTTGTTTTTCTCTGGCACGGCAGGGATTTCGCAGGCCTCTACTTCGAAAACGTGCAGATCTTGGCCCCCTGGCGTATCTCCCTCCGAAGCGCTTGTGCTTTCATTGGACCCTGCGCCTCTTAATTCGGTAGCAGTCACCTGGGGCGTTTCTGCTGCTTGTGTATTCGCCGAGGTTTTTTGCGCGGCATCGGGAGCATTGCTTTCCGCCAGCTTCACCCCGGAAAGGTCTCGCTCACCTTTTTTTAGGTTCTCATTCCCGCTGGTAAATTCATCCGGCATGCCACCGTCCAGCTTTTCCAGCGCCGCCCTTAGACCCCGCAGGTAAGTGTATTCAAGCGGCAGGTCGTCTTGCTCCAGCACATTTCCCTCGCTATAAGAATGAACGAGCACGTTGCACCCCTTGAGCAACTCCCGGAAAACGTCAGGCTGGTTAGTACCCCAGATGGTTTCAGAATAAACATTGCTTACCCGGTTCACAAATTGCTCGGCCATTTTTTCGTGGTCCTGGCTAAAACCTAGTACCATGACCCCGGAACCATATTCTCCTACGGGAGGGGCAAAAATCCCGGCCACCGCCAGTTCGCCGGCCTCCTTTTGCTGGTGACCTGCAGCAAGCAGTTTCCGCACTGTCACCACCCACCGCCTGGCGACGTAGTTTGACTCTAAGGGTTCCTTCCCTTTCACGAGAAGCCCAGCCTTTTCCAGGGGAACAAGTGTAGCGTCTAAAACCGACTGCAGTTCGGGATAAGCCGAAGCGATGCTCTGATAAGAAGAGGCCAGAGCCAGGCGGTACGCCCTGTCGAGTAAAATGATCTGGTTTTGAAAAAGGTCGCGAAACAAGCCCGTAGTTACCATTACTACATCAATGCGCGGCCGGCCCAACTCATCAAGGCTTATCAGCTCCAGGCCGGTAACTTTTCCCGAGGCATCCCACTTGAGCCTGACACCGATGAGCGCAAGGGCAAAGGAAACCATGGGCCCTTCTTTCCCTGTCGTCTCTACGCCCCACAATACCCCTGCAACCCGCAAAGGATAGTTGCCTTTTTCTGTTTTGAACTTACTTACAGTCTCACGGGCCATTTTTTCGCCTGCTGCATATGCTTCCCGGCTTGGGTATTTCTCGGGAGCAAGGGCATTTTTAATCTTTTCGTCAAACTGGGGCGCGTTGAACCTCGCTTGGCCAAAGGCTAGAGAGGCAAGGTCCGAAGTAAAGAGGCAAATGAGCAGAAGCGAAAGAACCCACTTCCAACCGCGCAAAAGCACACTCCCTCCCTTCCGGAAACTGCCATCCGGGGCACGGACGTCCCCCCAAAAAAGGTGCTTTTCACCCCAGCATGCCCACCCTGTACAACTGCGGTTCTTCTTCTGCCCCAACATCCACCGGCGCCACCGGTATCACCTGCAACCCCCACTGTGTTTCGCTGACCACCGCTTCAACGCCGTAAGTTGCGCGAATGTTTTCCGGCGAGAGCACCGCTTTAGGGCTCCCTGCTGCGAAAATACGCCCCTCATACAAGAGTATAAGACGGTCCGCGAAGCGGCTGGCCAGGTTGAGGTCGTGCAATACCATTACCACTACCCGCTCTTTGTTCACAGCGAATTCTTTTATGAACCCGAGCACCTCAAGTTGATAACGGATGTCCAGCGTGGCCGTTGGCTCATCTAAAAGAAACACCTCCGGCTCCTGGGCCAGAGCACGGGCAATGAGAACTTTTTGCCTCTGGCCGCTTGAAAGCTCTTCGAGCTGGCGCTCCGCTAAATCGGTTAGCCCTAAAAGGGTGAGGGCGCTTGATACTACCGCCAAATCGCGCTGGCTTACTCCCCAGCTCAGGTGGGGGCGGCGACCGTGGAGTACCGCTTCAAGCACGGTGCAGGGGAAAGGGTTTCCCGTACCCGGCGGCGGCACGTAGCCCAGGCAGCGCCCAATTTCCCGCCCGTGCAGGGAGGCGAGGTTCTTCCCATCCAAAAAGATTGTTCCCATTTGTGGTCTCAGCACCCTTGCCAGGCACTTGAGCAGCGTTGATTTACCGGAGCCATTTGGCCCCACGATCCCGAGCACCTCGCCACCCCGCACCTTAAAGGTGACGTTTTCCAGCGCAGGTATGCTGCCGTAGGCAAAGGACACTTCCTTGACTTGCAAGCGCATTTCCATTCCCCTCCTGTGATGTAGGGAAAGCGGGCACCCCGCAACCTGCGAAGTGCCCGGGTGAGAGAAACTATTGGATAATTATCGCTTGCTTTGCCGGATCCCAAGAGACTTGGAAGCCCATCGCTTGAGCCAGGTACCGATATGGCACCATTACCCGCCCGTTAACAATTTCCGGGGCAGCGTCCATAGAAAGGGTGATCCCTTGCAGCACGTATGCTTTTTGCCCTACCTTAAACTGCACCACCCGTTCGCCGGTAAAAAGTGTTACGGCAAAGTTCTCGTTATCCCAATGAATTTGATCATTAGTCAATCCAGCTGCGTAAGCTAAATAGCGTACCGGCGCATAGGTTCGCCCTTCTTTAACGTAGGGAGCCACATCCATCTCCCTTTCCTCACCATTCACAAAGTATTTAGTGGCCCCCACGGTAAAGACAATTTCCTTCTCTCTTTTCACCTTCTCTTCTCCCGGAGCGGGAGTTACACAGCGTGCCAGAACACAGGTTAATTTATTGAGTGATGAGGGAAAGAGAGCTTCCGTTTCGGCAAGGGCGCTGCCGCTTATCTCTAGGGTAATGTCACCTTCAGGAGCGGTGCGGTCAACGGTCAAAAGAATATTTTCCACCACAATCGTGCTCCCCACCTGCTCGGTAACCGTGCCACTGCTTTCGCTACCGGCGCCGGAACTTAGCCTGCCGTTGCCTTTCTACAGGTGTGGTGCTGGGAAGCTTCACCGGGATAACGAGCGTCTGCTCGTTATCGTCAAGCTTGATTCCGGTAGCATCGAGCTCCAGGTCTCCGGCGGTTACTTTTACAGCTGGTACCCGTGCAAAACGCACCCCTGAAGGCAGGTTAAGCCTCAAAACCGCCCGGTTTCCAGAAGCATCCCGGACCCGCAGAGCCCCAACCAGGTTCTCCTGGATGGTGAGCGCGCCCACCGACTGTCCCTGCACCCCGATACGGACTGTCCCGCCCGCGGCAGAAACTGCCACCGGCGCCTGAACGTGGGCCACAGTCACGGTGCTGCTGACGCCGGGCCCCTTGACGGTTACGGCCAGCTCCTCAGGGGCGCCAAGGGCAAGGTCCACGGTGGCGTTTTTGAAACAGAAGACCGCGCGTTCCGAAGAAGCAGTTTTGACTACAAAGGTTACTGTTCTTCCCTCATCCCGCGTGCCGCGGAACTCGAGGCTTCCGTTCCCAGCCTCAAGGCTCACCTGAGGCACCTGGTTCCACTTCGCCCCTTCGGGGAGCGTGAGGCTGATCAGCCTTCCTTGGGGCAGGTCCCCCGGCATTCCCTCGGCAATGGTGAAGCTTCCGATCTGCTGGTTGAGCCGCCCGGCCACCACGTCAAGAGCGTTCTTTGCCATTACCGTTAACCCGGGAACCAAATACTTGGCCACAGTTACCTCGGCTATTCGTTCGCCGCCCACACCGGGGTTGGTGCCGCCGTAGGTCACTTTAACGTCGCGGGATGTGGTTAAAGGTTCATTAACTTTTACTGAAGCTTTTATCACCAGCTGGCCGGGACTGCCGCTGCTTTCATTGTTGATCTTGAGGTAGAGGGCACTGCACCCGTCCCTCTCGGTATAAACTGCGAAGTGTACACTGCCGCTGCTAAATCCACCTAATGGAATGAGGGTCACGTTATCCCAGCTAAAGCCAGGGCTGAGGACCAGTTTTACTGTGTTCATTTGCGGGAATCTAGTGTCGTTCTTTTTCAAAGCTCCGGCCACGTCTTCCTTCAGTGTGATATCGGCAATCTTCCCACCGTTATCGGTGATGTTGGTCGGGGAACCTGCAGTAATAGTGCTTCCTCCAAAGGTGAGAAGTCTACCTATGGTTACTGAACCGGAAGAGAAACCAGAGGTTGAAGGAGCGTCAAGCGTGACTTTGATGTCGGAAGAGTCAAGCTCCCCTGGGGCCACGGGTTTGATGTATACTTCATCGAAATAAACATATGCCCGGAAAGTCCGAGATGTCGGAGAATTGTAATTCCATTTCAAGACAAATTGCTGCTGGTTAAGAGCCTTGAACACTATTTCTCCCGTACGCAGTGCTATTAAACTCTCAAACAATTGTTTATATTGATCAGACAAGTTTTCTTTTAGCTTGTCCTTTTCAGCAGTGCTAATCCCTATCAACTCGACTTCGCCGTCGTATGAACAGGGTGATTTAATCTCTACTGATTTCGATTCCAAGGTACTTACTGTTTCTCCTACTTTAACCATATAATCTCCTACTTGCTTTTCTTCAATAACTTTTTTTGCGATTTCAACCTTATACGTCCTTGTTAACGTCATATTTGAGAAATCAATAGCATAAGTGGTAGGGAGAGTTACGGTAACAACATTATAAATTGTATATCTCCTATTATCATCACTACTAGTTATGGTCGCTTCATATACCTCTTTACTAACTGCGCCAGTAGTAGGTGGAGAATAAGATGAACCACCCGGAAAACTAATCTTAAGTTTGTTTATGTTAATGAAAGTGGGAACAACTACGTTGACTAAATCCCCTTTCTTTATTGAGCCTGCATAACTTTCAGAAATTAAGAGTCCCCCGAGTTGCGCTGTGCTATCTGGGCTCGCATTCGGCACCCAAAGCGCCGAGTTGGTGGTAGCGGCAAAAGCGCTACTGGTAAAAGTTAAAATTAGACAAATTAGCAGTATAAAAAGCAGATTTGTGGTTAGCAATAACCGACGCATCTTGTCTTAACTCCTCCCCCGGTTGAATTCAATTAACAAATTGAGTAGCTACAGGCCATCATTGCTCTCGCAAAAGGCTCTTTTCGATACTTCTTCGTATAGCGAACAAAAATACGTTCCCACCTCCCCGACAGTAGAGTCCCTTTCTGCGAGGCCAACCACTCTAAAATGTAGTTACATCTCTGGGTAAGCATAGGCACCTTCGAGATCAAGGTTGTGGAACTTCTTCAACATCTCTCTGTGTATCGCACTTGGGTCAACATCCGGGAAAAGATCCGGATAAATCCACTTAGCCATATAGGCCATCCCCACAATTGCCCTCGGGCCGGTGTAGATCTCGCTGGAAAGCATGAAAACTTTCTCTTGCTTCACAGCGGCGATCTTGTCCCAGCCAGGGCGGCGCATAATCTCTGCCCGCTTCTTGGCCATCGCCTCGGAACTCTCACCGTACCCGGATGGAATGGAACTGCCACAGGCTTTAATTACTACCTGTGGGTTTTGGGCTACTACCCACTCCGCGTTTACCTTCGGGTAGGGTATTCTCAGGCCCGCGCAGATACTCCGCGCCCCGACGCATTCCAGCATCTCGGCCCCGCCAGAACCCGGTCCGGTACCAGAGTAATCGGTATAACCCTCGAGATAAACCAATGGCCGTTTATTAAGCGGTATTTCCTTTGTCCGCTCCGCAAATAGTTTCTGGTATTTCTCAAAGTAAGCGATGTATGCCTCTGCTTCTTTCTGGCGCCCGAGGATAGTTCCCAAAGTGCGGATATCCTGACTCATGGTGGAAAGTTTGTAGCAGTCCAGCAATACCACCGGTATACCCGCCCGCTCAATCTGGGCAATAATTTCCGGCTTTAAAAAGTTGCCGTAGCCGAAAACTACATCGGGCCTCAAAGCCAAAATCTTCTCCACGTTAGGAGTGAAGGCAGCGCCTACCTTCGCTTTTTCTTTAACCAGAGGTGGAAAGTCGGCAGTATCCGAAACGCCAACAATCCTCTTTTCTTCCCCGAAAGCGCAGATGAGCTCGGTAACATCGGAGTTCACCGAAACAATGCGCTGCGGCGGAGAGGGAACACGCACCGTGCGTCCCATGGAATCCTTAATGGTGATGCGCTTAGGTGAAACTACCTCTCCTTCGGGGGTGATGAAATATTCGGTAACTGTATCCTTGTCTTGCTGGGCACCTGCACCCGTACGAACGATCACCGTACGCGTTGTACCGTCCCAGTTCACTTCGGCTCCCAAGGACTCGCCGATGAAGCGCAGGGGTACCATCGTCCGGCCGTTGATTATCTTGCCCGGCACATCAAGGCTCACAGGACGCTCATTTACATAGGCCGTCCCCTGCCCTATAACCAGCCTGACCGTGGTGCCTTCCTTCCTGCCGGTCACCGTCTGGGTGCTCCCATCCCATTCCACCGAGGCCCCAAGTGCCTCAAAAATGGCCCGCAACGGCACCAGCACGCGGCCCTGTTCCACCACCGGCGGCGTATCGCAGACCAGCTCCTTCCCGTCTACCTGCAC
>NZ_AUBR01000059.1 GCF_000429345.1 Desulfovirgula thermocuniculi DSM 16036 | reverse complement strand
CAGTTCGGTCCCTATCCGCCGCAGGCGCAGGAAACTTGAGGGGGGCCGTCCCTAGTACGAGAGGACCGGGATGGACAGACCGCTGGCGTACCAGTTGTCCCGCCAGGGGCACAGCTGGGTACCCAAGTCTGGGAGGGATAAGCGCTGAAAGCATCTAAGCGCGAAGCCCGCCCCGAGATGAGGTTTCCCGCGGAGTTAATCCGGTAAGACCCCTGGAAGACTACCAGGTAGATAGGCCGGGCGTGTAAGCCGGGTAACCGGTTGAGCGGACCGGTACTAATAGGTCGAGGGCTTGATTCCGGCGGTGCCTCCGCTGTGAAGTTTTGAGGGAGCAGGGAAAGGAAATTTCCGGTGGCCATACCGGAGGGGAAACACCCGTTCCCATCCCGAACACGGAAGTTAAGCCCTCCAGGGCCGATGGTACTAGGGGGTTGACCCCTGGGAGAGTAGGTCGCTGCCGGAAAGTCTTCCTACACGCAAGCACCCCCGCAATTACGCGGGGGTGTTGCCTTTTGGGACAAATACTTGTTTTTTAAGCGGGAGTTATGTACAATATTGGGGTATAGGAGAGGAGCCTGGTTTGGGAGGAAACGGGCATGGAGAAGGGGACCTGGACGGTTAAAAAAGGCCTGGCCGAGATGCTCAAGGGCGGCGTGATCATGGACGTGACTTCACCGGAGGAGGCCAGGATTGCCGAAGAAGCGGGCGCCGTGGCCGTGATGGCCTTGGAGCGCGTTCCGGCCGACATACGCGCCGCCGGCGGTGTGGCCCGCATGGCCGATCCGGCTTTGATCCTGCGCATCATGGACGCGGTGACCATACCGGTAATGGCCAAGGTGAGAATCGGCCACTTTGTGGAGGCACAGATACTGGAGCAGATCGGCGTTGACTACATAGACGAGAGCGAGGTGCTGACCCCCGCCGACGAGCAGCACCACATTGACAAGCACCAGTTCAAGGTGCCCTTTGTGTGCGGTGCCCGCAACCTGGGCGAGGCCCTGCGGCGCATTGCCGAGGGGGCGGCCATGATCCGCACCAAGGGGGAGCCGGGCACGGGCAACGTGGTGGAGGCCGTGCGCCACATGCGGCTGATGATGGCCGAGATCCGCCGCCTGCAGAGCATGCGCCGGGACGAGCTGATGGCCGCGGCCAAGGAGATGGGCGCGCCTTACGAGCTGGTGGTGCAGGTGGCCGAGCTCGGCCGGCTGCCGGTGGTGAATTTTGCCGCCGGCGGCATTGCTACGCCTGCCGATGCGGCCCTCATGATGCAGCTGGGGGCGGACGGCATCTTTGTGGGGTCGGGCATTTTTAAGTCCGAGAACCCCAGGGCCTACGCGCGGGCCATTGTGGCCGCCACCACCTACTACAACGACCCCGCCGTTTTGGCCGAGGTTTCAAAGGAGCTGGGCCGCGCCATGCCCGGCCTGGAGATAGCCACCATTGCCCGCGAGCAGCGCATGCAGGAAAGGGGCTGGTAGGGAATCACCTGCCCGGGCGGGCGTGAGAAGGGAGTAATAAAGAGATGGTCGTTGGCGTGCTGGCCCTGCAGGGCGCCTTCCGGGAGCACCAGCAGGTCCTGGAGGCCATGGGGGTAAAGACGCGGCAGGTGCGCAAGCCGGAGGAGCTGGAGGGCATTAGCGCCCTGATCATACCGGGCGGCGAGAGCACCGCCATAGGGAAGCTGTTGGTAGACTACGGGCTGATGGAGCCCATACGGGAGATGGCTGCAGGGGGGCTGCCCATTTTCGGCACCTGCGCCGGCCTTATCTTGCTGGCCAAGGAAATAACCGGTTCACCGCAGCCCAGGCTGGGGCTGATGGATATAAGGGCGGAGCGGAATGCCTTTGGCCGGCAGGTGGAGAGCTTTGAAGTGGACCTGGAGGTGCCGGCGTTGGGGGAAAAGCCCCTGCGGGCCGTTTTCATCAGGGCCCCTTACATTTCTGCGGTGGGCCCAGGGGTGGAGGTGCTGGCCAGCCTGGGCGACGGGAAGATAGTGATGGCCAGGCAGGGGCGGTATTTAGCCTGCGCCTTTCACCCGGAGCTGACCGAGGACCGCCGCGTGCATCGCTACTTTCTGGAGCATTGTTCCTAATTTGCTGTTGCCAAAGCCGACAATTTGTAGTATCATAATCAACGAGTTCAAAATGGCAAACCCGATGCAGGGGTAGAGTAGCCGGGAGGGCCTTTGCAGAGAGCCGGTGGTTGCTGCGAACCGGTAAGGTGCCCGGTGAAAGAGCTCCCCGTAGGGGATCTGTCGAAAACAGAAGTAGGCAGGTACGGGCCGGTCCCGTTATCACCGTCGAGGGGGCAGGTGAGGTTTCCCTTGCCTGCCAAGTAGGGTGGCACCGCGGGAGGAAGGCCCTCTCGTCCCTGCTGGGAATCCAGCCGGGGCGGGAGGGCTTAAATTTTTAGGCGTTACGCTAAAAGAAAGGGAGAGGTGGACGATGCAGGATAAGCATTACCTGTTGATTCCGGGCCCCACACCTGTACCCCCGTCCGTCTTGCAGGCCATGTCCCGACCCATGATCGGCCACCGCAGCGAGGAGTTTGCGGCCCTGCACCGGCGCATCCAGGAAAAGATCAAGCATGTTTTCCAAACGGAACACGAGGTTTTTATCCTTACCTGCTCCGGTACGGGCGGCTTGGAGGCAGCCGTGGCCAACGTCCTTTCCCCGGGGGATAGGGTGCTTGCCCTCATTACCGGCAACTTTGGGGAAAGGTTTGCCAATATAGCCAGGGCTTACGGTGCGGAAGTTGACGAGGTGCACTTTGGCTGGGGAAGTGATGTGGACCTGGCGGTGGTAAAGGAAAAGCTGGCCCGCGGCGGCTACAAGGCCGTGCTGGCCACCCACAACGAGACTTCCACCGGCGTGCTCAACGACATTGCCGGCATCGGCGCCTTGGTGGCCGAAACGCCGGCGCTCCTGCTGGTGGACGGTGTCAGCAGTGTGGGCGGCGTGGAGATAAAGATGGACGAGTGGCACGTAGACGTGCTGGTTACCGCCTCGCAAAAGGCCATGATGCTGCCCCCGGGGCTGGCCATGATCGGTGTTAGCCCCAAGGCCTGGAGGGTAATAGAGGAAAACCGCGCCCCGCGGTTTTACTTCAGCCTGCCGGCGGCCCGGAAATCCCTGGAGAAGTGGAACACGCCCTATACGCCCAATGTGACCCTGTTCCAGGGCTTAGACGCCGCCCTGGATATGATGCTGGCCGAGGGGCTGGAAAACGTCTACCGCAGGCACCGGCTCCTGGCCCGGGCCACGAGAAATGCCGTGCGCGCCCTGGGGCTGGAATTGCTGGCCGGGGACGCTTGCGCTTCACCGACAGTGACGGCAGTGAAGAGCCCGCCGGGCATTCCGGCCGACGATCTGCGCCGCGTGCTTAAAGCGGAATTTGGCATCACCTTTGCCGGCGGCCAAGGCATCCTTAAAGGGAAGATTTTCCGCATTGCCCACATGGGCTTTGCCGACAAAATGGACGTCATGGTGGCCGTCAGCGGCCTGGAGATGGCCCTCGCCCGCATGAACTACCCGGTGGAGCTGGGCAGGGGAGTGCGGGCGGCGCAGGAAACGTTCCTGGGGAGGGAACAGCGGTGAAGAGGGTACTGGTTATGGACGGTGTTTCTGCAGAAGGTTTGGCTCCCCTGTTGCGCGAGCCTGACATAGAGGTGGTTAACGGTCGCCCCATGAGCGAGGACGAGCTGGTGGAGGAAATTGCCGGTTACGATGCCCTCATCGTGCGCAGCGCCACGAAGGTTACCCGCCGGGTCATAGAAGCCGGGAAGAGGCTAAAGGTTATTGCCCGCGCCGGGGTGGGGGTGGATAACATCGACCTGGAGGCGGCCACCATGCAGGGCGTGCTGGTGGTCAACGCCCCCAACGGCAACACCATTGCCGCCGCCGAGCACACCATGGCCATGATGCTGGCCCTGGCCCGCAACATACCTCAGGCGGTGGCCAGACTAAAGGAAGGGGTCTGGGATAAGAAGTCCTTCCTGGGCGTGGAGCTGCGGGGCAAAACCCTGGGCATAATAGGCCTCGGGCGCATTGGCTCGGAGGTGGCCAAGAGGGCCCAGGGCATGGAGATGAACGTCATTGCCTACGATCCTTACATCGGCGAGGAAAAGGCCGCCCGCCTCGGGGTGGATCTCGTTTCCCTGGAGGACCTTTACCGCCGCGCCGACTTCATCACCATTCACATCCCCAGGACCAAAGAGTCCTACCACATGATCGGCGAGCAGGCCTTTGCCCTCATGAAGGAGGGCGTGCGGATCATCAACTGCGCCCGGGGCGGCATCATTGACGAGGAAGCCCTCTACCGGGCGCTGGTTTCCGGGAAGGTGGCCGGGGCGGCGCTGGACGTTTTTGAGAACGAGCCCAACACGGACAGCCCCCTTTTGAAGCTGCCCAACGTCATTGCCACCCCCCACCTCGGCGCTTCCACGCTGGAGGCGCAGGTTAACGTGGCCCGGGACGTGGCCGAGGAGGTGCTGGCGGCCCTGCGCGGGGGGCTGGTCAAGAACACAGTGAACATACCGCCCATCAACCCGCAGGTCCTCTCTGCCGTCCGCCCCTATCTGGGGCTGGCCGAAAAGCTGGGCAGCTTCCTGGCACAGCTGGTCAGCGGGCGCGTGCGCAAGATCGAGGTAATTTACAGCGGCGAGCTGGCCAAACTGGAGGTGGGGCCGCTTACCACGGCGGTGGTCAAGGGGTTCCTGGACCCCATCCTGCAGCAGAGGGTGAATTACGTCAATGCGCTTCTCCTGGCCAAAAACCGCGGCATCCAGGTCTTCCAGGCGGTGGACGGCGACCAGGACGGTTACACGAGCCTGATTACCGTGAAGGTCTACGCGGACAAGGCGGAAAAGAGCGCCGCCGGGACCATCTTCGGCAAGGCGGACCCGCGCATTGTCATGGTGGACGGCTACCGCGTGGACGTGGTACCCAGCGGCTACATCCTTTACGTGCCCCACATCGACAAGCCCCGCATAATCGGCCCCGTGGGCCTGCTCATCGGGGAGCAAAACGTAAATATAGCCTTCATGCAGGTCGGGCGCAAGGAAATCGGCGGAAAGGCGGTAATGCTCCTGGCCATAGACTCGCCGGTGCCCGCGGAAACCCTGGCCAAGATTACCCAGGTGGACGGCGTGCTGGACGTGAAGATGATCCACCTTTAACGGGAGGCGCCGGTGAGTTGCGGGAAACGCTGATCATCATGGTGCGGCACGGAGCCACGGAGTGGAACCGCCTCTCCCGCTACCAGGGCCGGCTGGACGTGCCGCTCTCCGCGGAAGGCCTCGCGCAGTGCCGCGCCCTGGCCGGGGCGCTGTCCCGCGTGAAGCTGGCCGCGGTGTACGCCAGCCCCCTCTCCCGGGCCCTTTCCTGCGCCAGCGAGGTGGCCGCGCGGCACGGCCTGCCGGCCATCCCCCTGGCCGGCCTGGAGGAAATATGCCACGGGGAGTGGGAGGGGATGCTCCTCTCCGAAGTGGAGGAAAAGTACGGGTGCCTTTTGCAACGGTGGCGCACCCTTCCCTATACCGTGCGCATGCCCGGGGGGGAGTCGCTGCAGGAGGTGGAGGAGCGCGCCTGGCGCGCCCTGGAGTTCATGGCCGGAGCCCACCCGGGGGAGGCGGTCCTGGCCGTTACCCACGATACGCCCATCCGGGCCGTCCTGCGGCGCATGCTCAACCTCGACCAGCGCGCTTTCTGGCAGATTAAGCTGGACAACACGGGCATCAACGTTTTCGGCTTTTGCCGGGGCCGCTGGCGGGTGATCACCTTAAACGATACCTGCCATTTGGGCGGCTGGCTGGTGGCCGGCGAGCAGCTGGCCCTGTAGTAGCAGTAAATAACGCTGTGGAGGGAGAAAGCGGTGCTGGATTTGCGGTTTGTGCGTGCCCATCCGGAGGTAGTGGCGGAAGCCTTAAGGAAAAGGGGAAGCGAGATCAGCCTGGAGCCTTTCCTGGAACTGGACCGGAAGTGGCGGGAAAAGCTGGCAGCCGCCGACCAGCTGAAAAACAGGCGCAACGTCGTTTCCGAGGAAATCGGGCGGCGCAAGAAAGCAGGCGAGGAAGCCGAGGAACTGGTGCGGGAGATGCGGGAGGTTTCCGCCCGCATCAAGGAGCTGGACGAAGAGATAAGGGATCTGGAAGAGCAAATCCAGATGGCCCTCCTGCAGATTCCCAACATTCCCCACGAGAGCGTGCCGGTGGGCAGGGACTCTTCTGATAACGTGGAAGTGCGCCGGTGGGGCGAGCCTCGGAAATTTGACTTCCCGCCCAGGCCCCACTGGGAGATCGGGGAGGCCCTGGACATCATTGATTTCGAGCGGGGCGCCAAGGTAGCGGGAGCGCGTTTTTCGTTTTACAAGGGAGCCGGGGCCAGGCTGGAGAGGGCGCTCATCAACTTCATGCTTGACCTGCACGTAAAGCATGGCTATGTGGAGGTGTTCCCTCCCTTTATTGTCAACGCCGACAGCATGGTCGGCACGGGACAGCTGCCCAAGTTTGCCGAGGACATGTTCAAGCTGGAGGGGAGGAGCTATTACCTCATCCCCACCGCTGAGGTGCCCGTTACCAACCTCTACCGGGAGGAAATCATCCCTGCCGCGCGCCTGCCCATTTACCACTGCGCCTACAGCGCCTGCTTCCGGGCCGAGGCCGGGGCGGCCGGCCGGGAGACGCGGGGGCTCATCCGCCAGCACCAGTTCAACAAGGTAGAGCTGGTTAAGTTTACGCGCCCGGAGACTTCCTACGAGGAGCTGGAAAAGCTTACCGCCGATGCCGAGAGGGTGCTGCAGCTCCTGGGCCTGCCCTACCGCGTGGTCTGCCTCTGCACGGGCGACCTGGGCTTTGCCGCCGCCAAAACCTACGACCTGGAGGTGTGGCTGCCCAGCTACGGGGAGTACAAGGAAATCTCCTCCTGCAGCAACTTTGAGGACTACCAGGCGCGGCGGGCCAACATTCGCTTTAAAGAGCCCGGCGGTAGGCCGCGCTTTGTGCATACTTTAAATGGCTCCGGCCTGGCCGTGGGGCGCACGGTGGCGGCCATTTTGGAGAACTACCAGCAGGAAGACGGCAGCGTGGTCATCCCCGAGGTGTTGGTTCCCTACATGGGCGGGCAGGAGAGGATTGAGCCGGTAAAGTAGGGTTTACCGGTGCGGCTGGAGCCAGGCAGGCCTGTCTTGTCCCGGCCCTGTCGGCAAGGCCGCTTTTTTACGTACCTTTGCCGGTCCTCTCTTTGTGGTTGTGAGCGGGCGGTTTTATCTGTTAAGATTGATTCTTGGATAATCTTTCGTGAGGTGTTGGTTGAGTGGGCACGATTAAGGAAGCGGAGCTTCCCGGACTTGGTAAAAAGTTTGTGGTGCAGCTGGATAGCGGGGAGCAGCTGGGTATCGTCATTTACGACGAAGGGCACCGTGAGCTTTTTTGTTTTCCTCCCGGGGAAGAGGAGCCCTCTTGCTCGGTTACCCTTACCGACCAGGAGGCGCGCCAGGTAGGTGCTATAATCGGCGGTGCGGCCTACCAGCCAAAGCTTTTAGAAAAACTTGAGATGGCCATTGCCGACCTGCATATCGAGTGGTTAAAGGTGGCTACAAACTCGCCGCTGGTGGGAACGTCCATCGGCGAGCTGGCTCTGCGGAAGAGGTACGGGATTACAGTTATTGCCGTAATTGAGAGTGCGGGGGGAGGCAGAAAGAGGACGGCTGCCATTAACCCCGGCCCGAATTTTGTGTTTGGCGCCGGGCAGACAGTGGTGGTGGCCGGCAGGAGGGATGCCCTGAAGCAGTTTGAAAAGATGGTTTCCGGTGAAGGAGGTTAAAGGTGCACAGCGCTCAGCTATTTAACCTTCTTCTGGTTTTTTTAATTGTCAGCAGCGCGGTTCTTATAGCCCATAAATTCCGCTTTTGCGCCATACCCTTTTTGATCCTGCTGGGGGCCCTCTTTGGTCCCCATGCCCCGCAACATTCTTCGTTTAGTTTTCGTTTGGTGGAAAACACAGAGTCCCTCGCTTTGTTGAGCCAGCTGGGGCTTTTGTTTTTGCTTCTCTATCTCGGGCTGGAATTTTCGGCCGGCCGGGTGATTGAGCGCGGAGCCGTTATTTTAAAAAGCGGTTGCGTTTATGTCGGTCTGAATTTTTTGCGCGGACTTGCCTTGGGATGGGTTATTTTCCGTTCATGGCCGGAAGCGCTGGTGGTAGCGGGAATCACTACCGTTTCCAGCAGTGCCATTGTTACCAAGCTCCTGGTGGAGCTAAAACGCAGCGCCAATCCCGAGACGGAACTCATTCTTGGCATCCTGGTTTTTGAAGATGCCTTTGTAGCCGTTTATCTTTCCCTTTTGTCGGCGTACCTGTACTCTGCGGGTGCATCGCTTTATGCGGGATTGCTGGCAGGGCTGGTGACACTGGTTTTCGTTTTAGGGGTACTTTTTCTCGGCCGTTTTATTGCTCCTTGGCTGGACCGGAGGTTGGGCTTTAAGAGCGGCGAACCGTTGATAATGGTTGTGTTTACCCTTCTTTTGGCCGTAGCCTGGTTGGCGGGGGAGGTTGGTGTTACAGAAGCAGTAGCCGCTCTTCTTCTGGGCCTTGTGCTGGCGGAAACATCCCATGCCAGACGCCTCGTGCAGCTTGTTACACCGCTGCGCGACCTTTTTGGTGGCGTTTTCTTTTTCACCTTTGGCATGGAAATTGACTACAGGCAGTTTGCACCTGTGGCCGGTTTGGCCGGTGTGGCTGCGGCGGTAACGGTGGCTGGTAATTTTCTGGCCGGCATGCTCAGCGCCTGGCTTGGAGGCTACAGGGGGCGGGCGGCGGTAAACGTGGCGGCGACCATTATAGCCAGGGGGGAGTTTGCCATTATTGCGGCAGAGCTTGCCGGACCGGCTTTGGGAGGAGGGCTAATGGCCCCTCTGGCCGCGCTTTACGTGCTCATCCTCGCTTTTGTCAATCCGGTTTTGGCTAAACGTACGCGCCAGATACACCAGGGGTTGGAAGTCGTTAAGGAACTCTTTTGGCGTCGCCAAGGGCCGCGCTTGACGGGGAAATAAAAATGGGGTATTTAACTGAATAAATGCTCATTCACTTTTTGACGCGGGAGGGTTCTTCCGTGGACATTCAACCCTATGATCTGCCCTGCGATACATGGTTGGAAGTGATGGGCCGCCTGATGCTGGCCTGGGACGGCCAGTGGTTTTTAAAAGTCATGGAAGAATTTGGCCTGGAGGCCGCCATGCGCCTGAATACGCGCGTGCGCCTCTCCTTTGGCCGCATAGAGATGAGGACCGTACTGGCCGCCCTGGGTAAGCCCAGGGCTGACGACCTCACGGACGCCCTGCGCATCATTTTTACGTACAGCCGCGTTTTTCTGGGTAACCGCATGGAGGGGGATTACCGGGTTCTCCCGGAAGGAGTGGAAATAACCGTTAGCTCTTGTCCGGTGTTTGAAAACGCCCGCAGGGCCAACCTGGAGAGGTGCGACCAGGCCTGCGTGGGCTGCCCGGATCTCTGGAGGACCTGGTTTGCGGTGCTTTTGCCGGAGGAAGAGATAGAAGTGGCGGCGCTGGCCCGCATGGGCATGGGGGATCCCAGCTGCCGCTACCTTGTGACCGAAAAGAGGGGTGGCGCGTGACCGCCGTCCTTAGGCCTCAGGCCTCTGCTGCTGGCGCGCGGTGTTGACAGGGGTGCCTGCCTGTGATAAGATTAACCATGAGCTTGTGTTTGCCGGAAGGGTGGAGGGGTGTCCGAGTGGTTTAAGGTGGCGGTCTTGAAAACCGCTGGGCCGTCGAGCGGCCCCGTGGGTTCGAATCCCACTCCCTCCGCCATTTTTAATGCCGTGGAGAGCTGGCCGAGAGGCTGAAGGCACCCGCCTGCTAAGCGGGTAGACGGCTGTTAAGGCTGTCTCGAGGGTTCGAATCCCTCGCTCTCCGCCACTTTTTTAGTCCGCCCGCCCGGCGCATGGGTACCTTGACAGCCCCCTTGCATTTTGGTACAATAGCTTTTGCCTGGCCGGTTCGAGTTCTGACCGTGTGCCTGTAGCTCAACTGGATAGAGCATCAGACTACGGATCTGAGGGTTGGGGGTTCGAGTCCCTCCAGGCACGCCAGGTAAATCAAGGCCTCCGGTAAACGGGGGCCGTTTTTGTTGGGTAGGTTTACGGCAATAAAAAGACGGTAGGCTCATGCCACTACCAGCTCCACGAACCGGAAGTTCACCGCATCCACCAGACCCCGGTTGGTTACCCGCAGTTCCGGTATGACCGGCAGGGATAAAAGGGCCATGGTCATGAAGGGAGATATCAGGGGGCAACCGAGCTCCTTCCAGGCGCGGTCCAGATCGGCCACCATGCGCTGCACCTCTTCCACGGGGCGGTCGGACATGAGCCCGGCAATGGGCAGGGGCAGGAGAGCCAGTATGCGGCCCCCGCGCACGGCCACCATGCCTCCCTGGCAGTCGGCCAGGGTGCTGGCGGCCAGGGCCATGTCGGCATCGTCCACCCCGACCACCAGCAGGTTGTGGCTGTCGTGGGCCACGGTGGAGGCTACGGCCCCGCCCTGGAGGCGAAAGCCCCTGACCAGGCCGAGGCCCATATTGCCCGGCCCGCCGTGGCGCTCGATGCAGGCCACCTTGGCGATGTCCAGCTCGGCGGAGGCCCTGATCTCCCCGTTTTCCACGGGCACCTCCACCACCCGGTGCAGGGTGGTCACCTTCGCTTCCACCACCTCCATGACGCGCACGAGGGCTTTTTTAACCCCGGGGCCTGCGTTGATGGCAAAGTCGGCGGCGGAAGGCCGCTTTTTTAGGCGCACCGTATTGCGGGCCCGGTCGGGGTACTCGAAGGGCGGGAGGTCGTAGAGCATACGTCCTCCTTCTGCCACCAGTACGCCGTCCGCCATCACCCGTTCCACCTGCATTTCCGCCAGGTCGGAAACAAAGAGGATGTCCGCGCAACGCCCGGGGGCAATGCTGCCCAGGTCCCTGGCCATCCCAAAGCACTGGGCCGTGTTAATGGTGGCCATTTGGATGGCCCGCAGCGGGTCCACTCCTTCTCGGATGGCCCGCCGCACCACGTGGTTGAGGTGGCCGCGGGTGAGGATGGTTTCCGGGTGGGTGTCGTCGGAGACCAGTATTGCCAAGCGGGAATCTATCCGGCTTTCGGTTATGCTCTTCACCGTGGCCTTGACGTCCTGCCAGGCGGAACCCTCCCGCAGCTTGGCATACATGCCCAGGCGCATGCGGGCCAGGGCGTCTTCCCTGCGGGTGGACTCGTGGCAGGAGGCAATGCCGGCGGCAATGTAGGCGCACAGGCCCACCCCGGTTTCCGGGGAGGCGTAGTGACCGGTAACAATCTTGCCGGCCTTCAGCGCAGCCTGGATTTCCCCGTGCACCGTGGGGTCGCCGGCCAGGACGCCCGGGAAGTTCATCATTTCCCCCAGGCCGATGATACCCGGCCAGGACATGGCCTCCGCTATCTCCGCCGGGCCGAGGCGGGCCCCGGCATCCTCAAAGCCGGGAGCTGCCGGGACACAGGAGGGCATGGTGGTAAAGACCTTGAGGGGCAACCTTTCCCCTTCCGCCATCATGAGGCGGATGCCCTCCATGCCCAGCACGTTGGCCATTTCGTGGGGGTCCATGAAAATGGCCGTGGTGCCGCAGGGGACCACCGCCCGGGCAAACTGCGTGAGGGTGACCATGCTGCTCTCCACGTGGATGTGCCCGTCCAGCAGCCCGGGGACCAGGTAGCAGCCTTCGGCGTCGAGCACCAGGGTGTGCTCCCCGACGGTATGGTCGGCCCGGCCCACCAGGGCAATGCGCCCGTGCTTGATGGCCACGTCCAGGCCCTCCTGGATTTCGGCGGTATGTACGTTGACCAGGCGCCCGTTTTTAATTACCACGTCGGCCGGTATTTTCCCCTGGGCGGCCAGGGCCAGGTCCGCGGTGACTTCCCAGAGGGGGCGGCGGTTGGGTGAGTACAGCATAGGCTTCACCTCACAAAGTGGCAGCTTGGGCGCCCCCGCGCTTGACAAGGCGGGGGCGGCGGTTTATCATTAAAGGGCAGGGTTTTTGCGCCCGTAGCTCAGGAGGACAGAGCAGCGGTTTCCTAAACCGCGTGTCGGGGGTTCGAGTCCCTCCGGGCGCACCAGCATAAAAGCCAGGCCCCGCAAGGGATTGCGGGGTTGTTCTGTTTTATAGGGGCCTTTTTAGTTTCGGGCCTCTACTCCTTCCACCCCCCAGGGGTGTGCGGCCACCGCCCGCACCGTTACCAGAGATCCCCGGGCTACTGCGCCGGAAGAAACGGGAAAGCGCACCCTCACATAGTGCTCGGAAAAGCCCTCTGCGGTACCGCCCTCCACCTTTTCGACCAGTACCCGGAGCGTGCGGCCCGGGAAGCGGCGGTGATACCGGAGGGCCAGCTCCCCGTCCAGCGCCCGCAACTCCTGAACCCGCCTTTTTTTAACGTCCGGGGCCACCTGGTCCGGGTAGAGGGCAGCCGGGGTTCCCAGGCGGGGCGAAAAGGGGAAGACGTGCAGGTGGGAGAGGCCCAGCGCGCGGGCCAGGTCGATGGTCTTGCGGTGATCCTCTTCGGTTTCCCCCGGGAAGCCCGCAATCACGTCGCTCCAAATGGAGGCGTCGGGCATCAGCTCCCTGGCCCGCCGCACGGTGCGGGCAAATTCCTCCGCCGTGTACCTCCGGCCCATTTTCCGGAGGATGCGATCCGAACCGCTTTGCAGGGGGAGGTACAGGAAGGGGCAGGCCTTGGAGGAGCCGGCTATGGCCAGGAGGAGTTCCTCGCCGGCGTCCATGGGCTCGATATAGCTCAGGCGCAGGCGGAAGTCGTAGGGGAGGGCATCTATTTCCCGGATAAGGCGCGCGAGGCTCCAGCCGGGCATGTCCCTGCCGTATGCGCCCAGATGGTTCCCTGCCAGCACGATTTCCCGGTAGCCGGCCCCGGCCAGCTCTGCCACGCGGGACAGCACTTTTGCCGGGTCGAGGCTGCGGGAGCGGCCCCTGGCCACCCGCACCACGCAGTAGGTGCAGGCTTCGTCGCACCCCTCCTGGATTTTGAGTACGGGGCGCGTGCGGTTTCCGGGCGCCGCCGGGGGAAGGTCTTCGAGATCCGGCCCCGGCCCGCCGGGATCCACCTGCACTTCCCGGCAGGCTCCGGGCTGCAAGAGGCGTCTTTTCAGGATTTCCGGCAGGCGGGCACGCCCGGCGGTGCCGATAATAACGTCCACCTGCGGGAGCCTTTCCTTTACTTCCTCTGGATAAACCTGGGGGTAACAGCCGGCCAGGACCACCAGGGCATGGGGGTTTTCCCTTTTGGCCTGGCTGGCCAGCCGCCGCGCCTCCGCGGCTGCCTGGGCGGTTACCGCACAGCTGTTGATGATATAGACGTCGGCCTTTCCCTCCGTGGCCAGAAAGCCGGCGTCTTCCATGGCTTTTTTCACGGCCAGGCCCTCGTACTGGTTGACCGGGCAGCCCAGGGTTTTTATTTTAAAGGTGAAAGGCAAGAAAGCGTCCCTCCAGATGCCTTTATGTCCTCATTATACCACGGGACGGGGCTTCCCTTGACGCCGCAAGGGGGTCCTGCTAGAATAAACTTGTTTGGCAGTGGGAAAGGAGGGGCGAGACAGTGGGCGCTCGGCACTACGATGTGGTTATTGTGGGGGCCGGGCCCGCCGGCATTTTTACCGCCCTCGAGCTGGTCAAGGCTGAAAAAGGCCTGAAAATTCTCATGGTAGAAAAGGGGAAGGATCTGGCCAGCCGGCGCTGCCCTTCCCGGCAGAAGGGCGAGGCCTGCTTTAAGTGCCAGCCTTGCTCGACCATCTGCGGCTGGGGAGGGGCCGGCGCCTTCAGCGACGGCAAGCTCACCCTCTCCACGGAAATCGGTGGCAGCCTGGAGGAGTATGTGGGCGAGGACCGGCTGAGAGAGCTGATTGATTATATAGACGCCCTTTACCTGGAGTTCGGGGCGCCGGACAGGGTTTACGGGCTGGAGCACGCCGAAGCCGTTGAGGAGTTCCGCCACCGGGCGGCGCAGGCGGAGCTAAAGCTTATCCCTGTGGCCATCCGCCACCTGGGCACCGGCCGCTGCCAGGAAATCCTGGCGCGCATGGAAGAGTTTTTGCTTTCGGCGGGTGTGGAAATACGCACCTCTTGCCCGGTGGAAGCCATTCTGGTAGAAAATAAAAGGGTGCGGGGAATAACTACCACCGGAGGGGAAACCTTTTACGGGCGGTACGTGGTGGTAGCCCCGGGCCGGGAGGGGGCAGAGTGGCTGGCCTGGCAGGCGCAACAGCTCGGCCTCTCTACAGCCATCAATCCCGTGGACATCGGGGTGCGGGTGGAGGTGCCCGCAGCCGTTATGGAGCCGCTCACCAGCGTTTTTTACGAGGCCAAGTTTATCTACTACTCCCGCACCTTTGAGGACAGGGTGCGCACCTTTTGCATGAACCCCTACGGGGAAGTGGTCATGGAGAACAACGACGGGCTGGTGACGGTCAACGGCCATACCCACGCCTACCGCAAGACGAACAACACCAACTTTGCCGTGCTGGTGAGCAAGACGTTTACCGAGCCCTTCCGGGAACCCATAGCTTACGGCAAGTACATTGCCAGCCTGGCCAATCTCCTGGGGGGCGGCGTCATCGTGCAGAGGCTGGGCGACCTTCTGGCCGGCAGGCGGAGCACCGCGGAGAGGATCAGGAAGTGCCTCACCGTGCCCACCCTGCCTACGGCCACGCCGGGAGATCTCAGCCTGGTCTTCCCGTACCGCCACCTCGTGGCCATCGTGGAGATGCTGGAGGCCATGGACAAGGTGGTGCCGGGCGTTTACTCGCGCTACACCCTCCTGTACGGTGTGGAGGTGAAGTTTTACTCTTCCCGGCTGGCCCTGACCCCGGGGCTGGAAACTCAGGTGCAGAACCTCTTTGCCGCCGGGGACGGGGCAGGGGTGACCCGGGGCCTGGCCCAGGCCTCGGCCTCCGGTGTGGTGGTGGCGCGGGAGATCCTCAAAAGGGGGTAAATAGCGGCATGCCGACTCTGGTGCTGGTGGGTGTGCAGTGGGGGGACGAGGGAAAGGGCAAGATCACCGATTTTCTCGCCCGCCAGGCCGACCTCATCGTGCGCTACAACGGCGGCAATAATGCCGGGCACACGGTGGTGGTGGCCGGCCAGCAGTTCAAGCTGCACCTCGTGCCCTCGGGTATCCTGTACCCGGACAAAATGTGCATAATTGGCAACGGCGTGGTGGTGGACCCCGAAGTGTTGATCGGTGAGCTGGATCTCCTGGAGAGCCGGGGGGTGAGCACGTCGAATTTGCGCATCAGCTCCCGCGCGCACGTGATCCTGCCCTACCACCGCCGCCTGGACTTCTGTGAAGAAGAGGCCAAGGGGGAAAACCGCATTGGCACTACCTGCCGGGGTATTGGGCCGGCCTACACGGACAAGGTGGCGCGCACGGGCATCCGCATGGCCGAGTTTGTGGACGAGGAAGATTTCCGCGCCTGCCTGGCAAGGAACATCGCGCAAAAAAACCGTCTCTTCCAGGGGGTTTTTGGCGTGGCGGGTATGGACCTGGAGGAGATCCTGCCCTCCTACCTGAACTACAGCCGGCGCTTAAAGCCCTTGGTGGTGGATGCAGGCCCCCTCATCAACCGGGCCATAGATGAGGGCAAGAAGGTGCTCTTTGAAGGCGCCCAGGGGACGCTGCTGGACGTAGATCACGGTACCTACCCCTATGTGACCTCCTCCAGCCCGGTGGCGGCGGGAGCGTGCGTAGGTGCCGGGGTCGGTCCCACGCGCATTGACCGCGTGATGGGTGTGGCCAAGGCCTATGTGACCAGGGTGGGGGGCGGCCCCTTCCCCACGGAGCTGAAAGACGCCACCGGGGAGTACATGCGCAGCCGGGGCGGCGAGTACGGCACCACCACCGGGCGACCGCGCCGCTGCGGGTGGTTTGACGCCGTGGCGGGCAGGTACGCGGTGCAGGTGAACTCCCTGGACTACCTGGCCATAACCAAGCTGGACGTGCTCACGGGCTTACATACCCTGCGCCTTTGCACCGCCTACCGCTACAAAGGGGAGGTCATCACCGAGTTCCCGGCTTCCCTCAAGGTCCTGGAGGCCTGCGAGCCGGTGTACGAGGAAATGCCCGGCTGGCAGGAGGACATTACCCGGGCCCGCTCCTACGAGGACCTGCCGGCCAACGCGCGCCGTTACATCGAGCGCATAGAGGAGCTTTTGGGCGTGCCGGCGGTTATCCTGGGCGTGGGGCCGGGACGCGAGGAAACCATCATCCGCCGGGAAGTGTTTTAAATGCCAGCCAGCATTTTTCTGGGGAGAACGTATTGACACTTCTGTGCGGCGTAGTGTATTATAACAGGTGCGAGTCAGCGGTGAGCCGTTAGCTCAGCAGGTAGAGCACCTGACTTTTAATCAGGGGGCCGCAGGTTCGATTCCTGCACGGCTCACCATCCTATGGCCCCATGGTCAAGTGGACTAAGACACCGCCCTTTCACGGCGGTAACGCGGGTTCGAATCCCGCTGGGGTCACCAGGGTCAGGTGGTGCCGGATAAAGCACCACCACCTAACCAGACAAAAAGCCCTTCCGGCCGCTCCTGCGGGAAGACCGGGCAGGCGGAAGGGCTTTGCTTTTCCTACGCTTCATAAAAAAAGGCGGCGGCAGCCCCTATCTCCTGCCGCCGCGCGGGTTTTAAGGTAGCGGGCTATAGCCGCACGCTTACCCCGTACTCCCGGAACCACAGGTCCACCTGGTAGAGGTAGGCCAGGAGTTGCGGGCCGCGCATGAGCTGGCCGTACCAGGGGCGGTCCATGCCCGTAGCCTCCTCCAGGGCAAAGCGGCGCACGGCCTGGCGGTCGATGAAGGGTGCCAGGGGTGAGGAGGGGTCGTCCAGGACCTCCAGCACGAGCCTGCGCACGGCCTCGAGGTAGGCCGGGTGGTGGGTCTTGGGGTAGGGAGACTTCTTGCGCGAGAGCACCTCCCCCGGCAGCAGGCCTTCCAGGGCCAGCCGCAGGATGCCCTTTTCCATCCCTCCGTGCCTCTTCATCTCCCAGGGGATGTTCCAGGCATACTCCACCAGGCGGTGGTCGCAGAAGGGCACCCGCACTTCCAGGCCGCAGGCCATGCTCATGCGGTCCTTGCGGTCCAGCAGGGTGGCCATAAACCACTGCATGGTGAGGTAGAGCAGCTCGCGCATGCGGGAGGCGTAGGGGCTTTCTCCCGGCAGCCGAGGCACTTCGGCCAGCGTTTCCAGGTAACGCCGGGAAACGTACTCCTCGGGGCGCACCAGCTCTACCAGTTCCCTGGAAAGGAGGCGCGTGCGCGGGCCGACGTCCGGTGCCCAGGGGAAGGTTTGGGCCTCAAAAACTTCCCGGCGGAAGAACCAGGGGTAGCCGCCGAATATCTCGTCGGCGCACTCCCCGGAGAGGGCCACGGTGGCCTCCTTTTTTACTTCGCGGCAAAAAAGCAGCAGGGAAGAGTCGATGTCGGCCATGCCCGGAAGGTCCCGGGCCCTCATGGCCTCGCCGAGCGTCTCCGCTAGCCGGGAGGGATCCAGCACCACCCGCCGGTGGTCGGTGCCCAAAAATTCCGCGACCATTTCCACCCATGGAGTATCATTTCCCGTTTCAAAAGGATTAGCCTGAAAGTACCGCTCGTTTTCCAGATAGTCCACCGAGAAAGTGCGTAAGATGCCGGAACCTTTTTCGCGAAAGGCCCGGGCGGCAACGGCGGTGATGGCGCTGGAGTCCACGCCGCCCGACAGCAGGGTGCAGACCGGCACGTCGGCCACCAGCTGGCGCCGCACGGCGTCCTCCAGGAGCCAGCGCACCTTGGCCGCCGTGGTGGGGAGGTCGTCCTGGTGGGGCAGGCTCTGTAGCGACCAGTAGCGGTAGACCCGCAGGCCCTGGGGGCTAAAGACTAAGCAGTGGCCGGGGCGGAGTTCTTTCACCCCGTAGAAGACACCGTGCCCCGGCGTGCGGCCGGGCCCCATGATAAAGATTTCCGCCAGCCCCTCGGCATCCACCTCCGGTTTTACCGCCGGGTGCGCCAGGAGGGCCTTTAACTCCGAGCCGAAAATGAGCCCGCGGCCCCTTAAAGCGTAAAATAGGGGCTTGACCCCCAGGCGATCCCGGGCCATAAAGAGGGTCTGGGTTGCTTCGTCCCATACGGCAAAGGCAAAAATGCCGTTTAAGCGCTCCACGCACTCCCTGCCCCACTCCATGTAGGCCAGGAGGAGGGCTTCGGTGTCCGAGTGCCCGTAAAAGCGGTAGCCCCGCGCCGCCAGCTCCTCCCGCAGTTCCGGTGTGTTGTAAAGCTCGCCGTTGTAGGTGAGGACGAAGCAGTGCCCACCGCGCCGGCGGATCATGGGCTGGCCCCCGCCCGCCGGGTCCACCACCACCAGGCGCCGGTGGCCGATGGCCGCCCGGGGTGAGAGCCACATTCCGGCGGCATCGGGACCGCGGCAGGCCAGGGTGGCCGTCATGTTTTCTAAAATGTGCTTTTGGCGGGTGAGGTCCTCTTCCCAATCCACCCAGCCGGTAATCCCGCACATGGTTATCTCCCTCCTGCGGTAAAATCCCGGAAGCAAAGGCGCCCCGGCAGGATGGCGTTTTGCTCCTTCCGGGGCGCCTTTGCCCGTGTTGCCAGGATTCATACTATGCGGCGGCCTCCCCGGAGGTTCGCGCTCCGGGGACGGGGCGCGCGGGGTTCGCAGGCCACCAGGACGGCGGCAACTGAGTGATCCCCAGCTTTTAGAAGGAGATATTAAGCGAAAAGGGCAGGAAAAAAGGATTCTCCCCCCGAAAATTAGCTGTTAAGGGAGGAAACAGCAAAGGGGGAGAATCCTTAATGAGCCTGAATCGTTTTGTTGAATTATTTATAACATGGTTGGCCGGAATTCACAAGACCCAAGTGAAGACCCTGGCGGTGCTGGTATATGGGCTTTTACGCTCGCCCCGTTTAGGGGTAGCATCTTTGGGGCGGGCCTTACCCGGGCCGACGGCGGAGAAGCACCGCATCAAGAGAGTGGACCGTTTTTTGGGCAACCGCC
>NZ_AUBR01000058.1 GCF_000429345.1 Desulfovirgula thermocuniculi DSM 16036 | reverse complement strand
TCAATTTCGCTAAGTTTGGTCTTCCGCTCGGCTCAAGCGACGAGCAATTTTGCAAGCCAATTTTTTTCGTTGTACGAGATTCTTATCGGGGCAAAATTGCTCGTCGTCGCTCGCTTACGAGCTAAATCGCGCTCTTAAAACTGGGGATCGCTCAGCCCCGGCAGGGGCAAAAACGCCGGGGGCTCTTATTTCACGGGAAGAAACCTCCCCAGGCCCCGCAGGGGCACGCTTTCCGCCGCCACCAGGTCCACACGCCCGAGCTCGCTGTCGCCCAGGTAATAAACCATCTCGCCTACCTTCTGACCGGCCCGCACGGGAGCCGCCAGCGGAGAAAAGAGCCTCACCTCCCTGCGCACCTGGCCCAGCTGGTCTCTGGCCAGGTCCACCTCCAGGTCGCCGGCGGCCACGGCGCGCACCGCCGCGGCGGCGCCGCGGGCTACCGGCACCGCAAGCGCCTCACCGCCCGCGCGACACAGGCTCACCCGCTGCACTTCCAGAAAGCCGTAATCCAGCAGGGCGGCGGCATCCCGGTAGCGGTCTGCGCTGCAGAGGACCACGGCAATGAGGCGGCGCCCGCCGCGGGTGGCGGAAGCAATGAGGCAGTTGCCGGCGCGGGGGGTGGAGCCGGTTTTTACCCCGTCCACGCCGGGGTAAGCGCCGCTTAAAAGAAGGCGGTTGGTGTTGGAGATCTCCTCCCTGCGGTCGGAGGCGTAAAACTCGACGGTTGCCCGGCGCGTGGCCACCAGGCGGTTAAAGACCGGGTCCTGCAGGGCGTAGCGGGTGATCATGGCCAGGTCCCAGGCGCAAGAGTAGTGCTGGGGGTGGTGGTAGCCGTTGGTGTTGGCAAAGCGGGTGCGTGTGGCGCCCAGCACCAGGGCCTTGGCGTTCATCATCTTCACAAAGGTTTCCTCCGTGCCGGCCACGTGCTCGGCTATGGCCACGGTGCTGTCGTTGGCCGACATGATCAGGGCGGCCTTTAAAAGGTTTTCCAGGGTAAGCTTTTCGCCGGCCCGCAGGCCCAGCACGGAGCCCGTCCTGACGGACGCCGCCCGCCGGCTCACCGTCACCACCTCATCCAGCCGCCCGTACTCGAGGGCAACGATGGCGGTCATTATTTTGGTGAGGCTGGCCGGCTCGCGCCTCTTCAAGGCGTTCTTGGCAAAAAAAACTTGCCCAGTGCGGGCATCCATGAGCAGCGCCGCGTCGGCGGTCACCGCGGGCGGGCCGGCACTGGCGTGCGTTAAGCAGGCAAACAGCCACAGCCACAAAAAAAGGGGGACGGCCCTTTTCACGCCGCGCTCTCCTTTCCTGGCGCCTTCACATCCTTAAATATTCTCCGCCACCCCCGCCGCTTTTATGACCTTATCTTCCGCCAGGCGTAAAGGGCCAGGGCCGCCGCCACCAGGAGGACCAGCAGGAGGTCAAAGCGGTGGAACCAGAACCTCAGGTCTTCCCAGTGCTGGCCCATCTTAAACCCGAGGTAAGTGAGGAAAAAGGACCAGGGCAGCGAACCCAGGAAGGTGTAAAGCACAAACCGCGGGAAGTTCATGGCCGACATCCCCGCGGGCAGGGAAATAAAGGTGCGCACCACAGGCAGGAGGCGGGTAAAGAAAACCGTCGCCTCCCCGTAGCGGTAAAACCACCTCTCGGCCAGCTCCAGGTGGTGGCGGTTAATCCCCAGGTAGCGCCCGTAGCGCAAAAGGAAAGGGCGTCCACCCCACAGTCCGATGAAGTAAGAGACAATTGAGCCGACGGTCCCCCCGAGGGTGCCGGCCATGGCCGCCCAGAAAAAGCTCAGCCGGCCCGTGGAGGCAAGGTAGCCGCCAAAGGGAAGGATCACCTCGCTGGGCAGGGGGATGTTGGCGCTTTCCAGGGCCATGCCGATGGCAATACCCCAGTAGCCCAGGTCGGCAATAAAGGCCACCAGGCGCTGCACCAGCGGCTCGAGAAACGAGAAAAGGTAATCCAAAGCCGATATCCCTCCCGGCACTAAAAAGGGCGGGCTTTGGCCCGCCCTCGCTCTTCCGGTGTTCAACTTTTCGTTAGGTCACGCAGCACCCTGGCCAGGAAATCGGGTATGTTAAAGGTGGAATAGCGCTCGTCAAAGGCCTCCAGCTCCAGCGCACGGCATATACTGCGGTAGCAGGCAGAAACGGAAGAGCTGGGCACCCCGTAGCGCTGCGCCAGGTCGCGCTGGCTGAGGCTGAAGTCGCCTTCCAGGCGGGACGCGGCATACACCACCGCCGCCACCCAGAGGGCCGGCTTGCGCAGGGCAGGGCGGGCTTTTTTGCAAAAGTCGTACCAGAGCTTGAGGGCGCCCTGCACCTGCTGGGCGTTGAAGCCGCTTTCTTCCAGGCACCTCGCTACTTCCCTCGCCACTTCCGCGTGGCCCGGCGAAGGCCACTGGTAGTCCTCCACCCGGCGCTCCTCAAAGGGCGCCCGCGGCCTCTCCCGCCGGTCCAGCCCTATCTCCTCCAGCCACTGGGAGATCTCCTGGTTAACCGCTTCCCTTATGGTGTTGAGGAGCGAGAGGTAGGGTTCCCGGAGCAGGCTTCCCACCTCGATGACCATGGCGTTCATCACGTGGGAGCGCTCCCGAAGGTATTCATCCAGCACCTGGCGCGGAGGAACTTTGCGGCGGCGCGCGTAGGACCACCAGTCCCGGCGCACTTCCCGTAAAAGCTTATGCTTGTAAAAGCCCGGTAATGCCAGCCCGCTGGTGGAAAACTCGTACTCCTCCCCCACCTTTAAAACCCGGATAAAAAGCACGGTCTTCGGCTGGAGCTCCACGGAAGCGTTGGCGTCGCGCACCCACACCCTCTGCTTCCGCAGCATGTCCCGCAGGACCACCCCTTTGCCGGGAAAGGTCCTTTCCACCTCGTAGAGGGAAAACCTGGCTCCCACCCAGTCGGCCAGCAGGGCCTGCTCCATCTCGGATAGGCCCGGCATCTGCCGGAAGGCCTCGATGACGGTGGACCCGTCGGGCAGCGTGTAGTCAAAAATAAACCACTCAAAGCACCTTTCCAGGGTAAACTCGTCGCTCTGGTCCACCAGTTCCGGGCTCAAGCAGCCAAAGTACCTCTCCTGGGCCCTGGCCGCCTCCAGGGCGAAGTACTGGTGGTCGGCAAACTCGGCTATTTTGCGGCGCAGTTCTTGCGCCGTGCGGTGCCAGCGGTACTGTTCCAGCGAGACTACCCTCTCCTTTTCTTTCCCCCAGGGGCAGGGGTCATATGCCATGCCTTACACCTTCTCCGCAAACCTTATCTTTTTTCTAGCATATTCTTGTCAATTCAACAACGTCCGGGGATATTCCTCCCTGCCGGAAGGCCAAAATTCCAGCTCCAGGCGCCCTCCCTCTAATTTAACCTGTATGCCCAGGCGGGTAAAGATAGAAGAAGGCAGGTAGAGGTGCCCATCCACCCAGAGAGGCTCCACCGGGACCTGCCGGCCCCCGATGAGGGCGAGCTTCTCTGCCGGCGCTAGGGCCAGCTCCCTCTCACCCCGGGCCGCCACCACCCGGCCCCCCTCCTCGTCCCAGCGCACGCCGAAGCCCAGGGCCTCCAGGGTAAAGCGCAGGGGCAGGTACCACTCCCCGCCCGGGGAAACAGGGGCAAGGCCGCAGGCGGCAACTCTTTCCGTACCCACCCAGGCCCCGCCCCCGCGCAGGTCAAAGGCCAGCGTGCGGGGGCGCTCCGGGTACAGCTCCTGGCGCGCCGCCGCCAGGACCAGGCAGGGCAGGGAAACCTGCCGCGCGGGCACAAGGCCGCTCCCCTCCAGGGACCTCCCCCGGGGCGTGAGGTAGCGGGCGATGGTAATCTTCAGCGCCCCACCCGTCTTCAAGGGGACGACGGCCTGCACCACCCCCTTGCCGTAGCTCCGGCTGCCCACCAGCACGGCCCGGCGGTAGTCCTCCAGGGCGCCGGCAAGCACCTCGGCGGCGCTGGCGGTACCGCCGTTCTGCAGCACCACCACGGGCACTTCCGGCAGGGCGGGCCCGCCGCCGCGCGGGTAATACTCCTCCCTCCTGCCCTCTCTGTCCACGGTGACCACCACCACAAGCCCGCGGGGCAGGAAAAACCCGGCTACGTCTACAGCCGCCTGCAGGTAGCCGCCGGGGTTATCCTGCAGGTCCAGGATCACCCCCTTGAGCTGCTCCTTTTTCAGCGCCGCCGCCACGGCGGAAAACTCCTCCGCCGTGTGGGAGGCAAAGTAAGATATTTTTATGTAGGCAACGCTTCCGGGCAACATCCTCC
Organism: Desulfovirgula thermocuniculi DSM 16036; assembly: GCF_000429345.1. GTDB lineage: Bacteria > Bacillota > Desulfotomaculia > Desulfotomaculales > Desulfovirgulaceae > Desulfovirgula > Desulfovirgula thermocuniculi. The sequence goes on along the minus strand of NZ_AUBR01000058.1, from coordinate 14,909 downwards.
ACTCCAGGGACGGCGCCCTGACAACCTCCCTGACCAGCGTCACGCTGAACTCCACGCCGCCCTCCCGGCGCACGGTCACCTCCACCCGGGATCCCGCGGGGCCGCGCAGCCTGTTCACCACCTCCGGCAGCGGCAGCCCGGCCACATCTTCCCCCTCCACGCGGGCAATACAGTCCCCCTCTCTAAGGCCCGCCCTGCCGGCCGGAGAAGCAGGAAAAACCTTCCTCACCCGGGGATAGGGGTAGGCCGCCTCCAGCTCCACCCCTATACCCCCGTATTCCCCCTCCAGGGACTCGGTAAAGCCGCGCAGCTTTTCCTCCGGCAGGTACTCGGTGTAGGGGTCGCCCAGCTTGCCCAGCAATCCCTCGACGGCCCCCTCCACCAGGGTCTCGGCCCGGGGGCGCAGGAGGTGGTACTGGTAGAGGTACTCCATGATCTCCTTTACTTTGGCCGTTCCTTCCCCGATCTCTTCCGCCGCCTGAACCCGGTTGAGGGGCCATAAAAATAAAAAGGCAAGTACAACCAGCAGGAGCTTTTGGACCTTCAACAAAACTCACCCCGCATCATGCTTTAAGCCCTTATTCGGCCCGCCGCCGGCAATATCCTGCCGCGAAAGAAACAAATATTTTTGAGGAGGTATGGGGAGCGCGGGCGGTGAAAATAAATGGTGAAAAGAAGCCGCCAAAGGCAGGTGCGTTGATTTGCCCTTGCCGCTTGTCTTTCTGGTTTTAGACGGCAACAGCCTGGCCCACCGGGCCTTTCACGCCCTCCCCCACCTGGCTACCAGCCAGGGCCTGGCCACCAGCGCCGCCTACGGCTTTACCACCATGCTCTTCAAAGTGCTGCGGGAAATACGGCCCGGCATGGTGGCCGTGTGCTTTGACCGGGGACGGGCAACTTTTCGCCACGAGCACTACAGCGCCTACAAGGCCCACCGCCCGGGCACCCCTGAGGACCTGCGCCCCCAGTTCCCGCTGATCAAGGAGATCTTAGGGGCCATGAACATCGCCGTGCTGGAGGAGGAAGGGTACGAGGCCGACGACCTCATCGGCACGCTGGTACAGAGGGCAGAGGAGCAGGGGTTATCGAGCGTGGTGGTCACGGGGGACCAGGACGCCCTCCAGCTGGTTTCCCCCTTAACCCGGGTGCTGGTGACCCGCCGTGGGATCAGCGAGCTGGAAGAATTCACCCCGGAACGCGTGCGTGAGCGCTTTGGCGTTGACCCGGCACAGTTTCCCGACTACAAGGGGCTGGTGGGCGACCCCTCCGACAACATCCCGGGGGTACCGGGAATAGGCCCCAAGGCGGCGGCCAAGCTGCTGAAGGATTTTGGCCGGCTGGAAGACCTCTTCTCCCGCCTGGACGAGGTGGACGCCCGCTACCGGGAAAAGCTCCGCCAGCACCGGGAGCAGGCCCTTTTATCCAAGAAGCTGGCCACCATTGACCGCGGGGCACCCGTAAAGGCCGACCCCCGGGACCTGCGCTGGCCGGGACCGGATTACAACCGGCTCCTGGAGGTTTTCAGCCGCTTGGAGTTCAAGTCCCTCATCCGCAGCATCCGGCAGCAGCTGGGAGAGGAAGAGGAGGCCACACACCCGCCGGCGGCGGAGGTGAAAACCCACCGCGTGGAGTACCGCCGCGCCGGCCCCGCGGAACTGACCCTCCTGCAGGAAGAATGCCGGCGGGCAGGCAGGGTGGCCGTGGCCCTGGCCGGCAGCCGCCGGGAAGGCGTGGCCGCCGCTGCCCTCAAAGCAGGCGGCAGCACCTACTACCTTGACTTGGACGACCCGTCCTCCGGAGCCGCCGCCCGGGAGGTCCTTTTTTCCCTCCTCCAGGACCGGAGCATTGAAAAGGTCCTCCACGACGCCAAGAGCGCCCTCTGGCTCCTCTCGCGCCACGGCCAGGCCCTCGAGGGCCTGGCCCTTGACACCATGGTGGCGGCTTACCTCCTCAACCCCACCACCGCCAGCCAGGACCTGGCCGACGTGGCCCTGGAGCACCTCAGGGTGGTGCTGCCCTCCAGGGGCGAGGAAGCCCTGGCCGCCAGGGCCGACGCCCTCATGCGCCTGGCCGACGTCCTCCCGGAAAAGCTGCGCCTGGCCGAAATGGAAAGGCTCTACTACGAAGTGGAGCTGCCCCTGGTCGGCGTGCTGGCGGAGATGGAAATGGCTGGCGTGGCCGTGGACAGGGAGTACCTCGCGGAGATGTCCTGCGAGCTGGAGGACAAGATCCAGGCCATTGCCGGGGAGGTTTACCGCCTGGCCGGCGAGCAGTTCAACCTCAACTCCACCCGCCAGCTGGGCTACGTGCTCTTTGAAAAGCTCAAGCTGCCGGTAAAGAAAAAGACCAAAACGGGGTATTCCACCGACGCCTCGGTGCTGGAGGAGCTGGCCGGTGAGCATCCCATCGTGCCGCTCATCCTGGAGCACCGGCAGCTGGTCAAGCTCAAGTCCACCTACGTGGACGGCCTGGCCGCCCTCATCGACCCGGAGACGGGGAGGGTGCACACCACCTTCCACCAGACGGTCACCGCCACCGGGCGGCTCTCCAGCTCCGACCCCAATTTGCAAAACATCCCCGTGCGCATGGAAGAGGGGCGCAGGATCCGCCGGGCCTTCATACCGCGCCGTCCGGGAAACCTCATCCTGGCCGCCGACTACTCCCAGATCGAGCTGCGCATCCTGGCCCACATGTCCGGGGACGAAAACCTCATCAACGCTTTCCGCCGCGGGGAAGACATCCACGCCCGCACGGCGGCGGAGGTGTTCGGCGTGCCTCTGGAAGAGGTTACCAGGGAAATGCGCAGCCGGGCCAAGGCGGTAAACTTCGGCATAGTTTACGGCATCAGCGACTTCGGGCTGGCCAGGGACATCCGCATCTCCCGCCAGGAGGCCCAGCAGTACATCAACAGCTACTTTGCCCGCTACCCGGGGGTTAAGGCCTTCATCGAGCGCACCGTTGCCGAAGCCCGCGAAAAGGGCTACGTGACCACCATCCTCAAGCGGCGCCGCTACCTGCCCGAGCTGTTCAGCGCCAACAGGACCGTGCGCAGCTTCGGAGAGCGCACGGCCATCAACACGCCCATCCAGGGCAGCGCCGCGGACATCATCAAGCTGGCCATGGTGCGCATCCACCGCGAGCTAAAAGAGCGCGGCCTGGCCGCCAGGATGATCCTGCAGGTGCACGACGAGCTCATCTTCGACGTGCCCCAAGAAGAGCTGCCCCGGGTCAAGGAGCTGGTCAGGGAGCACATGGAAAACGCCCTGGAGCTGGCCGTCCCCCTCACGGTGGAGGTCAAGGCCGGGCCCAGCTGGTACGAGGTCCGCCCCGTATGAGGTGAAAAGGAAGTGCCCGAGTTACCGGAAGTGGAGACCATTGCTAAGAGCCTTTCCGCAAGCCTCCCCGGGCTGGTCATCGAAAAGGTGGAGGTTCTCAACTCGCAGGTAATTGCCGCCCCCGGATCTGGGGAATTCTGCCGGCTGGTGGCCGGACGGAAAATTCTCGGCCTTTCCCGCCGCGGCAAGTACCTGCTCATGAGCCTTTCGGGGGACCTGGTGCTGGCCGTGCACCTGCGCATGACCGGCCGGCTAATCCACACCGGCCCTGGAGAGCCCCTGGCCAGGCACACCCACCTGATCTTTTTTTTGCAAAACGGCACCCAGCTCCGCTACGCCGACACGCGCCGCTTCGGCCGCCTGTGGCTGCTGGCCCCCGGCTCCTTAAGCACCCACCCCGGCATTGGCAGCCTGGGCGTAGAGCCCCTGAGCCCGCAGTTTACCCCCGCCTACCTGGCAGGAGCGCTGGCGGGGCGCCGCACCAGGCTGAAAAGCCTTCTTCTAGACCAGCGGGTCGTCGCCGGGCTGGGCAACATCTACGCCGACGAGGCCCTGCACCGGGCCGGCCTGCACCCCCTGCGTCCGGCGTGCACGCTCACCGGCGAGGAGGTGGAAGCCCTGCACGCGGCCATCAGGGAAGTGCTGCGCGAAGGCATTGCTGCCCGGGGAACCACCGTGCGCGATTACACAGACGGCAGGGGGCAGGCGGGAACCTTCCAGGAAAAGTTAAGGGTTTACCGCCGCCAGGGGCAGCCCTGCCCGCGCTGCGGCAAACCCATTGCCCGGCTCGTTTTGGGAGGAAGGAGCTCCTATTTTTGCCCCGGCTGTCAGAGGTAATCAGGCCCCTAGCGCCAAGGAGCCGGTGTAGCGTTCCCCCGCCTCCAGGGCCTGCCGGTTCACCTCGAGGAGCTGGGGGCTCCGGGCAAAAATTTTTTCTTCCAGCAGACGGCGCACCGTCTCCGGGCTCACCGCCCGGGAAAGCGCAAGATACGCTCCCAGCATGACCATGTTGGCCACGCGGTCAAGGCCCAGCCCGGCGGCTATCTCGCTGGCAGGCACGCGGTAAACCAGGAGGTCGTTGCGCTGCACCGGCCTGTGCACCAGGGAGGAATTGAGCAGGAGCAGCCCTCCGGGCTTCACGCGAGGCTCAAAGCGCGCCAGCGAGGGGAGGTTAAAGACCAGCGCCGCCGTAGGCTCCTCCACCAGGGGGGAGCTTATTTCCTCATCGCTGATGACCACGGCGCAGTGGGCCGTCCCGCCGCGCATTTCCGGCCCGTAAGAGGGGATAAAGGAAACCTCCCTGCCCTCGGCCAGCGCCGCATAGGCCAGCAGCTGGCCGGTAAAGAGCACGCCCTGGCCGCCAAAACCGGCCACGATAATCTCGTGCGTCATTATCTCACCCCTACGAAACCGCCCTGAATTCCCCCAGAGGAAAGACGGGCAGCATATGCTCTTTTAGCCAGGACAGCGCTTCCACCGGCTTTTTGCCCCAGTTGGTGGGGCATATGGAAAGCACTTCCACCAGGGCAAAGCCCAGGTCCTGCAGCTGCACCTCAAAGGCCTTTATGATGGCCCGGCGGGCCCTAATGACGTTGGCCGGGTCGTGCACCGAAACCCTGGCCAGGTAGACCGGCCCCTCCAGCGTAGCCAGCATCTCTACGACCCTGAGGGGGTAGCCGGCCTCTTTAACCGCCCGGCCGGAAGGCGTGGTGGTGGTTATCTGGCCCAGGAGGGTGGTGGGGGCCATTTGTCCCCCCGTCATGCCGTAGTTGGCGTTGTTGACGAAAATGACCGTAATCCTTTCCCCGCGGGCGGCAGCATGGACCAGCTCGGCCAGCCCGATGGAAGCCAGGTCGCCGTCGCCCTGGTAGGTAAAGACCACGCGGTCGGGCAGGACCCTCTTGATGCCGGTGGCCACCGCCGGGGCCCGCCCGTGGGCGGCCTGCTGCATATCCACGTTGAAGTAATTGTAGGCCAAAACGGAGCAGCCCACGGAAGCCACCCCTATGGTCCTCTCCCGTATGCTCAGCCGGTCAATGGCTTCCCCCACCAGGCGGTGGATGATCCCGTGGGTGCACCCCGGGCAGTAGTGGAAGGGCACTTTAGTCAGGGCCTCAGGCGGGGCGAACGTGCTGGACACGGCCCACACCTCCTATGCGGCGCAGCTCCTGCAGCACGGCGCCGGAGGCGGGCACCATGCCGCCGGTGCGCCCGTAAAAGTGAACCGGTACGCGCCCCTCCAGGGCCAGCCGCACGTCCTCCACCATCTGCCCGGCGTTCATCTCCACCACCAGCACCGCCCGGGCGGAAGCCGCAGCGGCCTGGAGCTGCCGGTAGGGGTAGGGCCAGAGGGTGATGGGGCGGAAGAGCCCGGCCCGTATGCCCTCGGACCGCGCCGCCTTGACCGTCGCCCGCGCAATGCGGGCGCACGTCCCAAAGGCCACCACCAGCACCTGGGCGTCCCCGGTGAGGTACTCCTCCCACCGCACCTCCCGCTCGGCTATGCGGCGGTATTTCTCCTGCAGCCGCAGGTTGTGCCTCTCCAGTTCCTCCGCATCGAGGTAAAGCGAGTTAATGATCCTGCGGGCCCGGCCCCGGCACCCGTCGGTGGCCCACTCCCTGGCGGGCAGGTCCTCTTTAAAGGGCGGCAGCTCCAGCGGCTCCATCATCTGCCCCAGGATGCCGTCGCCCAGGATCATCACCGGGTTGCGGTAGGCATCGGCCAGCTCAAAGGCCAGCACGGCCAGGTCGGCCATTTCCTGCACCGAGGCGGGCGCCAGCACGATCACGCGGTAGTCCCCGTGGCCCCCTCCCCTGGTGGCCTGGAAGTAGTCGGCCTGGGAAGGCTGGATGCCGCCCAGCCCCGGCCCGCCCCGCATGATGTTGACGATGACGCAGGGCAGCTCGGCAGCCGCCAGGTAGGAGATGCCTTCCTGCTTGAGGCTTATTCCCGGCCCGGAAGAGGAAGTGAGCACCCGCGCGCCGGCGCCGGCGGCCCCGTAGACCATATTGATGGCCGCCACCTCGCTTTCCGCCTGCAGGAAAACCCCGCCCACCTCGGGCAGGCGCCGGGCGAGGTACTCCAGCAGCTCCGTCTGGGGAGTGATGGGGTAGCCGAAGAAACAGCGGCAGCCGGCCCGCACCGCCGCCTCGGCCAGCGCTTCGTTGCCCTTCATGAGCACCTTCATACCGCTTCCCCCTTTGCCATGCTGATTGCCAGGTCGGGGCACATGAGGGCGCAGCGCCCGCAGCCGTGGCAGCGCTCGCCCGCGCGCATCTCCACCGGGTGGTAACCCAGGCCGTTTAGCTCCTGAGCAAGCCCGAGCACCTCCCGGGGGCAAAAGGCCACACACAGCCCGCAGCCCTTGCAGCGCTCCCGCTCCAGGTGCAGCACTACCCTGCTAGCCAACCGGGCTCACCCCTTTGCCTTTGGCTTTTCTGCCGCGCCGCCAAAAGGCGCTCCTCCGTCAGCCTGTCCGCCGCCTTAAAGGGCGGGATGCCTTCCCTGGCGGCCAGCTCCAGCACCCGCTCCACCGTATGGTAGATGCGGGCCACCTTTTCCTCCACGCGCCGCCGCTGGTAGCCCTGCAGTTCCTCGGCCACGTTAATCACCCCGCCGGCATTGATTACGTAGTCCGGCACGTAGAGGATGCCCTTTGCGTGCAGGGCCTCCCCGTGGCGCTCTTCCAGCAGTACGTTGTTTGCCGCCCCGGCAATGATGCGGCAGCGCAAAAGGGGGAGGGTCTTGTCGTTAACCACGCCCCCCAGGGCGCAAGGGGAGAAGATGTCGCACTCCACCCCGTAAACTTCTTCCGGAGGCACCACGTTCGCTTTTAGCTCGGCCATCGCCCGGGTTAAAGCCCTGGTGTTAATGTCGCTTATGGTCAGCCGGGCCCCCTCCCTGGCCAGCAGCCGGCAGAGGTTCAGGCCCACGTTCCCCACCCCCTGCACCACCACGTGCAGCCCGGCCAGGCTTTCGCGGCCAAAAACTCTCTTGGCGGCTGCCTTCATGCCGTAAAAAACTCCCAGGGCGGTGAAGGGAGAAGGGTCGCCGCTGCCGCCGGACACGCCCACCACGTGGCGCGTCACCTGGCGGATGACGTCCATGTCCTGCTGGGAGGTCCCCACATCCTCGGCGGTGATGTAGCGCCCGCCCAGGGAGTCCACGAACCTGCCGAAGGCCCGCAGCAAGGCTTCACCCTTATCCCGCGAGGGATCGCCCAGAATAACCGCCTTCCCTCCCCCGAGTGACAGCCCGGCCAGGGCGTTCTTATAGGTCATGCCGCGGGCAAGGCGCAGCACGTCAAACAGCGCCTCTTCCTCGCTCCCGTAAGGCCACATGCGCACCCCGCCGAGCGCCGGGCCGAGGGCGGTGCTATGAATGGCAATGATGGCCCTCAACCCCGCCTCCCTGTCCTGGCAGAATACCACCTGCTCGTAGTCACCCTGCACCATGCGCGAAATGACTTCCAAGGCAACCAGCCCTCCACAGGGTTCTCTTTTGGGGCACGGTTACAAACAAAAAAGATGCCACACCTTTGCCGGTGGCATCCGCGCTTTATGGCCGCGCAGGACCCTGTAAAATCCTTCACGTGCATTTTTTTGCCGGAAAAATTTTTCACACCTCGATCCCGTAGCGGGCCAGCTTGTTGTACAGGGTGCGCACGGAGATCCCCAGCAGGCGGGCGGCCCTGGTGCGGTTGCCGCCGGTGTAGGCCAGGGCGGCGGCCAACACCTGGCGCTCCCAGCTTTCCCGCAGTTCCTTCAGGCTCTCCCCCTGGTAGGTCCACCCGGCGGCCAGCGGCGACCCGCTCGGGAAGTCTCCCTTAATTCCCAGCGGGGGGAGGTGGGCAACCTCCACCACCGTCTCCCCGTGGCGCATGTTAATGAGGGCCCTGCCCAGCACGTTTTCCAGCTCGCGCACGTTGCCGGGCCAGTCGTAGCGCATGAGGCATTCCATGGCCGCGGGGGAGATGGCCTTCACGTTGCGCCCGTACTCCTGGTTCAGCTTGCGGAGGAGGTGGTTGGCCAGCAGGGGGATGTCCTCCCGCCGCTCGCGCAAGGGGGGTATATAAATGGACACCACGTTTAAGCGGTAGTACAGGTCCTCGCGGAAGAGGCCGCGCCTCACCAGACGCTCCAGGTTGGCGTTGGTGGCCGCGATGACGCGCACGTCCACGGGGATGGGGCGGGAGTCGCCCACCCGCACGATCTCCTTTTCCTGGAGGACCCGCAGGAGCTTGGCCTGCACGTTGACGTTGAACTCGGCAATCTCGTCCAAAAAGATGGTGCCGCCGTCGGCCTCGGCAAAGTAGCCCTGGTGGCCGCCCTTCCTGGCCCCGGTAAAGGCGCCCTCCGCGTAGCCGAAAAGCTCGCTCTCCATGAGGCTGTCGGGGATGGCCGCGCAGTTGACGCGCACGAACTTGCCGCGGGAGCGGGGGCTGGCCTGGTGGATGGCGTGGGCAAAGAGCTCCTTGCCCGTACCGCTTTCCCCGCGCAGGATCACCGTGGCCGGCGTCTGGGCGGCTTTCTTGGCCTCCTCAATGGCCCTGGTAATGGCCGGGCTGGTGCCGATGATATCCTCAAAGGTGTATTTGGCTTCCAGCTGTCGGATAAGCCGCCTGGCCCTGTCCAGCTCCTCGGAAAGGCGGCGGATCTCCGAAACGTCGTGGATCACGGCCACGCTCCCTTTAAGCTTGCCCTCCACGATAATGGGCGCCGCGTCCACCAGCACTTCCCGCCGGTTGGGGCCCACCTTCATGGGCACGTTCTTTACCGGCTGGCGGGTTTTTAGCACGTACATGTGCATGCTCTCGCCCTCGGCTATGTCCACCGTGGCCGGGCGGTTAAGCACGTCCTCCTCGGTGAGGCCAGTGAGCCGGGTGTAGGCGGGGTTGACCATGATGCCCATGCCCCGCTCGTCCACCACCGAGATGGCGTCGCTGGTGGCGTTGATGATGGCCTGCAGCAGGGCCCGCGTTTCCCGCAAGTTGGTCACCTCTTCCGCCAGCGCCTTTAGCTCGCTGATGTCCCGGAAGACGGCCACCGCTCCCACCACGCGGCCTTCCTCGTCGTAAAGGGGCACGCGGTTGGTCAGGATGGTGGTCTGGCCGATGTGCTGGATTTGGTTTAACTCCGGCTGGCCGGTTTTTAACACCAGGTGCAGGCGGGTATTGGGGATGACCTCCTCAACCCGGCGGCCAATGACCTCCCGGGCAGATTTGCCCATGATCCGCTCCGCCGCCTGATTGAAGATGGTCACGCGCCCTTCCCGGTCAACGGCCAGCAGGCCCTCGTGAATGGAGTTGAGGATGACCTCCAGGCCCACCACGTTACCTGCAAGCTCGCCCATGTAAAAGCCTCTTCCCCTTTCCCCAATGAAGCGAAAATTGCGCCCCCGCACACGAAAAATAAAAAGCAGGAATGGTGCCACCCAAAACGAATAGCTTGTACTACGGAGGGAAAGACGTGACGCGTTTCCGGCGCCTGTTTTTTTTGCTTTTCCTGGTCCTTCTGGTTCTCTACCACGAGCGGTGGGGAAAGATCCTCTACCCCTTCCCCTACCGCGAGGCCATCACCCGCCACGCCAGCGCCCGCGGCCTCGACCCCTACCTGGTGGCGGCGCTCGTTAAAACCGAAAGCAACTTTAACCCCCGCGCCACCTCCCCGCGGGGGGCCCGCGGCCTCATGCAGGTCATGCCGGAAACGGGCAGCTGGGTGGCCTCCCAGCTGGGGTTAACGCCTTACCACCCGGACCTCCTCTACGACCCCGAGTTCAACCTGGCCGTGGGCACCTGGTACCTGGCCGACCTCTACCGCTCCTTCGGCCAGGACACCGTCCTGGCCCTGGCCGCTTACAACGGCGGGAGGGGAAATGTGATAAAATGGTTGGCAGAAAAGCAGTGGACGGGTGAAAAGAGCCGCCTCGATCAGATCCCTTATGCGGAAACCCGCCAGTTTGTCCGCAAGGTGCTCTGGCACTACCAGGTCTACCGCTACCTTTACGGGAGGGAAAAGCCATGAAGGATATTATCAAGGGCGCTTTTTACGGCGCCGCCGTGGGCGACGCCCTGGGCGGGCCGGCGGAGTTTATGAGCGCCGAAGAAATCAGGGAAAAGTACGGGACGCTGCGGGAAATGGTCGGCGGCGGGTGGCTGAACCTGGAGCCGGGAGAGTGCACCGACGATACCCAGCTGACCCTGGCCGTGGCGCGGGGGATCCTGGCCAGCCCTGCCTCCCCCGTCGAGGAAATAGGGCGCGGCTTCATCCGCTGGTACCAGTCGAGGCCGAAAGACATCGGCAATACCACCCTGATGTCCTTCCGCAACTTCTTGCGCACGGGCAACTGGAAGGAGGCCGCGCGCATTACCGCCCAGGCCCTCAACAAGCTGGACTCCAACGGGAGCCTCATGCGCACCCTGCCGGTAACCTTCGGCTACTGCCACAACCTCTCCTCCCTGGCCAGGTGGGCGGTGGAGATTGCCTACATGACCCACTACAGCCAGGAGGGGGCCGCCTGCTGCCTCTTTTACAACCTGCTGGTCTACCTCCTGGCCTTCCGCCGGGACCTCTCCAAGAGGGAGGCGGTGACGGAAGCCCTGCACCTCACCGACCGCTACTGCAAGCAGTTAAACCTGCAGCCCACCAAGTTCTTCTGGTACATCCTCCGCCACATCCAGAAGGGGGCTCCGGAGGTGGTGCCCCGGGGCGGCGCCCTGGACACGCTGGCCGCGGCGCTGCAGTCCTTCCTCTTCACGGATAGCTTCGAGGACGCCCTCATTGCCGCGGTCAACCGGGGCGACGACACCGACACCGCCGGCACGGTAACCGGGGGCATGGCCGGCACCCACTACGGCTTTGCGGCCATCCCCTCCAGATGGGTGCAGGCCCTGAAAAACACCGCAGATCTCGAGGAAGTGGTGGAGGGGATGTACCGGCTGGTCCTGGAGAAGCGCGGCTCCATCTCGGAAGACGCCGCCGCATACCCCGCCTGGCCCACCTGCTACCGCTGAAGCAGGAGCTCGTTCATGCTGCCGCTCCGCAGGCCCTCAAGATCCAGGGAGACGTAAATATAACCCAGCGCTTTTAGCTCTGCAACAACCTCGCCGGAGCGGCGCAGGACCAGCTCCGCGTACTCCGGCGGCACCTCGATGCGGGCCAGCCTGCCGTGGTCGCGCACCCGCAGGTCCGGCACGCCCAGGCGGCGAAGGAACCTCTCCGCCCCGGCCACCCTGGCCAGCCCCTCGCGGGAAAGCGGGGTGCCGTAGGGGAAGCGGGTGGCCAGGCAGGGAGAAGAGGGCTTTTGCGCCGTGGGCAGCTTCAGGAGGGCAGAAAGGCGGCGGATCTCGTCTTTATGGAGGCCCACTTCCATCAGGGGGCTCCTGACCCCGGCTTCCCGCGCCGCCTCCAGGCCCGGGCGGTAATCGCCGGCGTCGGCGGCGTTGGCCCCGTCCACCACGTGCCCGATCCCCGCCGCGCGGGCCTCCTCCCACAGGCGCCCGTAAACCTCCTTCTTGCAGTGGTAGCACCGCTCCGGGGGGTTGGCGGCCACGCGCGGGTTCCCCAGGAGCTCCGCCTCCACCACCAGGTGCGCCGCGTCCAGCCGGCGGGCCAGAGCTGCGGCCTCCTCCACCTCCTCCGGCGGGTGGAGCTCGGAGCGCACGGTTACCGCCAGCACGTTCTCTTTCCCCAGCACTTCCCTGGCCGCGTAAAGCAAGAGGGTGCTGTCCACGCCGCCGGAAAAGGCCACCAGGCAGTTGCCCAGGGCGCGCAAATAATCTTGCAGCTGCTTGTACTTTGCTTCTGGCACCGGGACAAGGCTTCCTTTCTCGCGGCAATTTTCTGGCGGGCATAGCCCGCTTGTAACCCTATTATATACCAACGCGCAGCGTGACTTCCTCCCTACCCTCAAGGTGTAGGGCTTCCTAGCGGCAGACGCACGCGCCCGCCGGGTCACACCGGTGCGAGCGACCCTTCTTGACCCGTTGCCGGAGGGTCTCCCGGAGGGGACCGTCACTCCTGTCCCGACTACTCCAGGTGCCGCTTATGCGGCCCTCGGAGATACTTGCACGAACCTGTTGTGCCTTCCGTCCCAGCGCCAAACCCGTACTCCTCTGAAGGCGAAAGGCAGTTCCCTGCCGGTGCAGCTGCCGAAGAGGTACTGTTTCAGCAGGTTAGCCGCGCCGTTGAGGTCGGCCTGAAGGATCAGCTTGCACTTTCCGCACACCCACAGACCGCGATGCTTCCGCCAAGCAGAGTTGCGGGTACCGCAGAGGCAGCACGTGGAAGACGTATTCTTCTCCGTCCAGGGATCGATCTCAATGCCCCGCATGAGGTTCTTGTAGCGCTGCTCCGACTGCAGCCGCTCGTAGGCCATCTGGTTGACCTTCTGATTGGCCTTTTTGCCCTTCATTCCGGTGCGTGCGGAGCGGCGCAGGTCCGTCAGGTCGCCCACCACCGAAAAGGCCACTCCTTCCGCTCCGTCCAGTTCCGCGAAGAGCTTCGTCAAAGCGTGCTCCATCTGCCTGATGCGGCGGTCAAGTTTTTTCAGCTTGCGCGCCTTCGCGGAAAGACACCTCCTCCACCTGCGGGAGCCTTCCTTTAAGCGGCTCATCTTTTCCTGGAACTCGGCCAGGACCTTGTTCCTGTACTGCACCTGGGACAAAATTTCCCGGCAGATGAAGAGGTCCAGTTGGCCGTTTGACGTGGCCCGCGCCACCAGGCCGGAGTTGTAATCATAGGCCGAAACAGCACCTGCACGGTAAACAGGCACCACTCCAAGGTCGAAGGTCACGTGGAGCACCAGGTTTTCCACTTTGCGGCGGCGGACAACCGCCTTTACCTTGACCTCGACCGGGATGCCCCTCACTCCCGTGCCGTCCGGCAGGGTGACCACGTTCCACCCTTCGGGCAGTGCAACCTTGATTGGTTCTTTCTTCCGGGAGAGCTTCAACACGAGGGTGTTATCCTCAACATCGAAGCCCTGCCTCTTCCAGGTGACGGTGCGGAGGTGGTTCTTCGGCTTGAAGTTCGGCGGGTTCATCTCCAGGTGGCCGTTTTCCCTGTGCTTCCGGTAGGCAGACACGGCCTCGAAGTACTCCTCCACCACCGCCTGGGCCGACTGGGAGTGGAGTTCGCGCCACACGGCGAAGGATTTAAACTTTGCCTTGAGTTCCGCTTCTGTTGGCCAGCGGTCCTTCTGCCTGAAGATTTCGCGGCTGTGCCAAACGCAGGAGTTCCAGATACGGTTTGCCGCCTGCATGACGGGTTGGAAAACCGGTAGCGTTTCCAGGCCCAGCGGGAACTGTTTGGTCAGCAGGAGGCGGTGAGGGTGTGACTTATCGCTCCAGGCCATGTATTCTCACCTACTCATCCTGGCACTCTGCGATGTAGCGCTGAATAGTTTCGGCAGATACCGTGCCAGCGGTGCCAACGTAGTACGTTCTAGTCCAGAGCCGCGGCCCCGTTTGTTTGCTCAACTCCGGAAACTTCTGGCGCAGGTAGCGGGAAGTATACCCTTTAATGGTGTTGATGAGGACAGAAGGAGCATGTCTTGGAGGAGCTGAAACAAAAAGGTGCACGTGATCAGGCTGGATGGAGAGACTAAGCACCTCTACTTCCCTTTCATCGCAGACCTTTCGAATTAGCCGTTCCAGCTCCTCGGCAACCGGACCCACCAGAATCTTACGGCGGTACTTCGGTATCCAGACGAAGTGATAGTTTATGTTGTAGTGAGCATACCTGGTCTTCTTGGTTTTCATAGCAACTTCAGTATACTACACCTGGACAGAAAAAACAATCTGGTTTTTTCTTTTCCAACCTGGCCGCCGTTTCCATCCCGCCCCCTTTGTAGTATGAAGGTAGCAGGATATTACGCTTAATAGCCCGAAATTTCATCCCGGTGGTGGGGTCAAATCGACCTACCCCCTTGGGCAGAAAAAGCCCGGCCTTTAGACTGAGGCCCCACCTCTACGGGATGATCACGATTAAGTAGGTTGGGGCAAGCTTTGCTTGCATCCCGTCTGACCCACAAGGCTGTGACCCGTAGAGGTTGTGGGACCCCCACCACAAATCCATTGGGAGGTGATCCCGTGTCCGTTATCTATGTGGGTATCGACGTGGGCAAGCGCAAGCACGAAGCCTCCTTCATCGATGAAACTGGCAAGCAGCTAGGTGGTTCGCTGGTCTTTGACAATTCCCCCCAGGGGGTAGAAAAATTGCTGCGTCGGGTTGCTTCCTTGGGAGCGAGTGAAGTCGTTTACGGGCTCGAGGCCACCGGCCACTATTGGCTCCCCTTATAGAGACTGTCGCAAAACCCCCAGTCCAAAAACTGGCAGATTGACCTGAACGTTTAGTTCATGAGAAAGTTTATCCTTTCTTGGCAAGGAATCTACTACTTTTGTCGAACATTTCCCTCCAAAGGCCTTTTTGGGGGGTTGGACTCATGTACCGCCGCGATAGAGAACTACAGCTGGACTTTTACCACCCGGACATTGCCTGCCCGCATCTCTTCCCGGAAGGCAACTTTTACCGCGTGCTCAAGGAAAAGCTGGACCGCTGGGTAGGTGAGCTGGA
>NZ_AUBR01000057.1 GCF_000429345.1 Desulfovirgula thermocuniculi DSM 16036 | reverse complement strand
AGCGAGGAAGTCAACGAGCGCATCTTCAAGAATATGTCCAAGCGTGCGGCGGAGATGCTGCGGGAGGAAATCCAGTACATGGGCCCGGTGCGCCTACGGGACGTGGAGGAGGCGCAGCAGCGTATCGTGCAGATCATCCGCCGCCTAGACGAGGCCGGGGAGATCATCATTGCCCGGGGTGGAGAGGATGCCATCCTTATATAGGGTATATAGGGTCATCAGGCGCTGTGAGGCCGCGGGCGGCGAACCCGTCTTCCTGGTTCCCCGCTACGAGTTCCCGCCCCTGCCTAAGGACGCCGGCGGAGAGCCTGCGGAAAGAGAGGCCGCGGAAAGCGCCGCCGCCAGGGAGGCTGAGGAGATCCTGGCCAGGGCCAGGGAAGAGGCGGCGGCCATCCTGGAGGCGGCGAGGCGCGAGGCGGCAGAACTGGCCCGGAAGGCCCTGGAGGAGGCCCGCGAGGAGGGGCGCAGCCAGGGCTACCGGGAAGGCTACGCGGAGGCAATGGCCAGGGTCCAGGAAGAGGCGGAGGCTTTGCGGGAGGAAGCCCGGCATGTGCTTCGCCAGGCCGAAGAGCTGCGCCGGGCCACCCTGGCTTCCCTGGAGGGAGAAATCCTCGCCCTGGCCAGGGAGATGGCGGAAAAGATCGTCGCCGCCCAGCTGAGCGTGGACCCGGATCTGGTGCTGCACATCGTGCGGGAGGCCCTGGAGGCCGCCCGGGGGCGGGGCCAGGTGGTGGTTTACGTGAGCCCAGAGCAGAAAGCAGCGGTGGAGGCCAGGAGGGAGGAAATAAGGCTCTCCCTGCCGCCCGGCACGGTGCTGCACGTTATAGGCGATCCGGCGTTAAAGGTGGGGGAATGCCGCGTGGAGACGCCGGACGGCTCCGTGGACGCCACCTTGGACGCCCGCTGGCGGGCCCTGCGGGAGGCCCTGGGTGAGGCGGTGTAGGAAGGAGTTGCCCTTTGCCGTGAAGGTTGCTGCTGCCAAACCGGATCTGGAAAAGTGGCGCCGCCGCGTGCGGGAGGCCAGGCTCCTGCGGCCCACGGGTAAGGTGGTGCGGGTCATCGGCCTCACGGTGGAGGTGCGGGGCATTGCCGCCCGCATCGGGGAGATCTGCCACGTGCACGTGCCGGGCGAATCCCCGGTGGTGGCCGAGGTGGTGGGCTTCCGCGAAGACGTCACCCTGCTCATGCCCCTGGGCGAGCTGAGGGGCATTTACCCCGGCTGCACCGTGGTCCCCCAGGGGCGCGGCCTGGAGGTGGCCGTGGGCGATCACCTGCTGGGCAGGGTGCTGGACGGATTGGGCCGCCCCATGGACAACGGCGGTGCCGCTGCCGAAACGGCGCCCCCGGGAGTGCACTTCGTGCCGGTGGACAGGCCCCCGCCCAACCCCCTCTCGCGGCAGCGCATCTCCGAGGTCTTTGCCACGGGCATCAAGGCCATTGACGCCTTCCTCACCTGCGGGCGCGGCCAGCGCCTGGGAGTTTTTGCCGGGAGCGGCGTGGGCAAGAGCACGCTTTTAGGCATGGTGGCCCGCTACGCCGGCGCCGACCTCAACGTCATCGCCCTGGTGGGGGAGCGGGGCCGGGAAGTGCGGGACTTCATCGAAGGGGACCTGGGGGAGGAAGGCCTTGCCCGCTCGGTGGTGGTGGCCGCCACATCCGACCAGCCGGCCCTGGTGCGCCTGAAGGCGGCCTTTGTGGCCAGCGCCATTGCCGAATACTTCCGGGACCGGGGCAGGCACGTGCTGCTGCTCATGGACTCGGTCACGCGCTTTGCCATGGCCCAGCGGGAGGTGGGCCTGGCCATCGGCGAGCCGCCGGCCACCCGCGGCTATACCCCTTCGGTGTTTGCCCTCCTGCCGCGCCTTTTGGAGCGCGCGGGCACGGGCCCGCAGGGCTCCATCACTGCCTTTTACACCGTGCTCGTGGAGGGCGACGACCTGAACGAGCCCATCACCGACGCCGTGCGGGGCATCCTGGACGGGCACATCGTGCTCTCCCGCGACCTGGCGGCCAAGAACCACTACCCGGCCATCGACGTGCTGCAGAGCGTCAGCCGCCTCATGCCGGAAATAACGGGCGCGGAGCATCAGGCGCAGGCCGCCCGCCTGCGGGACCTCCTGGCCACCTACCGCCAGGCGGAGGATCTCATCAACGTCGGCGCCTACGCCCGCGGCTCCAATCCCCAGATCGACGCCGCCGTGGACGCCTACCCGCGCATCATGGGCTTCCTGCGCCAGCACATGCGCGAGAAAAGCACCTTTGAGGAAACCATGGCCGCATTCTTCAGCCTTTAAGAAGGGGTGATGCGCTCCTTGCGCCGCTTTTCTTTCCGCCTCCAACCGGTGCTTAAGCTCCGCGAAAAGCGGGAGGAGGAGGCCCTCACGGCCCTCGCCAGGGCGCAGAGCGAGTTCTACCGGCAGCTGGAGGAGATGGAGAGGATCTCGTCCCTGATGGAGGAAAGCCTGGAGGCCGCACCGCGCGGGACCCTCTCCCCGGAGGAACTTTTCCACCTGGCCGTGTGGCGCCAGCACCTGGACAGCGCGCGCGAGACCAGAGAGGAAGAGGTGGCCAGGGCCAGGGAAAGGCTGGCCGCCTGCCGCGAGCGGGCCGAGGCGGCCCGCCGGGAGAAGCTGGTGCTGGAAAGGCTCAGAGAGAAGCAACTGCGCGCCCACCTCCGGGAAGAAGCCCGCGCCGCGCAAAAAGAGCTGGACGAAAAGGGGATACAGGCAGTATGGCGGAGGAAAGGAGGATTCCCCGGGTGAGGCGCCTGAGGAAAAAAGCGTTCTTGCTGCTGGCAGTTATGCTGGCGCTCTTGTTGCCTGTACAAGCTGCCCTCGCCGCGCCTCTGGAGATCGGCAAGGTAACCGTAAACGGTGTAGAAGTACAGGAGGGCCAGGAAATAATAGCCAACAGCAATTACGTTGCCGTTACCGGGGAAGTTTATTCCCCCGAAGGAAAGCCTACGGTAAAGGTGGGAAGCGTTACCTGTGCCGTTGGCAGTGTAAGGGACGCCGTGTATTACGATTTTTCTCTTCCGTACCTCTTAAAAGCAGGCAAAAACAGTATCACTATCACCGCCTCCGCCGGCAAGGCCAAAGACAGCTATAGGTTTAGCGTCAACTATCAGGCACTGCCCCTGAAAGATGCTAAATATATTGTGCCCCAGCTCCCAACCGGGGGGAAAATCGAGGCCTTCAACCGCGCCCTTGCCCTAAAGTATCCCAAAAACACCATCCTTTTAGATCCCCAGGGAAAGCCGGCAGTAAATATAACCATTACCTTTACTGTCTACGGAGACCCTGACGAAGCTCCACCAGACTTTACCCCGGCGGGGCCGGTATTTTGCCTCTCCACCTCCCAGGAGGTCTACCTCTCCCAGCAGGGCCAGCTTTCCCTGGCCTTTGACCCGGGTATTAACGCCGCTGTCGCCGACCAGCTCACCGTCTGGTACAGCCCGGATCTAGACTGGGACGACAACGATAACTTAAACCTGGGCGGCCTTACCGACGCCCGCAGCAAGACGGTCACCATCCCCTTTCAGTTCAGGGACAAAGAAGGATACTACGCCGTCTTCCTCGGCCAAAAGGTCTTTAAGGAGCTAAGCGACAGCAAATTTTCCAAGTTACGTTCTCCCCTGCTGACCCTCTGGGCCAAGGGCATAGTGGAACCGGTAACGGTGGGGAACAGTACGAATACCCATAAAAAAGGTTATTTTGGCCTGGTTAATGATTCAAATACGGAAAAGCCCATTACCCGTCTGGAATTTACCACCATGCTGGTCAAGGGCCTAGGGCTTCCCTTGTCAACCAAGCCGGTTTCGGTTTTTAAAGACGTGTATGATAATCTGAGCGCCGCAGGAATATATGCACAGGCGTATAATGGTAATGAAAACGATTATGATGCAAACTCCACCTACTATAAACCGAGCGTGCGAACCTACATAGAGACGGCGATCCAAAAGGGTCTAGTTAGCGGGTACATCAATGATGAGGGAGAGCTGGTGTTTGGGCCTAGCGACCTGCTTGACCGCACCGAGGCAGCAGTCATCCTGGCCAAGGCGGCAAACCTGAAAATTACGGCGAATGGAGAAAAGGCCAAAGAGTCTTTAAAGAAAGCCTTCAAGGATTACCAATATATTCCATCTTGTGCCGCCCCTTATGTACAGGCTGCTTACAAAGCGAAGTTAATTGAGGGAAGAGAGGGAACAGACGGGTTTTATTTTGCGCCAACAGAAAACCTCTTTAGAGCCGAAGCCGTTGCGGCCATTTACCGCCTGCTTAAATCCCTGAAGAAAATATAACCTGAGATTAAAGGAGGTGAAAATATTTCCCGGGTTGTTTTACCATCCCTTACGTATGAGCCCCTTTTTAGTGAACCCCTGGGTTCCCTAGGGCTTCCCGGTCTCACCGGACCACAGGCAAAGGTTGGGGGTGGGGTTGGGGAGGCGGGCTCTTTTGAAGACCTGCTCCTACAGCTCCTCGGGGCACTCACGGCAGGCCTGCCCCCCTCCATATCCCCGGCATCCCCGGCGGAAAATCTCCCTTCAGACGAAAAGTGGGCGGCGGGAGAAGGGGCTCCATTACCGGGCCTTTTGACGGCGCCCGCCCCGGTACCGGAAATGTCTCCCCAGGCTGCCGCCTGGAGCCCGGAAGGCGGCATGGCGGCGGGTGCTGTGCCTGCGGCTCCGGAAACGGCGGGGGAAAAATTTGCGGGAGCGTCTGCGGTACAGGATCCCGCCGGTACGGAGGCATACGGTCTTCAGGAGGAAGCTTTTTCTCCAGAGAAACTTGTACTGGCGGAAGGCAGCAGGGCGCCGGTTGAAGGCCCTAAGGGTGGGATTCCGGCCGGTGGAGCCCCAGATACCGTAGCTCGTACGAGAGAGGTAGGCGGTTCGCAGGAAGGTGCCGGCGGGATAAACAGGGCATCCTTTCAGCAGGCAGGGGGGGCAGGTGCGGAAAATGACGCCTCTTTACGGCTTCAAAACGAATTGATTTCACCCCATCCATGGCAGCCGCAGGGCAGGGAACGTGTGCCCTTGCCCGGGTCCGCCGGTAAACCCGGAGCAGGCAATTTTACCTCTTCCTTGACGCATGAGGCAAGGGACCATCAACTCCTACTGCCCACGGAAAATACACTTTCAAGGTTAGCTCAAGGGGGCGGCGGAAAAGCCGAGCTTCCCGAGGCCTTCCCGGCCCGCTCTGGCACAGGCGAGGCGCAGGCTTCCCCCGGTAATGTTTCCGGCGGCCCGGCAGTGCAGAACCTCTTTGAGGGCGGGCGGCCTGCCGGTGCACCGGCCACGCGGGAAGCTTCAGGGGAGCTTTTGCAGGGCCGGCTTGAAGCCGTGGCCGGTTTTCTTAGGGATATTTTTCTCAGGCACTTAAGCGAAGGAGTCACCGTGCTGCGCCTCGGGCTTAGCCCGCCCCGCCTGGGGGAAATAACCCTGCGCCTCCAGTACCAGAAATCCAAGGGGTCGCTGGCCGTGGAATTATATGCTTCCAGCGAGGCCACGGGAAGGCTTCTCAGCGCCAGCATCCCCTACCTGCAGGAGCAGCTGGCGCAGCATAACCTCAAGTTAGAAAGTTTCACCATCACGGTGGGCCAGGAAGGCTCCACGTCGCACGCCGGGGAAGGCGGCGGGGGAGGCATCGGCGGGCGACCTTCTCATGCACCGCCGGTTTCGGGCGGCTCCGGGGCCGGACAGGGAGGTCCGGAAAGCCCCAGTACCACAAGCCTCCTGGTAGACCGGCTGGTTTAGGGGGTGAGATCCATGGCGGTAAGTGCCGTGAGCGGCACCACGGCAGGGCAGGGCGGTACGCGCACAGCGCCGGCCAACCAGCTGGACAAGCAGGTGTTCTTTCAGCTCCTCGTTGCCCAGCTGAAAAACCAGGACCCCCTGAAACCCTGGGACGGCGAGCAGTTCGTCACCCAGCTGGTTCAGTTCACCATCCTGGAGCAGTTATTGGCCATGAACAAGCTGCTGGAGGAGAGCCTGCAGGCCGCGGAGCTTTCCCGAGGAGCGGCTTTAATCGGGCACCGCGTGAAAATCGACACAGGACAGGGGGAACTCGTGGAGGGAACCGTAGAAAAGGTGAGCCTGGCCAACGGCAAGGTGTACCTGCACGTGGGCGGCAAGGTTTATGAGCTTTCGCAGCTGGTAGAAGTCGCTTGAGAGGGGGTTTTCGGGGATGATCAGGTCACTTTACTCGGCGGTTTCGGGACTGCGCAACCACCAGATCCGCATGGACGTAATAGCCAACAACGTGGCCAACGTGAACACCACCGGCTTTAAGAGCAGCCGGGCCAACTTCCAAGACGTACTGAGCCAGACCCTGCGGGCGGCAGGCGACGCCGGGGATGCTTTCGGAGCCACCAACCCTGCTCAGGTGGGGTTGGGCATGTCCCTGGCGGGTATCTCCATGAACTTCGCCCAGGGAGCGTTGCAGAATACGGGGCGCACGCTGGATGTGGCCATCCAGGGGAACGGTTTCTTTATAATCAAGAAATCAACCGATGAAGAAATGCATTATGTTACCCGTGAGGGAGTGTTTTTTATCGATAACGCAGGCTACCTGGTAAATTCCAACGGGTACTTTGTCTGCAAAGAGGATGGGGACGTAATCCAGGTGGCCAGCGACCCTGCTACTATAGAATCCATTGCCATTACCGACACCGGAAAAATTATTGTTAATGGAAGCGAAGTTGCAACCATCGGCCTCGCCTTTTTCCCTAACCCGGAGGGTCTGGAAAAGGTGGGCCAGAACCTCTACCGGGCCACACCTGCTTCCGGGGGTTACGATCCATACGCCGGTGTTTCAAGCGAGAACATTAATATTGCTGGCACAGCCGATACCCCTCTCGCCAACACCCGCCTGGCCTCCGGCTATTTGGAGATGTCCAACGTGGACCTGAGCGAGGAGTTTACCAACATGATCACCACCCAGCGGGGGTACCAGGCCAACGCGCGGGTGATTACCGTCTCGGACACCCTTTTAGAGGAACTGGTCAACCTGAAGCGCTAGCGGGGTGAGGCGGCGCAGCCCGTAGCGTGACCCTGTAGCATAACTCCAAGGAAGGTTTCGTGATGCCGGCCAGAAAAACGGGAAACGCCAAGAACAACAGCGAAGAGAAGAAAAAGGGCGGGGGCCGCTTCCTGCTGGTGATCGTCCTGGCGGTGCTGCTGGGCGGGGGGCTAGCCTTTGGAGCGCTGCGCTTTACCGGTGTGCTCGGCAAGGGGGCGGAGGCCCAGGCCAAGCAGGCCAAGCACGCCACCGAGGTCCTGGACCTGGGCAGCAAGGTGATCAACCTGGCCGGCGACGGCGGCCCCGGCCACTACCTGCGCGTGCAGGTGGTGCTGGAGTACAAAAAGGATAAAAAGCTGGCCGAGGAGATCAAGGCCAGGCAGCCCCAGATCACGGAAGCGGTGCTGACCATCCTGCGCTCCAAGAAGGTGGAAGAGGTCCTGCCGGTGCAAAACCAGGAGGCCCTCAAGAAACAGATCCTCGAGCAAATCAACAAGATTATCGGTGAGGGCAAGGTAGAGCAGGTGTACTTCACCGATTTCCTGGTGCAGTAGTACGCGGGACGGGCGGTGGGCCATGATCACGGAAAAAGAGATCCAGGAAATCATCGGGCGCCTGCAGGGTCGCCGGCCGGTGGTCAAGAAGGTGAACTTTCCCGACCTGAAGCCGCCGGAAGGCCTGGAGCGCTTCCGGGTCCCCCTGGAATACCTGGGGGACGTGCCGGTAAACGTCACCGTGGAGCTGGGGAGCACCACGCTGAAGCTGCGGGAAGTGCTGCAGCTGGCCGAGGGCTCGGTGGTGGAGCTGGACCGCCCGGCGGGGGACCTGGTGGACGTGCTGGTGGGGGACCAGCTCTTTGCCCGGGGCGAGGTGGTGGTCCTGGGCAGTAACTTCGGCGTGCGCATCGAGAGCATCCGCGAGGCGCACAAAAAGCGGCAGGCGGGGACGGGCAATGGGTGACAGGGAGTTTTTCCTGGCCCTCCTGCGTCTGGCCGTCGCCCTGCCGCTGGTGGCCGGCCTGGCCTACCTGGCCGTGCGCTTCGGCCTGGGCCGGCGGGTGCTGGCCGGGCGCGGTCGCTACATGCGCATCGTGGAGCAGCTGCCCCTGGGGCCCAAGGCCTGCCTCACCCTGGTGCAGGTGGGCCGCCGCTACTACCTGCTGGCCCACCAGGAAAACGCCCTGGCGCTGCTGCGGGAGCTTGAGGAGTTGCCCGAACCCCTTCCCCAGGGCGGGGCGGCGGCCCGCCCCTTTCGCGAAGAGCTCGCCGCGGCCCTCCTGCGCCTGAAAGCCAAGCCGCAAAATTTGCCGCAGGACGTAGGTGAAGATGAAGGCAAAAGAAAGCGCACGTAGCAGCAGGCGCCCGGCCAAGAAAATTGCCTGCGCCGCAATTGTAGCGGCGGCCATGGTTCTGCTCGCGCCCGGCGGCGCCCTCTGGGCGCAGCCACTGCCGGGCATCGAGCTGCGCTTAAACCCCGGTGCGGGGCCGGCCCAGGTGGTAGATACGGTAAAGCTCCTCGTGCTGCTGACCCTGCTGGCCCTGGCCCCGGCCCTCCTGGTCATGGTGACCAGCTTCACCCGCCTGGTGGTGGTGCTTTCCATCCTGCGGGGGGCGCTCGGCGTGCAGCAGGCCCCGCCGAACCAGGTGATCATTGGCCTGGCCCTCTTCCTCACGGCTTTCATCATGACCCCCACCTTTCAGGAAATCAACCGCCAGGCGCTGCAGCCCTATCTAAACAACCAGCTGACCCAGGAGCAATTTTTGGAAGCGGCGGCCAAGCCGCTCAAGGAGTTTATGCTGCGGCAGACCAGGGAAAAGGACCTGGCCCTCTTCGTGGGCCTGGCCAAGCTGCCCCAGCCGCGCAACGCCGGCGACCTGCCCCTCACGGTGGTCATCCCGGCCTTTGTCATTAGCGAGCTGAAGACGGCCTTTGAGATGGGCTTTCTGCTGTATGTGCCCTTTCTGGTTATTGACATGGTGGTGGCCAGCGCCCTCATGTCCATGGGTATGTTCATGCTGCCGCCGGTGATGATCTCGCTGCCCTTCAAGCTCCTGCTCTTCGTCATGGTGGACGGCTGGTACCTGGTGGTCAAATCCCTGGTGGAAAGCTTCCGCTAACCGGTTAACGAAAGGGGTGCCGCCATGACCGACACGGCAGCCATTCAGGTGGCCCGGGAGGCCATCATGATGATCGTCGTCCTCTCCCTGCCCGTGCTGGCAGCCTCGCTGCTGGTGGGACTGGTCATCAGCGTCCTCCAGGCCACCACCCAGGTGCAGGAGCAGTCGCTCACCTTCGTGCCCAAAATCCTGGCCGTCTTCCTCGTGCTGTTTATTTTTGCCCCCTGGATGGTGCGGCTGATGGTGAACTACACCACCCGCCTCATCAACCGGCTGCCGGGCCTTTTGGGCTGAGGCGACAGCAAGCCCTCCGGCAAAGGAGACGCCGCCGTGCTCAACTACGACCTTGCCGCCGCCTTTCTGCTGGTCTTTGCCCGCACAGGAGCCTTTTTAAGCGCCGGGCCGCTCTTTTTCTTCCCGCTGCCCCGGCCCTGGAAGGCCGGCGCGGCCCTGGTGCTCTCCCTGGTCCTTTTCCCGGTGGTGCCCCAGCCGGCGCCGCCGCTTGCCGGGGGCCTCTGGGGCTTCGGCCTGCTCTTAGCCAAGGAAGTGGCTGCGGGGCTGGCCCTGGGTTTCGTGGCCGGGCTCCCGCTGCAGGCCCTGGCGCTGGCCGGCCAGATCATGGACATCCAGATGGGCTTCTTCATGTCCGGTGTGTTTGACCCCTCCATGGGCCACCAGGTAACCATAAACTCCCGCTTTCTCTACCTCCTGGGGCTGGTGCTTTTCCTCATCCTCGACGGCCACCACGTGCTCATTGCCGCCCTGGCCAGGAGCTTCGAGGTGGTGCCCCTCGGGGGGGTGACCTTTGGCGGGGACGCGGCCCTGGCGGCCATCAGGATGTTTGCCCAGGTCGTCTCTTTAGGCCTGCAGCTGGCCGCCCCGGTGGTGGCGGTGGTGCTCATCACGGACATCTGCCTGGGGCTTTTGGGGCGCACCGCCCCGGAGATGAACGTCTTCATGCTGGGCTTCCCCCTGAAGGTGGGCCTGGGCATTCTCGTGCTGGGCGTCATGGTGCCCCTTTTGGGGGTGGCCTTCCGGGCCCTCCTGGAGATGGTGGAGCGCGACCTCCAGATCATCATGAGGGGGCTGGCTTAATTGGCCCACCCCGCGCAGAGCAAAACCGAAGCTCCTACGCCGCGAAGGCTGCAGGAAGCCCGCCGGCGGGGCCAGGTGCCCAAGAGCCGGGACTTCACCGCCGCCACCGTGCTCCTGGCCGCAGTGCTGCTGGCCTACCTGCTGCGGGGTCCCGCCCTGGCCGCCTGGGAGAGGCAGTTTACCTGGTACTTCACCCACTGTTTCTTTTTCGGCCTGGTCCCGGAGCACCTCCCCCGCGTGCTTTACGAAGTGGGGAAAGGAGCCCTGTGGATGAGCCTGCCCTTCTTCCTCCTGCTGGTGGGCACGGCGGCGGCAGTGAACCTGGCGCAGTCCGGCTTCGTCTTTGCCCCCGAGGTAATCCGCCCCAATTTGGAGCGGTTAAACCCGTTAAACGGCTTTGCGCGCATTTTCAGCCTGCGCACCCTGGTGGAGCTGGCCAAGAGCCTCATAAAAATTGCCGTGGTGGGGGCGGTCAGCTACGCGGTGGTTAAAGCCCACGTGGGGAAGCTGCTCCTGGTCTTCCAGGCGGCACCCCAGGCGGCTTTTCAGGCCGTAAGCGGCGCGGTGCTGGCGGTGATGCTGGCCGCCGGGGGCGCTTTTTGGGCCCTCTCGCTCCTCGACCTCCTGTACCAGCGCTGGGAATACTTCCGTAATTTGCGCATGACCAGGCAGGAGCTCAAGGACGAGCTGAAGCAGACCGAGGGTGACCCCCTGGTCAAGTCCTGGCAGCGGCGCCGCCAGCGGCAGATCCTCTTAAACCGCATCCGCCAGGAGGTGCCCCGGGCCACGGTGGTCATCACCAACCCCGTGCACCTGGCGGTGGCCCTCCGCTACGACGAGGCTACCATGTCCGCCCCGCAGGTTACGGCCAAGGGGGCGGGGGACCTCGCCAGGCACATACAGGAGCTGGCCGCCCGGCACAACGTTCCAGTGGTCTACAACCCCGAGGTGGCGCGCTTCCTTTACTATAAGGTAGAAATTGGCCAGGAAATCCCGCCGGAACTCTACCAGGCCGTGGCCCAGATCCTGGCCGTGATTTACCGCCTGAAGGGGAAGGCCGTATAGCGGGGGAGTAATAAGAGGAGGTGGCCGGCTTTGCCCGCACCTGCAGCCCTGAAAAACCAGCTCAGCCGCCAAGCGGACCTGCTCATTGCCGGGCTTTTGGTGGGCATCGTCCTGCTCATCATCATCCCCATGCCCCCGCGGGCGCTGGACTTCCTCCTGGCCCTGAGCATCACCTCGGGCCTGGTCATCCTGCTGGTGACCATGTTCACCACCGATCCCCTGCAGTTTTCCGTTTTCCCCGCCCTCTTGCTGGTAACCACCCTCTACCGCCTGGCCTTAAACATCTCCTCCACCCGGCTCATCCTGGGCCAGGCGTACGCCGGCAACGTCATCGACGCCTTCGGGCATTTTGTGGCCGGGGGCAACTATGTGGTGGGCTTTATCGTCTTCATCATCATCACCGTCATCCAGTTTGCCGTCATTACCAGCGGGGCCGGGCGTGTGGCCGAGGTGGCCGCCCGCTTTACCTTAGATGCCATGCCGGGGAAACAGATGAGCATCGACGCGGAGTTCAACGCCGGGCTCATTACCGAGGCCGAAGCCCGGGAGAGGCGCAAGAGATTACAGCAGGAGGCCGACTTTTACGGGGCCATGGACGGCGCCAGCAAGTTCGTGCGGGGGGACGCCATAGCCGGCATCATCATCACCCTCATCAACATCGTCGGGGGTCTGGCCGTCGGAACACTGCAGAGGGGCATGCCGGTGGCGGAGGCCCTGCGCACCTACACCGTGCTGACCATCGGCGACGGCCTGGTGGCCCAGGTGCCTTCAGTGCTCATTTCCACCGCCGCCGGCATCCTGGTCACCCGCGCCACCTCGGACTACAGCTTCGGCCTGGACCTCTCCCGCCAGTTCACCAGCTTTCCCCGCGTGCTTTACGTGGCGGCAGGCATCCTCTTCGTGCTGGGCTGCATACCGGCCATGCCCAACATCCTCTTTTTGAGCCTGGCCGGGATAAGCTTCTGGGCCGGGCACAGCCTGGTCCGGCAGAAAGAGAGGGAAGAGGCCAAAGCGGTGGAGGCCCGCGCCAGGAGGCAGGCCGAGCAGGCTCGCCGGGAGCCGGAAAACGTGGCCACCTACTTCCAGGTGGACCCGCTGCAAATAGAGCTCGGCTACAACCTCATCCAGCTGGCCGACGAGGCCCAGGGGGGGGACCTCCTGCCGCGCCTGGCCGCCATGCGCCGCCAGTGCGCCCTGGAGCTGGGTATTTACGTGCGGCCTATCCGCGTTCGCGACAACCTCCAGCTCCCCCCTAACGCCTACGTCTTCAGGCTGCGGGGGGAACAGGCCGCCTCCGGCGAGTTACTACCCGGCTACTACCTGGCCATGGACCCCACCGGACAGTTCACGGACGTCAAGGGCATCCCCACCACCGAGCCCACCTTCGGCCTGCCCGCCTGGTGGGTGCCGCCGGGCGAACGCGAGCGCCTGGAGATGGCCGGGCTGACGGTGGTGGACCCCTCCACGGTCCTGGTCACCCACCTCACGGAGTTCATCAAGGCCCACGCCCACGAGCTTTTGGGCCGCCAGGAAACCAAGGAGCTCATTGAGGCAATTAAAGAAAAGGACCCGGCGGTGGTGGAGGAGCTGGTGCCTAATTTGCTGACCCTGGGCGAAGTGCAAAAGGTACTGCAGAACCTCCTGCGGGAGAGGGTGCCCTTAAGGGACCTGGTAACCGTGCTGGAGGCCCTGGCCGACGGCGCCCGCATCAGCCGCGACCCCGACTTCCTCACCGAGCACGCGCGGAGCGCCCTGGCCCGCACCATCAGCCGCCTCTACCTGACGCCGGAAAAGAAGCTGGCGGTAATCACCCTGCACCCGCGCCTGGAGCAGGCCGTGGCCGACTCTGTGCAGCAGACCCAGGTGGGGGCCTACCCGGTGCTGGAACCCGGCCTGGCCAAGAGGATCGTCGAAAGGCTGCGGGAGCAGGCCGAGAAAATGAGCATGCGGGGCCTCGCCCCGGTGGTGCTGTGCTCGCCCCGCATAAGGCTCCCCTTCCGGCGGCTGATTGAGCGCAGCCTGCCGGCGGTGGCGGTCATCTCCCTAAACGAAGTGATGCACGGCGTGGAAATAGAGGTCATGGGGACGGTGAGCGTGGAGTGAAAATAAAGAAATACGTGGTGCGGGAAATGCACGAGGCCCTGCGGCTGATCCGCGAGGAGATGGGGCCGGACGCGGTAATCATCAACAGCTACCGCCTGCCCAGGAGGCACATCCTGGACTTCTTCCGCCCCCCGCAGCTGGAGGTGACGGCAGCCGTGGACGAGCTGCCGCCGCCCCCCCCGGCGAGGGCCCTGCCGGGCGGCCAGGGGGCGGGCGGCGGGGAGCCTGACGCCGAGGCGGGCGCGCGCCGGCTGCCGGAGGTGCGGCGCACCCGCGCGCTGCCGCCGGAAGCGGCCCCGCTCCCGGCGGTGGGCAGCATGGCCGCACCCTTTTCCATAATCTTTCGCGAACGGGAGGAAGCCGCCATGGAAGGGGACATAGTAGCCAAGTGGCGCTCGCATCTCTTGCGCCTGGAGGTGGCGGGCGAGGTGGTGGAGGACCTCCTGCGGGGCCTGGAGGAAGCGGCAGAGAGGGGAGAGGAATTCCTGCGCCTGGCCTTGAAGGAAAGGGTGGCCGCGCTGGCGGGCGAGTTTTATGCCGGGGAAAACGGCGCGGGGCAGGTTTTCGCCTTCCTGGGGCCCACCGGGTCGGGCAAGACCACCACCCTGGCCAAGCTGGCCACTTGGCAGGCCGTCTTTGAGCAAAAAAAGGTGGCCCTTGTCACCGTCTACAGCCACCGCTTTGGCACCGTGGAGGAAATCAGGTTTTACGGCCAGATGATCGACGTGCCGGTGGAAGTGGTCATGACCCCCGCGGAGCTGGCCAAGGCCCTGGAGGCCCACCGGGACAAAGACGCCGTCTTCGTAGACACCGAGGGCATTTCCTGGCGCAATGCCGCCCAGCTGCTGCGGCTTAAAGGCTTCGTGGACGCCCTGCCCCGCGAGTGCCGCACCTTCCTGGTGCTCAGCGCCACCACGCGCATGCGGGACCTCCTGGGAGCGGCCCGCGAGTTCGGGAGGGTGGGCTTTACCCACCTCATCCTCACCAAGCTGGACGAAACCGACGCCTGGGGCAACGCTTTAAACCTTGTGCTGCAGACGCGCCGCCCCCTGGCCTACATCACCAACGGGCAGAACATCCCCGACGACATCTCCGCGGTGACGCCGCGGCGGCTCGCCTCCCTGCTCCTCGAAGAGGGAGAGCGGCATGCGCATCCCGGGGTCTAGCTTCACCGGGGAGCCCCGCAGCCGCCCGCTGCCCGGTGCGGGGAGTGCGGCCCGGGTGCTGGCCGTGACCAGCGGCAAGGGGGGTGTGGGGAAGACAAACCTGGCCGTAAACCTGGCCCTGGCCCTGGCCGACCTGGGGCAGCGGGTCATCGTGGTGGACGCCGACCTGGGCCTGGCCAACGTGGAGGTCCTCCTGGGCATCAGCCCGCCGCGCACCCTCTATGACTGCCTTTACCGCGACCGGGACATCCGGGAGGTGCTTTTGCCCGCCCCCGGGGGCATCCAGATCATTGCCGGGGGAGCGGGGTTCCTGGACATGGCCTTTTTGGACCGGGAGCGCTGGCAGAAGCTCTTGGACGCCCTGCCGCAGCTGGACAACCTGGCCGATTTCGTCCTCCTGGACACGGGGGCCGGCCTCTCCAAAAACGTGCTCTTTTTCCTGGCCGCCGCCGGCGAGGTGGTGGTGGTCGTCACGCCCGAGCCCACCTCCCTCACCGACGGCTACAGCCTCATCAAGGTGCTGGACCGCCTGCAGGCCCACCGGGAGGTGCTGCTGGTGGTCAACCGCGCCGGCAGCGAGCGCGAGGCTGCGGCCACCGCCCGGCGCCTGGAGGCGGTGGCGGGGAAGTTCTTGCGCCTCCCGCTCACCTACCTCGGCTACATACCCGACGACGGCGAAGTGGCGCGGGCGGTGAAGGAGCAGCGGCCCTTTTACCTGGCCAACCCCCAGTCCAGGCCCTCCCGCAGCGTGGCCGGCCTCGCCCGCCGCCTGCTGGGCCAGGAGGCGGGGGACTTGCCGGAAAAGGGCGTGCGGGGCTTTGTGGCCCGCCTGGCCAGGCTGCTGGGGCGCTAGAATGGGAGGTTTGCCTTTTGGTTCTGGACCGCCTGCAGATCAACCAGAAAATACAGGTCGCCCGCCTGGGCGAGAGGGACTGGTACGCCTCCGTGGTGCAGGACATCACGGAAAGGGAACTCCACATATCCCTGCCCCGGCTGCGGGGAAACCTCCTCGTGCTCAACCCCGGCGACGAGGTGGAGGTGCGCTTTTTTGACGAGAGCGCCAGCTTCCTCTTCCCCGCCCGCTGCGTGGGGCGCCGCCTGGAGAGCATACCCCTCTACCGCCTGGTGCCCGCGGGGGAGGCGCGACGCATCCAGCAGCGCCAGTATGTGCGCTTAAAGTGCCTCCTGGAGGTTCACTACGCCCTGCCCCCGGAAGGCAGCCGCCGCCCCCGCTACCGCAGGGCGTACTCCGTGGACATCAGCGGCGGCGGCATGCTTTTGGCCACGGAGGAAGAGCTGCCCGTAGGGCAGGTGCTGCTGCTGGAGTTCAACCTCCCTTTAAGGGAGGGGACGCGCAAGATGGAGCTAAAGGGGCGGGTGGTGCGCTCCTTCAAAGACGAAGAGTCCGGCAAGCCCCGGGCCGCGCTGCAGTTTGAAGAGATCACCGTCGCGCAGCAGGACCTCATCGTGCGCTACATCTTCCAGTGCATGGCCGAGCAGGCCCGCCTGCGTTAGGATGTTGAGGCCATGGAGGACAGGGAAAAGCTCTGGCAGGAGTACAAGAGGACCAGGGACCCCCGGGTGCGCCAGCAGCTCATCCTCTCGTACCTCTGGCTGGTGAAGTACCTGGCCGGGCGGCTGGCCATCAGGCTGCCCACCTGCCTCGCCCCGGAGGACCTGGAAAGCTCCGGCATCTTCGGCCTCATCGAGGCCGTGGACAAGTACAACCCCGACCTGGGGGTGGACTTTGAAAGCTACGCCTACACCCGCGTGCGCGGGGCCATGCTGGACGAGGTGCGCCGCGCCAACTGGGTGCCCCGCACCCTCTGGCACAAGCTGCAGCGGCTGAAGATGGTGCGCGAGAAGCTGGAGGCGCAGCACCGCGAGAAGGCCCCGCCGGAGCTGGTGGCCCGGGAGATGGGCATCACCCCGGCGGAATTAAGCTACCTGGACGGGCAGTTCCAGCGACTCTTTACCCTTTCCCTGGACGAGACGGTGGCCACCGCCAACGGCGAGAGCATGCGGCTGGGGGATCTCCTGCCCGACGAGCACAGCCCCGATCCCCTGGACCGCCTGGCCCAGGAGGAGGACCAGGAGATGCTGGCGCGGGCCATTGCCTCCCTGCCGGAAAAGGACCAGCTGGTCCTGGCCCTCTACTACCAGGAAGGGCTCACCTTAAAGGAGATCGGCGCCGTCCTCAACGTCTCGGAGTCCAGGGTCTGCCAGCTGCACGGGCGCGCCATCCGCCGCCTGCGCGAAAAGCTCCGCGAGATGGAAAAAGGGGGAGGAACCGCCTGATGATACGCGGCATCTATACCGCCGCCTCCGGCCTGGGCGTCGCCCAGGCCCGGCTGGAAGTGCTGGCCAACAACCTGGCCAACGCCACCACACCGGGCTTCAAGGCCGACCGCCTCGTGCAGGAGCCCTTCTGGCCGCACCTCCTTGCCGCCAGGGAGGAGGGAGACTTTACCCGAGGGGCTCTCCCCTGGCGCCCCGTGGGCTATAGCTACCAGGGGGTCATGGTCCGGGAGGTGCGCACCGATTTTTCCCCGGGCCCCCTGAAGGAAACCGGGCGGCGCACGGACATCGCCCTGGGGCGCCCCGGCGCCTTCCTGGCGGTGGAGACGCCGCAGGGGGAGCGCTACACCAGGGACGGCAGCCTGGGAGTGGACGCCCAGGGATACCTGGTGGACTCCCGGGGCCACCGGGTCCTGGGGGAGGGCGGCTACCTGCAGGTAGGGAGCGGGGACTTTAAGATCAACCCCAACGGCGAGGTCTTTGCCGCCGACGGCCGCCCGGTGGGGCGCCTGCGCGTGGTGGAGTTTGCCGACCCGGCCCTCCTGGAAAAGGCCGGCGACGGCTACTTTGCCGCCCCGCCGGGAGAAGCGCAGCCCGCGGCCAACCCGGAAGTCCACCAGGGCTTCCTGGAGGGGTCCAACACCGACCCCGCGGCATCCGCGGTGGGCATCATGCAGGCCGTGCGCGCCTACGGGGCAAACCAGCGCCTCCTGCAGGCTCATGATCACCTGCTGGAGCTGGCCGTAAACCGCGTGGGGGAGGTGAGGTAAGAAATGCTGCGGGCCATTAGCACCGCCACCGCGGGCCTTTTGGCGCAGCAGGCCCGCGTGGACGCCGCCGCCCACAACCTGGCCAACGCCAACACGGAAGGCTACAAGGCCCAGGGTGTTGCCTTTGCCGACCTCCTCTACCAGCAGATGGGCAAAGAGGGCATACCCGCGCGGCGGGAGGGGGAAGCCACACCGCCGGCAGGGAGCGGGGCATACGTGGCCGCCACTCCCCGCGACTTTTCGCCCGGGCCCCTGGTGCAGACCGGGCGCCCCCTGGACGTGGCCGTCAGCGGGCCGGGCATGCTCCGGGTGAGCCTGCCCGACGGGCGGTACGCCTATACCCGGTGCGGCATCCTGGCCGTGGACGCCCGGGGGCGCCTGGTCACCCGGCAGGGCTACCCCCTGGACCCCCCGGTGAACCTCCCGCTGGATTTCCAGTCCCTGACCCTCAACTCCAACGGCCTGGTGACGATAACAACTAGTAACGGGCAGCAGGAGGCCGGGAGGATTGTGCTGTATTCCTTTGCCAACCCGTCTGGCCTTTTGGCCCTAGGAGAGAACCTGTTCCTGCCCACGGAGGCCAGCGGTGAGGCGGTTGCCGACGAAAACAGTACCCTGGTTCAGGGCTTCCTGGAAGCCTCCAACGTGGACCTGGCCGGGGAGATGGGCGGGCTGCTGGAGGCCCAGCGGGCCTACCAGCTGAACGCGCGGGTGATCCGGGCCGCCGACGAGATG
Organism: Desulfovirgula thermocuniculi DSM 16036; assembly: GCF_000429345.1. GTDB lineage: Bacteria > Bacillota > Desulfotomaculia > Desulfotomaculales > Desulfovirgulaceae > Desulfovirgula > Desulfovirgula thermocuniculi. The sequence goes on along the minus strand of NZ_AUBR01000057.1, from coordinate 1,454 downwards.
TGGGAAATGGCCAACTCCTTACGCCGCTAAGGAGGTAGAAGCAGCTCTCTCGGTATTAACAATTAACAAACAAACCTATTGCTAAAAGACGCCACCTGATATAACTTAATATACACCATCAGGGAATTTGACGAGAAGCTTGGCGTGAGCATATCTACGCTCCGTGCGTGGGACCGAGAAGGTAAACTGGTTGCGCTGAGGACGCCCACCGGTAAGCGCAGGTACACCGAAGAGATGCTTTACCGTGCCTTGGGTCTGAAGAGGCGCGAAGAACCGCGGAAGGTTGTCCTGTACGCTCGGGTATCTTCGGCAGCTCAGAAGCCGGACCTGGAAAACCAGCTAATCTACCTGAAGGAGTTTGCCGCGGGCAGGGGGATAACGGTGGACGAAATCCTCACCGACGTGGGTTCCGCCCTCAACTACCGGCGCAAGAACTTCCTGAAGCTCTGCGGCATGGTCACGCGCGGGGAAGTCAAGACGGTGATCGTGGCCCACAAGGACCGCCTGGTGCGGTTCGGGTTCGAGTTTTTCGAAGAGCTTTTCGCCCGGTTCGGCTGTGAAATAGTAGTGGTCAACCGTGCGGAGGACGCATCTCCCGCGCAGGAGCTGGCCGAAGACCTGGTGAGCATCGTGCAGCACTTCGCGGCCAGGCTTTACGGCCAGCGGACGTACAGGGCGCGAAAGCTGGTAAAAAAGGTCAGGGAGGCGCTTGCGGATGCAGCGGACGGTGAGGCAGAAGAGCCTGCCGCTAAACAACGGAAAGTGGGCCAGGCTGGTCAAAACTGCTGAGGCTTACGTCCGCCAGAAGGATGCCTTCCTGGTGAAGTACGCCCACGTGAAGTACCTGCACTACCTGGGCGACAAGCGCGCCCTGCGGGACGAGCTGGTTTCCCGGGGTTTCACCAGCCCCTTCGGGCTACAGGCCCGCATGTGGAAGCTGGCCCTGGAAGACGCCCTCTTCACCCTGGAGAGGCAATGGGAGGCGGCCATAGAAACTGCAAGGGGCCTGGTTGCCCGCCACGAGGGGTTTACGGATGAGGAAAAGCACTATGCCTTCTGGCTGCTGTACAGGCCCCGGAAGGGTGGCCGCGACTGGAAACGCCTCCAGGCCATCTTCACCGGCGAGGATGTCACCGGTGAGCAGGTAAAGCTGGACGGAGCCGGGCGGCGCAGGGTGAAGAATTATTTGAGGCGCGTGCTCCGCCGCGTTCTCGGCAGGAGGCCCAGGGTGAAGAAGGCTCGCAGCTTCGTGGTGGACCGGCAGATGTACCGGGTGTTTTTCGCGGAGAAGCGGCAGTACATAGCGGTGTCCACTCTGACTCCCGGGGAGAGGGTGGTCATTCCTCTGGCGGGGGTGCACGCGGTGGAGGGGAACCTGCGAGTGGTGCTCCTGCCCGACGAGCGGGCGGTGGAGGTCCACATAAGCTTTGAGCCGGCAGTCTTTCCCGCCGGGG
>NZ_AUBR01000056.1 GCF_000429345.1 Desulfovirgula thermocuniculi DSM 16036 | reverse complement strand
ATGCCGACCAGGTGGCCGCGATGAACCTGAAGGCCAGGCTGCACGATGAGGAGATAACGCGGTACACATCCAAGAGCAGGGTGAAAGAGATTTTGTTGCGTCGCTATTTCGAAAGCAGCGCGGTCTAGTCCTTTGGGCCGCGGTTGTTTTGCTCCGGATGTCCCGGGGCGTGTGGGCCGGGAAGCGGCCCGGCGGGAGAAAGCGCCGCCGGAACGTGCGCTGGCTGGCTTGGGGTGCACGCGAAGGCGGGCTTTGACGATGAAGGGTAAGAAACCCTGAGCACCGCCGGGTGGTCCTTCTGGGGTGCGCGGCAGACGCCGCTCTGGGGGGCTGGCAAGCGGTTTCCGGCCTTCCGGGTGGGAGCCCTTGCAGGCGGGGCGTCAGAACCACCCCGCCGTTTGGAAGCTCCGGGCTTGCATGGAAAGACGGTGGCCTTCGTGTTGCCGGATGAAGTCTTTGCGATTCGGGGTGACTGTTTCGGGCGGGACTCCAGAAGCCCGCGGTCCGCTCATCCTGCCAGCCGGATGGGCGGGTTCAACCCGGCCCCTCGGAGAGCGTGAACTTTCGGCCTGCTTTGCTATCAAGGCACTATCTTCTGATAGAATTTGATAGCAAAAATGAAACAGGTAAGGCTGCGGCAAGGAGCGCACTATTACGGCCACGGAAACGCTGCTCAAAGTGGCGAATGGAACCTGCCGGAGGAAGTGCTCTGGGTAGTTGAACGCCGGAACGGGATGGTGCGCCTGCGTCCTCCTGAGGGCATAAACCTGGCTGTGGATGGCGATGTGTGGTCAGCAGAAGAGAACTTGTGATACTTCAAGTGTGGCGGTCAGTCCGGCGAGAAATCTTTGAGTTGAGTTAACCTGATGCAAACAGAGGGAAACCGGCCCTGCCGACATTGTTCGACAAGGCTTTTCTTGACGCTTTTCCCCGGTAGTGGTTTAATCTGGGCGGGAAAATCTGACGAAAGGGAGCGAACTGCGGTGCTAGTTCTAGTTCAGCAAGGCCGGAGCAGAGCTAGGGAAATGACAAGCGAGCGGTGCCTCGGATTGAAGGTTGAGGCGGCTGTGGCAGAAAAATAGCCGTGATCCCAGTTACCCTCCGTCTGCCCACGGGCCAGAAGCGGTGCAGGAGGGAAGATGTGGAGGCGCTGCTGAAGATACAAGTCCAGGAGAAAGCCCGCAAAACATAGCTACCACCAATGGTCCTGGGGAAAAGGGGTGCTGTGGTAGGTGAGCTACAAAAATTTGGCATTTTCCTCTCACGCACCCGCAGGTGGAAGCTGCATTGGAGCTGTACCACTACTGCGAGTTATGGCAGTCTGTGGATGAGGCACTGGACTCCCTTGCACAGTTTTTTCCCGGCTTCGATTTCAAATCGACCCTGCTTAAAGTGGCAGCCATTAACGTCCTCTACTGGACCCAGGTGTACGCCATGGTAGAAGTCGCGATGCACGTGCATAGGATCTTTTGGAAGGTACGGCAGCACCCCTTTCTCCCGATCTCATAGAGAGTTTGGGAAAGGGACCAAAGCTAGGAAAAAGGTTTCGGAGTTTTGCGTCCAAGTTCGCCCACTTCTTTATTGACCGGGAGTGATTTCCAATTTACGATTCGCATGCAGTTAAGATATCACCTACCATTTGAATGGCAAAGGCAAGGGAGGGCTTTCATACGAGCAGTTTGTGACTAGCTTCGCGACACTAAATCCATGGCAATGAAAACAGCCTAAAAAACGCGAAAAAGGGCGCTACCGAAATTCCACGACGTTTAGGACATCCTCATGTACGCTTTTCATGGGGACCCCAGCGGGGTACGGCCATTACCTTCTGCTATCGAACAAAAATCTACTGGCTTGGCTAAGCTTGCTATGGTAAAATTTTAAGGAGTAACCTCCGAGGGGGCTGAGAATTTGGGTTGGAAAAAATTACTCACCACCGTTATAGGAGCGTTCTTCGGTTTGGCCGCTATGCTTGTCCCTCTGCCAGCAGGTGCGGCTTTACCTCCTGTAATAGACGGGCAGAAAGCTGATAAAGCTGATCGAGTAGTTGTAAAGTTCAAGCCTGGCGTAAGTGAGGCAAGTAAGAGGAACATCCATAGCAAGTGCGGGGGCAGGGTGGTCAAGGAGATTCCGGTGCTAGATGTGCAAGTAGTGGAGGTTCTCGCAGGGAAAGCGGAGGAAAAGGCTGCGGCGTACCAGAAAGAAGATTTAGTTGAATATGCGGAGCCGGACTACGTAGCCAGGGCGATGGGAATTCCCAACGACCCATACTTCTCCAGGCAATGGGACATGAACAACACCGGACAGACCGGCGGGAAACCCGATGCAGACATCGACGCGCCCGAAGCGTGGGATGTTACTGCCAGCGAACCGTCGGTGATTATTGCCATCCTGGATACCGGAATCGACCAGGATCACGAAGACCTGGCTGGCAAGATTGTAGCCAATATTAACTTTACAACCAGCCAAACAGTTGACGATTTATTTGGTCACGGTACCCATGTGGCAGGGATTGCCGCGGCTGTTGGCAACAACGAGAAAGGCATAGCCGGTACGGCATACAATGCATCTCTGATGAACGTAAAGGTCCTCGACGATGCGGGAAATGGGTATTACAGCTGGATATCCGAAGGGATTATCTGGGCAGTGGAACACGGAGCAAAGGTAATCAACATGAGTCTGGGTGGAACGCAGCCGTCCAGAACTCTCGAGCAAGCGGTTAACTACGCTTGGTCCAGAGGCGCGGTGCTGGTGGCGGCGGCGGGAAACAACAGCACTGCCCAGCCCTTATACCCTGCAAAGTACAAGAACTGCATTGCTGTGGCCGCTACGGATGCGAGCGATCAGAAAGCCGCTTTCTCCAGCTACGGGAAGTGGGTGAGCGTAGCAGCTCCCGGCGTTAGCATCTTTTCTACCCTTCCAAACCACTCCAGCCTTATCGGAGATTACCTCGGAGTCAGAGACTACGGCATTCTGGATGGCACCTCCGTAGCCGCGCCCCATGTTTCCGGGATAGCTGCTCTGGTTTGGGCTTCCAAGTACGGAACCTCCAACCTTGCAGTACGGAAGCGGATTGAGATGAGCGCCGACCGGATAGCCGGCACCGGTATGTACTGGGCTCACGGGCGGGCAAACGCGTACAACGCCGTGCACTAGAGATTTGCGGAAGAGACACCAAAGAATTGCTTTGAGGTACGGAATCGTAAGGAAAAAACCGGGTGCTCTACCTTTACTGGCACCCGGTTTTTACATGCCCTATCCAGATAGCGCACATCAATTCTGAACCAAAGCAATAAAGTGATCCACCAGTTCGGGGTCAAATTGGCTTCCCGCGCACCTTCTCAGCTCGAGTAGGGCCTCTGCCTGGCTTACCGCTTTCTTATACGGCCTGCCGCTGGTCATGACTTCGAAGGCATCAACGATGGCCAGGATGCGAGACTCCAGGGGAATCTCTTCACCTTTCTGACCGAGTGGGTATCCCTGGCCGTTCCACCACTCGTGGTGATAGAGGATGAGGTCCGCCATGTCGGATAGCTCTGGGGAAGAGAGGGCTATGCGGTAACCTCTTTCGGGGTGCTGGCGCACCAGTTCCCACTCGTTTTCGTCCAGGGGCCCTTCCTTGTACAGGATGTGGTCCGGCACGATCACCTTGCCGAGGTCGTGGACCCTGGCCAGGGAAGATAACTTATCCAGCTGATATGGGGACAAACCTAACCGCTGGCCCAACCTCAGGCAGAGCTCTTCCATTCTCCTGGCGTGACCGGTGGAAAAGAAGTCCTTTTCTTCGAGGCTGGCAACCAGCGTGTCCACGATCCGGCTCTTGACGGATGTCTTGTGGAGAAGCTTGTGGCGGTACATTAGGTCGTCGGCCCTCACAAAGGTCTCCTGGAGCGGCTCGCGCCTGGTAAGGGAAGTGGCGTGGCCGATGGAAAGATAAACCGGCAGCTCCGGATGCTGCTGGTTGTGTTCCTGGCAAGCCTGAAGCACCCGCTCGGCCACCCTGGCGGCAGTTTCCGCATCGGTTTTGGGAAGTATGGCCGCGAATTCGTCCCCGCCTATACGGGCAAGGACGTCCTCCCGGCGCATGCAGTTCCTGAGGATTTGGGCACATGCTTTCAACATCTCGTCGCCGAAGGTATGACCGAGGGTATCGTTTATGAGCTTTAGCCCATCAAGGTCGGCCACCAGTATGGTAATGGGGTACTCGCGGCTGGCTTCGAGCCGCTTTAGCTCCTCCTGGAAGAACGCACGGTTGTAGAGCCCGGTGAGGGGATCGTGCAGGCTCAGGTACCTGAGCTGCTCTTCGTAGCGCTTGCGCTCGGTGATATCCAGGGTCGTCTCCACCACGCCCACTACGTTTCCGGAGTCGTCCTTCACCGGCGTGGCGGATATGCTCCAGTGACGCCCATCCGGAGAGGTCGTCTCTCCGGAGCAGAATTCGCCCGTTGAAATTGCACGTACTACCGGGCAGCCCTGGCACGGGGTGTTCCTGCCGTGCCATATTTCGTAACACTTGCCGCCGTAAAGTTCCTCCGGCCTTTTGTTTACGGATTGCGCGGCGGCCCGGTTGGCCCAGATGACGTGCATGTCCCTGTCGAGGAAAAGCACCAACTCGGTGAGGCTGTCCAAGATAAGCGATTTTTCTCTCAGCAGCCTTTCGATCTCTTCCTCGAGGATCTTGCGTGATGTGATGTCGGAAATGAAGTATAGGGTGGCAGGTCGGCCTTCCCAATCCATGGCCGCCGCGTTCGCCTCCGCCCACTTGGACTCGCCGTTTTTCGTGATCACCCTGAAGGTGATCTTGGTGGAGCCGCCCGCTCCCTCCAAGAGCTTGCCCACCTGCTTTTCCACGCGTTCCCTATCCTCGGGGTGAATGAGGAGGGAGAAGGGTTGCGACTGCAACTCCTGAGGGGTATAGCCCAGAAGCTCAGCGGTAGCTCTGTTGGTGTAAACTACCGAACCCTCCTGGACGACCAGGATGGCCTCGGCGGCGTTTTCGATCACTGCGGTGCACTTTCTCTCCTTGTCGGCCAGGTCCTGCTGGGAATCTTTCAGCTTGGACAGGAGCCTGTTCACTTCCAGGGAAAGGAACGCCAGCTCGTCGTCGTCTTTCAGGACGGGCACGCGCACTTCGGAAAGCGGCCCTTCCGCCATCTTCTTAAAGGAGTGTACCAGCGTGAGGACCCTACGCACCACGGTGCAGTTGACCCAGTTGAGGGTCGTGCCGAAGGCAACTGCCATGATAAGTACGAAGAGGGAACCGTAAACGAAGTATACGCCCAGCAGGAACCTGTAGGCGCTCCTTGGAAGGGTGCCCTGCAGGAAGAAGGAAGTGCGGCCACCAATGTCGTTGACCGGGATGAGGCAGGAGGTCTCCGCGCCCGAAAGCCTTTTGAAGTACACGGGTTCTTCGCTCTTTGAAAATTTCAGTGGCTCCATACTTATCAAGTTTACTTCATTCGCATAAGTGAGCGAGAGAGGGAAGCCGGCAGACCCCGAGATTTTTTCTACGTCCTTTTCCTTCAGGATGCGGCCGAAAACAAGCCGCCCGCGGGGAGGCCCGGAGCCGTCACTCCTCAGGATCGAGTGGCATGCGACGAGGAGCGGCCCCCCCTGCGTTTTCAAAAGCCCGGCGGCGGCTTCTCCCGGAGGGGGTTTCAGGCCGAGCACCTCCTGAGGGATAGGCAGGTCCCTCCTAACCCGGGGATCGAACCCCCTGGCGTAGACCACGCCACCTTCGGCGTTCAGGAAAGCTATGTAGTTGAGGTCGAGGATCTCGAAGACGTTGTCCACGAGGTTCCTTTCCACGAAGTCGGGATTCCTTTCGCTCACGAAAACGTAGGATTCGTCCCAGACTGCCCAATCGGTGACGGATTTCTGGAGCTCCGCCACTTCTTTTTCCAGGGCAGCAACGGCACGTTCGCCAGCCTGAAGAACTTCCCTCCTCTCCCAGTTGCCAAGCACATACCTGCCGAGGAAGAGCGAGCACCCGAGAAACAAAAAAACAAAGATGAGCAGGTTGAGGGCAAAAGCGCGCGCTACCTTCTCCTTCAGACCCATCCTTAAAATGTTCCCTCGCTGGGTTTTGAGTTTAACATTCTTTTATGTGGACCGGAAATCCTTTTCTGAGATCGCTTTTGAAAAATTGAGATTTTTTGCGGGGGCAGGCCAAACGCCAGTTCACAAAACGCGCTTTCGGTGGTATAATCTGCCCAAGGCAGGTGGTAGGCAATGGAGCTGACCAGGCGGGAAGCACAAATTTTTTAGTACATTTTTAGAGAAATGGGAGAGCGCGAGGGGGCTGTAATCCCCCTCAATTTATTGAGGGGATACGACGAGCAATTTTGCTGCGTTAGCTCTTACCCTTTCCAGTAAGCTCCCGAGGCAAAATTGCTCGTCGCACGGACCCCCTCGCTCCGGTATTTACGCCTGGCACAGGAAGTGCTACCATATACCCGGAAGGTGAACGAGATGGAAAAGATCCTCCTCACGGCTAAGCTCAAGCTGGCCCCCACGCCCGAACAGAAGGAGTGGCTGTGGGAGATGAGCCGCGCGGCCACCAGGCTGTACAACCTGGCCCTGGAGCAGCGGCGCTGGCACTGGTTGCGCTACCACCACACCAGGCCGGGCATCACCTACGCACAACAAAACGCCCAGCTGGTGGAACTTAAAGAGGCTTTTCCGGAGTTCAAGATGCTCTACAGCCTGGTGGCCCAGGAAGTGCTGCGGCTGGTGCAGAAGAACTTCAACTCTTTCTTCGGGCGGCTGAGGAGCTAGCGGGCAAACGGCCGGGAGGAAACGGCCCGCCCGCCGCGGTTCAAGAGCTCCCGCTATTTCTTTACGCTTTGCTACGTCCAGAGCGGGTTTGCCCTGGGGGGCGGTAGGTGGTGCTTTCCGGCGGGCAGGGAAGGCGGGAGCGCATAGCCATAGCAGGGGCAAGGCACATCCCCGCAGAAATCCACAGCCTCACCCTCAGCCACGACCGCAAAAGCGATGCTTTCTATGCCAACGTCACCTACTGGGCGGAGGTCAGGTCGGAGCAGGAAGAGCGGCCCCTGCAGGTGGTTGCCTTCGACCCCGGGCGGAAGGTGTTCCCCACCGGGGCGGACGACTCCGGCCTGCTGGTGGAGGTCCACTCCCGCACTAACAGCATCAACGCTTACTTCAACAAGCAGATAGGCCGGGTTAAATCTTTGCGCGACCGGTGCAGGAGGGGTTCTCGCCGCTGGAAGCATTTAAACAAGGTGCTGGACGAGCTGTACCGGCGCCGCAGGGCGCAAGCTGACCAGGAACTGCATGCCATCTCCAAGCTCCTTGCCGAAGGGCCGTGGGATATCATCGTGGTCGGCAAGCCCGACAAGCAGGGCATGGTGTCGAAGGATCCCGCCAAAGGGAAGGGTAACGCAAAAATCAACCGCGCGGTGCAGAACGACTGGCCGCTGGTGAAACTCCTCGGCCGCCTGTCCTACAAGTGCCATCTGCGGGACAGGTATGTGAAGAGTGCCGACGAGCGCTACAGCACCCAGCGGTGCAGCCGTTGCGGGCACCGGCAGAAGCTCGGCCCCTCGGTGCGGGTTTACTGCTGCCCTAAGTGCGGGCTCATAGTGGGCCGTGACGAGAACTCTGCCGTGAACCTGCTCAACAAAATCCTTGCCGAGTTGGCCCGGCCGCCGGTTAGGCCGGAAGGCTTCACTGTGCGTGCCGTGTACCGCCGCGCCCCTTGGGGAAGGTGGTATACGGAAACCTCCAGGGTACATAATAATATGGCCCTGGCCTCCGGAGCCTAGCCGCTCCCGGATGCTCCCCAATTTATTGGGGGGAGGAGGTCACGGAAAACGGATGCGTCAGGTTGCAGCCCGAAAACAGCATGATGGAGCCAATCATCATTGATAAGGCGGAAGTCCTGGGCAAAGTCTTGTCCCTCCTCCGCAAGTACTAACCCCCTTGACAAAGAACACGCGTTTGGTTAAAGATAGTGCCAAACACACGTTCTCTGTCGAGGGGGTTTTCGCTTTGGAGAGGGCCATTCTCCTTGCCGACATGAACTCCTTTTTTGCCAGCGTCCACCAGGCCCTGGATCCCTCCCTGAGGGGGAAACCGGTCGTTGTAGGCGGCGACCCGGAGAGGCGCCACGGGGTGGTGCTGGCGGCCAGCTACGAGGCCAAGACCAGGGGCGTGAAAACCGGCATGACCGTTTACGAGGCCCGGCGGCTGTGCCCGGAGGGCATCTTCATAAAGCCCCAGCACCACCTCTACGTGCACTTTTCCACCCGCATCCTGCGCATCATGCGGGACTTCACGCCCCTGGTGGAGCCGTTTTCCATCGACGAAGCCTTCCTGGACGTCACCGGCTGCCAGAAGCTCTTCGGTTCCCCGGTAGACATAGCCCTGGCCCTCAAAAGGCGCATCCGCGAGGAAGTGGGCGTGACGTGCAGCATCGGCATCGGGCCGAACAAGCTCCTGGCCAAGATGGCGGCGGAGCTGCAGAAACCCGACGGCCTCACGGTACTGGGCTATGAGGACGTGCCCGCACGCCTCTGGCCCTTGCCGGTGAGGGAGCTTTTCGGCGTCGGCCCCCGCTACGAGCGGCACTTAAAGTTCCTGAACATCCACACCATCGGCGATCTGGCCAACTTTCCGGTGAGGATCCTGCGGATGCGCTTCGGGGTCTACGGGGAGGTCCTCTGGCGGTGCGCCAACGGCATCGACGAAAGCCCCGTCGACCCGCACTCGCTGGAAAGGGTCAAGAGCATCGGGCAGCAGGTGACCCTGCCCCGGGACTACTACCGGCTTGCGGAGATAAAGGTGGTCATCCTGGAGCTGGCCGAGAAGGTGGCCGAAAGGGCCAGGGGCGGGGGTTACGCGGGCAGGACTGTGGTGCTGTCCTTAAAGGACGCTAATTTTGCTTATCTTTCGCGTATGAAGACCCTTCCCGCGTACACCGACCTGGCTGCGGACGTCTACCGGGCGGCGGTGGAATTACTGGAACGGCACTGGCCGGAGGGCTGGCCCGTGCGCACGGTGGGGGTGGCCCTGGCCGGGCTGACTGCTGGCCCCCCGCGACAGCTCACCCTTTTTGAGGGAAGGGAGAAGTGGGAGAGGGCCGAGCGAGCCTGCGACTACATCCGCAGCAGGTTCGGGGAGAGGGCCATTTTCCGGGCGGCGTCTTTAACGGGGGCGGGGGTGCGGTATGCGGGATAACCGGCTGTGGGAGGGTCACCGCATCATCCTGCCGGAGGTGCGGGAAAAGGCGATAAAGCACTGCCGGGACTGCCGTTTTCTGGTCAGGGTCCGGGGAAGGGAAGAGGTGCGGTGGGGCTGCGTGGCTGGCCTTCCCCGTTACGGTACCCTGGAGAGGGCGGTTCCGGAGGAGCTGCACGCCGTAGAAGTGTTAAAGGAGGCAGGAAGAGAGGGCCTTGCGGAGGTGCTCACCCGCGGCGACCCGGAGGCCCGAGCGTGCGGGCTTTATATGCCGAGGTGCAGGAAAAACCCCGGGCATGTATAGGCCGCGCGCCACCACGGGGGTGGGAGGCATGGGGGTGAGGTAAGCCTCCCGGTGCATTTGTCTCCCGGCAGGCCCGCTTTCCCGTAGCCGGGGGAAGCTGAAAATACCGGGGGCCGGGGCTTTCCTCCGGCCCCCGGCGTTTATAGGGGGGAGCGGCTGTAGGCGGTAACTACTTTTGCGTAATGTTGCCCCTGGCATCCCGCTCGATTTTCATCTTGGTGATGGGGATGTACCCCATCTTGGGCACTATCTGCTCCTGAACTTCCCCTGACAGCATGTAATCAATAAAGGCTTTTGCCAGGCCCTGGGGCTGGCCCTTGGTATACATGTGCGCGTAGGACCAGAAGGGGTACTTGCCGGTGGCGATGTTTTCCACTGTGGGCTCCGCGCTGTCAATCTTCAGGGCCTTGACGTTTTTATCCACGTAAGGTAACGCGAGGTAGGAAATGGCACCCGGGGTTTCAGAAACCACCTTGCGTACGGCACCGGAAGAGTCCTGCTCCATTCCTTGGGCGCGGTCTTCCACGCCTTCCATGACGTACTTCACGAAGGTGGCGCGCGTCCCGGAGCCCTTAGGGCGGTGAATGATGACAATTTTTTGGTCGGGGCCGCCGACTTCCTTCCAGTTGGTAACTTTCCCTGTAAAAATATCCTTGATCTGCTGCCTGCTCAGGCCGTCCACGTTTACAGCCGGGTGCACAATAAGGGCAAAGCCCTGGGCACATACCTTATGGTCGGTAAGCTGGGAGGCGTCGATACCCTGCTTCTCCTCGGCAAAAATGTCGGAGTTGCCGATATGCGCCGCACCGGCGGCTACCTGGGAGAGCCCGGTGCCGCTGCCCCCTCCCTGGACAACGATTCGCGCTCGGGGATGCTTTTGCATGAACTGCTGGGCGGCTTGCTCAACCAGCGGCTGCATGGCCGTAGAGCCGACGACGGTTATGCTGCCCGCCAGCTCCTCTTTTGTCCCGCTCGGGGCAGCGCCCCGGCCCTTTGTACCCCCGCACCCTGAGAGCAGGAGGGCTGCTGCCACCACGGCCAGTAAAAGGTAAAGCGCTTGCCCTTTTTTCTGCAAGTTCGGACCCCTCCTTATGAGGCTTTTTGAAGCTAGCCCTATTATATAGCGCGAGTTTTAAGGTAAGGTTAAATTGCCGTTACTTTTTAGTAAAGGTTGGGTTAAGAGGGCTTTTGAAATTTAACGTAATCTTAACCCTTTCTTTCCCTGCCGTTAGCCGGTGCTAACGAAAATTTTAGGCCCCAGGGCCCCGACATTCGGAAAGGAAGGCCACCTTGAGGAGAAAGTACGCGTTTTCTCCCCCTTACTTGTACGCTTGGGCGATTACCTGCACAAAGGAAAAACGGTTGGCCTCATTTACGTTGCCATGATCCGGCGGAGGAATTTTACCATGTTTTCGTAATGCGAACCTTTCCAGTAAACGCGCCCGCAGCGGCGGCAGAGACGAAAATCGTGGAAGTGCTCCCTTACTTTGGGCGGCAGGCGTTCGGCGACCTCCTCCTTGCCCACGTCTTCCAGGACGTGGTTACAACGCAGGCACCGCTTGAAAGGACGCACGAGGGGCAAAAGCGCAAAGCGCCTCATTACCTCCAGGAGTTGCCCTTCAGGATCGCCGCTCCGCACCAGATAGCCGTATACCACCGCGCTCCGCTTGAGCAGTCCCCGGTCGCGGGTGAGGAGGATCCTGCCTTCTCTGGCGGAGATCTCTGCCAGGTCCCCGTCCGAGAAATCGTTCTTGTACAGGGCATCAAAACCCAGCATGCGCAGGTAGACGGCCAGCTTGCCGAGGTGTGTGTCGAGGACAAAGCGGGTTCTCTCCGGGGGAAACGGCTGCAGGCCGCTTATGGGCGAAATATCGATGGAGGTAAAAAAGGGGTAAACGCTGAGGCGGTCCCCGTCTTTAATTTTCCGGGAGAACCCTGCCGGCTCCCCGTTTATGAGAATGAGCCCCACCTCGGTGTGGGGAACTCCCAGGGCTTCGATAATGTCCTTTACTGCAGGCGCTCCGTGAAAAAGATGGCGGAAGGTGGCCTGTTTTTTGTTAGGCGGGAGAAAGTCGTTGAGCTCGCCGTAAAAGCGGCAGGAGCAACAGTTCACCCTACGCCTCCCCTCCTGCACCCTATTAATCATACCCGGCGTCCTCTAGGTTTTGCGTCGGGAAGGATTTCAAAAAAGCGCGTAGAAAAGTTTTACTCCGGTTGGCTTTTGGTGAATCATTCTTAATAAATAAAAAAAGAGGTGTTCCAGGTGGTCCGTCAAGGTATAATGGCTGCCGCTCTTGCCCTGCTTTTATGCTTTCTCTTCGCCGGCCCGCTTTTGCCGGCCGCCGTGGCCGGGGACGGCCTGCTCCTTTACACGCCCTTTACGGGGATTGAAGTGCGGCCGGGGGAAACGGTGGCCTTTCCCCTGGAACTGCGCAGCACTGCCCCCAGGAAAGTGGACCTGCTGGTGGTCTCGGCTCCCCAGGGGTGGCCCGCCAGCTTCAGGGGGGGCGGCATGATCGTCAACCAGGTGTTTGCCGGCGGCGATCCGGTCAAGCTGGAATTTCAGGTAGAGGTTCCCCAGGGGGCACAGCCGGGCACCTACCGCTTTACGGTAAAGGCCTCGGCAACCGATGCCAGTTCCACCCTCCCCCTGCAGCTGGTCATCAAGGAGACGCCCAGCGGCGGCGACAGGATGACCACCCAGTACCCGGTGCTCACCGGCACGGCCACCACTACCTTTCGCTTCCGCGTGGACCTGACCAACAGCGGCGTTCAGGAGCGCTCTTACAGCTTAAACGCCCAGGCACCGCCGGGCTGGCAGGTGACCTTCAGTCCGGCCTTTGAGGACAAGCAAATTGCCAGCATCAGCCTGAAACCCGGCCAGAGCCAAGGCCTGGACGTGACCATCAAGCCGCCCCAGGGCGTTACCGCGGGAACCTATGAAATACCCGTCGAGGCCGTTTCCAGCTTCAGCAAGGCCGGCACGGTGCTCAAGGTGGTCATTGCCGGCGCCTATAGCCTGGAAATAACCACGCCCACCGAGCGGCTGAATGCCGAGGCCGTGGCCGGGGCGGAAAGCCCGCTGACCATTATCGTTAAAAACACTGGGACTTCCGACATTCAGGGGGTTACCTTCTCCGCCACTGCTCCTGCCAACTGGGCGGTTACCTTTAACCCCGAGAAAATCGACGTGCTTGCTGCGGGCGAGAGCCGGCAGGTCGTCGCCTACATCAAGCCGGCCAGGGAGGCCATTGCCGGGGATTATGTGGTGAGCATAAGGGCCAGTTCGCCGGTGGCCAGCACGGCGGCAAACTTCCGTGTGACCGTAAAAACTTCCACCCTGTGGGGCATCGTGGGCCTACTGATGGTCCTGGCCGTGGTAGGCGGTGTGGCCTGGCTCTTTTACAGGTACGGGCGGCGGTAAGCTATGGGTGCACGGAGGCCAATTATCGTCACGGAAAATTTAACTAAGCAGTACGGGCAGGTAACGGCTGTTAAAAACCTCAACCTGGAAATTTACGAGGGGGAAATCTTCGGCCTTTTGGGGCCCAACGGGGCCGGGAAGACAACCACCATTTTAATGCTCCTCGGCCTCACGGAACCCACAGCAGGGCGGGCCCTCGTGGCCGGCCTGGACCCGACGCGCAATCCGCTGGCCGTAAAGAGGATCGTGGGCTACCTCCCGGACAACGTCGGCTTTTACGACGACCTGACGGCAAGGGAAAACCTCCTTTACACGGCCAGGCTGAACCGCCTGCCCCGGGAAGAAGGCCAGAGGCGCGTCGAGGCGGCGCTAGAACAGGTGGGGTTGGGGGCCCACGCCGACCGCAGGGTGAGGGAATTCTCCCGAGGGATGAGGCAGCGCCTGGGTATTGCCGACATCATCGTAAAGGATCCCCGCATCATCATCCTGGACGAGCCTACTCTGGGCATAGATCCCGAGGGCATCCGGGAGCTACTGGGGTTAATTTCGCGCTTCTCCCGCGAAGAGGGGAAGACAATCCTCATTTCCTCGCATCTCCTGCACCAGGTCCAGCAGGTTTGCGACCGCGTGGGCATCTTTGTTAACGGCTCCCTGCTGGCTGCCGGCCCCATTGAAAGCCTCGGTCGCCAGATCATGGCCGGCAAGCCGCTGGAAATCGAGCTGCAGGTAGAGCCCCTGTTCGGCGAGGTGCTGTCCCTCCTCGCATCCCTGGAGGGTGTGGAAAAGGTGGAAAAGCAGGGGCCCTATATTCGCCTCCGGTGCGCTAAGGGTAAGGATATACGTCCCCGGCTAACCGGTCTCCTGGCGGAAAGGGGGATAAGCCTGCTTCACCTGCGGGCCAGAGGCTACGACCTGGACGACATTTACCTGGAATACTTTCAGGGAGAGGGAAGGATATGACCGGGTGGCGCAGAAAGCTGCAGCAACTTGCTTCCTGGTGCCGCGAGGCCTTCCGCGGCAGCGGGGGGCTAAAAGTGATAGTGGCCAAAGAGCTGGCCGACCACTTCAGCAGCACCCGCATGAGCATCCTTTTCTCCCTGGTGGCCGCCGCCTGCCTTTCCGCCCTTTACGTGGGAGCCCTGACCATCAGGGAGACGGTCGGTGAGCAGGATACGGCCTACGTTTTCCTGCGCCTCTTTACCACCGGCGGCAGTTCACTGCCTTCGTTTATTTCTTTTATGTCTTTTCTCGGTCCCCTTCTAGGCCTGGCCCTGGGCTTTGATGCCATAAACGGGGAGTACCACAGGCGCACCCTGGGCCGGTTGCTGTCCCAGCCCATTTACCGCGATGACGTAATTAACGGCAAATTTTTGGCCGGCATCATCGTCCTGGCCACCATGATTGTGGCCCTGGGGTTGCTTGTAGCCGGCCTGGGCTTGGTGATGATCGGCGTGCCGCCGCGGGGAGAGGAGCTGGCGCGCATGCTGCTCTACCTCCTGGTCACGCTCGTTTACGTGTCCTTCTGGCTCAGCGCGTCCCTCTTCTTTTCGCTCCTCTTCCGCCAAACGGCCACGTCCGCCCTGGCCGGCGTGGCCACCTGGTTGTTTTTTGCCATCTTTGAACCGATGCTGGCCGGGATCGTTGCCGACGGCCTGTTCCCTGCGCCGGAAGACGCTCCCGCCGTCCAGCAACTGCGCAACGCCGTCGTAAGGCAAAACTTGAGCCGCCTCTCGCCGACCGTACTCTACGATGAGGCTACCGTAACCCTTTTAAACCCTGGCGTGCGCACCCTCGGGCCGGTCATGGTGCAGCAGCTTTCCGGTGCCATACCCGGCTTCCTGCCCCTGGGCCAGAGCCTGCTGCTCATCTGGCCCCATGTGGTAGGCCTGCTGGCCATGACCATGCTTATCTTTGCCCTGGCCTATTACTTCTTCATGCACCAGGAAATACGGACCAGCTAGCCAAGTGCAACAAGTAAAGGCCCCGGCTTGCCTTTGACCCGGGGCCTTTTTTTGCCTTGTGCGTTCACAGGCGACTAGTGGGGGTACGGTAAGACCCGGGGAAAGGAAGGGCGGAAGCGAAGGTTTCATTAAAGGAACGCTGCACGGTAAGTTCAAGGTAACCCACCTGCCCGGCGAGGTCCTCCGCCCTCTTCCTGGCGGTGCGGGAGAGCAGCATGGCCCGCGCCCCGGTTCCCGCGGCGTTGCCCACCTGGCGGTAAACTGCCTCGGGGAGGGGCGGGAACATACCGATGTCCACGGCGCTGGAAACTTTGAGGTGGGTGCCGAAGGCCCCGGCCACCACAACCTCCTGCACGTCCTCCAACCTGAGGCCCGCCGCCTGCAGCAAGAGCTTGGTGCCCGCAGAGATGGCCGCCTTGGCCAGCTGTACCTCGCTGATGTCTTTCTGGGTAACGGTAATGTCCCTGCCTGTGCCGCTCTCGTCTGCCGTGACGAGCACAAATTCCGGCGGGCCGCCGTTGCCGGTGCGCACGCGGGGGTGCGTCCTGTCCAGGTGGCCGCGGGAATCAATCACCCCCGCCCGGTACAGCTCCGCCACGGCGTCCAGGATTCCCGAGCCGCAGATACCCAGGGGCTTCCCGCCGCCCACGGTTTCCACTTCCACCTCGCGTCCGCCGTTCTTGAGCCTAACGGCCTGGATGGCCCCCTCGACGGCCCGCATGCCGCTGGAGATGTGGGCCCCTTCAAACGCGGGTCCGGAGGCGCAGGAGCAGGAGATCATTTTCCCGCCGTACTTTAAAACCACTTCCATATTGGTCCCCACGTCCAGCCCCAGGATTGCCCCGTCCGCTTCGTCAATCCTGCTTCCCAGGATCATGGCCACGTGATCTGCCCCCACAAAGCCCCCGATGACGGGCGGGGAGTAGACGTAGGCGCCCGGCGCCAACCGGAGCCCGACCTCCCTCGCCTTGACCTCTAGCGGGGCGGCCAGTGCCGGCACGTACGGGGCCCGGGCGAGCTGGGACACGGGAAGGCGGAAGAGCAAGTG
This sequence comes from Desulfovirgula thermocuniculi DSM 16036, assembly GCF_000429345.1. Lineage (GTDB taxonomy): Bacteria > Bacillota > Desulfotomaculia > Desulfotomaculales > Desulfovirgulaceae > Desulfovirgula > Desulfovirgula thermocuniculi. The sequence continues at coordinate 3,998 of NZ_AUBR01000056.1, read as the reverse complement.
GTGCATGGCGGTGTTGCCCACCACGACGGCCTCTTCGATATTTTCGGGCGAGAGGCCCGCTGCCGCCGCCAGCTCGCGCGCGAGGCGGTTTAACCCTTCGACCACCGCCCGGTGCAGCTGCGCGTAATGTTCCTCGCCTTCCAGGGCGTAGGCCAGGCGGGCCATCACGTCCTCGCATAAGCGATCTGCGGGTAGCCGGCAGTTGACTGAATAAGTAGACATAGGATGAAGTAAGTGGTATAATGCAGTCACCATGGAAAAACTTTATCCATTGCACGAGGCGTGCAGGTTCTTAGGAGTATCCTTAAAGACGCTCCAGAGATGGGACAAAGCGGGTAAAATCAAGGTGGTCAGGACGCCCGGGGGTAGGAGGAGGGTTCCCGAATCGGAGGTGAAGAAGTTACTCGGCGAGGAAGAGTCCCCCACGCCCCGAAGGCGGGTGTTGGCCATCTACGCCCGCGTCTCCTCGCACGAGCAGAAGGTCAAGGGCGACCTGGACAGGCAGGTTGAGTCGGTCAGGAAGAAGTTCGATGCGAGGCTATTCGACGATATTCTGGTGGTCACCGACGTTTCCTCGGGCTTGAACGACAGGCGGAAGGGTCTCATGAGGCTGATGGGGCTGGCCAGGGAGGGAAAGATTACCGATCTGGCGGTAAGCTACAGGGACAGGCTCACCCGCTTCGGCTTCAACTACCTGAGGGTATACTTTGAGAGCCACGGTGTGAAGGTCCACGTAATAAACGGGGAAGAGGACCGCAAGACGGTGCACGAGGAGTTGGTGGAGGACCTGCTGGTCATAGTTACTTCGTTTGCCGGTAAGCTTTACGGCATCAGGAGCAAGAGGAAGGAGGAAGTGGTGAGGCAGGTAAAGGAGGTGTTTGAAGCTGCTGGCCACGTACCAGACACGGATTGACGACCGGGAAAGCTACCCCTTCTTTGAGGCTGTAGGCGAATACTTCGGCCGCCTGGAAAGGAAACTCTACGTGGATTGCCACATTAAGGGCTTACAGGTGAAGGAACTGAAGCGCAGGTACATTGCGGAGCACGGCATTACGGCCCGGCAGTTCAACTCCCTGGTGAAGGACTTAACTGCGCTGCTGGACTCCGTTCGGGAGAGTCTGCGCTGGCGTGAGCGCGACCTGCTGGGCCGCATCGAATCTGTGGAACGAGCCATCAAGAAGAAGGAAAAAGAGCGTGAAAAGTTGCTGAAGTCCCTGTCTGGGATGGTACCCCGTTCGGAAAAGTGGCAGAAGAAAGTTAAGCGTCTGAAGTGGGTAAGGTTTGTTCTTCACCAGAAGAGGCGGCGCTTGAGGAACCTGAGGCACAAGCTGGAGGCGGTGCGGAGGGACCTGGAGTCGGGCTTGTGCCGCATCTGTTTTGGTGGCCGGGAGCTTTTCAAGGCCCAGCACAATTTGGAGGCGAACGGTTTCCGGGACCACGCGGAGTGGCTACTTGCCTGGCGTGAGGCGCGTTCGGGCAATTTTCTGGTGCTCGGCTCCGAGGACGAAACGTGTGGCAACCAGACCTGCACTTACGCCCGGGACAACACGCTGCGGATTAGGGTTCCGGACCGGTTCCGGGAGCAGTTTGGGCGCCACATTTTGCTGAGGGATGTCGTTTTTCCGTATGGCCAGGAGCACCTAGACCGGGCCAAAGAGCCTGTGTGCGTTGTGAAGGGCCGGAAAATCTACCGCGCGGTCACGTACCGTTTCGTGCGGCGGGACGGGACCTGGTACCTTTTTGCCACGGTGGAGCGGGACGACCCGGCGCCTTCAACGAGCAGGTGGAATGGTGCGGTGGGCATCGACCTGAACGACGGCTTTATACAGGCGGGCGAAGTGGACCGGTTTGGCAACCCGGTAAACGAGATCAAGGTTCCCGTAGCCATGAGGGACCGGAGCAGGGGGCAAATAGCTGCGGCCTTGGGTAAAGCAATCAAGGAGGTTGTCCTGTACGCGAAGGAAAAGGGGAAGCCGGTGGCCATAGAGGACCTAGATTTTTCCGCAAAGAAACAGACCTTGCGGGAATCCGGCTCCCGGTACGCGCGCATGCTTTCGGGCTTTGTTTACGGGAAGTTCCGGGCGATGGTCGAGTCCTGCTGCTCGCGCGAGGGCGTGGAGCTGCTGAAGCCGAAAGGGAGGCACGTGGACCCGTTTGCAACGTCGGCAATAGGGCAGCTGAAGTTCATGGCCAGGTACGGGCTGAGCCCGCACGGTGCGGCGGCGTGTGTGATAGCCCGACGTGGCCTGGGCTTAGGCCTGGAGCGGGCGCCGGAGGTTGCCGTCCTGAGGATGCCGCCGCGGGGAAGGACTCCGCGGCGGAGCTACTGGCGGCGGGTATGCCGGGCACTGAAGCGCGGCCCGGCCTTCGGCGTCCGGGTGGACGTGCTCTACGCAGACGGTTTTTAACTCTTGGTTTTTGAACTCTCCCTGCGCCGGTGCGGTCGCCTGAGGGCGGCGGCAACGCTTCCCGGGGGACCCGCGAGGATGCCCGGGACCACGTACCGCCCACCTGATGGGGGAGGACGGGCCGGCGCAAGGTTTTAAGCGGCCCCTAACAGGGGCAGGAGGGCGGGAGGGAATTGACTCTCCTATCCTACTCGGGCACCGGCTGAAGGTAGTGTTTCTGCACTGCCTGATGATGTGCGGCCCTGGTAGTGAGCGGAGCGGGTGAAGGGCGTACTGGCGCGTTCTGGTGCGCTGCGGATGCTCCGGCTCTCCTTCCGGGGTGGGATTCCCCGGCGCGAACCGCGGGGAAGGCCGTTCGCCCCGCGTCGGTCGGAGGGAGCAAAGTTTGGGTTTGAGATATGGCAGGTACTATTGCAAGACTCCGGCCGGAGGTCGAGCTGATCGCCTCAGGTACAGTAGATATGCGTACCCTTGGGTATGTATGTCTACGTACGTAGGAACGGTTCATGATGCCCTTAGCGGCCAGCGTCTCCCCGGTTTCCAGGTTGACGAGAAAGCCGGCCACCTTTGTCGTCCCCAGGTCTACGGCCAGCCCCACGGGAGGAGAGGGAGACCCGTTCCCGTTAAAGAAAAAGTTAACGACCTCCCTTTCCCTGAGGGAAGCCGTGCCTCTCCCTTCCCGGGCCAGGGCCGGCTTCCGGCGGACAAGCTCCAGGTCTACCCGGATGCCGCCGGTCCCGAGGAGTCCTTCCAGCCCTGCGGCAAGCTGCTGCCAGACCGAGCGGGGGTTGGCCACACTGGTCGGCGTAAGTTCCACTTCACAGCGAAAGACCGGCGGCTCAAGGCCCACCTTTAGCTCCAGGCCTTCTACCTGGAGCCTCTGCGCGCCGACCATGGACTCCGGCGGTATCTCGACCTTCACGGAGCCGAGGATGGTGACCTGGCAGGCCAGCCGGTAGCCCTCCTCAAGCTCACCGGGGCCCAGCAGATCCTTCTTGCGCTCGTTGGGAGGAGAGACGGGGCCGCTTTTGACCTTCACGCGGCACCTGCCGCACATGCCCTGGCCGCCGCAGGGCGCCACCAGCCCTTTTTCCCCTAGGGACAGACCGGCCTCCCGGGCCACGGCTAAAACAGTCTTTCCCGCTTTTGTCCTCACCCGCAGGCCTATCGGCTCAAAATCTACGGTTGCGTTTGGCGCCATGAACATCCTGGTTCAAAGAACTCGACCGTTTTGAAATCTCAGTCGAGCCGGCCCCCAGACCAGGTATTCGCCTCCTTTCCGGATACTTGATTTGCCCTCCGAGGGGCAGGGCGACGACGGAGAATTTTGCCTGAGCATGCTTTCCTCATTCCGGCAAGCTTTGCGGGGCAAAATTCTCCGTCGAGGGGACCTAGGCCCGGGAGTCCCACCCGGACGGGAGTGCTGCACCGGAAGACCACAACCGGCACGGACCGCTTAACAGCGTGGGAGCAAAAGCTTCCCCCCCAGATTGTGTTCGCCTCCCGGCGGAGGGTTAACCCCGCCTCCCGCGTCCTGTTAGGACCGCCTACCGGTTTGTCCGACACCGGCTAAACGGGGTCACCGCAGCG
>NZ_AUBR01000055.1 GCF_000429345.1 Desulfovirgula thermocuniculi DSM 16036 | reverse complement strand
CGGATTCCGCTGGCAACAGTGTCACCTGCACGCTTCCCGTGTAGGTGCCGGGTGCCGGGCTGGCCGTGGGAGGCGCCGGGGCGTTGGCGGCTGTGAAGATGCTGAAGGAGGTCAAGCTCACTTCAACGTACCCGTTATTCAGCTTGCCGCCTAGGTTAATCCAGCGCTTGTTCACCGTGTCCAGCTTGAACACCCGCACCCTATCACCAGCACCAGCCGGCGCGGGCAGGCGCAAAGTAACCGGCTGCGACAGCGTCACGTTCTCGATCTTTACCTCAAAGACCTGGCCGATTGATCCGGCCCCGGGGAGTCCTGTGCTGTCCACGGGCTTGAAGGTGATCTTGGCCGCACCGCTATAAGCGCCCTGCGGGATCTCCAGCTGGGCGCCGCTCTGGTTCAAAACCGCGCTGGAGGCGCCCGGCGGCACGGTAAAGTTGTCCAGCACGCCGCTTTGCGGCACGTTTATATCAACCTTCGACCCCTGCTTGGCGGCGGTGGTGAAGCTGAACACGCAGGGCTGCGCCAGCTCGTTCCCCGCCAGATCCTTCACCGCACCCGCAGGGATGGTGACGGTGTAGCGCTTGTAGTAGGCCAGGTCAGATGCGGGCTTCAGGGTCAGAACCCTGCCGGAGATGCTCTTCTGCAGGGTCACGGGATTGTTCTGCTCGTCCACCAGGGAGATGCCCGCGTACTGCGGCCCCTCCTGGACGTCCTCGGTAAAGGTGACGGTGATGGTCGCGTTCACGGGCACGTTGGCCGCACCGTCAGCAGGTTCGCATTTCTGCACCGCTGGCGGGGTCTTGTCCTGCTCGGTGGAAAAAGAGAAGGTAAAGTCTTTAGCCAGCGGTATTCCCGCCGCCGCATCCTTCACCGCACCCGCGGGGATAATTACGGTGTAGGTCGTCGATCCGGCCAGCGGGGCCTTGGGCTTGATGGTGAGGACGCGGTCACTGATGGACTTGTCGATTTCCACCGCCTTACCCGAAGCGTCCTTTAACGCGATGCCCGCAAAGTTGTCGGCCTGCTGCACCGCACCCTTGAAGGTCACGGTGATGGTCTTGTCCGCGGGCACGCCGGTGGCGCCGCTAGCAGGATCGGTGGTTTCAACCTCAGGCGCAGGCACTACTAGATCAACCTGAAAGCTTGCACGGTTTACGTCCACGGTGACTTCCTGCGGCCTGCCGTTAGCGTCAAACGTCTGGGCCGTCGCACCGTTTACCTTGAAGGTGAGCGGTTTGCGAAAGTCAGCCTCAGTGATGGGCACGTTGTACTTGGGGTCGGTGCCCAGAGGGCCGCCGTACCAGCCGCCGGAAGTCTTCACCGGGGTGCCCCGCGGGGCAGTCTCGCTGCCCACGTAAATGGCCACCTCCAGGCCGTCCGGCGCCGGGTTTTGCCCATATGCGCCCAGGAAAACCTTGCCGTAGAAGGGCAGCGGTGGCTGGGGCACCTGGGCAAAGGCCGGGAAAGCCAGCATCATCAGCAGGGCGAGCGCGGCGGCAAGCGCCGCGCCCGCACGCAGAGATTTCTTCCACTTTTTAACCCGCAAAGCTCACCACACCTTTCAGCCCGCGCTTACTGCACCGGCGGGGCCATCAGCCCGGCCAGCGTGCCGTCCGCGGTCATGAAGACCCAGTAGGCGTCGCCGATTGCTGCTACCTCTGTGCTAATAGATTCGGAGGTCACGGCAGACCACGAAGCATTGTTCCCCAGGCCCGGGTTCACAACCGTGCTGTACTTGCCTTTGACGCTGGCCAGGACATTCTTCAACCCAGTACCCGAGGCGCCCACCAGGTTCCAGCCCTGCTTCAAAGCCAGGGTCGGCGGGACGGCCTGAGTGCCGGGAACCCTCTGGTAGTTCGCCAGAGCGCTAGCGGGCTGCTTCATCTTGACCAGGTAGCCTGCCAGCGGCTTGCCGTACTGCTCCTCGGAAGTCATCTGACTGTAGGGCTTCCAGGCGCCGGAGGTGGTGTCCCAGATGTAGAGGGCCTCAAACTTATCCGCGCCACCCAAGAGGTCCACCAGGGACCTTTCTAGCTTCACCGGCATAGAGAAGACCTGCCAGCCAAACGTAAGGTTGCGTGTGTAAACCCCTGAAGGAGCGCTGGGGGCAAAAGTTACAGATGCTGTATCAGAAATTGATCTTGCTGCACCAGTAGGAGTGAAGGAAACTTCTACAGTCAAGCTATTCCCAGCTGCGCCGTTGGTAGTGGTTATTACAAAGGCCTCGCTGCGCTGACCCTTGGGCAGGGTGACGCTTGCCGGAACGCTGGCCCATGTCACTCCACCAAGGTCGATAGTGATCGGGTAATCCTTGTCCGCCGGCACGTCGGTGGTCAGCACGGCGTTGATGAGCGTGCCTGGAATGGCTCTGCCGCTCGCATCAGTAGCCGCCGGGGTAAGTGTTAGGGTGACGCTGGAAGGCACAAGCCCTGTCGGTGCCGCAAACGGACCTACCTTTTGGGAAGCCGAGATTGGATTTGTCGCACCGCTCGGCGTGAAGCTCACCGCCACGGTAAGCTCTCGGCCAGCTGCATTCTGCGTAGTGTTAATGGTAAAGGTGGCAGAAGATTGACCTTGGTTAAGAGTGACGGTTGGAGGAGCGTTGAACCACCCGGTGTCCGCGGATGGGGTCAGGGTAATATTTACAGTGTAATCCTTGTCCGCCGGAACATTGGTGGTCAGCGTGGCGGTTATGTCCGCCCCCGCAACGGGCTTACCTCCGGAGACCAGAGCCGGCGTGAGGGAGAGAGTCACAGTGCTTGGCGGCGCCGGCACAGTGAGGTTGGCCGTAGCGGCTGTCAGCCCGCTGGCGGAAGCGGTAATGGTGATTGTGCCGTCGACAGTGGGCGTGAAATTAAAGGTTGCGGTTGCACCTGAAGAAATAGTCACACTTGAAACCGTGATGCCGCCGCTGGTGAAGTAGCCCGCCGCCTGGGTGCCCTTCACTGCGCTGAGGTAGACGGTCGTGGTACCGCTGCTCACCGGGTTGTCGTACTGGTCGCGGCGCTCCACCGTAAAGCTGCCTACCTGGCCCTTCAGGAGGGAGGCCGGAGAAGCCGTGAAGACAAGCTTTGCGGCAGCGGCAGCGTTAACGGTAAGGGTGGCAGTTCTACTTACCGTATCGCAAGTAGCCTCAATGGTGTAGCTCCCAGCCGCAGTAAGATTGAAGGGGCCTGCTTCAAAGTTGCCTACGACTGTGGATGCCGTCTTGCTGGCCACCACCACGCCGTTGCTGTTTTTAATGTTCACTGTGACCGTCTTACCGCTCAATGGCTGGCCTGCAGCATCGGTTATAGAACCGGTTACGTTGAAGTCCTGCCCCGCTGTGGCGCTGGACGGACCCGTGATTGTGACAGTCCCTACTGCCTGCGGGGCCTGCTGAATCGTAATGCCCGCACTAACATTTGTGCCGTCAGCAAGGGCCACCCCCACCTGGCCGCTGGAAGCGGAAGCAGGGGCCTGCATGGTGAGGTCGGAAATGGTGAGCTGGGTAACGGCCCCAGGCACAGCATTACTAGGCACTGATATAGTGACCGTATTGCTTGAAACTATAGCGTTTGCCGTAAAAACATATGGCTGACCGTTGGAAACCGCTGTTATTTGAACAGAATTATCCGTAGATGTAAAGCCTGAGGGGAAAGTCACGGTTATGGTTTGTCCGTTTATGGCCGCTGCAGGAGTGCTTAAACCGGTCAGGTCCAGCGTGAAGGTAACGCTTTGACCTGTGTTCACCGTGCTCGGGCTCACCGTCAGCACTGGTGCCGCCCACGCCGGCACTACCGGCAGGAGCGCCGCGAGCAGGGCGAGCACGGCAATGATGGAAACAACCTTGCGCGTGCGCTTGGCAGACTTGCTTAAACCCATCATACTCACGCTCTTCATTACCCTCCTTGGCTAAGGATTTTCTTGGTATCAGGCAGCCACTGCGAGTCTCCCTTTGCCTCTATACCCCCTATCACCCCCCTTTTTGCTTCTCTCCTCCAACCCGTAGAGCCAATAACTCGCGCCGGTGGCCTTTTTTCAACCACTGAATATTAAGGAAATATCAACCACATTTTCAGCCGCCGGGCTCCTCCGCATCACTTTCTACCAATCGCGGCTCGTGATTGTTCTGGCTAAAAAAAAGCTCGTCCACGGTGACGCCGAAAAAGTCGGCCAGCTTCTTTTCCACCTCCTTGCGGGGGTGGCGGCGGCCGGCCTCAATCATGGCGTAGGAGCTCTGGGAGATGCCCACGGCCTCGGCCACCTGACGCTGGGTGAGGCCCATCTTGAGCCTCAGCCGGTACATTTTTTCGTTTCTCACCTCGCTCACCCTTCGGCCTTTTTACAGGGTATAACCATCCCCCCTTTGCCCGCGTGAGGCTCGCCTTCCTCGCTGCCGGGCGCCGGGGCGGGGCCCCGGGCCCCTCGCGCGTCACTGACTCCATTTAATCACGAAACGCGATTAGTGTCAAGGGGAGGTATAAAATTTTCCTCTCCTGGTCTAAAATTTATAAAGCAAATCACAAATCGTGAAGGAGGGCGGTCTTGCCGCTCATCGCGGCGCGTGTTAAGCTGGAAGCGAGGTGAGGGGAAAGGTGTCCACCTTCGGCGAGAGGCTGGCTCGCCTGCGGCAGGAGAAGGGTCTCTCGCAGGCGGAGCTGGCGCGGCTCCTGAACCTGGGCCAGAGCACCATCGCCATGTACGAGCGGAACAAGCGCTTCCCCGACCACCAGATTCTGGAGCGCCTGGCCGACTTCTTCGGCGTTTCCACCGACTACCTGCTGGGCCGCGCCGGACAGCCTCCCGCGTCCCGGGAGGGGCTAGCGTCCCTGGAGGCCCTGGCCGGCGACCCCCTCTTTGCCGGCCTGCTGCGCCAGGTGCCGCACCTTACGGAGGAGGAAAAGCAGTCCCTGGCCGAGCATTGGGAGTGGGCGCTGCGGCACATCATCAAGGAAAGGGAGAGGCGAATAAAAAAGGGGGGCGCCGCTCCGACAGCCGGGCAGGGCGGCGCTCCCCCGGAGGGAGCCGGGAAAAGTTAGCTTTTTAAATTTTTCATATGACCTTTTTCTGCAATTTTCGACTCAAGGGAGGTGTATAATTGGGCATAGGAGCAGGCCTCAGTGGGGGCGTGAGCCTTGGCACCGTTCCTCGAGCGAGCCCTCGAACTCATCGCCAAGCACCGGTTGCAGGAGCCTCCCGGCGCCTTCCGTTTGTTCAGGATGGCCAGGGCGGAGGGGATCCTGGTTTCCCGCTACCCGTTTAACGGGCGCATTGCGGGGACGTACATAAGGAGCACCGACGGCATCGCGCTAATCACGGTGAAAAGGGGCCTCGCCGAGCCCCAGCTGAAGCGCGCGCTGGCCTTCGGCCTGGGCCTGCACTGCCTAGGCGCCCCCGCCGGCGTCTGCCTCGACGGCCTCATCGCCGGGGAGGATGAGGACGCCGCGGAGGACTTTGCGGCGCTCCTCCTGCTGCCCCACCTCGCGCCGGCCTTCCGAGCAGCAAGGCCGGGCCGGGACTTCCTGCAGGAGGCGGCGCGGGTTTTCCGCGTGCCCGTGCCCCTGGTTCACCGGCGCCTCCTGCTGGAGGAGCAGCTTAGGGAACTGCTGCCTCGAAGCGGGCGCTGAGGTGCCGAAAAAGCCTGTCACCCCCGCCCCGCCGGGCGCGACCCGGCGGGCGCTTTTTTGCGGCGCCTTTCTTGGAGGAGGAAGAGTGCCAGTTCGTTTTTCAGGTGGTGGGAAGGTAAAAATGCTCGCTTTTAACACAACGGAAGGGGAGAAAAAGCCTGGGGAAGAGCTACAAAGCAAAAAAGGGTTATCTTTGCCCGGACCGCAGTCCCGTGCTATAATGCGGGTAACCGGAAGCCTTTCGTTTCCACGCAGGAAAATTACGCGGCACCCGGCAGTTCCCGGCCGGTAAATTTAATTGCGGAAAAGGTAATTTTCATGCCCGAGACGGCAGCAACCCGCGAGCCACCGGCCCGCCGCAGGCTCACCTACGCCGGCTATTTAAAAATCGACGACGGGAACCGCTACGAGCTTTTTGAGGGGGAACTGGCCCTAACGCCCTCACCCGGGCTCCTACACCGGTGCTTGGTGGGCAACATTGCGGCGCTCCTGCGGGCCCACGTGGAAAAAAACGACCTGGGTATCGTCCTGTTTGCGCCTTTCGACGTGGTGCCGGCCGAGGACGTGGTCCTGCAGCCGGACGTCTTCTTCCTCTCCAGGGAGCGCTTCTCGCTGCTCACCGGTGATTGCCTGAAAGGGACGCCGGACCTGGTGGTGGAAGTGCTTTCACCTTCCCCGGGGCGCCGCGACCGGCTCCAGAAAAGCCAGCTCTACCTGCGCTACGGGCGAAGGAATTCTGGCTGGTGGACCCCGCTCTGGAAACGGGAGAGGTCTTTTGCGCCAGCGAAAAGGGCTGGCTGCTGGGCCGGAATATACGGCCCCGAAGACAGCCTCGCCTCCCCTCTCCTCCCGGACTTCACCCCTAAGGTGGCGGACTTCTTCCACGTGCCCTCCGGCGATGCCCCTGCCGGGTTGAGCCCCGCGGACTGCGCCTTCTTTGCCACCGCCAGGCGCCTGGGCATCAAGACGGTTTTTACCTTCGACAGGCATTTTGCCGAGCAGGGCTTTACCTGCCTTCCGGAGGCGTCCTGGTAATGGGGAGTAAAGGCATCCGGCGGTGAAATATATTTGACATGCGGTTCCGCAGACGGTAGCCATTTGCCACTCAACTCACCACCCTTTCCGCGCCGGAGGCCCCGGCTTTTAAGCCTGGGGAGGAAGGCGCGGTAATTTTTTTCTTTCGGCCAAATTGTGGTATCATAAAAACATGAAGCGCTGCAATATCGTCCGCGTGCTCTTCTCAAAAGAGCAGGCCAAAGTCCTCGAAACCCTGGGAGACCGCTGCGCTGCGCTCTGGAACGCCGCCAACTTCCGCTGCCGCCAGGCGTTCCTGAAGGGGGAACCCGTGCCTTCCTACGCCACCTTGTGCGCGGAGTTCCAAAACCACCCCGCGTACAAAGCCCTGCCGTCAGACATCGCGCAGGAGGTTTTGAAAAAGCTCAGGAAGGCGTGGGACTCCTTCTTCGCCTGCTTGCGGCTCTGGAAGAAGGGCAAACTGGAAAAGCGGCCCGGTCTCCCAAGGTATTGGAAAGACCGCCGCACGGGGAAGAGGCCGGTCAGGCTAATCCCGGTCAAGTCCCCGCGGTCCTACTCCCTAGACGCCAGGATGCTTTCCCTAACCCTGCCCGCAGACCTGCGGGACGGCAACGGCCGTCTGGTCCTGCACACGAAGGGCGTCCTGCGTTTCTCCGGCACCCCAAAGACCCTGGAACTCAGGTACGACCGGGTGAAGAAGCGCTGGTACGCCCACCAGGTCGTGGAAGTGCCGGAACCGGAGCGAAAAGCGAAGCCTGAGAAATACGCCGCACTAGACCTCGGTGCCAGGATACTGGCAACTCTGGCCATCGAAGGCTCAAACCGCCAGATTCTCTTCTCCGGTCGCAAAGTCTGGAAAGACTTCCTGTACTGGACGAAGCGAATTGCAGAAGAGCAGTCCAGGCTTGCCCGGGCCGGGCGTAAAACCTCCCGGCAGTTGAGGAAGCTCTACCAAACTCGCGCCCGCAGGCTCAGACACGCTTATCTGGCCCTGGCCGCGGAAATCGCACGCATGTTGTCGCAGCACCGCGTAACCACGCTGTTCATCGAAGATCTGACGGGCATCCGGGAGGGCATGGACTTCGGGCCGAAAAACATCCTGGTGCACAACTTCTGGGCCGTGAGACAGCTGAAAAACCTTATCACAGCCGCCTGCGCCCGGGCCGGGATAAAAGTCGTTCCCGTCGAACCGCGCGGGACCTCTTCCCGGTGCGCCGTCTGCAGCTCTCCCACCGGGCGTCCCGTCCGGCACAAGGCGGTGTGCAAAAGATGCGGCTACGTCTGGCACGCCGACGCCAACGCGGCTTTGAACATACTCCTTTTGGGCTCCTCGAAGGGGCACGGGGCGGAGGCCACGCCCCTGAAGCCGCTTGTCCTCCGGTGGAACCGCCATCGGTGGGTAAGCCGCTTCGAATCTGCCGCCGGTACGCCTAAAGCGGCGAGCGGCAGCCGGATGGCGGCGCGAGCCGCCTGAAGGAATCCCCGGGCTTTATTTTAGCCCTGGGGAGGAAGTCAATACCGATATTCACTATTGAAATATGCGGCCGGGACTGTTACAATATTTCCGGGGTGAGCAAAATGCAATTAAACATATATATTCCCAAGGAAAAGGGGCACATTCTAGCCTCCCTGGAAAAAGTTGCCGAAGCCACCGGGCGGCCCAAAAACGAGATCGTGCTGGAAGCGCTGGAACTCTACCTTCCCAAAGCTTCCCGGAAATCTCCGGGTACATTCAGCCTGGGAAGAATCAAAACCACCTCCCGCCGGGACGTTTATGAAAGAAGGTTGAACGCTTGATACTCGTGGATACCAACGTCCTCATTTACGCCGTAAACGTGGACTCCCCTTACCACATGGCCAGCAAAGGGGTCCTGGATGCCGCAATAAAAGGGAAAATCAGGGGAGTTCTTGTACCCCAAGTGCTCTTGGAATTTTATGCCGTGGTTACGGACCCGCGCCGCGTGGAAAGGCCCCTCTCACCGGAAACGGCGTGGGAACAGGTAGCGGCTTTTCAACAAATTTTTCTTCTAATCGACGCCGGGCCAAAATCTCTTGATTTCTTAAAAGAGCTTGCGCCGCTGGCCAAGGGGGCCGACATTTTTGACGCGTACATTGTAGCCCAAATGATGGCCGGCGGCATTTCCCTTATCTGTACGTACAATAAAAAGAATTTCCTTAAATTTCCCGGGGTGCTCGCCCAAACGCCGGAGGAGATCCTGGCAAACCTCGGTATGCCGCAGGAAGTGCTTTAAGCCTTTGTTGCCGCCGGCGGCGGCGGCGTGCTATAATGGCCCCACACGGGTTTTTGCTCCTGGAGGGAGGAAGATGAGCCTTTCGGCAAAGGAAATCGCCGGCGGCCTGACCTACGAGGAGTACCGGCTGTTCCCGGAAGACGGGCGCCGGCACGAGCTCATCGGGGGGGAGCACTTCGTGACGCCTCCGCCGACCACCGTGCACCAGCGGTTCGTGCGCAATTTATTCTTCCTGCTGCACGACTTCGTAACCGCCCACAACCTAGGAGAGGTCTTTTTTGCGCCCCTGGACGTGGTGCTTTCGCCGCGCGACGTGGTGCAGCCGGACATCCTCTTCATCGGCAAGGCCAGGATGCACCGGCTGGCGCGGGAGAACGTGCAGGGCGCGCCGGACCTGGTGGTGGAGGTGGTCGCGGAGTCCTCCCGGCAGCTCGACCGCAAGCTGAAGCGCGCCCTCTACGAGAAGCACGACGTGCTGGAATACTGGGTGGCCGACCCGGAGCTGCGCATCCTGGAGGTCTTCCGGCGGGATGAGGCGGGTCGCCTGGCCAAGGTGGCCGAGTTCGAAGACGCCGGCACCCTCACCACGCCCCTTCTGCCCGGCCTGGAAATCGACCTGGCCGCGCTGTGGTAGCCGCCGTTATGCGCGGCGGGCCCCGGCCACGGCGGCGACGAAGACCGCCGATGCCCCCGCCCTAAGCAACGCCCTCGCGCACTCAGCCGCCGTGGCGCCGGTGGTGATGACGTCGTCCACCAGCACCACCTCACTCCCCGAGGTGAACGCCGCCGCCGGCGCAAAGGAGCCCTCGGGGGCGGCCAGGCGCTCTTTTGCCGTCAGGCGCTCCTGGGGAGGCGCCTCTTTTATTTTCACCAGGGCCTCCACAAGGGGCCAGCCTAGCGCCCGGGACATCTCCCGGGCCAAAAGCCCCGCCTGGTTGTAGCCCCGCTCGCGGAGCCGCCCCGGGGAAAGGGGCACCGGCACGAGCACCGGCTGTGCGGCTGCGGCGGGGAAGGCGCGGGCCAGCTCCGCCAGCAGCCCGCCCAGAGGGCGGGCCAGCCAGCACTCGCCGCCGAACTTTAAGCGCAGCACGGCCGCCTTCAGCAGGCCCTCGTAGGGCCCCAGGGAGCGCGCCAGGGCAAAGGGCGGCGGCTTCTTGCGGCAGGCGGCGCAGGCTCCCGGCTCCCCCGCAGGCGCGCCGTCCTCCAGGAAGGCCCCGCAGACAACACAGCCCACCCGCTCCCGGTAGGCCGCCAGCAGGTCCCGGCACGCCGGGCAGACGCCCCCTCCTTCCGCCTGCCCCCCGCAAAAAGCGCACCCCGCCGGCGGCGGGAAAAAGAGGTCCAGCAGGGCCTGCCAGGCCGCGCCGGCCAGCCCACGCAAAGCGCACAAAATATCCTTCCCGTCCCTCTCCATCTCTTCGCCCCGGCTCCCCGCCATATTCCTGCCGGCTTTAAATTAGGCCCCCCATGCAAGGCGTCTGAGTGAACATCCCCCGGGCGGCCCTTTCATCTTTCTGCCGCCAGCCCGACCACCACCCTGTTTTTGCCCGCCTGCTTGGCCGCGTACAGCGCCCGGTCGGCCTTCCTGATGAGCTCGGCCACCTCCAGGGCGTCCCTGGGGCAGGCGGCCACCCCCATGCTCACCCGCACCGTGCCGGCGGGGAACTCGTGCCCCTCCACCAGGCGCCGCAGCCTCTCGGCCAGCTCGCCCGCGCGGCGGGCATCAAACCCGGGCAGCAGCACGGCAAACTCCTCCCCGCCGTAGCGGCAGACCACCCCGGCCTCCCCCACGGCCCGGCAGAGGAGGCCGGCCAGGCGGCAGAGGACCTCGTCGCCCACCTGGTGGCCGAAGCGGTCGTTGATGAGCTTGAAGTTGTCCACGTCCAGCATGATGAGGGCCAGGGGCTGCCCGCTCCTCCTGGCCCGCTCGATTTCCCGGGCGGCCCGGCGGATGAAGTAGCGGTGGTTGTACACGCCCGTAAGCCCGTCCGTGTTGGCGCTCTCCTCCAGGCTCTGCACCAGAAGCGCGTTGGCCAGGGCCACCGCCGCCTGACCGGCCATCACGGAGATGGTGTGCAGGTGGTGCTCGCTGAAGGCGTACGGGCGCTTGTCCCCGATGACCAGCAGGCCCACCGCGCCGGCGCGGGTGGAGAGGGGGACCACCATGAGGGAGCGCAGGAACCACCACGGCCCCGGCTCCCCGGCCAGGAGACTTGCCGCGCCGGCGGGCGCCGTCTCCGGCGGGGCGTGGCCGCGCACATAACCCGCCTGCCCGGCAACCGCCCTGGTGTCGTGCACCAGCATGGCCTCTCCTTCCAGGAGCAGCCGCCCCAGGAAGCCTTCCCCGGGGACGACCGCCCCCCGCAGGAGCTTGTCCCGGAAAGGCCCGGCGGCCTCGCAGGCGCGGAAAACCTCCTCGCCGCCGCCCGATGTCCGCAGGTAGACCACCCCGCTGTGGTAGCCCACCACGCGGCGGGATTCTTTGAGCAAAAGCTCGGCCACCTGGCGGGCGTTCAGCTTTTCCTGCAGGCGGCGCGCCACCTGAAAGAGGGCCATCAGCTCGCGGTTGGCCATCTCCGCGCGCACGTAAAGCCGCAGCACGAACTGCAGCACCAAAAGGGGCACAAAGGAGAGGAGCAGGCCGGAAAACCCCATCTGGTGGTAGAGCACGGCCACCAGGATGCCTAGGGGAAGCCCGCAGAGGCAGGCCAGCCCGTCCCAGCGCAGCACGCCCCTCCAGGAAACCGCGGGGTACGAGGAGCGGTTGGGGACGGCGTACAGGTAAACCAGTACCTGGTTGACCGCAAAGTATCCCCCGGCAAAGGCCAAAAGCTCCACCGGCAGGTCCGTCCTGCCGCCGGCCAGGGCGGCCAGTTCGCCCCCTGCCGCCACCGCCAGCGCGCGCTGGGCGGCATTGAAGAAGGCCACGCGGAGGTAGGTATCGCGGGAAAAGACGCCCTGCGCCACCAGCACGGAGAGCGCCTCCACCCAGGCGGCGGCGGGGGCGCCGAAAAGCAAGAAGGTGGCCGCCACCAGGGCAAAGCCCCCGGAAAGCTGCCCCTGGGGGAAGGGCACCGCCAGGACCTCGGCGGCCGCCAAAAGGCCCGCCACGGCCAGCAGCTGGCCGCCGAAGTCCAGGTCCAGCAGGGGGAAGAGGCGCGAAAGGCACCAGGCCCCCGCGCCCACGACCAGCCAGAGGTAGGTAGCGCCGATGATCCGCGCATAACGCCGCAAAAAGCTCACCTCAAGGGATAAATATTCGACAGGCGGCGCTCTCTCCCTGCCAGGCCTACCATATTCCGACAGATTTTGCGTCAATGCTTTCATTTTTCCGCCGCAAAGACCCTGTCGGCCAGGGCCAAAAGCTCCTTTCCCGCCAGGCCGCGGGCGTCCACGACCCGCCGGGTGCAGGCCCGGCTCCGGCCCTGCCCCCCGCCCGCCGCTTTCCCCGGCTCCCCGCCGCATTCACCCGCCAAAAGGACGTCAAAGCCGTACTTCCTGCCCAGCGCCCCGGCCGCCCTTGGGGCCGCGCCGCCCGCCGGGGCCTCGACCACCACCACCAGGCGCGTGCAGCGGGAACGCGCGTTTGCCTGCGCGGCCAGGCGGCGCAGGAAAACCTCGCAGTCCCCCTCCCCCAGGATCACCACCAGGTCCTCCCGCGGCCCCCGCGCCAGCCGCCGCACGCCGGCCAGCACCAACGCCAGCCAGACCAGAAAGGCCAAAAGCAGCGCCGCCGCAACGGATTCGCCCGCGCCTCCCGGAGCCGGGCCCGGCAGGCGGGCCGGAAGGGCCGTGAGCGCCGCTACCCCGCGCCCATCCTCCTCACCCCCACCTCTACCATATGCACGGCGGGGCGCACCGGTTAATTTGCGGCGTCTATTTTTAAGGATGCGTAAAGCGCGGCGGCAGGCCCGCGGCCCGGCCCGGGCGCGGTAAAAAACTCGGCGGGGGCCTTTAAGCCCCCGCCTCTTTGCGCAGGATCTCCGCCTTGTCGGTGCGCTCCCAGGGCAGGTCGATGTCCGTGCGCCCGAAGTGGCCGTAGACGGCGGTGCGGCGGTAGATGGGCCGGCGCAGGTCCAGGGCCTTGATGATGGCCGCCGGGCGCAGGTCAAAGTGCCTCTTGATGAGTTCCACCAGGAACTCGTCGCTCACCTTCCCCGTGCCGAAGGTGTCCACGGCAATGGAAACCGGGCGGGCGACGCCTATGGCGTAGGCCACCTGCACCTCGCACCTGTCGGCCAGCCCGGCGGCCACGATGTTCTTGGCCACGTAGCGGGCGGCGTAGCTGCCGGAGCGGTCCACCTTGGTGGGATCCTTGCCGGAAAAGCACCCGCCGCCGTGCCGGGCCATGCCCCCATACGTGTCCACAATGATCTTGCGCCCGGTGAGCCCGGTGTCCCCCTGGGGGCCGCCGATGACAAAGCGCCCCGTGGGGTTGATGAGGTAACGGGTCTTCTTGTCCAGCAACTCAGGGGGGACGACCGGCTTGACCACCCTCTCGATGAGGTCCTCCCTTATCTGCTCCAGGGGCACGCGGGGGTGGTGCTGGGCGGAGATGACGATGGTGTCAATGCGCACGGCCCGCTCCCCCTCGTACTCCACCGTCACCTGCACCTTGCCGTCGGGCCTCAAATACGGCAGCTCGCGGGTCTTGCGCACCGTGGCCAGGCGGCGGGCCAGGCGGTGGGCCAGGGTTATGGGTAGCGGCATGAACTCCTTCGTCTCGTTGGTGGCGTAGCCAAACATCATGCCCTGGTCCCCCGCACCGATGGCCTCGATCTCGTCGTCGGCCATCTCCCCCGTGCGGGCCTCCAGGGCCTTGTCCACCCCCATGGCGATGTCCGGCGACTGCTCGTCAATGGTGGTGATCACCGCGCACGTGTCGCAGTCAAAGCCGTACTTGGCGCGGGTGTAGCCGATTTCCCTCACCGTCTCCCGCGCTATCTTGGGTATGTCCACGTAACAGTCGGTGGTTATCTCCCCGGCAACCAGGATCAGCCCCGTGGTAACCAGCGTCTCGCAGGCAACCCGGGCGTAGGGGTCCCTGGCCAGAATCTCGTCCAGGATGGCGTCGGATATCTGGTCGGCCACCTTGTCCGGGTGCCCCTCGGTTACCGACTCCGAAGTGAAAAGCCTCCTGGCCAAGCAGCACACCTCCTCTACCCGTCCGTACGGCCGGCAAATTTCCTTTTCGCCCGGCAGGCAAATCTGCCCGTCGCCACGACTTATTCTAGCAGAGGCATCCTGGGGTGTCAAATCAAATCCAGGCCCCGCCCCTTATTATCGCAATATGAGACATATTTTTCCATTTTCTGGCCTTGACGGCCCCTCCGGGGGGTAGTATAATGAAACCACCGGGAGGCAAACATATGTTCGCCCCCCGGCAAAAAGGAAAGGAGGTGTGCGACCGTGGCCGTAAGCAAAGTTCCCACCGCTTCCGTCCTGCGCCTGGTGCTGCAGGCGGGCGTGGACGCCCAGGGGAACCCGATCCTGCGCAACCGCAACTTAAACAACATCCGCCCCGGGGCCGGCGACCAGGACCTCTTCGAGGTCGCCCAGGCCCTGGCCGGGCTGCAGGAGTACGCCCTGGCCGGCATCACGCGCATCGACACCGCCAGGCTCGTGCAGTCGTAGGGATGAAGCCCGAAAACCGGGCGCCGGCTCGGTCCGCGAGGCCAACGGAGCGAGCGGGAGCTAAAGCACGCTAAAAAATGGGAATAAGGAGGTGATGTAAAGTGGCCGTGGTGACCACCCAGACGCTGCGCATGGTCTTCCGCACCGAGGGCGGCACCAGCTTTACCATCAGCCTGGACAACCCCAGGAACAACCTCACCGCCCAGGAAATCGAAGCCGTCATGGACCTCATCATTGCCAAAAACGTCTTCCTCACCCCCGGCGGGGCCCTGGCCTCCAAGCGGGACATCCAGATCGTCGACCGCACCACCAACGACCTCTACGACCCGTCCTAAAATTAGACGTACGGGCATCTCCCGCCCGGAGCCCGACGGCCCGCGCGGTCCCGGCCCACCGCCGGCGCCGCGCGGGCCCCCGCCCCGCTTACATTTGGCGGCTTTTATTTGGCCAACCGGCCATTCTCCCCTCCCAGGGCTGCCGCCCCGCGATGCGCCGTGCGGCAACCCTGCACCGGCCGCCCGCCCCTTTAGCGCCTCCCCGGAACCCGGTGTGCGGCAAACCTCTTCCCGCCCGCCGCCGCTCACCGGCCCCGGCGTCAAAGATCTCTCCCTCCCCGCCGCTCACCACGGTTCGTATTACCGCCCACACCCGCCCGGCAGGCCGCCGCCGGCAGCCGGCCTCCCGCCCCGCAGGCGCCGCGAGCCCGAGCCGGCTGCCGGGCGCCCCGTGCCCATCCTGCGGCCTTCTTTGCCGTACGGCAAACAAATCCCCTTACCGGAGGTGTACCGCCATGGAAGCGATCCTGCAGGCCATCGGCAACCTGGGCTTCCCCATAGCCGTCACCGCGTATTTGCTGGTGAGAATCGAGACCAGGCTGGAAAACCTCGCCGCCAGCATCGCCGACCTGGCCCGGGCGGTGGGCGAGCTGCGCCGCTAGCCGCGCGATGCAGGCGGCGCCCGCCCCCCCGGGCGGCGACATGAAATTATCAAGGGCCAGGGCCGCAAAATTGCCCCCTTGGATGAAGCCGGTTTACGCAACCGGCCTTTTTGTTTTCGTAAGGAGAGACGGCCGTGTAAAATTTCAGTAGGTGCCGGGAGGGAACAAGCCTCTTGAAAAAGAAAAGAAATGAGACCTCGCTCCCCAAAAAACACCAAAAGCCACGCTAAAGGAGTGTGAGGTCTCATGTTAGACATTCGCCACATGACCACATCCTCCTGCGCCGCAAAGGGCAACAGGTTGCCGAAGAAGTGGTTTCCGGTATTTTGTATGGAAGAAAAAAATTAAGCTTGCCGACGCCACCTGGGCCAGGGTCAAAGGGGCGGCGGCCGTCAAAGCCGGGGGCGGCCTTTCCTACGCCGATTCTTTTGTCCTGCAATTGGCCGCAGAAATGAAAGCCCCGGTGGTCACCGGGGACCCCGAAATACGGGATGCCGCGGGAAAAATGGGCGTGGAGGTCGTCTGGCTCACGTCTTGAACTGCCGGGAGAGGTTGTGCAGCCTCTCCACCACGCGGGCCAGCCGCTTTGCCGCGCTTTTTATCTCCGCCAGGTCTTCCTCGCCGGACGCGCCCTGCGCCTTGGCCAGGATGAGCTGGCTGCTGCGGGCCATCTCCGCCGTGCTCGCGTACACCGTGCGGAAGAGGCTGGAGAGGTAGGCGGCCATAGTGTTAAAGGCCTGGGCCAGCCTGCCCAGCTCGTCTGCTTTACGCACCGGCACCCGGTGGGCAAAGTTGCCGGTGGCAATGTGCCTGGTGGCCTCCATCAGGTCGCCGAGGGGCTGCCGCAAAAGGCGCTTCGTGATGACGTGGGCCAGCATCACCCCGGCCAGGACCGCCGCCGCCAGCATGAGGCCCAGCAGGATCCCCAGCTCGCGGGCGTACTCCCGGGCGCGGCTCCGGTCCAGCTGCACGTAAAAATAGCCCAGGGTGCTGCCGTCGCCGGTCCTCACGGGGGCCTCAATTAGGGGGCCCGCCGAAGGCCCGGCGGGGAAGAGCGCCCCGTCCCCGGAATCCCGGGCCACGTATTGCCCGGCCATGGCGGGGTCGCTGTGGGCCACCACCTTCCCCCCGGCGCTAACCACAGCCGCCCCGGCGATGTCCCCGCTTTTCTTTAAGTCCCGCATGAGCTTTGCCAGGAGCTGCGGGTCTCCGGCCTGCAGGCGCTCGGCAGCCAGGGCGGTCACGGCGCAGGCCACCGCCTCGCCCTTCTCCCGCGTGACCAGGTCCAGCACCTGCTGCATCCTGGCGTAGGCGGTGTAGCCCACGGCGCAGACGAGAAAGGCCACCAGCAGCCCGATGGAGATGCTCATCCTGGTGGCAAGGGAAAACCCCGCGGGGTTTATTTTTTTCACGGCGGAAACCTCCTCTCTTTGCGGCGACCGCCCTTTTTTTAAGAGCAGGGGCCCTCATTGCCGAGGAAAAGCCTGTCCCCCGGCATCGTGCCGGTTTTGGCCAGAGTCCCCGCCGGCAGCTCCACCGCCCGGCGCGCACCCCGAACCGGCAGGGTAAAGCGGTAGGGGGGCAGGGCGGCAACGGCCGCCAGCACCTTCCCCTCCCCGTCCAGGAAGGCCACATCAATGGGAAAGCGCATGAAGCAGGTGTGCACGGCCCGGCACCCCTCCAGGATCAGGGCCTCTCCCGCGGGCAGCTCTGAGGCGCCGATGAGGCCCACAAGGCGCGGCAAAAAGCCCGCCGCCCGCCGCACGCGCCGCGCCAGGACCGTGCCGCGGCTTAAATTAACCAGGCACACCTCTCTCACCTGCCGAAGACCTGCATGATTTTAATAAACGCCGGGCCCAGGAGCACCAAGAAGACGGCAGGGAAGATGCAGAAAACCAGCGGGAAAAGCATCTTTACCGGCGCCTTCATGGCCAGCTCCTCGGCCCGCTGGCGCCTTTTGAGGCGCATTTGCGCGGCGCTGGCGCGCAGCACGTTGCTCAGGCTGATCCCCAGGCGGTCGGCGGTAATCACCGCCCCGGCAAAGGAGGAAAACTCCTCCACGCCGAGCCTTTCGGCCAGGTCGCGGAAGGCCTCGCGCCGCGGGCGGCCCATGTTTACCTCCTGCAAAAGATGCATGAACTCCCGGGGAAGCAGGCCCTTTTTCTTTTCCGCCACCTTTAAAAGGGCCCCGTCAAAGCCCAACCCCGCTTCCACGCACACGGTCAGCAGGTCCAGCACCTCCGGCAGCTCCCTCCTCACCGCCTCCTGCCGCTCCCGGATCCTGGCCTCGAGGTAGAAGTCCGGCAGGTACCAGCCCAGGGACGCGCCCAGCAGGGAGAAGAGGTAGGCCCGGGGAGGAGGCACGTGCAGGCGCGCGGCCAGCCAGGAGAAGAGCCCCGCCAGGGCCACCGCCGCCAGGTACTTTAAGGCGGTAAACTCCCTGGCCTCCAGCCCGCCTGGGCGCCCGGCCCGCAAAAGCTTTC
Source organism: Desulfovirgula thermocuniculi DSM 16036 (assembly GCF_000429345.1). GTDB lineage: Bacteria > Bacillota > Desulfotomaculia > Desulfotomaculales > Desulfovirgulaceae > Desulfovirgula > Desulfovirgula thermocuniculi. The sequence continues at coordinate 2,785 of NZ_AUBR01000055.1, read as the reverse complement.
TCTCCACCGCCGCAGCCCTCTCCGCCGGGATGAAACCCCTGGCCGCCCGGGACAGCTTTTTTAACAGCGGGCGCACGACCCTCTGCCCCAGGGGGGCCCTGAGATCTTCCTCGCGCAGGGAGGCGGGCAAAGAGCCGCCCAGCACTTCACCGGCCCTCCTGGCCACCGCCAGGCGCTCGCCCCAGAGGGCGCGAAAGATCCCGGCCCCCAGGAACGCCGCCGCCAGGTAAGCCGACGCCACCGCCAGGAAAAGCGACCACGTCACGGGCAGCACCCTCCCCTTAAATCCTTATGCCGGTAATCCTCTTGATGAGGATCCAGCCGGTAACCTCGGCCAGGGCGGCCAGCACCAGCATGGTCCGCCCGAGGGGGTGGGTAAAAAGGACCCCGGTGTAGCCCGGGTTGAGGGCCATCATCACCGCCAGCAAGAAGAGGGGCAAAAGTCCGACGATCAGGCCCGAAATGCGCCCCTGGGCGGTGAGGGTGCGGATTTCCCCCTGCACGCGCACCCTTTCCCGTATGGTGTGGGCAATCTTCTCCAGCACCTCCGCCAGGCTGCCGCCCACCTGCCGCTGGATGAGCACCGCCGTGACCACCAGGGAGAGGTCTTCGCTCCTCACGCGGCGGGTGAGGTTCTGCAGGGCCTCTTCCACGGTAACCCCCAGGCTCATCTCCCGGAAGGCGCGCCCGAACTCGCGCCCCACCAGCGAAGGGCTCATCTCCCGCTGTACCACCTCCAGGGCCTGCAGGAAACCAAAGCCCGCCCGCAGGGAATTGGCCATGAGCATGAGGGCGTCGGCCAGCTGCTCGTTGAAGCGGGCCAGCCGCCGCGAGATGGCGGCCCTCACCGCCAGGTAGGGGAAGGCCCCGGCGGCCAGGGCCAGGACCACCGCCGCCTGGCGGCTGCCCACAAGCCACCCCAGGGCGAACCCCGCCAGCGCCGCCAGGGCACCGGCGGCCACAAGCTCCTCTCCCTTTAAAGGGAGGTCCGCTTCTTCCAGGAGCCTGTCTGCCGCGGCGCGAATTTTAGGCGGCGAGAGTCGCCCCACCGCCGCAAGGTAGGGCGCAAAAAACCCCCTGTCCGGGGCTTTTGCCTCCTTTTCCCCTTCTCCACCGCGCTTCTGGCCCGCGAAGCGCGCCAGCCGCGCGGCCAAAAGCCGGCGGCGGGCCAAAAGCAGCCTCTCCGCCCCCAGCACGAGGCAAAAGGCGGCGCCAAAGGCGGCCGCCAAAACGACCCGGAAAAGCGCCCCCTGGGGATCCTGCGCGCCCGGCGGGGCAAAGATTCCCGCCAGGGGAGCAAGGCCGGCAAAATTCACGGGCGGTACCCCCTCGCCTAGCGGCAGGCAAAGATGCCCGGGGGCAGGTCGACGCCGGCGGCCCTGAGGCGCTCCGTGAACTTGGGCCTGATGCCGGTGGGCTTAAAGCGCCCGCGCACCTTCCCTTCCGCGTCCACCCCCGCCTGCTCGAAGACAAAGATGTCCTGCAGCACGACGACCTCCCCCTCCATCCCCTGCACCTCGGTGATGTGAGTTACCTTGCGGGAGCCGTCCTTAAAGCGCGCCATGTGCACGATGACGTCAATGGCCGAGGCAATCTGGGAGCGGATGGCGCGCACGGGCAGGTCCATCCCCGCCATGAGTACCATGGTTTCCAGCCGCGAGAGCACGTCCCGCGGGGAGTTGGCGTGGGCGGTGGTCAGGGAGCCGTCGTGGCCCGTGTTCATGGCCTGGAGCATGTCCAGCGCTTCCCCGCCCCGCACCTCGCCGACCACAATGCGGTCCGGGCGCATGCGCAGGGCGTTTTTCACCAGGTCCCGGATGGTCACCTCCCCCCGCCCCTCCGCGTTGGGGGGCCGGCTCTCCAGGGTCACCACGTGCTCCTGGCGCAGCTGCAGCTCGGCGGCGTCCTCAATGGTGATGATGCGCTCGTCGGGAGGGATGAAGGAGGAGAGGACGTTCAACATGCTGGTCTTGCCGCTCCCCGTTCCCCCGGAGACGATCATGTTCAGCCGAGCGCGCACGCAGGCCTCCAGGAAGAGGAGCATTTCCTTGCTCAAAGTGCCCAGCTCCAGGAGCTTCTCCGCGGTGAGGGGATCCTTGAAGAACTTGCGGATGGTGATGGTCGGGCCGTTTAAGACCAGGGGAGGTATGATGGCGTTTACCCGGGAGCCGTCCGGCAATCTCGCGTCCACCATGGGGTTGCCCTCGTCAATGCGCCGCCCCAGGGGGGCCACCATCTTTTCGATGACGTGCATCACGTGCTGGTCGTCACGAAAAGCGATGTTAGTAAGCTCCAGCCTGCCGCCCCGCTCCACGTATACCCGCCGGGGCCCGTTGACCATGATCTCGGTCACTTCCGGGTCCCGCAAGAGGGGCGTGATGGGGCCGAAGCCCAGCACCTCGTCGATGACCTCGGCCATAATCTGCCTTTGCTCGGCGCGGGGGATGTGGTAGCCGCCCTCCTCCACGAGCCTGGCCAGCAGAGCCTCTATCCGCTCCGCCAGCAGCTCGCGGCGGTCCTTGTTTTCCGGAGGGGCATCCGCCAGCTCGGCCACCACCCTCTTGTGCAGCTCGGCCTTTAAGGCCTCATAAGGGTCCCTTTTCCTGGCCGCCTGCGCCTCCTTTTTCGGCTCCAGCCGCAAAAGAAGGGACAAAGCGCTTCCCTCCCTTCACCTGTTCGCCTTACCAGAAAGTCCGCCGCTGAAGGCCCCGGCTTTTAAGCCTGGGGATGAAAGCGGCAGCCGGGTGTGCTAAAATAAAAGCATGAGGCGAACAAACGTTGTCCG
>NZ_AUBR01000054.1 GCF_000429345.1 Desulfovirgula thermocuniculi DSM 16036 | reverse complement strand
AAATTTGGGCAAGCTGGCCTTTTTGCCCCTTTGCTTGCGGGAAAGGTAGGAGCGGTAAGCGGAGAGCGCTTTGAGCATGGCGCACTGGAGCGTGCCCCGGTTGAGGTCGAACAGCTCACATGCCTGCCGGTAGGTTTGGCGGTTTAAATGTGCGCGGCTGGTGGTGTTCAGGGCTTCGGCCTGCTCCAGGAACCAGGAGCACGCCCGGCGGTAGGTGTCCAGCATGCGGGTCATCTTCTCCAGCTTGCCCTTGTTGGGAGGCAGGAGCTTCATCTTGAGGGTTACCGTCTGCATTTAACATCTCCTCCGGTTTACAGCTTTTTTACATTCCCTAAAAAGCCCGGTGAAATTTTTGCGCTACTGTAGGGGCGAAATGAATTTTCGGGAGGTGGACAAATTGGGAAAGACGGTGGTTTTTAAGGTTTTGCTGGCCATGCTGATGGCCGTTTTTGTGCTGTTTGCTCCGGCAGGAGTTTCCTACGGGGCAGGTGGCCAGGTTGCGGCTAACCAGAACAGCGCGCGAGAGCAGCACCAGCACCTGGGACAGGGACAGCCGCAGCATGAGGAAAGGGAGCGGCACCGCTACCGGGAAGAAGAAAAGATGGCATGGGGGGAGGAAAAGAAGAGCGTTTGGGAAAAAGTTTACCGCGGGGTGGAAAATGCCCTCTTGCATGTAAAAAACCCGGTAGCCAGAGCCGCCCTAGAAGCAATCCGGGATGGCAGGAGCGTGGCCGAAGCGGTGTACGAGGCCAAGCCATTGTTAAAAGAGTGGGTGAGGGAAAATGCTGCCGAAGTTCAGGAAGTAGTAGGACTTCTTGTAGAGGAGCTGAAGGCCGACGAAACTTTAGATAAGCACGCGAAAGTTACGCTTCTAAAAGAGGTGGGTGGGTTACTGCGCGAGCTAGAGATTTCCCACAGGGCAAGGAGCCTTTGGGAAGAAGTTTTAACTCTCGATCCCAACGATGAGGAAGCGTACCGGGAACTGGATAAGGCTTTTGCAAAAATGGGAAACCTGGCGGTAAAAATATTCTTGCGTGGCAAGCCCCTTGCCTTCGACGTTCCGCCGCAGGTGGAAAATGGGCGCACCCTGGTGCCCGTGCGCGCTCTGGCTGAAGGACTTGGGGCACGGGTTTCCTATGAAAACGGCCTGGTCACCATTGCCCACCGCGGGGCAACGGTGGTTTTAAAGCCCGGCTCAAGCGAGGCCTGGGTGGGCGGTCGGTTAGTAGTGCTGGAGGTGCCGGCCCGGGTGGAAAACGGGCGTACCCTGGTACCCCTGCGCTTTGTCAGTGAAGGGCTGGGCGCTAAAGTGAACTATTACCAGGAGAGTAACCTGATTGCCGTAAGCGGAGACGCTCCGGAAATGTAAGGGTGCCTTCACAAATGATGAAGCCGCCTCCCCTGAACCTTTACCTGGGTGAGGCGGCTATTGTGTTCTTGATCGGCCCTATTAGAAGCGGTAGCGGTTGCTCAGGCGGTACAGCTCTTCGGAGAGCTGGCGCAAGAGGCTGGCCGTGGAGGAAAGCTCTTGGGTGGCGGCGGCCTGCTCCTCGTTGGTGGCGGCCACGCTCTCCATGCTAGCGCTGATCTCCTCTACGGCGGCGGCCACGTCCTGGGTGCGCTGGGCCAGTTCGCCCACCTCTTCCATGATGGCGCGGAAGGCCTGGCTGGCCTGATTCACTGCCTCCAGGGTGGCCTTCATCTCCCGGCGATTGGCCTCAACGGCAGCCACCATCTGTTTGGCTGCGCTCAGGATTTCCTCGATGATCTGCTGGATTTCCCTCGCCGCGCCCCCGGACTGCAGGGCTAACTTGCGCACCTCTTCGGCCACCACGGCAAAGCCCCTGCCGTGCTCGCCGGCCCGCGCGGCCTCAATGGCCGCGTTCAGGGCGAGGAGGTTGGTCTGCTCGGTGATCTGGGTAATGAGGCTCACGATCTCCGAGATGCGTACCAGTGAGCTGTCCAGCTGGCTGGCAATCTTGCCCACTTCGGCGGTGGCCTGCGAAACGGATTGCACCTGCTGGTCCATTTTTTGCGCCAGCGACGCCCCTTTGCGGGCGTTTTCGGCCACCAGCCTGGCTCTCTGCGCTACTTCCTCCACGTTTTGGGCCGCGTTTTCCGTACCCCTGGCCACTTCCTGTACGGTGGCCGCGCTGTCGGATGCGGCGGCGGATATCTGCTGGGCGCTTTCATCCAGTTGGCCGGCCGCCTCCTTTAGGTGGCTTGCCCGTTCGACCAGACGCCCGAGCACGTCCTTCATGCCGGCGATAAGCTCGTTTAGGGACCTGGCCAGGCGGCCCAGCTCGTCCGCCCGTTTCTCTTCAATGCTTCCCGTGAGGTCCCCTGAAGCCAGCTGCCTCACCGCGGCGTCCAGCCGGTGTATGCGCGCGGTCAGCTGGCGGCCCAGCACGAAGGCCAGCGCGCCGCCCAGGACAAAGGCCAAAAGCGAAAGGGAGATCATGGCTTTTTCCAGGGCCGCGGCCTGGGCATAGGCGGCGTCCAGGGCTTCCTTCTGCATGTTGTCGAGCCTCTGCACCAGGGCCTGGCAGGCGGTGAGGTAATCCTTTATTTTGCCGCCGTTGGCGGCTACGAATTCCTGCAGCTCTTCCTCTTTAGCCCGGTTGTCCTGGCCGCTAAGCTTTAGCTTGCGGGACTCTTCCTTTAAGGCCATGGCCTGCATGGCCGCTTCCTTGGCCGGGCCGAACATCTCCCGGGCCATCTCCCAGGCTTTTTTGGTTTCCCCGCTGAAGTAGGGTTCCAGGGCCATAAGCTGGTCCTCGGCGTTCTTCCACAGCCCGGTGGCCTGGTCGGCCTCATAGGGCCACCCGGTGATTAAAAAGGAACGCGTGGAGAGGGCCGCCTGCTGGGCCAGGGAGGCGGCATCGTTTACCCTCCTGGCCAGGAAGACTTCGCCGTGAAAGACCCGGTGGTAGAGGAGGCGCTCCTGCTGGATGTTGTATACGGCCAGAGCAATAACGGCGGCAAACAGGATGAGGACGGCGCCAAAGGAGAGGGCCAGCAGCCTGCCCACGCCAAAGCGCACCTTGGTGAGCTCCCGGTAGGCGGCGCATTCGCGGCACCGCTCTATTTTTTCCGCCATCGAGCCCTGCACTTCGCCGTGACAGAGGGTGCCGGCCACTTCCCAGCAGCTCTGCCCCTTCCCCTGCAGGAAGGCGGGACACTGCTCGCGCCGCTCCGGGGGGCAGTCCAGGTAGTTCCAGCAATTTCTGGCCACGCTTCCCAACGCTCCTTTTTTATGAGGTTTATGTTGTTCGCCTCCGTAGCTATTTTCGGCAGGGGAGGTAATAACTTTATAAAAGCCGTGCTTTTCGGAAGCAGGTATTTGGGTGATGAGGTAGAATCTTCATATAAAATTAGCCGCTTTTGCCGGAGTAGGTTGGGGCATGCTGAGAGCAGGAGTTGGGTACAGTTTCCGGCAGGATTCCCGCGAGGCCGCCCGGGAGGCAGCAGGCCTGGCCGTGTCCCGTTCGGGGAGGCCCGCGCTTACTTTTCTCTTCACCACGGTGGATTATGACCAGGAAAGGGTTCTGGAAACGGTGCTGGAGGAGACGGGCACGGCCAAGCTGGTGGGCGCTTCCGGGGCAGGAATCGTTACGCGGGAAGGGATTAAAAGGCAAGGGGTGCAGGTGTTAACCCTGGCAGGCGACGGTATCGTGGCGGAAACGGCGCTTTTAGACATCCCCTCGGGGCAGGCCGCAGAGACGGGCAGGGCGCTGGCCGAAAAGCTTTTGGAGGGGTTCCCCATGAAAGAGGGGACGGTATTTTTATTTCCCGACGGGCTATCGGGCAACCTCGCCCGCTTGCTCCGCGGCGTTTACGACCTGATGGGGCCTGGTTTCCAGTATGCCGGCGGTGGAACGGGGGATAACCTTTCTTTTTTAAAGACCTTCCAGATGACTGAAAGAGGGGTGGCCAGCGGGGCGGTGGCCGCCGCGCTGGTTGGAGGGTGTTCTTTTGCTGCGGGCATCGCCCACGGGTGGGCGCCTTTCGGCCCACCGCTCTTAATTACCCGTGCCAGGGGCAAGGAGGTCTTTGAAATAAACGAGCAGCCTGCCTTTCAGGTATACGCGCGCCAGCTTGGCGGCATTTGCCCTGAGGACTTTCCCTTTCACGCCGCCCGCTGTCCGCTGGGGGTGCCGGATGCCACCGGCAGGTTTATCATCCGCGACCCGGTCAGGCTGGGGGCAGGGGGAGCCATGGAATTTGTCACCGAAGTTCCTTGCGGCGCGGTGGCCTACCTCATGCGCTTTCGCGCGGTGGAGGAATTGCTGGGGGCGGCCCTAGAGGTGGTGCGGGAAGCCTGCCGCCTTCTTCCCGTCCCGCAGTTTATTTTGCTCTTCAATTGTGTTTCCCGCGTGCTGCTCATGGGAGAGCGTGCGGACCGGGAGCTGGAAAGAGTCAGGGAAATAACGGGAGATGTGCCCGTAGCGGGCATGTTGACCTTTGGCGAGATCGGGAGCTTTGACGGCGGGGTCCCTCTTTTCCACAACAAGACCTTCCTGTGCGTGGTGGGAGGGAGGAAGCTACATGAGTCCTGAGGCTCTGGAGCTGGCCCTGTTGTACGAGGTTACTTCCCTCCACTGGCCGGGCTCGGAAGAGGATCTCTTTGACGAAGTGGTGGAAAAGGCGGTGCGCCTTTTCGGCGCGCAGAAGGTAGCGCTGTTTCTTTACTGCCGGGAAACCTTTAAATCCGGGTGTTACACCTGGGGCTTTGGCCGGGGTGCCCACCATTTTTCCGGGGAGCATTTGGAGGGCCTGGCAGCCGGCGGGAATGTTTACGTGAAGAATCTCGGCTCCCCGCCCCTGGGGGTGCTGTATTTCGAGAGGCGGCGCGACTTTAATTCCCATGAACAGCGCTTGTTGGACGTCTTTGCCGGGCGCCTCGCCAACATCCTGCAGCTGCGCCATTGGGAAGAGACAAGCGAGAGGCTGGCGAGGCATCTCAGGTTGGTGGTGGAAAGCACCACCATGATTGGCTTCTTTTCCTTTGACGTGCAGGGAAACGTGCTCCACTGCAACCGGGGGGCGCGGCAGGTTTTCGGCTGGGAAGGGCTGCCTGCAGGCGGAAAGTGGATGGAGCAAATTGAACCGCGGGGCGAGTTTACCAGAGCGGTTAGGGAAGTGGTGGCGCGCGCTCAGGTAGCGGACCCCGGGGAATGGCAGGTGAAGTCCCTCGACAATGCCCTGCGTTGGGTGCTCCTCACCCTCATTCCCCTCCGGCGGGAAGACAGGGTGGCAGAGGTTTTGGCCGTGCTGGTAGACATCACCGCGCAGAAGCAGGTGGAGGAGGAGCTGAAGCGGCAGAGCATTTTCGATAGCCTGACCGGCCTTTATAACCGCAACTACTTTGAACGGCGGCTAAGCATCTGGCAGCAGGACGGCACGTGGCCGGTAGTTCTCCTGGTGTGTGACGTCGACGAGCTGAAGCTGGTAAACGACTGCCTGGGCCACAGCCAGGGAGACGAGCTTCTTAAGCGGGTGGCGGCCATGCTTCGACAGGTGTTTCCTCAGGAGGAAATCTTCCGCGTAGGGGGCGACGAGTTTGTGGTCCTCCTGCCGGACAGGGACGAGAAGGGGGCACAGGAAGCGTACGCCAGGCTGATGGCCGCGCAGGAAGAGTTTAACAGAGAAAACAGCCCTGTGCCCGTAAATATCTCTGTGGGTGTGGGGGTTGCCCGCGGCCCCCATGAAGACCTCCACGAGGTCTACAAGCGGGCCGACGACGAAATGTATGAGGATAAGCTGCGGCGGTGCCTTGACGGCAGGGCGGCCCTCGCGCGCACCCTGCTGGCAGCCCTCCTGGAGAAAAACCCCCTCCTTAAAGAGCGCGCCAGGCAAGGGAAGCAGTTTACTTGGCGCCTGGTGAGGGCAACGGGTCTCTCCCCGGAGGAAGTAGAGCGCATAATTAACGGGTCTTTTAAAACGCGGCCCTAATTAACAATGAAGTAAAAGGGCTCGCCCGGCAGTTGCGGCGAGCCCCTTTCGCGCGAAGATTTTTTAGACTTTCAGGCGCTAAACTTGGCCAGCCGGCGCCCGTGGGCCAGCATGAGCCCCATCACGTTTACGGCGCGCAGGTGCCCGAGGCTTCCCCTCTGGCAGGCACGCTCGTTAAAGCCGGAAGCGTCGCTGTCCGGCAGGACCCAGGGGGAATGCAGGAGCAGGGGCACCGGATGCCAGCTGTGGCTTTTGAGGGATGCCGGCGTGGAGTGGTCGCCCGTGATGACCAGCACGTCGGGCTTTAAATCTAAGAGCTGCGGGAGGTACCGGTCGAACTCTTCCAGCACCGCCACTTTGCCCCTGGCATTGCCGTCCTCGCCCCGGGAGTCGGTGGCCTTAATATGTATAAAGAAATAGTCGTAGCTTTCCCAGTTTGCCTTTAAAGCGGCCAGCTCGTCGGCAATTCTTTCCCCGGGGAAGGAGAGAATGTCCATGCCCGCCAGGGCGGCGAGCCCCCGGTACATGGGGTACACGGCAATGGCCGCGGCCTTTAAATGGTAAAGGTCTCCGAGTGGGGGGAGGTCGGGCTTGGAGGAGAACCCCCGCAGGAGCACGTAGTTGGTGCCGGGCTCATCCTTCAGCACCTCTGCGGCCCGGCTCACGAATTCCGCGGCTACGGCAGCCGTCTTGCTGGCCGCCTCGCAGAGGGCCTGGGGTGGGAGTGGGGTTTTTCCTTCCTTCTGGGGGTCGGTGTCGGCCACCCTCTCGTCCAGGCCGGGTCCGCGGAAGATAACGGCAAAGCGGTGCTCCTTGACGGGGAGCACGATCACCTCCACATCCCCGATGCGGGGGATGCTTTCCTGCAGGCGGGCGCACGCGCGGGCCGTGTGCGCGGTGGTAGGCCTTCCCGCCCGCCGGTCCACCACCACCGGCGTGCCGTTTTCGTATTTTACGGTGGCAAAATTTCCCCTCACGGCCACATCGCCCGGGCCGGGGTTGAAGCCCGTGCCCAGGGCTTCCAGGATGCCCCTGCCGATGACCCACTCCAGGGGCTCGTAGCCGAAAAGGGCCAGGTGCCCGGCGCTGCTCCCGGGGGTGACGCCGGGCAGCACGGGATCGATCAGTCCTAGAGAAGACCTGCGGGCAAGCTGGTCGAGGTTGGGCGTGTGGGCCGCCTCCAGTTCGGTCAGGCCGTTGAGCTCGGCTGCCGGCAGGCCGCCCAGGCCGTCCAGAACTACGAGGACGAGCTTGGTTTCTGCCGGCTGGGCCAGGGCACTGAGAACCTGGTGTACTGGCTGCAAGCTTTTCCCTCCTTGAATGGCATTGCCTACCACGATTATAGCACGGTCCGGGGTCATTTTTTAGCTATTTTGCCCGGCTGCGGAACGCCGTTATGTTTTAAGAGCTGGCAGGATTAAAAGTTTGGCATTGAGAATATTTATGGTCATGCACGAAAAAGAAAGGGGGAAGGAACTGCATGGACTATCAGAATCTTCTGTATCACGAAGATGAGCGGGTGGGCATCGTTTCCCTTAACCGCCCGGAAAAGCTAAATGCCCTCTCCAGGGCCCTCCTGAAAGAGCTGGCGGACCTCCTGGGAAAGATCGGGCGGGAGAAGAAGGTAAAGGTGGTGATTATCAAGGGGGTGGGCAGGGCCTTTTCCGCCGGGCACGACCTGAGGGAAATTGCCGAGGGTTCCCCGCAGGACGTTTTGGGGCTCTTCCAGACCTGCTACTTAACCATGCGGGCCGTCAGGGAAATCCCCCAGCCGGTAATTGCCCAGGTGCACGGCGTGGCCACGGCAGCCGGCTGCCAGCTGGTGGCGGCAGCAGATCTGGCCGTGGCCGCGGAGGACGCCCTCTTTGCCACCCCGGGGGCGCGCATAGGGTTGTTCTGCACCACGCCGGCGGTATTTTTAAGCCGCAATGTGGGGCGCAAAAAGGCCATGGAGATGCTCCTCACCGGCGATTTCATAGACGCCCGGGAGGCACTGGCGTGCGGCTTGGTAAATAAGGTAGTCCCGCGGGAAAAGCTGGAGGAGGCCACCCGCGAGCTGGCAGCCAGGATAGCCCAGAACAGTTTTTCGGCCATTGCCGTGGGCAAAAGAGCCTTTTACCAGCAGCTGAACATGGAAGATTTCCAGGCCCTAAATTACGCCACAGAGGTTATTTCCCTAAATGCCACTACTGCCGATGCCCGGGAGGGAATCAGGGCTTTCCTGGAAAAGAGGAAACCGGTATGGGTGGACGGGTGAGGTTGGCCACATCCTCCAGGTAGGGCCAGCGCTGCCTGACGCGGGAAATCCTCGCGAGGTCCAGCTTAAAATAAAAAACTCCCGGCTCACGCCCGCAGCTCAAGAAGCCGTAGCCGTCCGGCGGGGCGAGGAAGCTCTCCCCCATCACTTCCCGGCCATCTGCGTAGCTGGTGGCGGTATTGTTGGCCATGGCCACGAAAACGGTATTTTCACAGGCGCGGGCGGTGCCTACGGCGTGCCACAACGGCATGCGGGTGGCCGGGATATTGGCGGGGTTGAGGATGAGGGCCGCTCCCTCAAGTGCCAGGCTGCGCGCTATTTCGGGATACATGAGGTCCACGCACACCACCGCACCCACTTTCACGCCCCGGTGTTCCACCACGGGGAGGAGGGTTCCGGGAGCAATGTAGTCCCTTTCGCCGATGGCCTGGGAGGGGAAAAGCTTTTCAAAGCAGACGGGAGCGTCCAGGTCCCCGCCCCAGAAGATGCCCCGCGAGAGGATGCGCCCCCCGCAACGCACGTACTGGGCTCCGGAAACCAAGAGGCACCGGCGGCTGCTCACTTTTGTAGCCAGGCCCTCCACAATTTTAAAGTATTCTTCAAAGTCGACCACCGCGGGTCCCAGCCAGTCCTCCGGCAGCAACACCAGGTCCGTGCCCGGTGTGATCCGGGAGAGGTAGTGGGCCATGCGGGCGACGTTTTCTTCCGGATTATCGCCGCGCGGGAACTGCACAATGGCCAGCGTTAGGCGCTGCATGTTAACCTCCTTGGAGGGCTTAGAGCCAGGCGTCCAGCATCATGCTCAGGAAGAGCACGAAAAGGTAGGGGCTGGAGAACTTGAAGAGGCGCCAGGCGTTTTGCGGCGTGGGGTGAAGGTATACGTGCAGGGAGAGGGCCAGGGAGGCGGCGCCGGTTAGCAACGCCGTCACGAGATAAATGCGTCCCCACGGCCCCGCCAGGTAAATTAAAAGCGAAAAGGCTACCATGAGCACCACGGTGCTGAGCAGGCAGTGCAGGGCTTTTCTGGCTTCGCAGACCACGGGAAGCATGGGCACCTTAACCCGCGCGTAATCTTCGCGGTAGAAGAAAGCCAGGCTCCAGATGTGGTTGGGGATCCACAGCACTACCAGGGCGGCCATAAGGACGGGGAGCAGGTCAATTTTGCCGCTCACAGCCGCCCAGCCAAAGAGGGCCGGCACCCCTCCTGAGAAGCCCCCCAGGATGATGTTCCAGGAACTCCGCCGCTTCAGCCAGAGGCTGTATACTCCCACATAGCCGAGCATTCCTGCCCAGAGACAGGCAAAGGCCACGGGATTGAGCAGCCACCCCAGGATGAGGGAGGAGGTGAAGAGCAACAGGCCCCAGTAAAGGGCCCGCACGGGCGGGCTGATCCTCCCCGCAGGGATGGGCCTCCTCCTGGTGCGCTCCATGGCCGCGTCCAGGTCGCGGTCGATGTAGCAGCTCACGGCGTTGGCCCCGGCGCAGGCCAGGGTAACCGCCACCAGGGCGGCGGCAAACTGGAGGGGAGCAAGGGGGCTATACATCCCCTGCGCCACTATCATGGTGGCCAAAGCCGTAAAGACGAGAAGGAAAACCGAGCGCGGCTTGGTAACCTCTAAGTAGGCCAGGACCGTGGTCCAGAGGTCGGCGCCGGCCTTGGTGGCACTGGTTTCCGTCTTCACTTTCTTTCCTCCCCCGGGATTTTAGGATTCTGGCCAACCCCTAAAGTATTCGTTTATGATATACTTGATTCCTTCCGGGCAGAGGGCAAATCGGGGAGGGGGAAGGTTGCCGCGCGTGAAGCCGGGAGATTTCAAGGTGGTGGTGAGCATTTCCCGCCGCACCGAACCCTACTTTCATGCGGCCAGGCTGGGAGAGTTGCTTTCTGCCCGCTACCCGCCCGCAAGGGTGCACACGGTGGTGGTCTGGACCAAGTACCCCGAGGCGGTGCTGGTCAGGCTCAGGCCCGTGCTTGAGGGTTACGCCCAGGTGTACGTTCACCTTACCATAACCGGTCTGGGGGGTACGCCGATGGAACCCCGCGTGCCCCCTCCGAAAGAGGTGCTGGCCAAAATTCCGGCGCTCATTGCTTTTCTCGGTGACCCCCGCCGCCTGCGCGTGCGCCCAGACCCGCTGGTGGCGGTGAAGCGGGGCAGGGAAGTGATCTCCAACGTAGAAGCGGCAGCGGAGGTCATTGCCCGGGCTGCCTCCCTGGGGGTAAAGAGCTTTTCTACTTCCTTTGTGGAGCTGTATCCCAAGGTGCGCCGGCGCCTGGCCGCGGCGGGCTGGGAGGCGATACCCTTTCTGCCGGCGGAAAGGGAGCGCATAATGGCGGAGCTTTCCCTGGTGGCCGAAAGGCACGGCGCCGTGCTTTACACCTGCTGCGTGCCCGGCATGCCCATGTCCCGCTGTATTGACGGAGAACTCTTAACCGCCCTGCACCCCCTGGGGGAAAGGTGCCGCGCAGATAAGGCCGGGGGCCAGCGGCCCCTTTGCGGCTGCACCCACGCGGTGGATTTAGGGTGGTACAGCATGGCCTGCCCGGCAGGGTGCCTGTACTGCTATGCCGGCGGCCGTTCCCAAGCCCTTTTATAAAGTAAATTACGGGGAGGGGAGATGTTGAAGGTAGTTTTTCACCCGCGCTACCACGAGGTCTACGCCTCAGATCCCGCTGCCGCGCCGGGGAGGCTGGAGCCTGCCGCCGCCTTGCTGGCGGCGCGCTTCCCCTTTGTGGAGCCCTACCCGGCAGCCGAAGAGGACGTGCTCCTCGTGCACACGGCGAGGCACCTGACATGGGTAAAGCAGCGCCCCCATACCTACGAGCTGGCGCTTTTGGCGGCAGGCGGGGCCATCACGGCTTCCCAACTAGCCGCGCAGGGGGAAAAGGCTTTCGGGTTGATCAGGCCCCCGGGGCACCACGCCAGCCCGGACTCCAGCTGGGGCTTTTGCTGGTTTAACAACGTGGCCATAGCGGTGGAAAAGCTGAGGCGCGGCGGCGCTATTGCCAGGGCCATCATCATTGACATCGACCTGCATTACGGTGACGGCACGGCCAATATTTTTGCCCGCGTTCCCGAGGTGGTTTACCACCACGTGAAGGGGATGGGCCGCCAGGACTTCCTGCGCGACCTGGAGGATTTTCTTTCGCGGCAGGGGGACGCCGACCTGGTGGCCGTTTCCGCCGGCTTTGACCGGCACGAGCACGATTGGGGCCGCATGTTGAAAACGGAGGATTACCGTAGCGTGGGGCAAATGGTGGGCGCTTTTGCTGCCGCTCACTGCCGGGGCAGGGTGTTTGCCGTGCTGGAGGGAGGCTACAACAGCGATACGCTGGGCGAAAGCGCCCTGGCCCTTCTGGAGGGGCTGGAGGAAGAGTAAGAGATTACCCTCTCCGCGGGCAGGGCAAGCCGGGGCGGTTGCTTGAGTGCCGCGCAAGAAGCCGGCGGCCCGGAAAAGGAATGAAGCAACGCCTGCGCGCTAGGCCAGGTTGGCCTCCTTCAGCCGGCGGTAGATGTACTGGCGTGCCTCGTCGCTGTCCTCCTCGCCGAGCCGCCGCAGGTCCATCAAATCTGGAGGCAGGGAAGCCAGGAAAATGCCCCTGCCGTTTTTTTCTACCACCAGGAAGAGGTCTTTTTTGCCGAAGACAGGGACGGCGTAATCCCCCCGGGGGTTGACAAAAACGGCCATAATGTCCCAGTTGTCAACGAAGTATTCTACGGCATCCTTGAGCTTTATGTTCACGGCCTTCCAGGTCCTCCCTTATTCCTCGCACTCGCAGTACTTTAGCTGCTCCGGGTCTGCCTTTTCATAGTAGTGGCGGGCAAACTCCTCGAAGGTTATGCCCAGGGCGTTGGCCCACTTTTGCGCCACGCACAGGCGGGGTGGCTGCTCGCCCCTCTCAATGGCCAACAGCTCCTTAACCGTGATCCCCACCTTTACGGCCATGCTGGCGGCAGAAAGGCCGCGGCTCTTCCTCACATCCGCAAGAGCCATCTTCAGGCCCCCCTTATTTCCTTATGGGTAAAGTAAAAGAGGCGCCGGCGGGGGCAAAGTGGAAGGCACTGCCAAAAATGGCGGCCAGGCGTGCCATCATGGGCAGGCCGGTGCAGTGGTTGGCGGCAAGGAAGGAAAGGTCCAGATCTTTTAAGTACGCTATGGTTGCTTCCTGCTGCTCTTTAGACACCGGCCCCAGGTGGGTGCCGCCGATGATGCCGTAGACCCGGCTTACCCCGGTAACCTGCCGGGCGTGCTCCACAATGTTCACCACGCCGGCGTGGGCACAGCCGAGAATTACCACCAGGCCCTCGGCGGTAACGCAGTAAAAGCTCATGTCGTCGCGGAAAGGGTCGGGCACCTTTTGGTTGCCTTCCAGGCAGAAAAGGTTGGGGTCCCCCCGTTCAAAGGCCGTTTTGCGCGGCACCTCGCCGCTCACCCACAGGCCGGGCAAAATTTCTACGGGTTCCCTGACCTCCCTGAACTCTGCGCCCAGGCTTTCAAGTTCTGCCCTGCGGAAGGGCACCCCTACGTAGCGCTCCCTCGGCTGGGCACTGTAATGGAGGGCAAAAAACGCGGGGTGAACGTACACGGGCAGGCGGCCACGCGCAAGCAAAAAGTCCCGCATCCCCCCGGTGTGATCAAAGTGGCCGTGGCTTAACACCAGGGCCTCCACTTTTTTAAGGTCTACCCCCAGGGCGCGGGCATTGGCCACGATATTCCCGCGGCCGCCGGTGTCGAAAAGGATGGCCCTGCCCTCTTTTTCCACCAGCAGGGCCAGGCCCCACTCTCCCACGAGGCCTGTTGGTAAGCCAACGGTATTTTCTACCAGGACGGTTACCTTAACCACCGCCCATCCCTCCTGCCGTTTTACAGTATCTTACCAAAAAACAGGGGCCCGCAAAAGGGGAAAAGGCCCCGGAGGGCCGGGACCTTTACCTCTCCAGGGCGCGCCGAAAAAGCACCTACTCGTGGCAGCGGTGGTCGTGGCCGTGCCCGTGCTCGCAGCAGCTTACTTCCCGGGTGACCAGCTCGCCGCGGGCGTAGGCGCGGGCTACCTCGCCGACGCTGCCGCTGGCGCCGGTAATTACTTTCAGGCCGTGCAGCTGCAAGGCCTGAATGGCCCGCGGCCCCACGCCGCCCAGGATGATCGTGTCCACGCCCTTGCGCTTGAAAAGCTCTGCCAGGCCCTCGTGGTTGTGCTGGAGGGCGGCGGTGGAAACAACCTCCTGGCCTTTGATTTCACCGCCGGACAGTTCGAAAATGACGAATTCTTTGCTCCGCCCGAAATGCTGGTTTACAAACCCGCCCTCGTTGGGAATGGCTACCTTCACCTTCACCACGCTCCTTCTTCCTTAGTTTTTTGTAGGAATTCCACCAGCGGTTGGATTTCCTTCATCAGCGGGCCATCGTAATTTTCCACCAGGCCGGTATCGGCCAGCGCGGTAAAGTGCGGGTCCACCGGCAGGGAGCCTAAAAGCGGGAGGCCGTTTTTCTGGGCCGCTTCCTTCACGTGGCTTGCCCCAAAAAGGCGGATGCTTTCCCCGCAGGAAGGGCAAACCAGGTAGCTCATGTTTTCTACCAGCCCCAGAATGGGCACGTTAACAATGCGGGCCATTTTCATGGCCTTTCTCACCACCATCATGGCCAGGTCCTGGGGCGAGGATACCAGCACCAGGCCCTGCAGGGGGAAGGACTGCATTACCGTGAGGGGTATGTCGCCCGTTCCCGGGGGCATGTCCAGGATGAGGTAATCGAGCTTCCCCCAGGCCACATCGGTCCAAAACTGCTTTACGGCTCCGGAAAGGATTGGCCCGCGCCAGATCACCGGGTCGTCTTCCTGAGGCAGCAGCAGGTTAAGGGACATGATGTGGATGCCCGTGAGGGTTCTGGCCGGTCGCAGGAACTTATTGTCCATTTCAGGACGGTCGATGACCCCGAAGAGCTTGGGAATGCTGGGCCCGGTAATGTCGGCATCCAGTATGCCCACCTGGAAACCGCTTCTTTTAAGGGCTACGGCTAAAAGGGCACTTACGGAGGATTTGCCCACCCCGCCCTTGCCGCTCATGATGCCGATTACTTTTTTGATCTCTGTAAGCTCGTTGGGAGGCAGGATGGGGGGTGAGGAGCAGCTTTCCGGCTGGCAGTGTTCCGTTCCTTTGTCCGGGCAAGTACGGCAATGCCCTTGGTGCTGGGTCAAAACCTCTCACCTCTTTCCCAAGATCTTTTTCACTTCCCGCCAGAGGGCGGTTATCTGGCCTGCCAACGGGCCGCCCAGCTCTACCACCGGCTGCCCTTTTTTAGTTGCTTCCATTGCCTTTTCGTCATAGGGAAGCTCTCCTACCACAGGTACGGACCGCTGCCGACAAAGGCGCTCTATCTCCTGCGTGATGGCAGGCTCCAGGTCGCATTTATTGATGCAGGCAACGGCATGGCAGCCGAAATGATCCGCCAGGTCCAGGACCCGCTCCAGGTCGTGTTTCGCGGCCAGGGTCGGTTCGGTAACCACCAGAACCAGGTCAACTCCCGCCAGGCAGGAAATTGCCGGGCAGCCTATGCCCGGGGGCCCGTCGGTAATAATCAGTTCCTTTTTTTCTTCCTCGGCCAGCCGGCGGGCCTCCCTGCGCACGGCGGTGACCAGCTTGCCGGAGTTGTCTTCCCCGGCACCCAGCCGGGCGTGGACAAGGGGACCGTATGCGGTGTCGGAGATGTGAAGGCGACCCGCCACGTGTTCCACCATTTCCACCGCCTTGCAGGGGCAGGTGTGGTAGCACACCGCACACCCTTCGCAGCGGCTTTCGTTCACCACCAGGCCCGGCTCGATGGCCTCAAAGGCGCAGCGGAAGACGCACAGGTAGCATTCCAGGCACTTTTCCCGGTTAATCCTCGCCTTTGGCATACCGTAAAAGGGAAAGGACGAGCGCGTGACCGGCTTGAGCAAAAGGTGGAGGTTGGCTGCATCCACGTCACAGTCGGCCATTACCTTGTTGGAGGCAAGGACTGCCAGGCTTCCGCTTATGGTGGTTTTGCCCGTCCCCCCTTTGCCGCTGAGGATTACGATTTCGCGCATTTTAAGCCAGCCCTTTCAGAGATAGCGTGAAGTAGTTCCCGGAAGTGCCCCTTCCAGGCCGGGTGAACGGCAATTGGCGGAATACCCCGGGCGTACCCCCTGGCTACGTCCCGGTCAAGAGGTAGGCGCATGAGCAAGGGAAGGTTTCTGGTGCGGCAGAACTCTTCTACAGGTTCATCCCTACCGTCAGAACGGTTTACCACTACCCCGCAGGGAATCCCCAGCTGGCTTACCATTTCCCAGGCCAGCTCCAGGTCGTGCAGCCCGAAAGGGGTGGGCTCGGTAACCAGGAGGCAAAAGTCGGCTCCCTCCACCGCCGCTACCACCGGGCAGGAAGTTCCCGGGGGCGCATCAACGATGTTTAGCGCGCCGGCCTGCGCCCTTTGCTTGACTGCCCTGATGAGAGGGGGGCTCATCGCCTCGCCTACTTTAAGCCGCCCGTGCACAAAGCGTATCTTCCCGCACTCTCCCTCCTCCATCTGCCCGATTTCCCGCCAGCCGGGGTGGATGGCTCCTGCCGGGCAGAGGTGCCAGCACCCCCCGCAGCCGTGACACATGGGGGAAAAAACCATTACCTCCTGTGGCAGCACAACCAGAGCGTGAAAGGCGCAAACATCCGCGCACCGACCGCACAAGGTGCATCTTTCTTGCTCGATGACGGGCACCCGTACGCGAACGGCTTCTTGCCCAGATAGGCGGGGCTTTAAAATAATGTGAGCGTTGGGCTCTTCCACGTCGCAGTCTAAGAAACAAACCTTCCCTTTCTCCGCTGCCACCAGCGCCAGGCTGGTAGACACGGTGGTTTTTCCGGTGCCGCCCTTGCCGCTGGCCACGGCCACGATCATTGCCGGCGCCCTCCCTTATGGCTTGTGGCCGCCGGGGGCATTTGGCTGGGTAAGCAAAGGGAGCCGGTTTTGGCGGTAGGCCTCCAGGTTCTGCCGCACCGTCCCGACTGTACCTTCGTAGACCTTGATGCCTGCCTTTTTCAACACTTCCATCGCATTTGGTCCTAAACGTCCCGTAATGACCGCGTCCACCTTGAGCTTTATCATTAGCTGCGCCGCTTGAATGCCCGCACCGCCCGCAGCGCCTGGACCGGGATTGGGTACGTGTTCCCATTCCCCCGTCTGGGGATCCGCCACCACAAAGTAGGGGCAGCGCCCGAAACGCAGGTCCATTGGGGCATCCAGGTGAGTTCCTTGAGCACAAATAGCAACCTTCATTTATCAATCGCCTCGCGCCGAAATTTTTGAGAACTGTAACCATTTTATAATTGTAATTGACATATGTCAATAACTTTTCTAAAATTTTTATAGCCCCGCATTTCCTTTGCTATACGGGGAGGGGGCCCTGATGAGAAAACCTGCACCTGATAACGTGGCCCAGGTCATTTTGGACAGCATCAGCGACGGGGTCTTTACCGTGGACCTGGACTGGAGGATAACTTACTTTAACCGGGCGGCGGCGGAGATTACCCAGGTGCCCCAGGAAGAGGCCTTGGGGCGCTTTTGCTGGGAGGTTTTCCGCGCCAATATTTGTGAAAGGGAATGTGCCTTGAAGCGTACGCTGGAAACCGGTTGCCCGGTGATCAATAAGGCCGTTTACATAGTAAATGCCGCCGGTGAGAGGGTGCCCATAAGTATTAGCACTGCCGCGTTGAAGGACGGAAGCGGGAGGGTAATTGGCGGGGTAGAAACTTTCCGCGATCTTTCCCAAGTCGAGGAGCTGCGCCGGGAACTGTACCAGAAATACTCTTTCATGGACATAATAGGTAAAAGCCCGCCCATGCAAAAGCTTTTCTCCCTTTTGCCGGACATTGCCGCCAGCGATGCCACCGTGTTAATTGAAGGACCTACGGGTTCCGGCAAGGAACTGGTGGCCAGGGCCATCCATAACTTGAGCCCTCGCCGCCACAGGCCTTTTATAGCCTTTAACTGTGCCGCCTTACCCGACACGCTCCTGGAATCGGAGTTGTTTGGTTACAAGGCTGGGGCTTTTACCGGTGCCGCAAAGGACAAGCCGGGCCGCTTTGCCCTGGCCCAGGGGGGTACCATCTTTCTGGATGAAATAGGAGACGTCTCGCCGCTCATGCAGGTGAAGCTCTTGCGGGTCCTGCAGGAAAAGGAATACGAGCCTTTGGGAGCCGTTGCCCCGGTAAAGGCAGACGTGAGGATTTTGGCGGCCACCAATAAGGACCTTGCCTCTCTGGTGGAACAGGGTTTGTTCCGCGAGGACCTGTATTACCGGCTTAACGTAATTAAAGTTACCCTCCCTTCCCTGGCCGCGCGCAAGGAAGACCTCCCTCTCTTGGTGGACCACTTCCTAGCCAGGCTTAATGCCCTCCGGGGAAAAGCGGTGGAAGGGCTTTCAGAGGAGGCGTGGCGCATCCTGTGGGGCTACCACTTTCCGGGAAATGTGCGGGAACTGCAGAACATCCTTGAACACGCTTATGTTCTCTGCAAGGGCGGTTTAATTACCCCGGAACACCTCCCATCTTACTTGCACACGCAAAAACGAGACCAGTGCCGGCGTCAGCCGCTGGAGGGAGGTACCCTGGCCGAGGTGGAGGCGCAGGCGATTTATGAGGCCTTGCTGCGCCATAAAGGCAACCGCACGCGGGCGGCCAGGGAGCTGGGGATCGACAAGACCACCCTCTGGCGCAAGATGAAGCGCTACGGCATAAAGGTGCCTTCTGTTGAGGGATAGTTGCAGAACGCCATGGAAGAGGTTCAGCACCATTGCAAATTGCCATACCCGTTATGGCCCGGGCCCTCTCATTTGGCGTGTAAAAGGGCTCTCTTTTCTGGCATTCCTTTTGCAAGAAAGGCAAGACAGGTCGGGGTGGTTTGATGAAAATTGCGCTCGCCCGGTGGGACAAGTACATTTCGCCGCTTCTGGATGCGGCGCAGGAAATACTGCTGGCGGAGGTTGATAAGGGGCAGGTTACTTCACGCCGGCAGGTAAGGCTGGTTAACGATGGGACCGGGGTATCTTTGCCGGAACAACTTGGGGAGCTGGGTATAGACGTACTGATCTGCGGGGGGATCAGCAATGCCCTTTATTACTGGCTGGTGGCCAGGGGAATTCAGGTTTTCCCCTGGGTGAGCGGGGAGGTGGAGGAGGTCTTGCGGGCGTACCTGCGGGGGGAACTCTACCGCTCCCGCCATACCATGCCTGGTTACCAGCGCTGGCGGCGCCGTCACCGCCGCCGTTGGAGGAGGGGGTGGTGAAAAAAGATCCCGCAAAAAGAGCTTAACGGCTCCGGTAAGGTAACTAAAATACAATGAAGGGAGGTAGTTCTCATGCCGAGAGGTGATAGGACCGGACCTTGGGGCATGGGGCCCATGACCGGCAGAAGGATGGGCTTTTGCGCTGGCTTTAACATGCCCGGCTTTGCCAACCCGGCGGGTTGGTGGTTTGGCCGCGGCCGGGGCCGCGGTTGGGGTCGCGGCTGGGGCCGTTGTTGGGGATTCCCTTTTGGGGCCTTCTGGCCTTCCTTTGGGCTCGCCGGCGCCAGCTTTCCCAAGGAGGTCCTCAAAAGCTGGATTGGCTATTGGGAAAATATGCTGGGAAGCCTTAAGAGGAGTTTGGAAGAGAAAGAAGGCCCCAAAGAGGGAGAATAATGAAACGGGGAGCCCGGGCGGCGCCTTTCGCGCCCTGCCCGGGTCCTTTTGTTTTTAATGGTCACTTGGGTGTTGACAAATGTTCATAATAATTGGTAAGATGACACAAGAGAAACTTGACAAAAGTTCATAAAGGGGGATAGCCATGCCGAGGTTTAGAGACCCGAGCCTTACCAGCCGGCCGTCGGACAAGACTCCTCGGGTAGTGGAGCCCAGGAGCGTGAAGCGTTCTGTGGACCCGGCTGTGCTGGAAATGATTGATGTGGCCAGGGAGAAGGGGGTAATAACTGCCTTTGACCGGGTAGTGGCCCAGCAGCCCCAGTGCCAGTTTGGCTATCGCGGCATTTGCTGCCGCATTTGTATGATGGGTCCCTGCCGCATTAAATCCGACGAGGGCCCGGCCAGTCGTGGCATTTGCGGGGCCAACTCCTGGACCATCGTGGCCCGCAGCGTGGGGGTGATGATCCTCACCGGTTGCGCTTCCCACGCCCAGCACGGCAACCACATTGCCCACGTGCTGGAAATGGTGGCTCACGGCAAGGCACCGGATTATGCCGTCAAAGACCCCGAGAAACTGCGCCGCATTTGCCGCCAAATGGGCCTGGAGGCCGACGGCAAAGACGATTTGACCCTGGCAAGAGAACTGGCGGAACTGGCCCTAGAAGATTTCCGGCGCTTAAAGGGCGAAGGGGAAGCGGCCTGGATTGTCCACAAGGTGGTCCCGGCCCGCAATGAGAGGTACCGGAGCCACATGGTCATGCCCCACGGCATCCACGCCACCATCTCCGATCTGGTGACCCAGGCCCACGTAGGCATGGACAATGACCCGGTGAACCTGGTTTTCAGCGCGGTGCGAGTTGGCTTGGCCGACCTGGCCAGCATGTGGTTGGCCACCGACCTCTCGGACATTCTTTTCGGCACCCCCCGGCCCATTGTCAGCGAGGCCAATATGGGCGTTTTGGACCCGCAAAAGGTCAACGTGGTCGTGCACGGCCATAACCCCCTCTTGAGCGAGATGATTGTGGCCGCGGCCCGCGAGCTGGAAGGTGAAGCCAGGGCGGCCGGTGCTGACGGCATAAACCTGGCCGGCATCTGCTGCACGGGTAACGAGGTGCTCATGCGCCAGGGCATCCCCGTGGTGACCTCCTTTGCCTCCCAGGAACTGGCCATTTGCACCGGTGCGGTGGATGCCATGGTGGTGGACGTGCAGTGCATCATGCCCGGGCTGAGCGCGGTGGCCCAGTGTTTCGGCACGAGGCTGATTACCACATCCGATATTGTCAAGATGCCCAACACCATGCACATCGATTACCAGGAAGCCCGGGCCATGCAGAATGCCAGAGAAGTCATCCGCCAGGCCATTGAAGCCTTCAAGGAGCGGGCCGGTCGCCCGGTGCACATTCCTAAGGTGAAGAACAAGGTGGTGGCCGGCTGGAGCCTGGAAGCCATCCTGGAGCTTTTCAGGGCCATTAACCCCGCTAACCCCGTACGGGTGCTCAATGAAGCCATTCTCTCCGGCGAGTTAAAGGGCGTCATCCTCATGGCCGGCTGCAACAACCTGAAGACCTTCCAGGATCAGGCGCACATAGAAATTGCCAAGGCCATGCTCAAAAACGACGTCTTTGTCATCTCTACCGGCTGCCATGCCCAGGCGTGCGCCAAGGCGGGGCTCATGGACCCGGCTAAGGTGGAAGAGCTTTGCGGGCCCGGACTGAAGAAATTCTATCGGCGCATAGCGGAAAAGGCCGAGCTCAAGTACGGCCTGCCGCCTGTCTTCCACATTGGTTCCTGCGTGGACAACTCCAGGGCTGCCGAGCTTTTAATGCTTATGGCCGACGACCTCGGCGTGGATACCCCGAAGGTGCCCTTTGTGGCTTCCGCTCCCGAAGCCATGAGCGGCAAGGCCACCAGCATCGGCACCTGGTGCGTGGCCATCGGCCTGCCTACCCATGTGGGCACCATGCCCCCGGTGGAAGGGTGCGACCTGATCTACAGCATTCTTACCCAAATTGCCTCGGACGTGTTTGGCGGGTACTTCATCCTGGAGCCGGATATTGAGGTGGCCGTGCAAAAGCTCTTAAATGCGCTGGAATACAGGGCGTGGAAGCTACGCCTACACCGCCAGGTGGCCGAAGAGTACGAGTCTGCCCTGTCCATGACCTGGTAAAGAAGGCTTACGGGGAGGAAACGGTATGGCCGAAGCCATCAATTTTGACCAGATATTTGAAGGCGCCATAGAGCCGGGCAAGGAGCCCAAGAGGCTTTTCAAAGAGGTATACGAAGGGGCCATTACAGCCGTAAGCTACGCGGAGATCCTGTTGAACCAGGCCATCCGCCGCTACGGCCCGGACCACCCCATTGGCTATCCCGACACCGCCTACTACCTCCCGGTCATCCGCTGCTTGAGCGGCGAGGAGATCAAGACCCTGGCCGACTGCGTGCCGGTCTTAAACCGCGTGCGGGCGCAGTTCAAGGAGGACTTCCGGGACTTCACCAACGCCCG
>NZ_AUBR01000053.1 GCF_000429345.1 Desulfovirgula thermocuniculi DSM 16036 | reverse complement strand
CCTGTCGGCAATTCAGAACCTCACCGGCGTCACGCTCCCTACGTCGGGGTCGTTGGCCCTGGAGGCGTCCAGCACCGGGGGAGCAAAAAGCTGGCGGCAGGCCTGATTGCTCTCTACGGCCACGTCTGACGCATATGTAACCGGATGGTATGCTCATGCTGGTGTTTATTTCCTGAGGCCGACTCTGTGGTGGCTTGTTTAAACCATCTACGGTTTGGTTTCAAGGCAGGTTCCTCGAGGCGTTCGTTTGGGTGATGGGGTCTCATAAGGGAAATTTTCTTGTGAGGGCACCTACTGAATCTTGACACGGACAGGGCCTTTTGTGCCAATTGACAGGGGAGGCGGGCGTATGCTAAGATTAAACCAGGTTTAAGCCGGAGTGGCGGAACTGGCAGACGCACGGGACTTAAAATCCCGGGGGCCGCGAGGCCCGTACCGGTTCGATTCCGGTCTCCGGCACCAGAAAAATCAAGGCTTGCGCGGTTTAGCGGGCACCTTAAAAGTGGTGCCCGCTAAGCTTTTTTGGTGCCCGTTTGGTGCCCAAACAAATCCTGTAATTTCTCCACCACTTCCTTTTGTATCGTGGGGATAACGTGGGAGTAAGTATCCAAGGTGAGGGTAACCGTCTGGTGGCCCAGCCGCTCCTGGACCACTTTCGGGTGAACTCCCTGGGCAAGGAGGATGGTGGCGTGCAGGTGGCGCAAGTCGTGGAAGCGTAGGCCGGAAAGCCCCAGCTTGTCCACCAGGGCTTTGAACCGGTGGCTTATGTTGGACGGGTCCTCCGGTTGTCCGTCCTGCCTTGGGAAAACAAGGCCGTGGTCCTGGTACTTCTCGCCTAAACGCATCCTGTTTTCCAACTGCCGGCGTCGGTGCTCTTTAAGGATCTCCACTAGGACCGGCGGGATAAGCACCTGCCGGCGGCTTTTCTGCGACTTTGGCTCCGTAAATATGAAGCCGGTTTCCGGCAGCCGCTGCAGAGTTCGGCGCACCGAAATGGTGCCCGTGTTGGTGTCCACGTCCTCCCATTTGAGGCCCAGAAGCTCGGCCCGGCGCATGCCGGTGAATATGGCCGTGCATATGAGGGCATAGTCCTGGTGGTCGCGGGCAGCCTCCAGCAGTTGCTTTATTTCCTGCAGTCCTGGCACACTTATCTCCGGCCTCTTAGCCCTGGGGGCCTGCACTGCGTCAGCTACGTTGCGAGGGATTAGCTGCCATTTCATGGCGTGGTTAAGGGCCTCCCGGATTATCCGGTGATGATACTGTACCGTCCGCTGGGCAAGGGCGCCCAGTTTTTCGGAGTAATAGCTCTGCAGGTGCATGGGCTGTAGCTTTGCCATGGGGATAGCGCCCAGGGCGGGGATGATATGTTTCTTAATAATCCGCTGGTAGCTGTCGAAGGTAGACGGGGCAAGATTGGGGCGGCAGTAGTCATCAAGCCACCTGAGCAGATATTCCCCAAACGTTAGCTTTGTGGGCTCAACGTAAGTGCCTTTTTCTATTTCCGTCAGCAGCCGGGCCAGCTCTTTTTCTGCCTCTTTCTTGGTGCCCCGGAAAGCCTTCTTGAGCCGCTTGCGCTTGCCGGTTACCGGGTCGCGGCCAAGCTCTACGACGATTGTCCAACTCTTGTTGCTGCGCTTTTCCAGGTGGCCGGGCATTAAGGAATACCTCCACGAAAAAATTTTAAAAAATGAGGAGGATTTTTGCCACAAAGGTGGTATAATAATTAATGACAATACGTCAACCAGGAGAATGATGGCACCACTTGGTGCTGAAGCCCGGGGATGATTCCTCGGGGGTTAGTAGGGCCAAGGGTGCCTTACTTATTTTGGATTTAAGAAAAAGATATTAAAGCGGCGATCGTTTGGAGAGGTTGTAAATACCAGGTCTTTCCTCCCTAATTTACCCGCGATGTAACTTGCGAGAAAGACCTTTCCCTTGTTGGCGCATGGTCGGTTATGTAGGTTGTTCCAATGATAACCAGTTGCCCCTATAAGAATATCCGCCAATTGAATTAGGCGGCGACCCTCAGCAGGGCGACTTGCAATTGATTTTACCGGTAATTCATCAAGGGAATAAGAATAATCACGGTTAATGGACCTGTTTAACGCATTCATTAATTCTTTTAGTCGAGTTGTTTCGTCTTTTGCCACTACTTTTTTAGGGACATCCCTATATGCCAAACGAATGTGATATTCATTAAAGGGCAATAGCGTTCTGTAAATGAGTTGATAATAAAGTTTGTAAAAACCTTCTTCAAAATCGCCCCTATGGTAAATGGGATGATCAAACCTATAGTTTGGATGCGCCACAATGACCCTAAAGAACATGTGTCCTGAATTCATGTAGGCGAAGAATAGATCGACTAGGTCGGTATAGAAACACATGTATTTCGATTCCGGTTTCGATGGTACGTTTGACCATTTCATGTGAGCAGGTATCTTGTTGAGTTTACTTTCGCATATTTTATGGAAATCGTTGACAAAAGGCCAACCATATTCGGCCTTTATCCAAATACCGCCAACTAACTTATAGGGGTCATTAGTTCGACTTTCATCACAGTAAATTTTAAACTTTAGCCTCATGGGAGCAAATATATTCGTACCTCCGTGAGCCAGTATTTCCTCTTTGCCCTACCTCGGCGGATTACACACACTGCACGGCTCATACCCCGCCGCCTTGGCCTCGCTCAGGCTCATGGGTATCTTGCTCTTCGCTAGGTACCTGCACCCGTCCATGTGGTATTTCTTGCCCGTCCTGGTGACGTAAACCGTAATCTCTTTCTGGTCCTGCACCTGGCCGCCGGCGGAAGCAGCCTGAACGCTGCCCGAAGAAGCCTGTACATTTTGACTAGAAGAAGCGGGCGGTGCGTTGGGCACGGGCCCTAGCGCCCATAACCCTTTGTTGGCTTCCCGGGCCTCGGTTTGGTAAGTGCGGAAGTAATCGACGTATTTGACGTTTGGAGATACGGTGTACAGCTGGGCGTAGCCATCCAGGAGGAGCCGGGCATTGAACATCTTGGCCCGGATTTCCTGGTCGCTGATTTCAGTGGGCTTATCTACCCACACGTAGGCAAGGAGCCGCCCGTACTTATCCCGCTCCTGCACGTCTTTTTCAAGGTACACTGTCTTGCCGTCGAGCTGTGAGCGGGTGAAGTTTTCGGCTTCGGGCCCGTATGGCTCCACCGGTTGACTCGGGTGATGAGTTTCCGGTGTATCCACGCCGATGAGCCGGACGGTTTCATCTTTGCCGTCTATGTTTACATTGATAGTGTCGCCATCTACAACCTTTATAACCTTTGCCGAAATCAGCACTACTGGTGATGCCTTTTCTTGCTCAGCCTTTTGGGGAGAAGATTGCTGTGGTGGCGCCTGAGTTTTGCTTTCCATCTGGGGGGCCTGGGTGGTAGCGGGTGTGCTTGGTGCAGCTTTCGGGGAATTAGAAAAGAAAGGAGAGGAACAAGCAGTTAAAAGCAAAGCTATTATCAAGAAGAAAGCAAAACACTTTTTCATGGTAAATTCCTCCTAAAGCTTTTGATAACCGCTCAAGAACTTTTGAAAATCTCTTTGCGCCTCTTGTAGCAATGTATTCGCCGCTTCAAATTTACCTTCTTTAAGAAATTTGACTCCGGCAAAAGTTCCTCTAATAGAGTTGCTCAGATAAGTTGTGATCCGTATACTTTCGCCCGGATAGAAAACTGATGCTGCCTGCCGGTCTAATTTATCTACTTGATCTATTAAGTTTTGAAGTTCTGCCGAAATAGGTTCAACTGCTGATGCTAATTCTCTCTGAGACATGGTGCCAGATCCAGCTTGTGTTAGGATGCTTCCTAGTTTTATCAAAAGCTCAGAGTAATTTTTGATAATCGGTGCTGCATGTTCCTTGTAATTGGCGACTGTTATCTCTTGTGTAGGAACTACAACTTGTCTTTGTTCCTGTTCTACTTGGAGTTGGAGTTGGGCAGGCTGCCCGGTTTCTGCAGCGGAAGGGACCGCAGGCGCAGATGCTTGGCTCTCTTCTCGTTTTCTTACTTCCTCGGCCTTCTTTGCTTCTTCAGCTGCCTTTTTAGCGGCTATGGCCTCCTGTCGCTTTCTGGCTTCTTCAGCTTTTCGCGCTTCCTCAGCTGCCTTTCGGGCTTCCTTTGCTAACCTCTCCTCCTCTCTCTTCTGTGCTAATGCGGCTTTTTCTTCCGGCGTAAGTTCAGGAACGGTGGCCACCGTCAGGATAAAAAGCAGGGCCGTAGTGACACCGAAGATTTTGAGCACCCTTTTACGATTCTTTATTTCTCCCCAGCGCAGGATAAAGTCTGGCTTGATGAGACCGAGAATTAAAGCAGCCGCAGAAATAAGAAACAACAAAAAGAAGACAGTAAACATTAGGCATCCCACCTTTCTTTACTTACTATCTGGGGTTTCGTTTATCCAGCCAGCCTGAGCATCAAGATATCAGATAGATTTAACCTAAACCTCACCATTTCCTCCGTCACATCGAAATACTCTGCTAACTCCCACACCTCAACAATGCCTCGTCTAAACGCCTGTAGCAGCTTGTCCAAGGGTATTAACCATTGCGCCGCCCACCTTAAAGCCCTATACTCTGCTCGGCTCACCTCCATGCGGTCCCGGTAGTGGAAGTAGGTGCGAGGTATACGGCAACCCACAGTGGTAAAATGGTGACCCAACTCCTCAGCCAACACACACCTGAAATACGCCCTGGGTGCATAGTCGAGGGAGTTGGCCAACCCAATCACCGGCGGCAGCCCTGGCATAGCCCAATAGACTGCCTCTAGTGGTGGTTCAAAGTCCCACCACTCGATGATTATCCCTTCTCTTTCGGCGAGCCGGAATAACTCCACCGGCATGGCATCACCTGTCCTAGCTTGACGAATCATGTCGAATGCCCTAAATAAGCCGAAACCTGCTACCCCTTGGCCGAAGTAGCAGGTCCGTTAATCTTTCTTTTTGCCGTATTTGCGGAGAATGTATTCCTGAAACTCCTCTAGGCTTCGTCGGGCCTCTTCAGGGAGTTCCTTCAGTGGGTCATCGGTACGGTGAGCGGCTAGGGTGCCAATGTCACCTTTCTCTTCAACACCAGTTTGGTCATAATCATCGAGATAGCCAGCTTTAACCATTAACTCTTTGTAAGACACATGTAAAACAGGAGCCAACTTTTTTAATATCTCAGGAGATGGGATACCTCTTTTGCCGTTTTCAATTTGGGAAAGGTAAGAATTCGAAACACCAGAAGCTAGTTCAACTTGCCTTATAGTCAGCCCTCTCTTTTTTCGCAAATGTTGGAGGTATCTACCAAATTCTGCCGCTTTCATTTGCAATCAC
This sequence comes from Desulfovirgula thermocuniculi DSM 16036, assembly GCF_000429345.1. Lineage (GTDB taxonomy): Bacteria > Bacillota > Desulfotomaculia > Desulfotomaculales > Desulfovirgulaceae > Desulfovirgula > Desulfovirgula thermocuniculi. The sequence goes on along the minus strand of NZ_AUBR01000053.1, from coordinate 16,654 downwards.
CTACAATACCATTATAAAAAGCACGAAAAAATTTAGCCAGTTTTTGAACAAAAAAGTGCTTGCATCAGCAAGCGTTTTATGCTAATATGATTACAACAACAAGATTGCAGTTGCAAGCAGGGCGGTGAGAAAATGCAACGGATCAAACTGAAGGACCCAACCGCGTTTCAGGAAATGCTCATAAAGGCCGGCTATAGCCGAAGGGCCTTAGGCAGAGCTGTGGGTATTTCTGAGCCTTATGCAAACCAAATCGTCACAGGCCGGAGAACCCCCAGCCCTGGTGTGGCGAAAAAAATATGTGATGTTTTAGGTGTCTCTTTTGACGATATTTTTTTAATCGAACATGCTTGCAATAGCGAGCATTGTCCCCGCGCCGCCAACCAGTGAGCCTCATCCACATTATCTACAGCAGAGCCATGGGGAGGTGAAGCCGGTGAAGCTCAAAATCCCCATTGAAGAGGTCCGCGAGGGCGACCGCATCAACGGGAAAGAGGTCGTCGATATACTGCACCGGTTCACCGGCTACGTCCGGTTAACCCTGCGCGGCGGCAGTGTGGTAGATGGTTTTCGGAAACGTGACTTTATAGAAATAGAACGGGCCGAAAGAAAAAGGCGTGCAGTAGAGTAGGAGGTGACCCGATGCAATGCCCCAAGTGTCAGGCCGAAGCCCCCGAAGGTGCCCGCTTCTGCCCGATGTGCGGCAAGCGGCTGCCGAAGCCGAAGCCGGAATATCCGAAGATAGCGGAAGAATTGGAGATACGCCAGGTGGACCCGGTGCTGACGGCTAAAGAGGTGGCCAAGCTCCTACGGGTGTCTGAGTGGATGATCTATGAGCTGGTGCGGCAGAACAAGATACCGTACTTCACCATTGGCACCCGCAAGCGATTTCGAGCCAAGGACATCCTGGAGTGGGCCGGCACTCTGGACGGCCCGGTTACCACGGCGGGATAGAGGGGAGGTGACAACGTGACCCGCGAGCAGTACGAGGACCGCATGTTTTACCTGCTCATGAAGATGTCCGAGTGCCAGCGTATCATCCGGCAGGCGGAAAAGGCCAGGGAAGAGCTGGAGCAGTACCGGGTAGAGCTGGAGCAGCTGGCCCGGGAGTACGCGGAAGATAGCACTTTGGCTACCAAGCTCAAGGCGGTGAGGTAGTGGAAAGGAGGAGTAGCGTGAGAAAACTTTTGAGGCGTCTTTGGGTGCGGTGGAAAATGTGGAGAGATAAGAGAAATGCTGAACGCCGTAAGCGCGAAATATGGGCATACTTCTTCCGAAGCGGGGGGTTGATACGGTGACAGACGATAGGGGACTTTGCCCAATTAAGGTTCTCGCTAAACCAAACGGAAAAGATCACGAGCATTGGTGCGAAGGCGAAGACTGTGCGTGGTGGGTGAAAGAAAACTGTGCAGTGAAAGTAATAGCAGAATCGCTACTTGCTTTCCGCAAATACGGCATTGCGACATATAAGCCGTAACGGCGGGGCTGATTCCCCCGGCACCGGGCCCTAGCGCCGGGGGTGGGGGGATAAGGTAGTGGGGATTAGTTCCTTGAAAACATTAAACCATCGCGAAGGGAGGTGGTGCAATGTTTAAAGCTGCACGGAAAGCAGCCGGGCTGAGCATAGAAGCGGCAGCGTTTAAGCTCCATATTGGCAGTAGGACACTCATCAATTACGAAAATGGTCATACGCTGGTGCCACCAGAGATAGTCCTCAAAATGGCAGAAGTGTACGGCCAGCCGGTATTAACCGCAAAGTATTGCGCAGATTACTGTCCCATCGGTCAGGTGTATGCATACCCGCTAGTTGACAAAGATCTGGCAACTATCGTGCTGGGGTTATTAAAGGAGCACAACGACGTGCGGTTAATCAGGAATCGTTTGTTAGAAATAGCAGCTGATGGGTTAATTACGGAAGAAGAAATACCGGAATTTGAAGCCATACTTAATGAATTACTGGACTTGGAGCAAAAAATCGAGGAGCTAAAACTTTGGGCGTCACGATTGTTACCGATTGCAACTATGATCCGCCGGAGAAAAGAAAAGGCGGCTTGCTAGCCGCACGAAGTTGAGCGCCTTATAAGAGCCTTCCACTACATTGTAGCACGTTTTTGGTAGAGATGCAAGCTGCGCCCGGTGGCGACGGCGTAAAAGTGGGCGGGGAGGAAAGGCCCCGGGGCGGCACGGTGGGGGAGTAGTGCAGCGGCAAGCATCCGGGACTCCAAATCCCGGGACGCGGGTTCGAGTCCCGCCTCCCCTGCCAAGACAAAGGCAGGAGATCGCTCACCGCTGAGCGATTTGGGGGTTGCAGGGCGGCGGCGTGGAGGCGACACGCATTCCAAAACACACCGCAAGTGGTGTGAGCGGGTTCGATTCCCGCCCGCCCTGCAAAATACCCAAAAACCGAAAGCGAGGGATAAAATGAGCCTTTCAATAAGAGCCTTAAATTCGTGGCGTGAGGCCCAAAAGAGGCAAGCAGAATTTGAAAGAAAAAATATGGAAATAGCGATGGAATACGAGCGCGAGCAACTTATCAAAGAGCTTCAACGAATCCTTGAGGTTAACCCTAAAGAAATTGAACTATTTCCTGTACCGATAGAAGAAGAGCTTTCCTGGGAGCCAAGAGTTTTCTGGGAAGCAATTGTGGACGGTTTACGTTTTAGATACCGCTGGAACGATACCACAACAAAGTACAGCCTCTGTGTCGCATGGGAATGCGTGAATAAATGTGGCAATGACGTGTGGTATGAGGTGAATAGTTTAGCAAGCCTTGGAGCACTCCTTAGCGGCGATCGAGCCCAATTACCGTGCTATGACTGTTCCGAAAAAGAAGCAGAAAAGTATAGAGAGGAAAACAAACCCGTAGAATCGCAGGAAGAAAAAATCTGCCCGCTTCTCAATAAGAAATGCTTACAAGAAAAGTGTGCGTGGTTCGACGAATCAATTTGCGGTATCTTAACTCTCGACCTTTAACCATGCCACTCGGCATGGCCCAACCTCCTTAAACCTTCTCCTTCCCGTGGGGCCGGGTCAGGCGGCCCGGCCCAACACAAACCTTTTTGCCACACAGGCTCACAAAAGGAGTGATCTGAGGTGGAAACCACTTTCCGGATAAATTACGAAGAAATTTTGCCCTACATCAAAAAAGCCGTCCAAGAAACCCTGAATCAGGTCTTGGAAAACCTCAACCTCGACGAGACAATCACCACGCTTCAATCCTACCCGGCAAAAATAAAGGCCCAGCAGACCACCCTCATTTCTCTGCAGCGTTCTCTCGAAGACGCAAAGCTTGAACTGGAGACCATAAAAGCGGACATCATAGCAGATATCAACGCTGCCGTGGGCGAAAACGGCAAGCCGCTGTTTTCCAACGAGAAGGCCAGGGAGGCGGAATTTATCCGCCGGGCGAAGTCCAGCCCCGAATACCAGGAAGCGCTGAGCAATTACCGCGCGGTGGAAGACAGCTACAACGAAGCCAAGTTTACCCTCGACCAGCTGTACAACGAATTTTCGGCGCAAAAAGCTATCCTTGCCGCACTTGCGGCCAAGGTAAATTTCCTGGCCGGAATCCCCAAAATATAAGGAGGTTTCGAAAACATGACTCTGGCTCTGGCAAAGCAGGAACTTGCCGTCGTCAAGTTCGAGTCCCCGGTACTCTGCTCTCCGGAAGAGCAGAGGGAGATCCTGGAAGTCATGCAGGCCAACTTCAGCGAAGACGTGCCAATAGATTTCCCGCGCATTAGGATTCCTCCCGGCGGCGGGACGACCTTCGAGGTGCCTTCGGAGGAAGGCACGGAACCGGTCAAAGAACTGGTCGGCGTGATCCTGGACCATTACCGCGTAAACGCCTACTGGGAAGGGGAATACGCCGGGACCGGCACACCGCCCACCTGCTCGGCACTGGACGCCAAGACCGGCGTCGGCAAGCCCGGCGGCAACTGCGACACCTGCAAGCTAAACGCCTGGGGCAGCAATACCAAGGGCGGCCGCGGCAAGGCCTGCAAAAACATCCGCCGCGTCTATCTTCTGACCGAAGGAGAGATGCTTCCATACCTCCTGGCCCTGCCGCCGACCAGCCTGGAAGATTTTAATGCCTACATGCGCCGCCTGACCTCCAAGCACAAGGTCCCCTATTACGGCGCCATCAGCAAAGCCAAGCTGTACAGGGCGCAGAACAAAGACGGGATTACTTATTCCGCCGTGGCCTGGAGTTTCGTCGGCGCGCTGTCGCCCCAGGACAGGGCCGCCATGAAGAATTACGCCGCCACCCTGAAGGCGGCGATGCGCACCGCGAAGGTTGAAGGCATCGAGTACAGCAACGATGAGACAATCGATGTCTCCGCCTCTGCAGGCTCCGGCGCCTTTCTCGACGACGAGCCGTTTTAAAGAGATCGGGCGGTCCCCGTCTTAACGGGGCCGCCCGGGCCTCCACAAAAGCGGGGTGCACAGAAAAATGACCATGCCTCAACGGGTTACAGAACCGGAAACCATTCGCGGCACCGTACACAGGGTGCGCTTTCACAACCAATCCAACGGGTACTGCGTGCTTTCCGTGGACACCGGTGACGATTACATAACCGCCGTGGGCTACATGCCCTCCATCCGGGAAGGCGACGAGTTTACTTTTACCGGCCGGTGGGTTGAGCACCCGAAGTTCGGGCGGCAGTTCGCCTTTGATGCCTGCGAGCTCGTCTTGCCGCAGAGCCGGCAGGGGATCATTGCCTACTTATCCACCCTGGCCTACGGGGTGGGCCCCGTGCGGGCAGCAAGGATAGTGGACGCCCTGGGTGAAAACTGCCTGGAGACGATCATACAGCAGCCGGAGCTCCTCTACCAAGTTCCCGGCATCAGCCCCGAGCAGGCCGGCGAAATCATTGACGGGTTGAAACGGAATACCGCTCTGGCCGAACTGGCGGCCCTCATCTGCCGCCAGGGGGTGACCCCCAGGCTGGCCGCCAAGATCTACGCCCACTACGGCCCGGACAGCATCAAGGTAGTCAAAGAAAACCCTTACGTCCTTGCCGATGAGATTTTCGGTGTCGGCTTCCATACCGCCGACCGGATAGCCCAGGCCGTAGGTATTGCCCCGGATTCGCCCTGCCGGGTAGAGGCGGCTGTGGAATACGTCCTGGGCTCTGCCCAGGGGGAAGGCCACTGCTACCTGCGGCCCCGGGACATCGTTCCGGCGGTGCAAAAGCTGCTGGGCAGGGGCTGCGGGGTGGGGGTGGACGAGATCGCCGCGGCCTGCAATGCACTGATAGAAAAAGCAAGGCTCATAAGAGAAGAAAATGCCATATACCCGGCAGATCTCCACCGGGCCGAATGCTACCTGGCCACCCGCATGAGCGGCCTGGTAGGCCGGCAGGCGGACATTGACCAGAACGATCTGGAGCGGGCCCTCAACTTTGCCGAACAGGCGGCCGGCATCGAGTACGCGCCCCAGCAGAGAGCGGCCATAGAGACGGCTCTGACCAATCACCTGAGCATCATCACCGGCGGGCCCGGTACCGGCAAAAGCACGGTCACCAACGGCATCATTGCCGCCTACAAAAAGCTTTACCCCTTTAACCCGGTCTACCTGGCATCGCCAACTGGCAGGGCGGCCAAGCGGCTCTCCGAAGTGACCGGCCAGGAGGCCAAGACCATCCACCGGCTGCTTAAATACCACCCGGAGATCGGCTTTCAGGTAGACGAGAACAACCCGCTTCATGCCCCCGGCCTCCTCATCGTAGACGAATTTTCCATGACCGACATTAAGCTGGCCGCCGATCTCTTTGCCGCCGTGCCCGATAACATGCAGGTGGTGCTGGTGGGCGACGTGGACCAGCTGCCAAGCGTGGGCCCGGGCAGCGTGCTGCGGGATGCCATTTCCTCCGGGGTGGTGCCCACCGTCCGGCTGAAATTCAATTACCGCCAGGCGCAGGGCAGCCAAATAGCCGCCTGCGCCGACATGGTGCGCCGCGGCGTGGTGCCGCCTCTGGCATCTCTCAATAAGGACGTGGAATGCATATTCGTCGGCGGCGCCGATCAGGTGATCCAGGTGGTGACCGACCGGGTGCGTCAGGCTTTGAGCGACGGCTACGGCCCGATGGATTTTCAGGTCCTTACCCCTGTGTACAAGGGTCCTGCGGGCGTGGATGCCTTAAACGAGGCCATCCGGGAGCTGGTCAACCCACCTGCCCGGGCCAAAACCGAGCACAAATTTAACGGGAAAACCTTCCGCCTTGGAGACAAGGTGATGGTGGTAAAAAACGATTATCCGAAGGGCGTTTTCAACGGCGACATAGGTAAGGTGACCGGTATAGTGAGTGACGGCGAAAATCAGGGGGTTTGGGTCAGGTTCGAGGAGGAGGTTTTCTTCCCGGCCGAAGACCTGGACAGGCTCACCCTGGCTTACGCCTGTACCGTGCACAAAAGCCAGGGCAGCGAATTCCCGCTGTGCATCGTGGTCTGCGTTAAAAGCCACTATATAATGCTCCAGCGCAACCTGCTTTATACGGCCATCACCCGAGCAAAGCACCGGCTCGTGCTGGTCTGCCAGCCCGAAGCAGTAGAAATAGCCGTCAGAAACGACCGCATTCAAGAGCGTTACAGCCGGCTGAAGGAAAGGCTGGTGGGCCTTAACGGAGACTGAGCAGCAAACACGTTTCGGGTGGTGTTTTCATGACGCTGGACGAGATTATAAAGAACCACCTCGACGTAGAACATTTTTTCCGCTCACAGGGAGTCAGGTTAATAAAGCAGCGAGGAAAGGAATGGGAGTGCACCTGCCCGTTCTGTAATAAAGAAAAGCACTTCTATTTCGATACCCGCACAGGGCTCTGGAAGTGCTGGCATTGTGGCGAAAGCGGCAACCTGGTCAGCTTCTTAAAGAAGCTCGGCCATGACTATAAAAGCGCCAAGAAACTCATCGAAGACGCGGCAGGAATCACTAAAAAGGTAACGTCCATCAAACAGAAAGGCCAGAAAAAGCCTCAAAAAAATCCAGTTGCCGGGAGGGAGATTGGCAAACCAGTAATTTACCGCATTTACGCCAGGGTTTGCGAGCTCCTGCCGCTGACGGACATTCACCGGCAGCAGCTTAAAAAGAAGCGGGGGTTTACGGACGAGACCATCGACCGGCTCATGTTCCGGTCCCTGGGCAAGCACGCGGCTGCTTTAAAGGACAGGTTATTGGAGGAATTCACTGAGGAAGATCTGGTTGAATCGGGAGTGCTGGTTAGGGCGAACGGCCAGCTGATTGTGAACAGCCAGCTCCTTGACGACAGGATCCTGATCCCATACCTCGGCCTAGCACGGTACGTTCCCACTGACGGAACGGGCGCCATTGATGTTGGTGAGAAGGATGATGGTATTGAAACGGCGCCGGGACGGCCTACCGGGGCCAGCAGCAAAAATTTGGGCGACATGGGGAACCACGGCGAGGATGAACCCGGCCTAGCACGGTGCAACCCCACTGACGGGTTGGGCGCAGGTAGTGAAGAAGGTGAGGATAGTGCGCCGGGACGGCCCACCGGGGCTGCTGGCAAAAATTTGGGCGACCGATGCAGCCAAGACGCAGTTGAGGGTGGGAGTGAAGTAGAGGTTTACTACATCCGGCCGCACAAGCTCGGCTTTGAAAAGCTTCCCCCGCAGGTTTACTGCCGGTACTTCCTTCAGGATCACCCGGAGCACGTTGTGCTGACCGAGGGCGAATTTAAAGCGGCTGCCCTGTGGCAGTGGCGCATCCCCGCGGTGGCGGTGCCCGGAGTATCGTCCTTCGGCGGCAAGCACCTGGACAGGCTGGTGACCCTGCTTAGGGAGTTTGGAGTTAAAAAAGTCACCGTGATCTTTGACAACGAAATAAAAGACAACCCGGAGTACCCCAACTACAAGCCAAAAGTCTCCGACCGCTACGACACCCAGCTTTGGGCCTACCTCATGGCCTATAAACTCGGCCGTGCAGGGTTCGACGCCAGAGTAGGCTGGCTGCCGGACGAGTGGCGGGTGCAGGGGAAGATCGACTTCGACGGCGCCCTGGCCCAGGGGAGAACCAGGGAAGAAATCTTAAACGTCATTGCCCGGGCCAAAACGCCGCAGGAGTTTCTGGAAAGCCTGGACGAAGAGGCCCGCCGCGTGGTACAGCGCAAGGTCAACATGCACTTTACGCGGCTCAACATCAGGCGGGAATTCAACCGGTATGTGGTGACCAGGTACCGCAACGGGGAGCCCTACGAAGAAACCATCAGCAACTTCGTTATCAACATCAAGTCCAGCTTCTTCACCCCTGAAGGCGTGGTGCGCAACGTCCAGTTCGTCAACGAGTACGGCGAGACTTCGGACATCTTCCCCCTGGACCCCAGCGACATGGCCGGCCCGGGCGAGTTCAAGAAGTTCTGCTTCAGCAAAGGCAATTACATCTTCGAAGGCAGGGGCGACGACCTGATCAACATCTGGAAGCTGGAGTTCGCCCGGGATACGGGGGAATTTATCTACATGCCGGACCGGATCGGCCAGATTTCGGACCACCTGTGGCTGTTCGGCAACCTGGCCATCAAGAAGGGCAAGGTGTATTGGCCGGACAACGACGGCATAATCTGGGTGGAGGGTCGGGGGTACAAGCCGCAGAGCCTGCAAATCGGCCTGGACGGCAGTCGGACTGAAGAATCCATCCCCTCGCTGTCTACAAAACCGGTAGACATCGTGGATATCGCTCAAAAGCTGAAGCAGACCGTGGGCGGGTACGAAGCCTACGTCGCCATAGGCTGGGTCATTGCCACGCTGTTCAACCGCAAGGTGTTCGAGGCCTTCCGCTGCCTGCCGATCCTGTTCATCCACGGCAAGCGGGAATCCGGCAAGACGACCTTCCTGCACTGGATCATGAACTTCTTCGGCCTGGACACCGAAGGCATCGGCCTGGCCGAGACCAGCCAGAACTTCATCACCCGGGCCCTCGCCTACTATTCGGGGCTCGGTGTGTGGTTCGATGAGTACCGCAACGAAGCAAACATCATCAAGAAGGACGGCTTTTTCCGCAGCGCCTACAACCGGCAGCTCTCCGGCAAGGGCACGCCCACGGCCTTCCAGGCCAAAGGGTTCGCGGTCAACGCCTGCGTGGCCATCTCCGGCGAGGAGCTCCCCAAAGACAACGGCCTTTTCACCCGCTGCGTGCCGCTGCAGATATCGGAGTACAAGCGCGACCGGACGTGGTTCGACTGGTTGAATAAAAACTGCTACGATTTCTCCGGCTTCACCTACCACCTGCTGCTCAACTACGACCATTACGCGGAAAAAATTATCGCCAACATCAGGGAACTCAAAGATGCCTTGAGCAAGCGCGACATATCCGACCGGACGGCCACCAACTGGGCGATCTGCGCCGGCGCCTTCGACGCCGTGGTGCTCCAGGACGACGACTTCATCCGCTGGGTAGAGAAGGTCTGCCAGGAAATGAAGCGCACCAGCGAGCAGGAGCACATGCTGAACCAGTTCTGGAACGACGTCAGCTTCCTGGTCTCGGAGAACGAAATCGACGGGCGGCACATGCGGGTCACCGGCGACCGCCTGCTCTACGTCTGGCTGCACGCCGTGTACGAGAAGTGGGCCATCCACTACCGCAAGAAGACGGGGCGCGAACCCTTCGACAAGGCTTCGATAATGAAGTACCTAAAAGAGGAGCCTTACTACGTTTCGCACGGCGAAAACAAGAAGCTGGAAGGGAGCACCCGGGCGGTGTGGACGTTCGACCTCAACCAGGCACCGGAGGTTTTAAGGGAAATCGAAGAAATGCTGTCCAAAAACGGCGGGCTGGCGGCGGATGACTAAAGTACCAGCGTAATCAATAGCAAGTATTTAAAAAGGTTAGATGGAGAAATGCTTGATTTTCAAGGCTTCAGCGGAAAAGGTTAGACGAGGTTAGACGGAGGGTCGAATTCATCTAACCCCCTCAAAGCCTTGGGAATCAAGGCTTTGAGGGTACAGGGTTAGAAAGTTAGATGAAGTTTTGGGTGTTTACGAAAATTTTTGGGGCGCAACCGAAAAGGTCAAAAAAATCTTTTACCTATGTGATCTCGCTCAAAATTTCTAGACCTATTTTTACGGAAAATCCGTCTAACTTTCTAACCCTAAACCCTGAAAGCCTTGTGGCTGTAGGGCTGAGCAGGGTTAGATCAATTTGAGACGTCATCTAACCTTATCTAACCTCATCTAACCCATCAAAATCTGGAAACGCAGCTGGGGTGCTTGTAGGGGGTAGTTTTTCCTAAATTAGAGGAAATAAATGGCAAACAAGGGGGCAGCCATAATGGGGCGCTTCGAACGGATATTGAGCGGAGAAACGGAAACACAGGCGGCAAGCCATCAGGGCTCCCAGGAAAATAAGGATCGCCGGCCCCAAAGCCAGGTACAGCCGGAAATCAAACCGCAGGGTTTTCGGGAACACCAGGATTATCCAAATATGGCTGTAAAAACGGAAATTCCGGACGAAGACACAGAAAACCGCTACTGGCGGGATGTTCTCACCAACGCCTATTACCTGGGTTACCCCGGGCCCGACGGTCAGTACAAAGAATGCGAACCCCTGCGGCCGCTCTACGTGGTGCTGAGCGCGCTGCGGGAAATGGGCGCCGGCTTAATAAAAGTGAAGAGCGAAAGCGGAGCGGCCCACTACAAGCTGGTCCAGGGCAAGATACCGGCCGACAAGTGGGAAGAAATAAAGGCCAGCCTATCCGAGCACCGGGAAAAACTGAAGTGGTTGTTTGCGGTTTCGGCCCTGGGTGCGGTGATGGAAAACGTGGACCTGGCGGCGGAGTTACCGCGGGAGTGGATGGTGGAAACCCTGGGAAAGTACGAGAGGCAGGTCCTGGCGCTGAGGATGGCCATAGGAAACGAGTTGACAAAGCGGAGGGCTTTAAACAGGGAGTACTATTTTAGGGTTGGCGACGGCCGGGTGTTCTACCTGGTCCCGTTTAAAACCGGCCAGGACAGACCGGAGGTGACGCCGGAAGAAGTGATCCTGGTCAGGGAGGCACAGAGGGCCGGTCTTATCGGTCCGGGTGTTGAAGCGGCGGTAGGGGCTTTAAAAACAAAGAAAACGGGTGGGCCGGGAGGGACATATGATGTCGGGCGTTTTTAAGCAACTTATCCGGCAAGGTTGGCTGTGGTTTTGGGTCTACAACCATCATGAGTGGTGCAGGGCCTGTAAAAGGAAAAGTGTCATCATGTTGTGCTGCTGTGTTGGAATTCTGAAGGATCAGAACGGCTGGACCATAGCAAAGTGTGAAGAACGCAAGAGAGAGGCCAGGTTGCTGTACATGAAGGATGCGCGTAAGGCGGTGGGTAGCGTATGACGAAACTCCTGGGCAGAAAGGTGGCGCAAAGTGCAGTAGGTTTCTACGCCCACGGCTGGTTATGGCAGGTGTGGGAACATGACCAGGCCCCATAATACCAGCATATCCCGCTTCAGATGCGGCTGTAAGCTTCCGTGCGAGACGTCAGGCGTGGGTGATGGGTATGCTTCGCCGGGGCCGGTTATGGTTTACAAGATGGACAGGCAGGAAATAGAAAGGCTTTACGGGCCACCGGCAGATCCCGAAAAGGCCATGCAGGTGCGGCAGTGGTACCGGACCATCCTCGGAAAGCGAGAAAAACATGAAGAGGAGGTTTGTGAGGAAATGGAAGCGCTTCACCAGGAAGGGGTAACTACGGAAACGGGGCCGGCCGCTTTGAGCACGGCAGAAGCGGAAGCAACATGGGAAGCAGGAGAACGGCCGGGTTCGGAGAGCTATGACCAGCAACCAGAAAACAAGCGTAACCGAACGTGGGAGAGGTCTGAGCGGCTTAAGAATGCGCGTCAAAAACTCAGCCGTGATACTTACCTCCACCTGAAAGAGCAGGGCTGGGGAGACAGAAAAATCTGCGACGTTTATAGTATCCATCCGACGGTACTGGTTGCGTTAAAAGAAGAGTGGGGGCTTAAAGGGTTTACCTTGCTATCCACCAAGCGTGGCGAGGCAACTACGCAGGAACAGGACGCAGAGCAGCAGATTAACCAGGCAAGTATTCAGCCAGCCGGCGACATCTATGAATACTTCTCAGGCCTTGTGTGTTTCTTGCCGGAGCCTTTGGAAGACGTACTTAAGTTATCCGAGCGAGTGTTGCACCTTACCCGCATGTGCCACGAACTAGAACGAAAGGTGGAACAGATTACCACTGGCGTTAAATACCAGATTGACCAGATCACCGGCGTATTGAATGCCCTTAAGGAAAACTTGGAGGACCTCGGACACGATTACCACCACCACCGGCACCAGGTAGGGCCCGGACATTGGAGCGGGAAAGCAGAGGTGTAGGAATGCCTGGCGACAAGCGTAAGGGCGGCAAATCTCCTAAGCGCAAGGGCAGCAACGGCGAGCGTGAATTTGCCCGGTTGATCGGGGGGCGGCGGGTGCCGCTCTCCGGTTCTGCCGGTGGTCCCTATGCTGGGGATGTTGAGTGGCCCGGAGTAGGCAGAGGTGAAGTGAAGCGCAGAAAGGACGGGTTCCGGCAACTTTATGCCTGGCTGGAAGGCAGGGACTTTCTAGCGCTAAGGGTGGATAGGCAGGAGTGGCTGGTGGTCATGCGGTTAGGGAAGATCTTGGAATTTCTCAGGGAGCAGGGAGCAAGCAATGGTTAACCGCAGTATCCGCGTGGAGGTTTGATTCAAGTGGAAGAGCGGTTGTGCCCTAAATGCGGCAAGAAAGTCTACTCCGCGGCTACAGGGATGGCGTGGATGTGCCCCCACTGCGGGGAGGCTATACCGCCTGGCAAAGAGGAAAAAGGGGCGGGGGAGATGGGGAGTTAGTGAAATGCCCGGTGTGCGGTGATGAGGTGTACATGGTCTTTTTCGGTGATAATGTTTCAAGATGGCGTTGCGTGAAGTGTGAACTAATTTTCACTTTTCAAGTTTACATTTACCGTAACGGGGAGCTTGCACGAATAAAGACCTTTGATAGGTGCAGGAAGGCGGGGCAGGCAGATGAGGTGCAGGCAGTGCGGGGCTGAGAAGGTCCGGGCGTGGAGTAAGTTATTGCGCAGGCGGGTGTGGCTCTGTACGAGATGCGGGCGGGCCGATTACTTGGATTACCGCACCGGTTATCTCCTGGTGCTGTGGCCCGGAAAATGGAGGGTGGCGGTGTGAACGGGATTATAACAATTGCGGAGTATGTAGAGTGGCGCCAACCAGAAATTGTACCGGTGCTTGGGTACTGGATCCAGCGGGCCAAGGCGTTGGCACTACCTTTTACAGCGTGGAGGTTAATCATGGAGGAGCCTCCCCTGCCCGGGCGGGCGGGGCTGCTAAAAGGGGAGGCGGTGAACTGGTGAATCTGCGTAAGCTGATCAACGAGGCAGCAGAAAGAGCGAAAGTATGGAGAAATTACGACCGTCGTATATGTGAGTTCTGCCATAAAGAGATATACGGGCGAGAGTTTCCGCTAACGCTAGCGGGCGGTAGCCGAATAATTGGGTATATTTGTCGAGAGTGCTTAATACGTAAGGCAGAAGAGTTGCGGCAAAATAATGCATCGCAAAAAGCATAAAAAATAACCCCGCACCGGGGTATGGTAAAGCGCTGTCCGGGTAAATGATACCATACTTCCGGCGGGGGTGCAACGAGTGAAACTAAAGCGGGCAACTTTTAGGCACATTGAGGCGGAAATATATGCTTACGAGGAGACGGTCAAGCAAATCGAGAGGATACGGCAGGATATTATCCTTGCGGGGAGCACAGAGGTGCGGCTAGCGGTTAACGAGGGGTGGCATGGCTCGGCAGTTGAGAGGAGGGCGACGAAACTAGCGGATTATATCCTATTGCGGGAAATGGAGAGGATTACGGGAGCGATAAGAGATACTTACCTTCGGTGCAGGGAGGAGGCTAAAAGGGTTATCTGGGTCAAGTACGGGTTGGCAATAGACTGGCAGCCGCCACAGGAACTTGTACAAAAATTGCAGGGGAGGAGTAGATTTGACCTGTCGGCCAGGGATATGGCTGAAATCCTGAATATAGACGAGAGTACATTTCACCGCTATCGCACGGGGTTTGTATACGGGATTGCGGAAAGGCTGGGGTGGTACTGAATGCCGAGAGGTAGATCATGTGACGCATGCTGGAAAAAGACAAGGCATATAACGAGGTTTATCACAGGTGTAGCTAGAGAAAACGAATGGAGCAAACTTTTGACTTGCAATATCTGTGGGAAAACACTAGAGGGATATTATGTAAGGCCCTTCTGTGAGGGATATGCTCATATAAGCTGTATAGAACTTGGGGTCGTTAGAAAGGATGAAGACCGTGGGTAGCCATTTGCACGTCGGAAAGGTAACAAAGCGAGTTCTACTACTGAAGTAATTTGGTAATAGGCTGGAAATTAAAACCACCAAAGAACTGACAGATGGGTCAGGACTAAGCCCACAACAGACGGCAATGACGTTGCGTCAAATGTGGAAAGAAGGCCTGATTAGCTGCCGGGGGTATTCAAAAGCAGGTGATCGGTGGAGCATTACTGAAAAATGTTTAGACTATTTAGTAGCTAAAATCTGTTACATGCGATTGCCTCCTGGTTATCACTTGGCGAAGGACTAGGTTGCAAGTTTTTTGCAAGCCTGAAAGCCTGTCAAGTATGCTATTATGCTACCAGTAGAGCCGTCCGCGAGGGCGGCTTTTGTATTGCAGGTGAGATTATGCCGAAGCTACCAACGCCGTGTAGTTACTCGGGTTGCCCGAATTTAGTCGAAGCAGGAAAACGCTACTGCCCGGAGCACATGAGGCAGTACTACCGACACCAGAGTGAGAAGCGAGGGACGGCGGCCCAACGCGGCTATGACTCCCGCTGGCAGAGGGTGCGGGAAATGTACCTGCGCCGGCATCCGTTGTGTGAGCTGTGCGAGCAGGAGGGCCGGATTACGCCAGCCACCATCGTTCACCACAAGCAGCCGATAAAGCATGGCGGGCACGCGCTGGATATGGAGAACTTGATGAGTGTGTGCCGCGAGTGCCACATTAGGTTGCATACAGGAAAAGAATGTACCCCATAGGGTATAAGGGAAGCCCCCAGGGGTATGGGTGGGCATAGAGGGGGTAGGGGGGTGAAAATCCCTGGCACCCCTCGGCCCTAGACCGCGCGCCCGGCCTCGAACGCGCGGCCGCAAGTTTTGTTAAGGGGGGATTGCCGGGGCGAGACACCGTTAAACCAAAGATACCCCCAAGGGGTATGGTGGACTTAAAAGGGAAGTGATACGTATGGGAAGGCGAGGACCGGCACCAAAACCTACGGTGTTGAAAATACTGCAGGGAAATCCTGGCAAGCGGCCACTTAACAAAAACGAACCCAAGCCAAAGCCGGTGGCTCCCAAGTGCCCTAGCTGGCTGGACAAGGAAGCCAAGCGGGAGTGGAAGCGTGTGGCCCCGGAACTTGAGCGCCTGGGGCTTTTGACCGTGGTGGACGGCGCGGCCCTGGCCGCCTACTGCCAGGCCTATGCCAGGTGGAAGCAGGCCGAGGAGATCATCAAGCGGGAAGGCATGACTGTCACCACGGAGACTGGTTACGTCATGCCCCACCCGGCGGTCAAGATAGCCGAGAAGTCGATGCAGTTGATAAGGGCCTTCTGCGCAGAGTTCGGCTTGACGCCTTCAAGCCGTGGCCGGATGAGTTTGCCGGAGCAGAAAGAAGAAGACGAATTCGAGGAGTTCCTGCGCCGTGGCAAGGCGAAAAAGCCTTCATCCGGTTGATGCCTACGCCGAGGCGGTTGTAAACGGAAAGGTCGTTGCCGGCGAACTTATCCGGCTGGCCTGCGAGCGGCACCTGCGGGACCTGAAGGCCGCCGCTACACGGGGGTTGTACTTTGATTACGGTGCAGCAGACCACGCCCTTGAGTTTTTTCGCTTTCTGCGGCACTCCAAAGGGGAATGGGCCGGCTGCACGTTTCAGCTAGAGCCCTGGCAGCAGTTCATAGTAGGCAGCATCTTTGGCTGGATGCGGGCCGACGGGACCCGGCGGTATCGAACTGCCTACATTGAGGTGCCTCGCAAGAATGGGAAATCAACCCTTGCCGCTGGCGTAGGGCTCTACCTTTTCGTGGCGGACGGAGAGCCTGGCTCGGAGGTGTACAGTGCAGCGCCTCTGGTCTTGGACACTCCAATCTTGACAACCCGTGGTTGGACCACGATGGGCGAATTGCGGGTCGGCGACAAGGTGTTCGCTGAAGATGGGAACCCAACAACGGTTACGTACCTGTCGCCCATCGTACTCAGGAAAACCTATAGAGTTCGCTTTGACGATGGTAGCGAGTTGATCGCTACTGAGCAAAATGCAAAACTTAGAGCTCTTGAACCCGAAAGATTTTAGGACCTAAGGGGTAAGCTTTACCCACTTCCTTAACCTGCTTTTTGTAACACATTTACTTAAAAGAAGAAAGGACTTCCTCCTCTTTGTGTCGAATTTAATCGAAAAACCCCAAAAAACCACAAAGGGAGGAGGAAGCCCTTACATGGTGTATATTCAACAGCCAACGCTTTTTCCCTTCGAGGTTTTTGTTCACTCCGGCTGCAGTCACCAGCACTTTTTTTCGGCCCTCCTTTCTATCGATGTCGAGCCAATAAGGAAAATGTTTCCTTTGTACCAAGGAACCGGCCGCCCAGGCT